>DAOPPX010000099.1:0-19288 GCA_035358715.1 Verrucomicrobiota bacterium
GCTTACTCGACCATCTTCTCCTCGCCCGGGTAACAATCTTTTTGAGTCAAATCGGAGCGCCGAAATTTCTGCAAAAACCTGTTGCGCGGCGGACCGGGTCTGCTACATTCAGCGTTCCGTTCCCCAAAATGGGGGGCGGAACATTTTAACTAAACCATTAATAGACAATTGTTCTTTGTATGGCTGCACAACGCATTCGTATTCGACTGAAGGCCTTTGACCATCGGGTCATAGACCAATCCGCCCGCGAGATTGCGGACACCGTCAAACGCACGGGCGCCCGCGTCGCCGGGCCCATCCCGCTTCCCACCCGCGTCGAGCGGTTTACTGTCCAGCGCTCACCGCATGCGGACAAGAAATCGCAGGAAACCTTCGAGCAACGCACGCACAAGCGGCTGATTGACATTATCGAGCCGACCGCCAAGACCGTGGACGAGTTGAAGAAGCTCAATCTGCCGGCGGGCGTGGACATCACCATTAAAATTTAACCACTCTAACATCATGCCACTCGGATTACTTGGAAAGAAACTGGGCCAGACCCGCGTCTATGATGCGAAAGGGGTGATTACGCCGGTGACGATCGTGCTGGCCGGCCCGAATCGCGTGCTGCAATGCAAGACGCAGCAGAGCGACGGTTACAGCGCCGTGCAACTGGGCTTTGACGACCAGAAGGAACACCGGGTCACCAAGCCCTTGTTAGGCCATCTGAAGAAGTTCAACAGCCTGCCCGTTAAGCGCATCCGCGAGTTTCGCAACTTCTCGAAGGAAGTGAAGCCGGGCGACGTGGTCGGCCCGGGCCTGTTTGCGCCGGGCGACTATGTGGATGCCATCGGCCTGACCAAAGGCCGGGGTTTTGAGGGCGTTGTGGCGCGGCACGCTTTCCGCGGAGGCGACAGCACGCACGGGGCGAAGGGGTGGCATCGCCGCCCCGGCGCCATCGGCAACCGGTTGTTCCCGGGCACCGTGCTGCGGGGGATCAAGATGCCCGGCCACATGGGCCAGGTGCGGCGCACCGCCCAGAACCTGCAGGTCATGCAGGTCCATGAGGCGGACAACCTCCTGCTGATCCGGGGCGCCATTCCCGGTGCCAACGGCGATTACGTGGTCATTCGCGAATCCAAGAAGCGGCCCAAGGGCTGGAAGCCGCATTCGGAGCGGCCCGAGAACATCAAGAAGAGCGCAGGCAAAAAGAAGTAACGTGCTGCCATGAAGCTTACTATTAAAGACATCAAAGGAAACAACCAGGGCGAACTGGAAGTCAAATTCCCCATCATCGAGGATGGGAAGGGCACCCAGGCGGTGCACGACGCGGTGGTCGCCTACCGGGCCGCCCAGCGCAGCGGCACTGCCTGCACCAAGAACGTCGGTGAAGTCGCGGGCACCAACAAGAAGCCGTGGCGGCAGAAGGGCACCGGGCGCGCCCGCGCGGGCTCGTTCCAGTCGCCCCTGTGGCCCGGCGGCGGCGTGGTCTTCGGCCCCAAGCCGCGCGATTTCACCAAGAAGATATCGCAGGGCACCCGGAAGCTGGCTTTGCGCAAGGCCCTCTCCGAGCGGCTGCGCGCCGGCGATGTGGTGGTGGTGGATGACCTGAAGCTGGGGTCCGGCAAGACCAAGGAATTCGTCGGAGTGCTCAGCGCCCTGGAGTTGAAAGGCACCGCGCTGATTGTGGCGCAAGCGCCCGACAAGAATCTGACGCTGGCCTCGCGCAACGTGCCCAACGTGGCGCTAACGACAGGCAATGCGCTCAACACCTACGACGTGCTGCGCCCGGACAAGCTGGTGTTTACCCGGAACGCCTTCGAGCAGGTCGAAGCCCGCATAGGCAAGGAATAGCATGAACTCTTTTGAAATCATCCGGACCGTGCGCTTAACCGAAAAAGGGACGCGCCAGGGCGAAAAGTATAATCAATACACGGTCATGGCCGATCCCCGCGCCAACAAGACGCAGATTCGGGCCGCCGTGCAGGATCTATTCAAGGTCAAGGTGGTGCGGGTCAACACGCTGAACGTGCGGGGCAAGCTGCGCCGCCAGCGCACCAAGCAAGCCGGCCAATCGTTGAATTGGAAGAAGGCTATCGTGACTCTGAAAGAGGGCGACAAGATCGTCCTGACCTAGCCGTTCCGCGACCGCGCGATTGCCCGGTTTAGCGTCGTCCTGCGGGCGACAACAGGAACAACCGGGCGTCGCCGGCGCCGAATGAGAGCTGAATCCCCTTCAGTTCCGGGCTGTCATCCACCACGGGAGCGGCCTTGCCAGTGGCTTTGCTGACCTCCAGCACGCCTTTCGGGTCGGCGTCAAACTCCACCGTCGGCCAGGCGGTGTAGCTGTGATTGTGGTTAACGATGACCACGGCGCGCCGGCCATCGGCGTGGTTGAAGGCGCCCACAATGAATTTGCCAACCGGGTCGCCGCCCACGCGCGCGACTTTGCGGAGGGGGCTGCCGGCCAGCGCATTGCTGTTCGTTTCTGTGGTCACGCGATATACCCCGGTGCTGGTCAGCTTCATGAGCGTCGGCCCGAGGTTCTTGAGTTCGGCGTTGATGCGCCGGGCTTCCTCATAATGGCGCGTCTTGAGCCCTTCGGCCGTGATGACCGCGCCGCCCTTGGGAAACTCGCCCGCGCCCGCGGCCCCTTTGCCGGGCGTCCAATAGCAGAAATAGAGCACCCCTTTGGCGCCGTAGGCAACCGAGGTGAAAATCTGCCAGCGGATTTGCGCTTCGGTCGGGTCGAGGCGGTCGTTGAAGGGCATGCTGTAGAAGTAGTTCCAGAACGGGATGCCGGCGGCCAGGGAATGCCGGCGGAAGCACTCGAGGTTGGCGCAGTATTGTTCGCGGCTGTCACCCTCCGGACGCATGAGCGGGTAATGATCCATCGAGAGCACTTCGGGCCGCACTTCCCGAACGAACTTCGCCACGTGCTCATCGTAGGTGGGAGTGCCCAGCGCGCTCGGCGGGGCATAGTTGGGAAAGAGGTTGACGTAGCCGAAGCGGCCGGGGCGTTTGGTGCGGATCTCCTCGGCCCGCCTGGCCAGTTCGGGAAATGCGCCCGCGCCCGGTTCGTCCACCAGCAGGTAGCCCCAGCACGCCGGGCCGTCCGGCAGTTTCTCGACCGGCCCGTTGGCCGGGACGAGTGTTTGCAGCCCGAACCGTTTGCAGCGTTTGAGATGCGCGCGGGTGTTGGTGCCGGACTGGTTGACCACCAGCGTGAAGTTGGCTTCGGCGATGTCCCGGTAGTGCTTGTCCAGATCATCATTCGTGGCCGGCGGCACCCACATGCCAACCACGAAGCGGTCCTGCACAAAACGGGCCGGGCGGGCCGCGACCAGGGTTGATACGCTTAGTAGAATGAGGGCGGTGCAGACTGCGATTCTCCGGAGGACTGGGTTCTTTTGCATGATTCGAGCTTCGTTATTCCAACTGCGACACTGACCACAAGCCCGGGACCCGCAGGATGCCGCAAGGCGGCGCGTCGCGCACCGCTGGCTGCTGCGTGGCGGCAATCGCGCGCGCGGGCTTCCTGTGCCGGGCTTTGTCCGGGGGATTAAACGAAATCGGCGTCAAGGACGGAAGAGAAAATTGGTGAACTGCCAGGGATCGCTCTGGTCAGCCTGGGCCATGGGGTTCTCATCGAAGTACACCCGGTGGCGCCGCAAGGGGGTCCAATCCGAGGGCTCCGAGATGAGCCGCCCCAGGTAAGGGCGGGCCTCGCGCAGAATCTCCTCGTGCGGCAAGTCCTCGGGGAAGCACACCCCGCGCTGCGGATTCCGAATGGCCCACAACGCCGCGGTCAACACCCCCGCGGCCACTTGCACCGTCGTGGCGTTGGAACCGCGCACCTTTCTCCGCGCCGCGGCAATGCTCAGCTTGCTGCCCGTCCACCACGACTGGAACCGGTGCCCCATGATCAGCGCGCCCACCAGATCCATCCCTTCGGTGATCTCGTTTCTGAGGATGCGCGTCCTCGGGTGCAGCTCGTAATTCCGACAGCGGAGTTCGTGCAGGGAGACGATCGAATCATTGCAGGGCATGTAGGCGTAGTGAACGGTCGGGCGATAGACCGCCTGGCCCGCTTCGCGCACGGTCAGGGCGTGCGAGATGCCAAACGATTCGCCATGCGTGACGATCATGCCGACGATTTCCTGGTGGGGCACCCACGAGCGGACCCACGTGTTGAGGCCCATCTGGGGCAGGATGATCTGGTTGGCGGGGCCGGTTGCCGGTCTGCTCGCGAAGGGGGGCAGCCACTTCTCATGGGTCCCCCACCCCAGTTCACTGGGCGAAATGGACTCATCCCACATGCCTTCGACACTCCAGGTGCCCACGAACTCGTCCGGCCGCTTGGGTTTGGACGCGCGCTGCGTGTCCCACTCGCTGCAGTGAATGACCTTCACGCCCAGCGCGCGGGCCAACTCGGCAAACGTCTGGTCCTGCATCATGCGTTCCAGCCGGCGGGCTTGCGCGCGGGGCAGGCGGTTTTCCCGAAGCGCCTTCTCGCCGATGTCCAGCAATCCCTGCTTGACGAAATGCGACACCAGCCCCGGGTTGGCCCCGTGGTCAATGACCGCCGTGGTCGCCTGCCCCCACCGGGCGGCGATCGGGAGCAACTTCTCGTAATTGGCGTAGAGCGACTTCGCCATGGACGACTTGCTGGGCATCTCCACCGAGGAATGCCATGACTCCAGGGAGGCGTTGACGTAAAGCACCTGGTTGTTGTGCGCCCACTCCAGGATCTCGAAGAAGTCAATGCCCCAGGCCAGGTCAATGATCAGGTCGCCGCGCCGCGCATAGGTCGAGAGCAGCCGCGGCAGATTCGTCGGGGTGACTCGTTCCCGGACGAAGCGGGCGCCTCGCCTGAGCCAGGGGCGCAGCGCCTCTTCGCAGTCTTCAAAGTCAATGACCGTGATGTTCCGGCAGGGAACGCGCACATGCTTCAGCAACATCGGCAGGGTGGCCTGTGCCACTACCCCGAAGCCCGTCATTAGGATTCTGTGGCTGAACTCGATCATAAGGATTGGTCCTTCACATGCGCCGCACCTTGCGCCCTACCCACAAGCGGAAGCCGGGAGGCCGCCGCTCGCGCCGTTGTCGTCCGAACTCGTTTCGTGGCGATCATGCTAGCCAAAATTGCGGGGAACCAGCGGCGATGCAAGACTAAAGGGCACTCGGGGCAAAGCACATCTTGCCAGGACCAACGCCTGTTGGGCTGAATTGCCGCGGGCCGCAACGCCAACTCGCAGCCGGCTTGGGATGCTCGCCGAAATCCTTGAGCGCGTGACGGCGGCTGGACATCGAAAGCCGGCTGGCGCTTCGGCGGCACCGCGGAGATTCACCGCGGGCCGAGACACCGGGGCTGCAGATCAGTTGGTGCCAGCCCGCTGTTTCTTTTTCTTGCCACCCTTCTTGACCGCGGGCTGGTTCCCGGTTCCCGGCTTGTCGGCATAGTCGGGGATGACGAACTGGGTCGCTTTGAGCTGTTCCTGAAGCTCGGCCTGCATCCTGGCGAGCAGTGGCTTGTGCGCCGGGTCAACGGCCAGGTTCTTTGTCTCGTATGGATCGCGGGCGAGGTCGAACAGCTCTGTCCACTCCTCGTGGCCGGGGTACTTGATGAGTTTGGCATCGGCGGTTCGGACGGCCACGAGAGTCGGCGTGCCTGAAAACTGGTTTTCGAGGAAATACTCCGCCAGGAAAGACTTGCGCCAGTCGGCGGGTTTGCCGGCAAAGAGAGGCCGCCAACTGCGCCCCTGCATCTGGGCCGGAATCGGGAGGCTGGCGAGGTCGAGGAATGTCGGCGCGAGGTCAATGTTGAGCACCATTTCATCAATCACCTTGCCCTTGGCGACCAGCCGCGGATAGCGCGCCAGCAGTGGAATCCGGAGGGACTCCTCGTAAGCGGAGCGCTTATCGCCCAGGCCGTGCTCGCCTTTGTAGTATCCGTTGTCGCCGGCGAAAACGACGACCGTGTCGCGGGCCAGGTTCAGCTCGTCGAGAGTGTCGAGCAGGCGGCCCAGGTTGTCATCGGCGGCGGAGATGCAGCGGAAGTAGTCGGGATTAGTGCTCTGTGGGAGGGCATTGGTTTCAGCAGATGGAACATCCCCGCCGGCGCGGTAGATGGCGGGGACGCCCAGGTTCGGCACGGGCCGGGCCGTGGCCTTTGGGAACCGGGCCTTGGCGCGTTCCGGGGGATTGTTGGGGCCGTGGCAGGCTTTGAAGCCTACGACCACGGAGAAGGGCTCGTCGCGATGCTGCCGGATGAACTTGATGGCGTAATCGGTGGAGACATCGTCCACCCAGCCGGTGGTCGGTGTGGACTGGCCGTTGATCTCGAAGGGGCAATCCCAGTATCGGCCCTGGCCGATGAAGCTGGCCGAGTAACTGAAGCCCGGTCGCTGGCCGCGCTGTCCATCCATGTGCCACTTGCCGATGTAGGCGGTGGCATAACCGGCGGCGCGCATCAGGCTGGCGTGGGTGACGCTGGCGGTGGGGAACGGGGTGCGGTTGTTGGCAACGCCGTTGAGGTGGTTGTAGCGGCCAGTCAGGAAAGCGGCGCGGCTGGGGGCGCAGAGCGAGAGCGTGACGAAGGCGTTGCGGAAACGCGCCCCTTCGGCGGCGAGCCGGTCCATATTCGGTGTCTGGAACCAGGGAAAACGGGCGCGGTCACCCTGCTCGCGTTGCACCACGCTCATGGCATCCCAGCGCTGGTCGTCCGTGTAAACGAACAGGAAGTTGGGCTTGCGCTCCGCAGCCGGCAGGGCCAGCGGCAGGCTTGCCAGCAGAAACAAGAAGGTTCCTTTCATATTGATGCGGTATTTCTACCACGTGCCGGCGCCGTGTCGAATATCTCTTCTGCGCCGTCACGGGAACCCCACCGCCGCGCCGGCCGCCGCCGCCAGGCCAGCCCGCAAGCCGGCGCGGGCTGCCAAGGCTGGCCTTCAGGAGGCGCCTTGGGCGAGGCGGGCGATGCGTTGTTCGAGGGGCGGATGGGTGGACAGGAGCGCCATGAAACCGCCGCGCCGGCCCGAAATCTTCAGAGACTGGAACGACTGGGCGTGCTTGGCTTCGGCGGCGGCGAGCTCGGGGTCATGGAGCCGCTGCAAGGCGCGCAGGGCGTCAATCATGCTCTCGCGCCCCGCCAGGCGAGCGCCGCCTGCGTCTGCGCGGAACTCGCGCCAACGGGAGAACCAGCACACCACAAACGAGCCCAGAATGGAGAGGACCACTTGAAATACCATGACAAGGAGGAAGTGCAGCCATCCGCCGCCGCCGCGGTCGTCACGGGAGCGCAGGGCCTGGCTGATGACGAAGGCCAGGACGCGCGAAAGGAACAGCACAAAGGCGTTAATGACCCCCTGGATGAGCGTCATCGTGACCATGTCGCCGTTGGCGACGTGGGCGATTTCGTGTCCGAGCACGCCTTCGACTTCGCGGGTGCGCATGCGCTGGAGCAGGCCGGTCGAGACGGCCACCAGGGCTCGGGACCTTGTCGGGCCGGTGGCAAAGGCATTGACTTCGTCGGATTGGTAGATGCCGACTTGCGGGAGCTTGGGCAGGCCCGCGCTGCGGGCGAGGCCGTGGACGGTTTGCACTAACTCCTGCAAGACCGGGTCGGAGGTGTTCGGGGGGATGACCTGCACGCCCATCATCCACTTGGCCATCAGGCGCGAAATGGCCAGCGAGATAAACGCGCCGCCAAAGCCCCACACCAGGCAAAACACGGCGAGCCCGGTCAGACCGCCCTCGGGAAAGTAATTTCCGACCCGAAGCAGGCCCAGCACGAGGGTGATGGTGGTCACGACCAGGACGTTGACCATAACCACCAACAGTACACGTTTGGAGATCTGTGCAAACTTCATAGGTTAGTATTGCATCAGCTTAGGCCAGAATATTTTCCTTGGCAAGCAGGCCGCCGACTGGTTCGGCGGTGGCTCGCCCCCCGGGTTTCCGGGCTGCTCCTCAGGCAATTGCCAGCTCGGGAACAGTTGTCAAACCTCGGGCTACGGCGAACCGAGTCAAACCCGCGATGGTGTGAATATCCAGCTTGCGCATCAGGCGGTCGCGATAGGTCTCGACCGTGCGCGAGCTGATGCAGAGGCGATCGGCCATTTCCTTGTTGCTGAACCCCTCGGCGATGTGGACGAGGACTTCCCGCTCACGATTGGTCAGGCCGGCCGGATTGGGCCCATGCCAACTGCCCCGAACGAACTGGTTAAGGGTGACGCGCAGGGCTTCCGGGCTGAAAAAGGGCTGACCGGCGTTGACCGCTTCAATCGCCCGGATGAACTCGTCGGGGGGCGACTGTTTGAGGATGTAGCCGCTGGCGCCCGCCTGGGCACACCGCAGCACATAGGCGGGGTTCAAATGCGCCGATAGGATCAACACCCTGGTGGTTGAGCGTTCCGCCCGCAGCGCCCTGGCCACCGCCAGCCCGGACAGGTGGGGCATCTCCAGGTCGGACACCAGTATATCCGGCGCCAACTCCCTGGTTTTCTGGAGCGCTTCCTGGCCATCGGCGGCTTCGCCCAGGACTTCAAAACTCGCGCACCGGGCCAGGCAAGCCAAGAGGCCCCGGCGCACGACTGGGTGGTCATCCGCCAGGAGCAGCGTGATTCGGTGATTGGTCTTGGCAGGCGGGCGGGGGGGATTAGACCGCAAGGGATTGGGGCGGAGGCGTGGTTTCATGGCAAGAACATTTGGACTGATACGGATGTTGCAAACCTGTTCGCACGGCTGTTGGCGTCCGACGGACTGCCGGCCGGCTGATGCTGGATCTGCCTTTGCGGCTGCCGCGGCTGGGTGGCGCCTGGAAACAGGGGCGGTTCGGTTATCCGAACCGCCCCTCCCACATCAAACATCAAACAGACAGAACAGAAAGGCATATCGCACAGACAGCCTCCCACGCCGCGCGAAAACGGGCAATACGGGGCGATCCCAGAAATGCTACCGGGGATTCACCGGGGCGCGGTCCGCTCTCGAACCAGGCGGCCCGCGAATAGAAAGCGCTACCTCCCGATCTGCTTCCGGATTACCTCGGAGATCTTGCGCGTCCATCTCCGCAGCGCGGCACGGTCGCGCCCCTCCAGCAGCAAGCGCGCTTTGGGCTCCGTGCCGGAGTAGCGCAGGAAAACGCGTCCGCCTTGTCCCTTGAGTTCCGCCTCCGCATCCGCCATGAGCTGCGCCACCTTGTTCAGTTGCGCGAACGGCCGCTTCTCGCGCACGACGATGTTGGTAACGATCTGGGGCACCCGGCTCCAGCACTGCGCCAGTTTGGAGAGCGGCTGATTCCTGGTCCGCATGATCCGCAGGATTTGGAGGGCGGCGACCAGGCCGTCGCCGGTGGTGCTGCAGTCGCGGAAGATCAGGTGGCCGCTGTGCTCGCCGCCGAGGTTGCACCCGTGGCTCACCATCGCGTCAATGACCTGCCGGTCGCCGACGCCGGTGCAAACCACGCGCCCGCCCGCTGCGGTGATAGCTGCTCCCAGCCCCGCATTGCTCATAACGGTGCTGACCAGAGTTTTCCGGGCCAGCGCCCCCTGCGCCAGCAGGTCCAGCCCCGCAATGGCCATGATGTCATCGCCGTCTATCAACGCGCCCTTCTCGTCGCAGAGCAGGACGCGGTCGGCGTCGCCATCGTGCGCCAGGCCCAGGTCGGCGCGATGTTCCCTGACCTTCTGGCAGATGCGCGCCGGATGCATGGCGCCGCAATCCTGGTTGATATTCTTGCCGTCGGGCTGGTTCCCATAAACAAAGAGCTCCGCGCCCAGCTCGCGCAGCACGCACGGGGTTGACTTGTAGGCTGCGCCGTGCGCGCAGTCCACGACGATGCGCAACCCTTCGAGCGTCATGCCGCGCGGGAATGAGGCCTTGGCGTATTCGATGTAGCGGCCCAGCGCGTCGTCAATGCGCACCGCCTTGCCAATCGCGTCGGCAGTCGGGCGGATGCTCTCGATGGCGCCGCTGAAGACCAGGTCCTCGATCGCGTATTCGATCTTGTCGTCGAGCTTGTACCCGTCTGCGCGGAAGAACTTGAAGCCGTTGTCGTCGTAGGGATTGTGGGAGGCGGTGATGACGATGCCGGCATCGGCGCGCAGGCTGCGGGTGACGTAGGCGACGCCCGGCGTGGGCAGCGGGCCGATGAACAACACGTCCACCCCCATCGAGAGGATGCCGGAGGACAGGGCGTTCTCCAGCATGTAGCCCGACAGGCGGGTGTCCTTGCCGAGCACAATCTTGTGCCGGCCCCGGCCCCGGGGCTGGCTTTCCAGATGCTTGAAGACATGGCCCGCGGCGCGTCCCAGCTTCAGCGCGGTCTCGGCGGTGACCGGTTCGGTGTTGGCGGTCCCGCGAACGCCGTCAGTGCCGAAGATCCTCTTCGGGCCGTTCATAGGGCGGAACGAATCACCAGTCAGGAGGGAAGATGACTTGCACCTCCTCCGGCACCACGCGCAGGTAGGCGACCCCGGGCGGCGCCGACACCTCAACGCGCTTGCGGTGCTCGGGCGCCGTCGTTACGCCGGTCAGGTCCACCGTCACCCGGATCTGCTTGCTCTGCAGCTTCTGGATTGTCCTGGCGTCGCCTCGCACCCGGACCTGCGCTTCACTGGGGCTGACCTTGAAGTTGCGCACGTCCTCGGTTTCGGAGACAACTGTAATCGGCAGGCGGGACAGCACGCGGTCCTCGGTCGGGGCGTCCCCCTGACTGGCAAAGGTGACCGTCAGCCAAACCAGCACCGCCAGCGCCAGCGAGAAGAGCTTCAGCCAGTAGTCCTCGAAGATCAGGCCGCGCAGAAAAGCGATCATCGGCTGGCTCCTTTCCTTGCGGTTGTGGCCGGCGAATCCGTCCTGGCCACGCGGACCGGCCCCGGCTTGGCTTCGTCGGCTTTGCGAAACCGGAGCCAGCCCAGCCAGTTGCGCGCGCGTGCGGGGATGACGAGCACGGAAGTCAGAAACGCGCGCAATTCTTCGACCGTCACTCCTCGCACCAACTGGCCTTTATAGGCGTAGGAGATCGCCCCGGTCTCCTCCGACACCGCGACCACCACCGCGTCGGTCTCCTCGCTCAAACCGATCGCTGCGCGGTGCCGCGTGCCCAGCGACGGGTTCAGGTCCTGACGCTGCGTCAGCGGGAAAATGCACGCGGCGAAAGCTATGCGGTCGCCTTTCAGAATCACTCCTCCGTCGTGGATGGCATTGTTCGGGAAGAAAATGGTTTCCAACATCTCGGGCGTCGCCTCGCAATCCACGAGGATGCCGGACTCGACCGCCTCTTGAAGCTGGATGGAGCGCTCGATCGCAATAAGCGCGCCGATGCGCACGTCGGCCAGCCGCTCGACGGTCTGGATAATCACCTCGATATTCTCCCGCTGCTCGTGGGCGGTGGCGAAGAGCGGCAGGTTGCCCAACTCCGCCAGCATCCGGCGCAGTTCCGGCTGGAAGATCACCAGCACGGCCAGCACGAAGAACGCGGAGAACCCTCCCAGGAAGTACTGCAGCACCTTGAACTTCAGCAGGTAGCTCACCAGCACCAGCGCCAGCAACGCCACCAGGAACCCCGTCACCACCGGCGCGCCCCGGGTGCCGCGCACAAACCGGAAGGCATAGTAAATCCCCACCGCCAGGATGAGAATCTCCAGCGCGGGGCGCCACGCAGCCTGCAGGGTTTGCCACATCTTATCAGCTTCGCTTCGCCAGAATTGCCTCGGTCATTCGAATTGCCTGAACGGTCTCCGCGACATCATGGGCGCGCACAATTTGCACGCCGGCCGCCACCGCCAGGCACGCGCACGCCAGCGCCCCCGGCAGCCGCCCGGGCGGTTCCGCGCCCAGCAGTTTCCCGATAAATGACTTGCGCGAAACGCCCACCAGCAGCGGACGCCCGAACCTCGCAAAACTCCGCGCCGCCCCGAGCAACTCCAAGTTGTGCTCGACGGTCTTGCCGAAGCCAATCCCGACATCAAGTATAATCTGCTCCCGGCCCACGCCGCAATCGCCCAATCGCTCAATTCGCCCCTCGAAAAACTCCCCCACCTCGCGGACTACATCGGCGTAGGCAGGGTCTAGCTGCATGGTCTGAGGCGTGCCTTTCGCGTGCATGCACACATACCCCGCCCCGGTCTCGCCCACCAGCCGCCACATGGCGGCCTCCTCCCGATTGGCCGCGACATCGTTGACGATGCTGGCCCCCGCCGCCAGCGCCGCCCGGGCGACCCCGGGTTTGACGGTGTCAATCGAGAGCGGCACCTTGACCCGCCCGGCCAACTGCTCGAGAACCGGCATCACCCGCCGCAATTCCTCGGACTCAGCCACCGGCACTGCGCCCGGCCGGGTGGACTCGCCGCCCACATCAATGATCTCCGCGCCCGCCTCCACCAGTTGCAGCGCGTGGGCCACCGCCGCACGCGTGTCCAGAAACCGCCCGCCATCATAAAACGAGTCCGGCGTGACGTTCACGATGCCCATCACCAGCGCGCGGCGCGGGAAAGTGAACTCAAACTGGCGGCAGCGAAGCTTCACACACGGCGCATAGGCAACCTCACCCGCCAGACCTGCCTGGCTGGATCAACTCAACCTCGTAGCCCTCCGGCGCATCAACAAAGGCGATGCCGCCCCCGTCCGCGTTGAGATGCGGGCCGTCCGAATACGCCAGCCCGAGCCGTGCCAGGTGCCGGCCAAACTCCTCCAGGCTGTCCACTTCAAACGCCAGGTGCGTCAAATCCGGCTGCACCCGCACCGGGCCGCCCGCGGGAAAGCAGCACAGCTCGATCAACTCCGCGCTGCCCGGCGCCTTGAGGAACACCAGCTCCGAGCCCCGCGGTGATTTGTGCCGGCGCACCTCCTGCAAGCCGAGCACCTCGCGGTAGAACTTCACAGTCCGTTCCAAATCGTCCACGCGGTATCTCGTATGAAGCAGCTTCCTGGCCAGGTTCATGCGCTCACCATAGCGCGGAATCGCCCCAAGGCAATCGGCAATTACTGACCAGCCGCCTCGCCGCCGGGACCGACAATGCTCAGGCAAGCCGCTTCAACCCGCAGGGTTGACAGCGAGGCTTTCAGGTTGGCCGTTCCCCCCTTGCCCAAAACGACCACCACCCCCTGCCAATCCATCGGGCTGGGAACCCCGCCCCCGCGCCTCCGGCGTCGGCAATCCCATCGGCTGGTTGAACAATGTTTCTTCGCGATGACCTGCCTCATTCATGCGGCGCCTCCAGCCTCCCAGCCCAGCCCATCGCCATATCCCCCTCTATACCCCTTGTATACCCCCGGTATACCCCCTCTATTCCAATACAGGGGGTATAGAGGGGGTATACAAGGGGTATACAGGGGGTTTAGAGGGGGATACGGCGGGGATAGGTGGGCAGCAATGGAAGTTGACTGCCGGGGTGCCACATTCGCAGCCGGCAGGATGGGGTCGAAAACTGACTCTTGATCCGAGTATTTCGCACTCTGTGCAAAATGCCAACCAGCCGGCGCGCGGGCATCCTGCCCGCTTTCACGGTCCGAACGGCAAAAGCGGGCAGGATCCCCGCGCGCCGGCTGCGCAGGGGAGAAAGGTCCGGGTTAAGGAGCTTCGCAAGGCCACGGGTTGGGACTGCGCCCTGCTGGCTATTGACTACGCTTTGGTTCGGTTGGAGTTGAGGAGTATGTGAAAACGTTCCGCGCTTGACACGTGCGCGGAACGGGCCGTAATCGGGCCCAAGGTGAAGAATGTGATTCACCAGGGGCAACTCAGTCGGGGGCGCGCCGCGCCGGCGCGGGACGCCGGTGCGCTGTGCCCGCCAAACCAAGTCCACCAATCAGATCGAGGTGGCCAACTCGATTGGGAACACAAATGTCTGGACCACTCTGACGACTGTCGTTTTCACCCAGAGCCCGCAGATTTGGTATGACACGATCTCGCCGCCCAACGTCCAGCGCTACTACCGGGCGGTGGTGCAAGGGGGCTCGCTCCCGGTGGCGCCGGCGGGGTTTGTGTGGCTGCCGGGCGGGCGGTTCACGATGGGCAGTCCGGACACCCAAGAGGACAGGCGGAGCGACGAAGAGCCGCAGACGGAGGTGACACTCACGCACGGGTTCTACATTTGCCACCATGAGGTGACGCAGGGCGAGTACCTGGCGGTGACGGACAGCAATCCGTCCTATTTCACGGGTGACACCAACCGGCCGGTCGAGCAGGTGACGTGGTTTGAGGCGACGAACTACTGCGGGCAGTTGACATTGCAGGAGCGGGCGGCAGGGCGCATCCCGACCAACTGGGTGTATCGGCTGCCGACGGAGGCGGAGTGGGAGTATGCGTGCCGGGCGGGGACGACGAACCGGTTCTACTATGGAGACGATCCCGGCTACACCCTGCTTGGGCACCACTCCTTAGCCCGGCACTCCCCTCTCTGCTTTCCATCGTTGCGCTCATGCCCCCGCGCCTTTCCTGCGCTCGCACCCCCAGAAAGCCCCCCCGACCACGCTGAGTTGTCCCTCGTCGACCTCGCCCTCGCCTGCGTCCGGCAAACCCGCGCCCAGGCGGCTCCACTCCGGGGAGAGTTTCATCGGGGCGCGGCGCCGCTCATACAGCAGCCTTAGAAACGTCTCATAATTCTGCGCCACGTAGCGGCAGCGTTCATCCCCGCCGCGAATCTGCTCCCGGGGCTGCGCGTCCCGCTCCGCCAGCAGGTCCCGCACAATCTCCAGGAACACCGACACATCTATCGGCTTTTCGACCAGCGCGTCCACCCCGGCTGCCCGCGCCAGCTCTTCCTGGCCGCCTTCCGCCGTGATAATCACGGTCCGCACAAACGGGTTCACTTCCGCCATCCTCCGAAACACATCCCACCCGTCATCCGTCCCCAGATTCAAATCCAACACCACCAGATCAACCGGTCCCGACTTGAATTGGCGAAGCGCCCCGGCGCCGTCGCGCGCCGCCAGCACCTCGTAACCCTCGGTCGCCAGCAGCTCCGTCATCGCGTCCAGCACCGACGAGTCATCATCCACTACCAGCAATCTTGGTTTCATAAGCATCAGGGGTTTGGCTCACCGGAACAGAGCGATGTGCCCGGTTTTGCGTTGCGCCCGTTCCCTCAGACTCTCCGACAAAAGCGTTTCGATCGCATCCAGCAGCGCCGGAACCTCGACCCGAGGCGACAACACCATGTCGGCCATGAATAGCGTCTGTTCGTCCAGCTCGTCTTCCACGGCGCACAGCAGCAGCAACGGCAAAAACGGGGCAATGTCGGTCAAGGCTTGCACGGTCCGGCTCGTGCGCCAGGCCCGCTCGGGCGAGCTGGGGGCGGTGGTGAAATCCACAATCACCAGGCTCACCGAATTGGCCGCCAGCGCCGCCGCCGCCTGCCGGCCCGCCTTGCTGCGCACCACCCCGTACCCCTCCAGCTCCAGCAAGGCCGTCAGCGCGTCCTGCCGGTCCGGATCGTCGCTAATAATGAGAATACTCTTTTTCATGGCTCTGAGCATCACGGTCGGTTGTTGCCTTCCCCTTTAGCGAATGCCGTGCCACTCAGTCTCTGTGGCGATTTGCGCCCGCTTCCACAGCAATCCGATCAATCCTGCTGCCCGCCGTCCCGCCGGGCGGTTCATTTGGTTCCGGCGGCGGACTGATTTGTATCAGACTCCCACGAAGCGCCTGACCCGCGTTGATTCTCCCAAGGCCGGCACATGCCGCCGCAAACGCAGCGCCCCGTCCTCTTTCGCAAACACAAAGTGATCCACCCGCAATTCGCTGAACACCACGTCCGAATACACCGTGTCGTAGAGGTCGCTGGCGAAGTAAAGCCGCGGCGACAAGCCCCCCGCCAGCAGCGCCGTCAGCCCCGCCTCCACTCCCACCGCCACCTGCGCGCACGTCGCGTTGGTCCCCGTTACCTCGTCGTTGGCCAGGCTGTGCACGTAATAAACGCGCTGGTCGGGATACTCGAGGCACACCCCGATCGTATCCGCGCCTCTCAGCGGGATGCTGGTGTTGTTCCCAACCTCCAGGTCCGCCACTTCCACCCGGCCCCGCTCCTGCCACAGCCGCTCCAGGTGGTCCATCGTCCTCGGATGGATCGCATAGATATACTTCGACGATGCCCCCAGCTTCTGCCCGAGCTTCACATTCTCTTCGTGGAGCACGATCAGGCCCCGCGGATACGACGGCAGCGAAAACACCGGCTCCATCACCGTCCGCAACTCCTCCCGGTGTTGCAGCGCATTGCCCGGCAGCATCCGCAGCCTCCCGTTGAGCAGCACCCCTGTCGGCTCCCACACCGTTTCCGCCAGGAATTCTCCGCGCGACCACGTCGTCATCGGACGCCAGCCGCTCTCCGGTTCCGACGAGTCGTATTCAAAGTGTACTATCTCGGTGGGCGGTCCATATTCCTGGAAACCATGCCACACCCAGATGTTCACCACGCCCGGATTCATCCCCGTGCTGATAATATGCGGAGCCAGCCGCGCCTGTGTTCGCGTCGGATGCAGCGCCCCCACCACCTCCGCCACACCCCGCTGCCCGTCGTTCAGTGCCGTGTTCACATAAGAAACTCCCGCCGCGTCCGTCGCGGCCAGGATCGGCAGCGTGTCCAAATCCGTCAGGTCCAGCACGATGTCAATCCGGTGCCGCCGCAGCAGCGCGTGATAGCAGGGTGTGTCCTCGGGAAACTTGAATCCGCGGCAAAGGAACTCGTAGCGCAGCCTCCGATGGTTCAAATGCGCGTTGTGCAACAACCGTGGGCTCGGATCCACGCACACCAGCCGCCCGAAGCTCGACCGCCGCGCCTCCAAGCGCCGCAAGCACGCCTGCGCCACGTGCCCCGAAGCCCCCAGGATCAGCAAGTTGGGAGGACGATGCCCCCCTCCCGCTCGGGCAAACCACCCCGCGCCGGAGCCACCCGGGCGCCTCCGGCGGCCTGGCCTCCTGCCGCTGGCGGCCTGGCCGGCCGAGCAGCCCGGGCGCCTGGCCTCCAAAGCTGTTTCCGCCCGGATCTCGCCCGTCACATTGCTCTCCCAAGCGACTTCCTTATGCATGGTTCTGTCCTTTCTGTTCACACATGGCTTGTCTCCGGCTCCTCGGCCGCCAACCGCGCCGTGCCCCTCTGGAATCGAAATCCACGCCGGTTCATGCCGCGCAGGATTTTTGCCCGAACTCTCGCCGACAGGGCTTCCGGGGGATACACCCCCGCCAAGTGTCGCGGAAAATGGTCCACAAACACCGCCGCGCATTGGGCCGTGGCGAATGCAATCGGAGTGCCCGCTACCCCCGCGCGTCGAAGGCGCGCCAGGCTCGGAAACACGCAAGAACGCCGCCGCTCCACCCGCCGCCCCCCCCGCCGCCCGCTGACCACCACGCACACCGCAAACCTCGCGTTCTGCAACTTGCCCCGCCGCATCAGCTCAGCCACTTCCGCCGGCGTCGCCGTGTCGGGAAACCGCTCGTTGACCCGTTCCCCCGACGTCCGCAGCTTCCCCTGGCGATACCAACGCCGCAGCCGCTCCATCTCGCTGCCCCCGATCTTCACGTCCAGGTGCTTCATCTCGATAAAACGCGGCAGCGTGGCCGCCTCATCCTGCGCCGCCAGCACCACCCGGGACTCCCCGATGGGCTGCGGAAACCGAAACCACTCCGCCCCGCTGAATCGCCGCGCCAGCCGGAACCGCCCGTCACGATAGACTCGCGGCCGCGAAATCGCCTCGTCATGCGCCACCTCCGCCGACCAGCTTGACACCGGCCCGTCGCTCTCGATGTCCTCAAACAGCCGAATCCGGACGTGGTCCACCTCCTCCAGCGTGTCGGCGCAGGCCGCCACCAGAAGATTGGTCAGGCCCGGCGCCACGCCCGCGTTGATCAACGCCAGCCGACCGCGCCGCGCAAAATCCTCCTCGAAACGGAGCTGCTCGGCCTTGAACGGGTTGCGTGACAGGTGCGAAGCCAGGTCCAGGTAGTGAACCCGCAAACGCAGCGCCGCCCGCAGGACGGTTTCGTTAAAGACCGCCGGCGCCGCATTGACCAGGAGTTGGCACCCGCGCGCGGCCCGCACCACCGAGCGCAAGCTCCGCCCATTGGCCGCGCGACATTCGAAAGATCGCCCGGCAAACCGGCGCGCCCGCTCCGGGTTGCGGTCGCCGCACCACACGGTGTGGCCCCGTCGCCCCAGCAACTGCGCCAGCCAACCCCCGGTCGCCCCCGCTCCTAGAATGAATATGCGCATCCACCCATCCTCCCTCCCGCATTACATCCCGCGGACCGGTTGCCACCCGGGCGCCTTCCGGCGCTGGCACCGCACCCGCCGAACCAGCCGTGCTGTCTTCCGCCGCCGAAGCTGCCTCTCCATTTTGTCCGCTACCACGTCCAGCGCCGCAATCGGGTCGTGCGCCGTGTGCTCGGCCACCACATCGTTCCCTGGCACCTCATAGTGTACCCGGGCCCGGAACTGCGCCGGCGATGGATTGCCACGCACCTTGTGCAACTGCACGCGCGCCCGCACGGCCCGTGGCGCATACCGCCGCCCCCGCCCGATCTTCCGGCTCACCGCCGCGCGCAACTTCTCGGTCAGCTCCACTCCATCCACCTGGATGAGTATGTCCATGGACTCCGCCCGCCGGGAAATCACTGGCACCCGGTCGGCCACCTCTGCGACGCGCGGCAGCCTCGCGCTTAAGTTCGTGTTCATAAGCATTCGTCTTTGAGTTGGGCGCGGTTTGCCTTTCCCGCGCGAGTTCATCTGTCTGCTTAGCTGGCTTCGTGCCAGCCCGCTTCCACGCGCGGAAATCAAGCTTTCACGCGACTTCTGGCCCCGAGCGCCCGCCGCGTCGGAAGCTTTTGTTCCGCTCGTGGTTCGTTTTGTCTCATTAGCGCCGGCATTCATGGGCTCCTCTGCCGCCGCGCCCGACGCCAGCCGGCATGCCCTCACACCTGTTGCATACTTCGACACGTCCCTACCCCCGTCGCCGGAGGGGCGCAGCTCGCCGTTGCCGGCCTCTTCCGGGTAGCGCGGATTTGTAATCTGCCGTATTGCCGATCTGCAATCGGCAGGCGCAAGACAGTTTTCTTCTTTGGGCGGTTCTATGCCGTAGATCCGGGCCTTCCGTATGTCGCTTCATCTATACACCGCAGCATGCCTCTCATTAACACCCCGCTTCAGCGGGGTGTGGCACGCGGACGAGTCACACAACCGCTTCAGCGGTTTACGGCGGTCGACAAACCGCTGAAGCGGTTCGGAGGCCGAGACCATCGCCCACACCCCGCTGAAGCGGGGTGTCTGGAGTTTGGACATTTTCTGCTGGACTCACGTCCCTGGATGACATAAAACCT
>DAOPPX010000100.1:0-19256 GCA_035358715.1 Verrucomicrobiota bacterium
AGCCTGCCTACCCCCAAAAAACCTAAACCGCCCGCCGGTAGCGAAAGTCGGGTTAAGCCCTCATGCCTTAGCAGCGGGGCGGGCGGGCAGAGCAGCCGCACGGGCGAGGAACTGACCTAAGCTCTCATCGGTGACCAAAGCTTTGAGCAGATTGCCTCGGGCGGCCGCGGCGATGGCGGCGGAACGGTCGCCGCCTGCAACAATACCGATAACCTTGGGAATCCGGCGCAGTTGTTCCAGGCCAATGCTGACGACGCGGTCGCGCCAGGGCGAGTCACATTCCCGCCCGTTTCGGTCGAAGAAGCGGCCGCAGATTTCACCGACGGCGCCGCAGCCAGCCAGCTCGTCCATGTCGCGGGGAGTTAAGACCCCGCGGGCGGCAAAGACAGAATTGTCGAGGGTGCCGACACCGACGAGAGCGACATCGGCCTCTG
Source organism: Verrucomicrobiota bacterium (assembly GCA_035358715.1). GTDB lineage: Bacteria > Verrucomicrobiota > Verrucomicrobiia > Limisphaerales > UBA8199 > UBA8199. Next base: position 435 of record DAOPPX010000100.1, read on the forward strand.
CGAGGCGCTGATGGACAGAACGGATTGGAGGCAAAGCAAGGAACGCATCACGGGTCTTGCGGTCGGAAACGAACGCCGGGCTGTTAAGGGTGACGAAAGAGCCGCCGCTGCGGCGGGCGAGAACACGGCCCAGCTCGAGCGCGTCTTCGGAACCGACATGGGAATCAATGTTGCCCATGGCCTGGACCACCGTCAGGTGCCGGTTTTCGTCTTCAGCCAACTGACGCACCAGTTCGCGTATGGAGCGGCCGCCCGCAATAGCAACAACCGCGTCCTGCGCCAGCAGGTCCGCCACGAACGGAGCGCCAAAGTGGCCAACCGCGCGCCGGGCATCCTCGGCAGTCGCCCCCTCGGGCGTTTTGATGACGGCAACGGCGCCGAAGCCGAATTGTTTGCACAGGGTGCGCTCCAGAGTTTCGTGGCGCGGCTCGTATTCCGCCACCGAGATGCGCACGATGCCGCGCTCGCGTGCCGCCGCGAGCAGCCGTGACACTTTGGCCTGGGAAACCTTCACGAACCGCGCGACCTCGCTCTGGCCCAAGCCGTCAACATAATACAGGCGCGCAGCCAGGCGCAGTTGCTCATCTGAGTAGCCATTCAGCGTAATCGTTCTCATATGTCGTCAGCCAAATGCATCGCCAGGAAGTTCTGCTGGAGTCTCCGCCTCACGGCGCGGCCAGCTCCCCCCATGCGGGGCAAGACTTATTGGGCATGAACACGATAGAACCGGGAAATGTTGGTCATTACATAATCGGTGACGGTGATGAACTCGCCAGTGCCGGGCACATTCGTCAACAATTGCCAAGTCGGCTCTCCGAGGTTGTTCTGATACTCCACCCAATAGACCGGCCCCACCTGGCTGGTGAACGTGAAACTGAAGAGGCCCAGGTTGTACACGGGCGAAGTGATCGCGGGCGGGGTGGCCAGGGTGAGCCGGGCTGGGGCGCTAAGAATGTCGCCGCAGCCGCCGCTCGCCAGGACGGTGTAAGTTCCAAAGTCGGCCATCTGGATATTCGTGAGGGTCAATACGGCGTCCGTCTGCCCGGAGATATCCTCACCGTTAAACCGCCACTGGTAGGTGGTCGCGTTGGCCGCGGCAACCTGGAAGAAGGCGCTCCCGCCCGGGCCGCGGATTTGGTCCAGCGGCTGGGTCTCAATGCCTGGCGGCAGACAGTTGGTGACGGTCACGGTGGCAACTGCCGAATCCACGGTCAAACCGGTGTTGCAGGCAAGGCGGGCGGTGAGATCGTAGAGCCCGGCGCCAACATTAGTCCATAAACACTCATAGGGCGCGGTGGTGATATTGGCGATCAGGTTCGTCCCTTCATGGTAGAAGCCGACATATTCAATCGCATGGTAGTTGCTGGTAACTACAGCCGTCAGGCTGATCGTGGCAGGCGCCCTGAAGCTGGCGTTGTTCGTCGGCAGAGTCAGCACGATCACCGGCGGCAAGCTGGTGACGGCAATGGTGTTGGTGGCTGAATTCACCTTGTTCGTGGTCCCATAGACCGCTTGAGCCCAGAGAGTATTGGTGCCCACCAGCGGGAAGGTCCAGGAACAGGCATAAGGCGAGCTAGCGATGTTGGTCAGCAGGGTCGTCGCATCGTAGAAGGATACGTAGTTGATGGTATTGCCATTGGTCGTAACGGCCGCCGCTAGACTGACGATCGCTGGCGCAGCGAAGCTGGCATTGTTCGCAGGCGTGGTCAAAACGATCGCCGGCGGCGGGTTGGAAACCACGGTATAATACACGCGCAGTTGCGGGCGGTTCCGCTCGACCGAGGATTCGGAGGTGGCCATGCCCCACCCATCGGTGCCGCCCGGCCAGGGCAATCCCACCCAGCCATAGTTGGTTCGGGTCCCGCTTACCCAGGCCTGAACGTCGGAGGCAACGTCCAGCGAGTGGAATCCTCCCTGCACAATGGGTGTGAGGCTGGCGTTGCCAAGCATCACCGTGGGAGTGAGAGCGGCTTCTAAGCCGTCGGCCTGAATGCCCTCGAGCCACGACTCCCAAGTGGAGTTGGTGTCCTGCCACGGCTGCAGCAGCGCATGGATATTGCCGCCGGCACCGGAGGCATTGCCCACGACGCTGGCCAGGTCGAGCACGGCGACTTCCACGCGCGCGCCGGGCGGCACCTGGTTGGTGGCGAGACCCAGGATATTGTCAAAGCGCAGGAGAATCTGCTCCGGGTCGGTCGTGCTCGTCACCCCCGCGTCCACGTACATGCTGGTGACCGCCGACGCATCGGCGTCCGGCGCATTCTCCCGGATGCGCGTGTCTTGCGCATGGGCATAGCCATTGACCCCTTGGCGGAAGCTCGCCAGGGCGGTGCCCGCCGGGAGCCATTTGACCCGCAGGCGCGGCCGGGCGGTGAGATTCGTGGATTGGGAGGGGATAAAGGCGGTGCCGTTCGCGTTGGTGGTCCAGCCGACCATCGCCCAGCCGTAGTTGGTCTGGCCGTTGACCCAGGCCTGAACGTCGGGCATCACGCCCGTCGAGATCGCGCCGGTGCCGGTGTTCGGGCCGTCATAGCTCCCGAGCTGCGACTCGAAGAGGCTGCGGGCTTCGACGTCATTGGTCTGAATGCCCGCGCCGAGCGAATTCCAGGTGTCGGTCGCGGCGTTCCAGGACCGGAGCATCCGGAAGAGCGGGGTGCCGTCACCCGTGTCACTGATATACAGCATGAGCTCCGCCGAAACGACGATCGCGTTGGAGGGAATCTGGCCAAGGCCGCTGCCGATGATGTTGTCGAAGCGCAACAGGAGGTGGCAGGCGTTATTGGCGTCCGGGTAATCCACCCACATGCCGGTCGCGCTGTGGCCGGAGGGATAGCAGACATTCGCGTTAACCTGGTACAGCTCGAGGTTGGCGGCGCCCGCATAAGCACCGTAGCCGCCATCCACCCCCTCCTGGAAATCGGACGCATGCAGTTGCCCCACCACGATGCTCTTGCTGGCGCTGCAGGTGAAGCCGTTGCCATACCGAAGCGCGACGCTGACCGTTCTGGGGTTGAGCGAAGGCTCGCTGTTGACGTTGCGGAAGGTGACCGAGCGCACCAGTGCCTCGGCCGCCGGGCGGGTCATCGCGCTGTTGAAGGTAACGACCAGCGGCGTGGTGCCGGTGCCGCCGGCGAATGTGCCCACCGCCGTCCCCCCGTAAGTGATCGTGCTGCCGGAGACTCCGATCTGGCCCGCGCCCGTGCCGGTATGGCGGATTTCCAGCCGATCATCCGAAGTGCCGTTCGCCGTCAGCGTGATCGTCAGCGAACCCCCGCTGTAAACCGGCGTTTCCGGATCAAAGACAGCGGCCCGTCCATCAAGCACGATGGCCGGCGTTCCCACCGCGTAGTACAAGGTTCCCGAGGGCAGCGTCAGCCCTTCCTCGTTGTCAATGTTGGTCACGGTAATCATGACGGGCGTGACCACCCCGTAGAGGGGATCGCTTGAACTCACGGTGCAGGTCAGGGCGTAATGGATGTCGCCGTCGTTGAACGAATCATCCACGCCGGCAACCACGATCATCTGCGCGGTGTCCCAATTCTCGGGAGTAAAGGTGAGACTGGCTGGCGACACGGTCCCCTCGCTGGTATCGCCCGAAGCCAGGGCAACCACGACATTGGCGGATGGCTGCGTGGCGAGCCTCACGGTAAAGGTAGCCGTGCCCCCCGCTTCAGTCGTCACCAGGTTCGTCTCGCTCAAGGTAAGCCCCGCCGGCGGCGCCGGAATGAAGACGAACGATGCCACCGAGTCCCCGGTCGGGGTCTGCAAATTGCACGCCGGCAGGTCGCGGGATTCAATAATCCAGCCGTCTTTGGTGGTATTCGCCTCATAGGTGACAATGTTGTCCCCGTTATAGGTCCCGCCGCCTTCGGCCGAAAGGATCAGGACACCGTTCGTGGTGAAGTATCCCGGGACTTTGAGTTCCCATCGTCCCGCGGCAAGGTTGGTGACGGTAAACTGCGGCGTCGTGCCGCTGTAAATGGCCGGCGTGCCATTGGCCAGGAACCGGCCCGAAATGACCGCTGTATTGGTGCGCGGAATATAGACAAAGGCGAACGGGTCCTGCTCGCAGTCAGTGCCGTTCACCGAATTGTCGTGGACATACACCCTCCAGGTGCCATTGGTGGGGTTGGCCAGCGACGTGGCGTAATTGCCCTCGTCCTTGGCGTGATTGACGAGGAGTATGCCGTTCGTGCGCGAGTCTATCCCCAGGCTGGTCAGGTCCACCACGCCCTCGCCGTCGCCGAGCGAGAGGATATGCGTGCCCAGCACCAAGCCGGGCGATCCGGTCAAGAGATTCCAGTCACCGCTGTTGGTGCCGGGACTGTTGCGCACAAAGCCGCCCAGGTATTCCTTGTAGGGGAACCAGGCCGCCGCCACGTTGACATTGTATTCGTAGCCGTCGCCGGCAGCGCCGTTGGTGGAAGCCTGGCTGACAATTCGGTAAGAACCGTTGGAGTTGGTCGCTATGGCGCAAGTGGAATAGATGTTGGAGCCGTAGCCGACGTTGTCGCGCCCATTCTGGGCCACCGAACTGATCAGGACGCCCAGCGCCGGGTCATCGGTTGCCGACCAGCCCGCCTGCACATTATAGTCGCCGCGGTTAAAGCTGCCGACCTGGAAGTTGTTGACGCCCAGCGTCAAGGTGACTTGGCAATTTGTGTTACCATCTTCCCCGCTGAAGCCGGGGATTTGGGATACCTGCAACAACCCGGCGGACACGCCGCGGGGAGCGCTTTCCTGCCGGGTGGTGAACCGCCAGGTTGGGCCCGTGACCGTGTGGTTCGATGAATCCGTTACCGTGACATACCATTCGTAGGTGTGATTGGGCAGCAGGTCGGACCACTCCCAACCGTTGGTGGTGCCGGAAACTACCTCGAAGTTCGTGCCCAGCGCCGTGAAGTTTGTATCGGACTCCGCCACCGACGGCGACATGGAGTAAGGAATGGTGAACTGGCTGTTGGCGTCGGTCTCGAATTGGTCCAGCCAGGGCGAGTAGGTTTTGACGCGGATCACGCTGTTGCTGGGGGAGAACTGCATGAGCCGCATGAAGCCGTTGCCGCCATTGTCATAGTACTGGTAATCCGACACCAGCGTTTGGACCGTGTGGCCATTGAAGACGTCCGCCCGTGATCCTTCGCCGGCGACATGCCCGCTGAGCATGAGGAAGAGGTTGGCATTGGTGCGCAAGGCGGTGTAGATGGCCGCCCCCTGATCCGAGAACGTCGAGGGGGTTGTGGCGCGGCCAATGTAATGGCTCACCACGATGGCCTGCCGGTTCGAGTAGGTGTGCAGCAGGTTGTTGGCCCAGTCGAGCACCAGCGGGTTCGCCGCCAGGTCGTATTCCATGTAGATGGCGATGAAATCCAGGCCGCTGGCGCTGAACAGGTCAAAATGGTTGTCGTTGTTGCTGCCGTAATGCCCGCCGTAGTAGGGGCGGCCGGTGAAATGAGACACGCCAAAGAACTGGTTGTAGTAGGTCGTGGTGCCGTCCGGGTCGCCGTTGGGGGACTGTTCGTGGTTGCCCACGGCGGCGCCGTAGGGAATGCCGTTGGGGAGGCCGGTCGTGGTGGGATTCTCCAGCCGGTAGAGAGCGTTGGTGGCGTCCCGCCAGTCAGACAGTTCGTTCCAGTACCAAGGCCCGTTGTTATCGCCGTAGTTTACGATGTCGCCCAGATGCGCGACGTAAACGAAGTTGGACGCGGCGCGATTGGCCGCGATCCAACTGGTCTGCGCCGTGAACAGGGCGACCGTGCCCCCATTCAAGCCTGAGGAATAATTTTGGGAATCAGGCAAGGCCGCGACCATGAAATCCGGTCCGGGTTTCAGCGCGAGGCGGCCATAGAACCTCACGGTCAGGGTGCCGCTGTTGGGGTCGGGAACCGCGACTTGGAGGGTGGGAGAGGTGGTGACGTTGAGGGCATTGCTGGCGGGCGAAACCAGCACGGGCGCCACGGGGTCCGCGGCCACCGGCAACAGGCTTGCTCCCAACATGAGGAATAATACTGCAACCGCGTCTTTCATAGACTGCCTTTATGGATCGTTTGACTGTCTTCTGCTCTCACCGTCCGCAATTATCACATCCAACCCGACTGCGAGGCGGCTTTCAACCGCGCCCGCTCTCGACTCACCCTCAATGACGCCAGCCGGTCCCGCGCATGGCCGCGCGGGAGATTCACTGAACCAGCCTGACCCGGTAGTAGCGCGAGCCGCCTGGCGGCGCGCCCCCGGTCAGGGTAAAGTCATCCGTGAACGACTGCGTGGAAGCCGCGCCATAAGGGCTCAAATCCAGCTCGTTCGTCAGCGCCCGGACAATATCCGTATAGGTGCCCCGGGCGCCGTTGTTTGTGGTCGCATTTCGATACTGCACCCGATAGCGGGTGCCGCCGATCGAAGGCCAGGCGAGGTTAAAGTGCCCATTGGTCAGCCGCAGCCAATCGGCGATCTGGAACACCGAGGCCTCATTGGTGGGGTTGGTGCCCGCCCAATACTCCTGCAGATTGGTTTGGCCGTCCTCGTCGTCGTCGGCACTGGGATCCGACACGCCATAGGCAGCCTCCCAGACATCGGGCAGGCTGTTTGCATTTGTATCCGGCGGCGCCGTCACATTCAGGTTCATGGACACCGCCGGGCTGCTCAGCAGCCCGTCGCTGGCCTGGTAGATGAACCGATCCGTGCCGCGATAGCCGCGGGCCGGCAGGTAGGTCAGCGTGCCGTTGTTGGTGTCGCAATCGAGGATCAATCCGCGGATCGGCAAGGTGTTGAGCCGAAAAGTCAGCGCGTCGCCGTTGTCATCGGAGGCCGACAAAGCCAGCGAGATCGGGGCGTCGCCGACCACGGTCAGGAGCTGATTGCTGGCAACCGGGGCGATATTGAAGCTGTTGGTGAAGCGCCAGGCGGGCCGCATGGTGGTGTTGCCCAGCCCGTCTGTGACCACGACGTACCAGTCATAGGCCGTATGGGCCTGCAATCCGGGCCAGGGGAGACTGGTGATGCTGCCGGGGCTGACGCCGGTGTTGGTGCCCAGGGCGGCGTAGGGCGTTCCGGGCGAGCCGCCGCCGCCAGTATGCATATTGTAGGTGAAGAAGAACTCGCTGTCCTCGTCGGTCTCGTATTCATCCGTCCAGGGCGAGTAGGTCTGGACGGTCACCACGTTGTTGCTGGGCGAGAAGTCCATGATCCGCATCCAACCATTGCCGCCATTGGTGCGGCATTGGTAATCCGAGATGAGCGTACGGACCGTATTGCCATTGTAGGTGTTCGAGCGCGAGCCTTCGCCCTCATTATTGGAGCCGCAAGTGTGGCCGCCGAGCAGCAGGAACAGATTCGGGTTGGCCTTGAGCGCGTTATAGATCGCCGAGCCCTGGGCGCTGAGCGAGCTGGGTGTGGCAGCGCTGCCCATGTAGTGGGTCACCGCGATTGCCCGCCGGTTGGGGTTGGTGACCAGCACCTCATTGGCCCACGCCAGCACTCCCGCCGATGGCGTGGTGTCGTACTCAAAATACAGCACCACGAAATCCAAGCCGCTGGCGCTGAAGAAATCGTAGTGGTTGTTGTTGTTGGTCCCGTAATGGCCCGCGTAATAGTCGCGCCCGGCAAAGTGCGACACGCCAAAGAACCGGTTGTAGTTGCTAGTGGTCCCGCTGGTGGCATCTCCATTCGGCGTTTGTTCGTGGTTGCCCACCGCCACGCCGTAGGCCATGCCATCCGCAAGCTGGGTCCGCGGTGGATTCTCCAGGCGGTACATGGCGTTAGTCGCGTTATACCATTGCGAGATGTAGGAGGGGGTGTCCCCGTTGTTGACGAGGTCTCCGAGTTGGGCCACATAAGCGACGTTGCGTGCCGCCCGGTTGTTGATCGCCCATTCCGTCTGGGCAATCATCATCTCCTTGGTGCCGCCGTTCCTCTGCGCCGCGTAATTCTGGGTATCCGGCATGACCACGATGCAGAAGTCCGGGCCAATCGGCTGGGAGGGCGCTTCGCGCCCGTAGAAGGTCACCGTGAAATCGCCCGGCCCGGCCTCGGGAACGGCCACCTTCAGAATGGGCGACGCCCCCAGGTTCTGGGCTTGGGGGTCGGGCGCCACCAGCGTCGTGGCCGGCGCCGGGATAAAGACGAACGACGCGACCTCCTCGGGTCCGCCGCCCGACGCCACAGGGGTCTGCAAACCATTCTTCGGCGTGTCGCGCGATTGGATCACCCAGCCGTCCCCGGCAGCGTTAGCCTGGTAACTGACGATGTTATCCCCGTTCTGATAGCCCCCGCCCTCGGCGGAAATGATCAGCACGCCCCCCGCCGGGAGCTGCCCCGGAATCTTGAGTTCCCATTGGCCGGTGCTGAGGTTCGTAACCGTGAATTGCGGGGTGTCCCCGCTGAAAGCGGCAAGGCTGCCATCGCTGTTAAACCGCCCCGAGATCAGCGTCGTGTTCGTCTTGGGGATGAACACGAAAGCCACCGGGTCCTGCTCATAGTTGGTGTAGTAATACTGGGCATTGTCCCGCAGGAACACGTTCCAGGTGCCGTCATTGGCGTTGACCTGCGACAGCGCGAAGTTGTTCTCGTCCTTGGCATGGTTGACCAACAGCACGCCGTCGGTCCGGGAATCAACCCCCAGACTCCTCAAGTCCACCACAGACTTGCCTGAGGCAACGCCCCTGAAGTGCGTGCCCAGCACCAGGCCGGGCGACCCGACGAACAGGTCATTGGTGCCGCCGTTGGCGCCCTCGGAATTGCGCGCCGTACCGGCGAGGTAGTCGGCATAAGGGAACCAGGCCGCCGCGACGTTGACATTGAATTCGACGGCGGAGCCGGCCTCTGGCGCCGTCGGCACAGCGGCGCTGATCCGGCAGCCGCTGGCGGCCACGTGAGCGGAGCTGACGGCATAATTATTGGTGATATAGCTGTCCCGGCCATTCTGGCTGACCGACGAAAGCCAGGCGCCGCCCAGATAATCATCCTCGGCCGATTCGCCCACCTGCACATTGAAATCTCCCCGGCTGGACCCCTCGCGAATCACCAGGCCATTGAGCGAGAGGGTCGTGGTCACCGTGACCGAGTTGGTCGTGTTATCCCAGTCAAGCTGCACCACGTTCACGTTGGCAGCCGCCGGGCGATCCTGCGCGTGGACGGGGGGCAGACCGGCGATGAGCAGGCCGCTCAGGGCCGCCAGCGCCAGCAATCCGCCCCGGGCGCCCTCCCGCCTTCGCGCGGACACGTATGTCCGCGCTCCAATTGCAGAAGCCGCGAGCGGCCACCTTGTCAGAGAAATACGCCCCGCAATTCCGAGGCCCGGTTTGGTTTGCATTCGAAACATATCTCTTATTTGGATTGTTTGACCGACGGCGCATTGGTCATTCTGGCCAGCGCAACATTAACGTCTGTTCGCAGCTTCACCATCGCCGGTCCCTGCTGCAACCGTCCCGGCAGCCGATCTATGGCCGTCAGCGCGGCTTCGTAGGATTTCCGGGCTTCCGCGACCTTCCCGGCCTCGACGAAGATGTCCCCCCGCCGCGCGAACCACGTCTCTTTGCGCATGGCCCGCGCGAGGATCGTCTCGAGGCGGGCGAGCGCCGCATCGTTGTCCTTGCGCCCGAGTTCGAGCTCCAACGCGTAGCCCTGCAGCGGCAAGATCGGCCCCAGCTTCCTGATTCCCTCGTCCAAAGCGCGCAGGGCCTCCTTGACCTGTCCTTCGGCGGCCAGCGCCCTGGCAAGTTCCACCACGTAATCCGGCGACGGCTCCCGCAGCCGTTCCAGCCCGCGCCAATAATCAGCTATGGCCGCCTGCCGTTGGCCGAGCCTGGCCAGCACGCGGGCGCGGCCAACATAACTTTCCCCATCTCCAGGACTGCGCTGAAGCGCCTGGTCGAACATAGCTCGCGCCGCCTCCAATTGGCCGAGATCGGCCAGGAGTCTGCCCCGGCACCGATCCACGCCAGGCAGGTTCGGGTCAAGCTGTGCGGCGCGATCGTAGTCGGCGCCGGCAGTGTCCCACATCCCATGCTCGCGCTGCAGTTCGCCGCGCTCCAGGTAAAGCGCCGCCGCGTTGTTGGTCGCCGCCTCGATTTGCCGCGTGAGTTCCAGAATGAGCAAGTGAACCTCGCCGTGGGCGCGGGCGGCGGGTGGCCGGACGAGCGCCGGGATCAGCACCGCGAGCAGGACCAGCCAGCGCAACGCGCCGGGCGGCGATGCACCCTTGGGGCAAAGGACCGCAAACTTCATCGCACCACTCTGATCCGGTAGTAGCGGGAATGGTTGGTCGGCGAACCGCCGGTGAGGGTGAAGTCGTCGGTGAACGCCTGCGCGGCGGGGGCGCCGTAGGGGCTGAAATCCAACTCGTTGGTCAGCGGCCGGACCAGGTCCGTGAACGCGCCCTGGACGCCGCCGAGCGCCGATCCGTTGCGGAACTGGACGCGATAACGCACGCCGCCGATCGAAGGCCAAGCCAGGCTGACGTGGCCATTGGTCAGCCGCACCCAATCCGTGATCTGAAGCAGGGAGGCGGCGTTGGTGGGGTTCGTATTTGCCTGGCATTCGGCGAGGTTGCTCTGGCCGTCGCCATCGGCATCGTCGTTCGGGTCGCTGAGTCCATAGGCGGCCTCCCAGGCGTCCGGCAGGCCGTTCGTGTCGGCATCCGGCGGCGCGGCGACGTTAAGGTTCATGGTGGCCACGCCGCTGTTGGCCTGCCCGTCATTGGCGCTGAAGGTGAAACGGTCGGTCCCGCGGTAGCCGTAGGCCGGCCAATACGTGAAGGCGCCCGTGGCCGGATCAAAATCCCCGATGACGCCCTGCGTCGGCACCGTGTGGGTCTGGAACGTCAGCGCATCGCCATTGGCATCGCTCGCCAGCAGCACGAGGGTGGTGGGCCCGTCGCCGCTGACCGTCCCTGCCAGGTTGACGACGGACGGCGGGGTGTTGGTAGTGGCCGTGGTAAAGCGCCAGACGGGGCTGACAACGGTGGCGCCCCACTGGTCGGTCACGGCCACATACCACTCATAGGCCTTGTTGGTCTCCAAGCCGGACCACAAGCAGGCGCTCACGTCGCCGGGCGCCGCCGCGTTCGTGGCCAGCGCGACGAACGGTGTCGCCGTGCCAGGGCCGGTCGGCTGCAGGTCGTATGGGAAGTAGAATTCGCTGAACTCATCGGTGAGGTATTCTCCCGTTACCGTCGAAAAGCATTGGGCGACCACCACGTTATTGCTGGGGGAGAAGTCCAGTATCCGCAAGAATCCGTTGCCGCCATTGGTCCAGCCCTGGTAATCCTGCACCAGGGTCCGGATGGTATGGCCATTGTAGGTATCCTCGCGCCAGCCCTGTCCGGTCACATGGCCGCCCAGGAACAGGAACAGGTTGGTATGGCCTTTGAGCGCGTCGTAAATGGCACGAGCCTGGGCGCTCCAAACCACCGGCGTCTGGGTGTTCCCGAAATTGTGCGTCACGGCAATGGCGCGCCGGTGGGCATTGGTGGCCAGCACCTCGTCGGCCCACGCCAGCAATTCCGGAGGCGGATTGGTGTTGTACTCGAAATACAACACCAGGAAATCCAGCCCGCCCGCGCTGAAGAAGTCGAAGTGATTATTGTTGTTCGTGCCATAGTGGCCCGCGTAATACTCGCGGCCGGAGAAGTGCGACACCCCGAAGAACCGGTTGTAGTTGGAGGTCGTGCCGATGGCGGCTTGGCCAATCGGCGTGATTTCGTGGTTGCCCACCGCCACGCCGTAGGCGATGCCATCACCAAGCTGCGTACGGGCCGGGTCCTCCAGCCGGTACATCGCATTGGTCGCGCGATACCATTGTTGAATGTAGGAGGGACTGTCCCCGTTGTTCGAGATGTCCCCGAGCTGCGTCACATACGCGATATTCCGCGACACGCGGTTGCTGATGGCCCACTCGGTCTGGGAAATCATCATGTCCTCATGCCCGCCACCAAGCCGTCCCGTGTACATCTGGGTATCCGGCATGACCGATATGCAGAAGTCCGGCCCGGGATGCACCGTGGGCGCCACCCGCCCGTAGAACGTCACTGTCAGGTTGCCGGCCATCGTATTGGTCACCATCGCCTGCAGGGGCGGCGACGTGCTGACCTGCACGCCGTAGTCTATCGGCCAGACCACCGCCGCCCGGGCGGCCAGCGAGCTGGCTACCACATCATCCGGGTCCAGGCCCTCGTAGGCCGGGTCTGCGCTGCTCGCGGGCGACAGGACAATGCTGTAGCCGCCTTCCGCCGCGCCGTCCTGGCCGGTCACCGTTACGGTATTCGGCACATACCAATCGTTCACATCAAAAGTCAGGATGGCTGGACTGGCGACGCCTTTGGTGGCGTCGTTCGAGGCCACCTCGAGGGTCACCACGGCCGTCGGCGCGGTTTGGAGCACCACCGAGAAAGCCGCCGTCCCGCCGCTGCCGGTCGTCACCAGGCCATCGGTGGGCTGGACCTTGAAGCCGGGAGCCAGCACGGGGATATACACGAACGAAGCCACCGCTTCGTCCGGGCAGGTCTGCAAACCATTTTTGGGGGTGTCGCGCGACTGAATCACCCAGCCGGTGCCGTTCGTATGGGCCTGGTAGCTGACGATGTTGTCGCCGTTGTAAACGCCGCCGCCCTCCGCCGAGATGATCAGGATGCCGTTGGTCGGCGAGTGGCCGGGGATTTCCAGGTCCCAGCAGCCCACATCCACATTGGTGACCGTGAATTGCGGCGTGCTGCCGCTGAACATCTCAATCGTGCCATCGCCCCGGAAGCGCCCGGAAATCAGCATCGCATTGGTCTGCGGAATGAACACGAAGGCCACGGGGTCCTGTTCGTAGCTGCTGTAAGTGCCCTGGCCGATGTCCCGGACAAACACATTCCACGTGCCGTCGTTGGTGTTCACTTGCGAGAGCGCGAAGTTGTCCTCGTCCTTGGCGTGGTTGACCAGCAGGACGCCGTCGGTGCGCGAATCAATGCCCAGGCTGGTCAAATCCACAATCGAAATGCCACCCGACACTCCCTTGAAATGCGTGCCCAGCACCAGCCCCGCCGAGCCGGTAAACGTGTCGTTCGTCCCCCCGTTCAAAGCCGTCGCGTTGCGGGCGAGGCCGCCAAGGTATTGATCATACGGGAACCATGCGCCCGCCACGTTGACGTTGTACTCGATGCCCGGGCTCAGGTAGCTCACGATCCGGTAGGTGCCGCCGCCGGTTCTCTCGATTGCGCTCGACGGATAGCCATTGGTGCCGAAGTTATCGCGCCCGTTTTCAGTCACGCTGCTCAGCAGCACTCCGTTGTTTTCATCCTGCTGGGCCTCTATCCCGGGATTGATCAGCACGTTGTAATCCCCGCGGTTGCAGCCCGTTCGGTTGACCCGGAAGGAGCCGATCTTTTGCGTCAGCGTCACCAGCGCAAGGTTCGAGTCCACCTCCGAAATCTGCTCCACGTTGAGCAGGCCGGCGATTACGTTGTGCGCCCCGGCCTCGGCAGCGGACAGTCCGCCCGGCGCCAATGCCACTGTCACTGCAACCAAGGCCGCCGCGCAAAATCGCCGCCACCTCCCCCGCTCAGCGCGCTGACCGAGGGTGGCTTTCCGAACACTCATTGCTTCTTTCACAATCCAGATCGGGTTACAATCTCTGGCGGCATTGGACATTCCTGTCCGGCTGTCCGATCCACACTCCATCTGGCGGACAGCAATGTCCGCGCTCCTTCGCCGGCTTCCTGCATACGCTCTGGCCATTCTGCGGCACTCCGCTAAAAAAAGCGGGACGGTGTCCCCACCGTCCCGCTCTGATTCACTACATTTTCGGTTATTGCCGGACGTTACTTAACGCGGGCGCGGTAATAGGCCGCATCCGCCAGCGGCGAGCTGTCCACAACGCTCGCGTTGCCGTTTACGTCAGGCGTGGCCTCGCCCACCTTCGTGGTCCAGCTCACACCCGCCCCGGCCACCGCCGGGCTGCGCCACACCTCGTAGGTCTTGCCTGGCTCACCCTCGAAGCTCACCTCCGCGCTGGTCGCCGGACTGCCCGTCAACACCACCGTCTTCATCACCGGCCGCGTCGAGGTGTAATACACCCGCAACTGCGGATGATTCTCCAACGTACCGTGGTCCGCCGTGTAGAACGCCCACCCATCCGCGCCATACGGCCACGGCAACACCACCCAACCGTAGTTGGCTGTCCCGTTGGCAAACAATTGCACGTCCGTCGTCACCTCAAAGGTGTTCCACCCCCCCTGCACGTTCGGATCACGCGTCTCATTGCCCGCCGCCAACGTCGGCACACTCACCGCTTCCTCGTCGTCGGCCTGGATGCCTTCCACAAAGAAGTTCCACGTCGCCGTCGTCGCCTCCCACGGAATCAGCATCCGGTGGAACGTCCCACCGTCGCCCATATTATCGCTGCCCGTGCTGGTCAGATCCAGCACCGCCGCGTGTATCTTCGCAAACGGCGGCACCTGCCCCGCTCCGGTCCCGAATATGTCGTCAAACCGCAGCAGCAGATGCTCCGAGTCCTCCGCGGGCGGATTCACTTCATAGTCCACGCTCATGCCCGTAACCGCCGAAAACTCCGTGTCCGGAGACACCTCCCGAATGCGCGTGTCCACCGTGCCCGTATACCCATCCTGCCCCTGCCGGAAGCTCGCCGCCTTGATCGTCGCCTCCGCCGGCAGCCACTTCACCAGCAGCCGCGGCCGCGTCACCAGGTTCGTCGCCTCCGCCGGCGCGAAAATCGTGTTGTCGTTGCCCGTGGCCGTGCCCCAGGTCGGCATCACCCACCCGTAGTTGGCCGTGCCGTTCACCCACGCCTGCACATCCGGCAGCACGCTGAACCGAATCTGACCCACCCCCGTGCTGCCCGAACGATTCGACGCGTTGAACTGCGAGTAATAGGCCGTCTCCGCCTCGATCCCATCTATCTGGACGCCACTCCCGAGGTTATTCCACGTGCTTGCCTCCGAGTCCCAGTCCACCAGCATCCGGTGGAGCGGACTGCCGTCGCCCCCGTTCACCACGTAGAGCATCAGCTCCGCCGACACCAGCGTCGAGCCCGGCGGAATCTGCCCCGGATTGGTCCCCACGATGTCGTCAAACCGCAGCAGCACCTGCTGGTCATACCCCTCTAACGTGTTCTTGTTGATGTGCACCACCAGCCCGTAAAGCTCATTCTCCGGGTCCGACCACGTGCCCATCGGATAGGACATATACTCATCAATCAGCGAATAGATCTCGCAATCCTTCGCGCCGGTATACACCCCAAACCCCGCGTCCTTCCCATACTGGAAGTCGCTGATGTGCACCTTCGACACCACAATCTGCTTGCTGTCGCTGCTGGTGGCCCCATCCCCATCGGCCAGCTCAAACACCACCGTGCGCGGATCCTGCAAGGGCGCGTTGGTCACGTTGTAGTAGGTTATGTTCTGCGCCAGCGCCTGCGCCGCCTCCGGATTGGCCGAAGCATTGAACAAAACCACCAGCGGCGTGGTGCCCACCCCGCCGCTATAGGTCCCAATGGGCACCCCGCTGTACGTCACCGTGTCGCCCGACACCCCGATCTGCTGCCAATCCGTCCCCTGATTGCGAATCTCCAGCCGGTCGTTGCTCTGACCATTGACCGTCAGCGTCACCGTCAACGACCCCGTGTCGTAGTCCGTCGCGTCCGCATCAACGATCGTCGCCTGCCCGTCTATCACCATCCCCGGCCACTCAATCCCGTAATACAGCGTCCCGGACGGCAACGTGAACTCCGGCTCGTTGTCCAGCGTCTGCGCCGGCACTACCACCGTCACCCCGCTCCACCCAGGCGCGCTCGAACTGGTCGTCAGGGTGAGCGTGTAGCCCACCGTCCCGTCGGTCAGCACATCGTCCGCCGCCGTCAGCGTGAAGGTCTGCGCCGTGTCCCAGTTGGCCGGCGTAAAGGTCCGCGAGGCCGGGCTGGTCGTCCCCTCGCTCGTGTCGCCTGAGCTGATGCTCACCGTCACGTCGGCCGACGGCTGGCACGACAACGCCACATTGAGGTCCACCGTGCTGTTGGGCTCGCTCACCGTCAACATCCCCTTGGGCGTGATCGCCAGGCCCGGCGCGTCGTTGTCCAAATTCACCACCCCAACGTCCAGCGCGTCCAACCCGTTATACGCCGGATCCGTGCTCGTCGCCGCCCCAGTCACAATTGTGTAGGCGATGTCTCCATCTATCACCGCATCATCCACCCCCGTAATCGTCACCGTCTGCGCGTTGGACCAGTTCAACGACGTAAACGTCAGACTCGCCGGCTCTACCGTCCCTTCCGTCGTGTCGCTCGAAGCGAGCCCGATCGTCGTGTCGTCCGTCGTCGGCGCCGTGTTCAACGCCACCTGGAACGTCGCCTGCAGCCCGCCTTCGCTGGTCGTCAGGCTCGTCGCGCTCACGCTGATCCCCGCCTCGTTGTCCGCGTTGAGGCACCCCACGTCCGCCGGATTTAACCCGTTATACCGCGCGTCCGCGCTCGTCGCCGCCGGCAGCACGATCGAATAGGCCACCTGCCCGTCCACGTCCCCGTCGTCCAGCCCGGTCACCTTCACCGTCTGCGGCATCCACCAGTTCTCCGGCGTGAAGGTCAGACTCGTCAGATCCTCGCACACAACCCCCTCGGTCGCGTCGCTCGACGCGATCCCGCTGATCGTCACGTCCGCCGTCGGCTTGGCCGTCAAATGCACCGTGAACGTGTTGGTCACGGGATCGGTGTAATACGCGTTGGGCGTCTCCGCCGTCAGCAGGTTCGCCTGCGGCCACACCTCGAAACCCACCTCCGTCGGCGCCGGAATGAACACAAACGAAAACGCCGCCTCCGGATACCGAACCCCACCCAGCAGCTTATACGGCGACTGCAATCCAAAGTTCGGCGTGTCCCGCGACTGCAACTCGAAACTCTGCCCGTCGGGCGTAATCTCGTAGCTCACAACGTTGTCCAGGTTATATGTCCCGCCTCCCTCCGGCGAAATGATCAATACCCCGTTGGTCGCCGCATACCCCGTCATCGTCAGCAGATGCCGGCCATTGGATAGTTTCGAGGTCGTAAACTGCGGCGAGTTGCCGCTATGCATTATGATCCCTCCGTCCCCGTCCAGCTTGCCAGAAATCACCGACGTGTCCGTCCGCGGAATATACACAAACGCGATCGGGTCTTGCTCATAGTTGCCTGCCGAGCCGGTAGAAACATCGTGCACAAACAGCTTCCATGTCCCATCCGGCTGGGCCTCCGACAGCGCAAAGTTAGGCTCTTCCTTGCCCCCGTTCACCAGCAATATCCCGTCCGTCATCGAGTCAATTCCATAGCTCCTCAGGTCCAACGTAAATTCCCCTCCCTGGGCCGCGCAGCCCCCGGACCCGTCCGGAATACAGTCTATAAACGTCGTGCCAAGCACCACTTCCGGCGAACCCGTGATCGTCGTGATCACCCCACCGTTCGCACTGTTCAGACAGTGCGCTGCCAAATACCGGTCATAGGGAAACCACGCCGCTGCCACGTCCGAGTTCCATTCCCGCGTGCTCCCCCCTGTCCCCGATACGTTGGTCGTTCCCGTAGTAATCCGGTAGCCCGCTCCAGAAACATTAATCGTGCTGATCGCGTACCCCAGGACGTTGGTGCCCCCCGGGCCCCATTGGACCCGCCCGTTGTCCGCTACCGACGTGATCAACACTCCCTTGGCCACATCGTCCGCCTTGGTCTCCCCAATCTGCACATAGTAGTCCGCCGTGTTCCATGTGGTGCCGCCCGCGTCATACTTGTAGGGCAGGAAACCGTTGATCGACAACTCCGGCGTCACCGTTATGTTCTCATTGGCTGGATTCCCGCCCCCCCCGACATCAACCCTCAACAGCGCCGCCGCAATGCCATGGGCGGCCTGGGCTTGGGGCAAGGCCAGACCAAGCAGCATAGTCATCACCAGGACGACCAGTGCCCGCATAAGGTTCAAGTGCGTGGTTCCGCCTCGCAGGAGGCCCGATGTGTTTATGTCAGTTATGTTTTTCATTGTTGGTTTCTATGGGTGTTAGTCTGGGGTTAAATCAGGAGTGCCGCAAAATCCAAAGCTAAGGGCTCACGCCGGCCACCCGGGACGAGTCATGCGAAATATTCCAGACCTCGATGAACTTCCGCTGGCTGACCCATTCAGCGTGGCCGTCACAAAAGGTGAAATTCTGCCCGTACTTGCCGTGGTTGTCGGTGATGCTGTCCGGCCAGTTGTTGATGTCGGTCTTGTCCACCAGCGTCGAGGTGTCGTCCGCGTCGGTGAGCAGGAAAATCCTGGACGGCCCCGGCACCATTCCGAGATAGGCCGAATAGTAACAAATCTTGAAGGCGGGCACGGAGGCTTCGGTCTTTTTCGTGGAGATTCCCTTGCCCGTCATGCGGGCGGTGAAGTTGCCAAAGCACTCGTAGCTGGTCCCGCGGGCCTTCGGCCCGTTGCCGTTGTTGCACAAATCCCGCAGGGTTTCCCCCCCGATCTTGGTGCCCTTCTGGTCCATCAGATCAATCATGTTGGTGGTGCTGACGTAGTTCTGCGTCGCGGGACAAACATAACTGCCAACGCTCTTGGCGTATTCCGGATAGAGCCAGCTCAAATCGTCATCCGACCCGGACCGGTCGGTCTGGGCGTTCTTGGGAACATTGTCCCTTTCCCCCGCCGACCACCAGGTGTACTTGGAATAATTCCCCCGGTTGTCATCCGCGTACATCATGCTCCCCAGGCCAAGCTGCTTGAGGTTGTTCAGACAGCCAATGCGCCTGGCCTTGTCCTGCGCCCGCGCCAGCGCGGGCACTGGAGTTTGGACATTTTCTGCTGGACTCACGTCCCTGGATGACATAAAACCT
>DAOPPX010000101.1:0-19159 GCA_035358715.1 Verrucomicrobiota bacterium
GCTTCGAGATATTCATCGCCGGCATGGAGTGCGGCGACAACTGGTCGGAGCAGAATGATCCGTCGCACCTGCTCGATACCTGGCGCAAGGCCTACCGGGCCGACGAGCGGGACAGCGGGAAGTTCCACACGCTGGACTTCGATTTCGTCGAGGCGCTCGAATACGGCATGCCCCCGACCACCGGCATTGGGCCGGGCGTCGAGCGCATGGCGATGATCTTCACCGAGCAGGAGATCATTGACGACGTGATCTTCTTCCCGATGATGCGCCCGGCGGTGTCGCCGGTGAACGCGGCGATTTACGGCGTGGCCGACCCGGCGCTGGCGCCGGTCGAGGACCTGGCGCTGGCCGTGGCAGACTTTGAGGCGCTCTGCCGCGACGGAGTGGTGAAGCCGCATGCGCGGCACCTGACGCTCAAGCCGCATGTGCGGCTGTGGAGCGCGCCGGGCCGCAAGCTGCGCGCCTCCGGCCATGTGGACATAGAAGGGTTCCTCCCGGGCAGCGTGCTGCGGCTGGCCGGCTACCAGCTCAAGGCGGACACGCCCGTTCCCGAAGCCGAGGAGCCCCGGCACGTGCTGGGGAATATTGAGTTATCCCTGGTCAAGTTCCTGCGGGACACCTTCCCGGATTGCCAGGTGACGGTTTCGCCGGCGACCGTGCTGCGGCACGCCTGAGTTGCGAGTGGCATGGCGGCGAACCCCAGGACCTCTTCCGCCGGCGCCGGGCCACGGGCCGGGTTCAATGCCACCTACGTTTGGAGCATCTCGGCGGTCGCCGCGATGGGCGGCCTGCTTTTCGGCTACGACTGGATTGTCATCAGCGGCACGGACCTGTTCTACGAGGCGCACTTTCACCTGACGTCGGCCTTGCAGGTCGGCTGGGCCAAGAGCAGCGCGCTGCTGGGCTGTCTGCTCGGGGCGCTGCTCTCCGGGGCGCTCAGCGACCGCTTTGGCCGGAAACGGCTGTTGATCCTGTCCGCGCTGCTCTTCGCGGTGTCCTCGGTGGCAACGGGGCTGGCGGGGTCGTTCGGAGTATTTGTGCTGTGGCGCATTGCGGGCGGGGCGGCCATTGGCCTGGCGTCGAGCCTATCCCCGATGTATATTGCGGAGGTGGCGCCCGCGCATGCGCGCGGCAGCCTGGTTTCGCTCAACCAACTGACGATCGTGATCGGCATCCTGCTGGCCCAGTTCGTCAACTGGCAAATAGGAACGCTGCACCCGCTGCCGGAGCAGCCGACCGCCGACCAGATTGCGGCCTCCTGGAGCGGTCAGACCGGCTGGCGCTGGATGTTCGCGGTGACCGCCCTGCCGTCTTTGCTGTTCCTCATCGGCGTGTTCTTTGTCCCCGAGAGCCCGCGCTGGCTGGCCAAGAACGGCAGCCCCGAGCGCGCGCGGGTCATTCTGGCGAAGATCGGCGGGGGCGACTACGCCCGGGCCGCGCTGGCTGAAATCCGGGCAACCCTGGCCAACGAAGGCCGGCAAGTCAGCTTCCGCGATTTGCTCGAACCGAGGCTCAGGCGGACGCTGTTTCTGGGGATTGCGCTGGCGGTGCTGCAACAGTGGTGCGGCATCAATGTCATCTTCTACTATGCCAAGGACGTCTTCAAGGACTCGGGCTTCAAGGTGGCCGACATCCTCATCAGCATTGTCTTCATTGGCAGCGTGAACCTGCTGGCGACGCTGGTTGCGCTCAAGACGGTGGATCGCTGGGGCCGGCGCCCGCTGATGCTTTTCGGCTACGCCGGGCTGACGGGGCTGTTCGTGATCATGGGGCTCTGCTTCGCCATGGACACGCGCGGCGTCCACATGCTGGTGATCGTGCTGCTGGCGATCGCGTGTTATGCAATGTCGCTGGCGCCGATTACCTGGGTGTTGATCGCCGAGATCTTCCCGAACCGCATCCGCGGGGCGGCAATGTCCGTGGCGGTGACCTCCCTGTGGATCGCGTGTTTCGTGCTCACGGAGACGTTTCCGCTGCTGCGCGAGAAGCTCGGGCCGGCGGTTACCTTCTGGATTTACGCGGCGATCTGCCTGTCGGGCTTCCTGTGGTTGCGCTCGAAGCTGCCGGAGACCAAAGGCAAGACGCTGGAGGAGCTGGAACAGGAGTTGGCCGCCTGACCGACGGGCGGGGGCAGCCTTGCCGGTTGGCAGGCGCGGCGCTGTGCGCGCCCGGGCGGCGCAGGGGCGGGATTTGCAGCGGAGATTAACTCAGCCGCATCGGCATCACCACGTAGAGGAAGGGGCCGTTGATCTTCAGAACACCGGGGCTCAGGTCATCAATCAGCTCCAGGAACACCTCGTCGTTGGGCAGGGCGTTGAGCGGGTCAATGACGTACTTGGGATTGAAGGCAATGGCCATTTCGGGGCCCTTGTAGTTGATGGCCATGGTTTCCTTGGCCTCGCCCACCTCGGGTGAATTGGCGGTGATTTCCAGCTTGTTGCCGGTGAAACTCAATTTGACGGAGTTGGACTTCTCGCTGGTCATGATCTCGGCGCGCCGCAAGGCGTGCAGGAATTCCTCCCGGGCCAGCGCGACGCGCTCCTTGGTCTCAGCAGGGATGACCTGGCGGTAATTGGGGTAATTGCCCTCGATGAGCTTGGTGACAATCAGGATCGCGGAACTTTTCTCATCCTTGAGGGTGAAGGAGGCCTGGTTTTCCGCGTAGCGCACTTCCACCTCGCCTTTGTCCTGCAAGAGGCGGTTCAACTCATTCACGGTCTTGGCGGGAACGATGAACTCGCCCTGGCTCTTTTCCCCGACGTCAACCTCCTCATCCACCAGCGCCAGGCGCCGGCCGTCGGTTGCCACCATGGTCATCTTATGGTCCTTCAGGCTAATGAAAACCCCGTTCAGGACGTAGCGCGATTCGTCGGTCGAGATCGCGAAGGAGGTCTTCCGCATCATGCCCTTGAACGTTTCCTGCGGCACAACGACCTTCTTGTCCTCTTTGAACTTGGGCAGCGGCGGGAATTCATCGGCGCTCAGGCCGTTGATCTTGTAGAAGGACGGGCCGGAGCGGATAGTGCAGACATTCTTTTCATCCACCTCCAGGTCCAGCTCCAGGTTGGCCAGTTCGCGCACAATGCCAAAGAGCTTCTTGACCGGAACCGTGGAAGCGCCTGGCTTTCTGATTTTGGCCTCCACGGCGCACGCGACCGTCACATCCAGATCCGTGGCGGTGAATTCCAGGCGCTCCCCCTCGGCTCGCAGCAGCACATTGGACAAAATGGGGAGCGTGGTTCGCGCGCTCACTACATTCTGCACGGCCTGCAGCCCGTTAATGATTTGCTCCTTCGAGATCGTCAGGTTCATTGCGTGCTTAATATAACTGTCTTTGTCTTTTAAATACTAACCCTATTAAGGGCTGTGAGTAAGGCAAATAACCCCTATAGTCAACGCCACCTCAAGCACTTGCGCAAGCAGGAAACTTGAAATGAATCGCCAGCACCAGTGAAGAAGAGGGCGGAACCCGGAGTTGCTCACATTGCTCACAATCTGTTCACAGCCAATTCCGGCTCTGTTGGCCAACCTGTGCGCAATGGCTGGGGGAATCGCCTGAGCCGGGGCGGCAAGGATCGGACGCGCCCGGGTGCCAATGAAAAACGGGTTTGGCCCCCAAGCCGCTTTTCTCTACGTTGCCGCTATGTTTGAGCCTGCAGAGTTGTTTGATCTTCAGCAGACCGCGCACGCGGCGATTTTCGACGGGTGCCAATACGCGTGGGACGCGCTGAAGCGGATACAGGCTTACCTGGAGGCAAACCTGCGCCCCGGCCTGCATGGCCGCGCTCAAGGCGCAGCTTTCATCGGCGAACGCGTGTTTATTGGGGAAGGCACGGTGGTCGAGCACGGCGCGATGATCACCGGCCCGGCCCTCATCGGCCGGAACTGCCAGATTCGGCACAATGCCTACATTCGCGAGCAGGTGATTGTGGGCGATGACTGCGTGGTGGGCAACGCTTGCGAGTTGAAAAACGCTATGCTGTTCAACCGGGCTGTCGCCCCGCATTTCAACTATATAGGCGATTCCATTCTCGGCTGCCGCTCGCACCTGGGGGCTGGGGTGAAGATTTCCAACGTCCGGTTCGGCCCCGGCAACGTCACGGTGGACATGAACGGCCAGCCGTACGACACCGGCTTGCGGAAGTTCGGCGCGCTGGTGGGCGACGACACCGACATCGGGTGCAACGCCGTGCTGAACCCCGGGAGCATCATCGGGCGCGGCTCGATCGTGTATCCGAACACCAACTGGCGCGGGATTCTGCCCGCCAACATGATTGTCAAGAACCAGGCGGCCCAGGAGGTCGTCGTGCGGCGGCCAAGGTAGGACAGGCGCCTCGCCTGTCGCTTGCTTTCCATGATCAGCGTCATTGAATCCCAGCCCACCAGTTCCGGGGCGGACCTCGTGCGCCGAACGGCTGATATTTTCTCGCCCAGCGGGGTTCTTTCGCGGTCAAAGAACTTCGAGTTCCGCCCCCAGCAACAGGAAATGGCGGTCGCGGTCGCTCGCGCGCTGGAGAACGGCGAGCACCTGGCGGTTGAGGCCGGCACCGGGGTCGGCAAGAGCCTCGCTTACCTCGTGCCGGCGATCCTCTACGCGGTGGCGAACAAGAAGAAGGCGGTCATCTCCACCCACACCATTAACCTGCAAGAGCAGCTTACGCAGAAAGACCTGCCGCTCCTCGAGCACATCCTGCCGGAGAAGTTCAGCTTCACCATGCTCAAGGGCCGGGCCAACTACCTCTGCACCCGGCGGCTCCACAAAGCCATCCAGCAGGCGCCCAACCTCTTTACCTCGTCGGAAACCGAGGAATTGCAGCGCATTCACGAGTGGTCCAAAACCACCGAGGATGGCAGCCTCTCGGATTTCGACGTGGAGCCGGACCCGAAGGTCTGGGACCAAGTCTGTTCCGAGCGCGGCCTGTGCGCGCCCAAGCTGTGCGGTTACCCGTCCGACTTCGGCAAGGAGCACGGCATCTGTTTCTTCCAGCGGGCGCGGAACCGCATCCTTTCCTCGGACGTGGTGGTGCTGAACCACACCCTGTTCTTCACGCTGCTGGGCGGCCTGGAGGAGGAATTGGAGGGCGGAATCCTGTTCCGGAATGACTTTGTCGTATTCGACGAGGCCCACCAGATGGAGCACGTGGCCTCGAAGCACATTGGGCTGAGCGTTTCGAGCGGCCAGGTCCGCTACGCGCTGCACCGCCTGTGGAACCCCCGCACCGAGAAGGGGCTCCTGGCCACCCTCCGCAAAGGCGCGGCGGTCAAGCTCGTCGCCGAGTTGCTTGCGGAGGCGGGCGAGTTCTTCATTAACGTGGAGGGCGCCTGCGAGGAGCTGCAGCGGTCAGCCGGAAAACGGAGCTTCGGCGCCGGGGAAGCCGCGCTCGCGCGGCGGCGCGAGTGGAGCGAATTGCGCATCCGCCGCCCCGAGCTGGTGAAGGACAATGTCACGCTGCCCATCCAGCGCCTGCGCGAAGCGGTCAGCGACCTGATCAAGCTGAGCGAGGACAAGGAGATCGGCCAGGAGCTGATGGAAGGCAACCGGCGCCTGGCGGAACTGCGGGAGGGCATTACCACCTTCCTCAACCAGAGCGCCGAGGAGCACGTTTATTGGGTCGAGCGGACCGGCCGCGCGCAGAAAGCACTGGCGCTGAATGCGGCGCCGATTGACGTGGCCGATTACCTGCGCCGCCGCCTGTTCGTTCCCAGCACCTCGATCATCATGACCAGCGCCACGCTGTCGGTCTCCGGCCGGGCACGGGGTGCGGGTTCCGCCGGGGACTCCACCGCACGCCACGCGCCACGCGCCACGCGGGCCGCAGGCGGCGCGAGGCGGAAGTCGGGCCTCGACTACTTCGCGCATCGCGTCGGCGCGGAGGCCGCCACGCTGCTCCAGGTCGGCACCCCGTTTGATTACGAGCGCCAGATGAAGCTTTATGTGGTTGGCAAGATGCCCGACCCGCGGGCCGAGGGTTACCGGGACGCGTTGATCCACTGGATCGAGCATTTTGTGAGGCTGACACATGGCAAGGCGTTCGTCCTGTTCACCAATTTCAAGCTCATGCAGGAAGTCGGCGAGATGATGCAGCCTTTCTTCGATAAGCTCGGCGTCGCCTGTTTCGTCCAGGGCACCGGCACACCGCGCTCGGTCATGCTCGAGAAGTTCAAGGATGATGTGGACTCGGTGTTGTTCGGCACGGACAGCTTTTGGCAGGGGGTGGACGTGCCGGGCGAAGCCTTGTCCAACGTGATGATCACCCGCCTGCCGTTCGCCGTGCCGGACCACCCGCTGATCGAGGCCCGGATCGAAGCCATCGAGGCCCGGGGCGGGAATTCCTTCAGTGAGTTCTCGCTACCCGAGGCCATTCTCAAGTTCCGCCAGGGGGTCGGGCGCCTCATCCGCACGAAGACCGACCAGGGGATCATCGTCGCCCTCGACAACCGCATCCTGACCAGGCAATACGGCCAGGCATTCATTGACGCGCTGCCCAGGTGCCCCGTGGAGGTCGTGTAGCTTGACAAGCGGCTGCGCAAGTCTGTTAATGACTCTGTAAAGCACGACTCAACGCCGTGGCCACGGATAAATACAGTCCGCCCAAGTACTTCCAGATCCGCCGGAGGATCGTTGGCGCGATTCAGCGCGGCGAACTGGCGCCCGGCGCCCCGGTGGCGTCCGAGAACGAAATCATTGAGCGCTACGGCGTCAGCAACACCACCGCGCGCAAGGTGCTGCACGAACTCGAGAAAGAGGGCTGGGTTACGCGCGTGAAGGGCAAGGGCACGTTCGTGCGCGATTTCCCTGTATTGCGGGCCATCAATCGCATATTTGGCTTTACCCGGAACATGATCGAGGCTGGGCGCAAGCCGGTGACCCGGCTCATCGGCTTCCATCTGCGCGACAAGGATCACTCGCAGACGATCAATGGCCGGCGGTTCACCCTCAACGGCCCGTTGTGCGAGATCGAGCGCCTCCGCCTGGCCGACGGCATACCCATGATGAAGGAGACGCGCTACATCTCGCTGAGCCTTTGCCCGGACATCCACCGGCGCAACCTCGAGCAGTCGCTCTACCAGGTCTTCGACAAGCATTACGGCATCCAGTTGACCGAGATCAACCAGATGTTGAGCGCGGTCGTCCTGGAAGGCGAGTGGCTCCAGGTCTTCCAGGTGGACCGGCCGATCCCGGCCTTTCGGGTTGAGGGGGTTTCCTTCTGTGGCAAGGGCCTGATTGTCGAGATGGAAAACGCCGTCTATCGGGGCGACATGTACCGCTTCGCCGCCAAGGCGGTGCGCTGAGCCGTTGCTGATGTTCTTGCTGGCCACAAGCTCATGGGACTTCGCCCATCACGTCTGGGAAATCACGCTGATTGGCCTGGACGTGCTGCTGGCGTTGGTGGCCTCCGGGCACGCGGTCCTCTACAAGCGGGACTCGCGCTCGGCTATTGCGTGGGTTGGCTTCATCTGGCTGGTGCCGCTGGCCGGGGCGACGCTCTACTTCATCCTGGGAATCAATCGCATCCGCCGCCAGGCCGTCCTGTTGCGGCGCGGCCTCGAACGCTACCACGCCCACGAGACGCAACCCGCCTGCCCGCCGGAGGAGTTGCACCGCCACCTGCCCGGCCACACCGGCCACCTCAACCTGCTGGCGCGGGTGGTGAGCGGAGTGGTCGAGCGGCCGTTGCTCCCGGGCAATCGAATCGAGCCGCTGCTCAACGGCGAGGAAGCCTTCCCGGCGATGCTCGAGGCCATCCGGCAGGCCCGCCAGACGGTCTCGTTCTGCACCTACATATTCGACCGCGATGAAGCGGGGCTGGCGTTTGCGCGGGCGCTGGGCGAGGCCACCCGCCGCGGCGTCGAGGTGCGCGTCCTGATTGATGCGGCGGGCACGCGCTATTCCTGGCCCAGCATTCTTCGCGCGCTGCGCCGCGAACGCGTGCGCTACGCGCGCTTCCTGCCCTCCTTCGCGCTGTGGCACCTGATCACGATGAACCTGCGCACGCACCGGAAAATCCTGGTGGCCGACGGCCGCGTGGGGTTCACCGGCGGGATGAACATCCGAGTGGGGCATTGCCTGAAGGGCTTCGGTAGGGACGCTTTCCACAGCGTCCCACTTGAAGTCAGGGACGCTGCGGAAAGCGTCCCTACCAGGCCACGGCATCGGGTGCAGGACATTCACTTCCGCGTGCGCGGACCGGTGGTCACTCAGTTGCAGGAGGTATTTGCCGACGACTGGCTCTTCACGACCGGCGAATCGCTACGCGGCGAGGCGTGGTTTCCGAAGCAGGAGACGGCCGGCCCGGTGCTGGCGCGCGGCGTGCCGGACGGCCCGGACGAAGACTTCGAAAAGCTGCGCTGGACGCTGCTGGGCGCGCTGGCTATTGCCCGTTACTCGGTGCGCATCGTGACGCCCTATTTCCTGCCCGACCCGGCGCTGGTCTCGGCGTTGAACCTGGCCGCGAAGCGCGGCGTGCGCGTGGACATTGTCCTGCCGGCGAAGAACAACCTGCCGTTTGTCGGCTGGGCGTCGCGGGCGATGTGGTGGCAGGTGCTCGAACACGGCTGCCGCATCTGGCTCACCCCGCCCCCGTTTGATCACGCGAAGCTGATGCTGGTGGACGGGTGCTGGTGCCTGCTGGGCTCGGCCAACTGGGACCCGCGCAGCCTGCGCCTCAACTTCGAGTACAACCTCGAGTGCTACGACGTTGACCTGGCGCGGCGGCTGGAGGAGGTGGTTGCCGCCCGGCTCAGCAACGCGCGGCTCGTGACCCTGCAGGAGGTGGACGCCCGCTCGCTGCCGACTCGATTGCGGGATGGGGTCGCGCGGTTGCTCACGCCCTATCTGTAGGCCGCCCCGCAGGCGCAGGCGCCCGATTTGCCCGGTAGCGGGTTTGTTACATGCGCCCCGATCCGTCCATCTCAGGGTCCCGCTTTCGGCGTTCCTGGGCCGCCTGGAGCCTCGGCAATCAGCCGTCCTGTGATCTGCATGAGTACCTTGGCTGGAACGCTGTAAGGCTGGAAGAGTTGCCCGCCGTCAAGGGATACCCAGAAATCCAGCACGGCCTGAAAATGGTAATCCACGACCTCGCCCGGCGCCGGGGGCGGGAAAGTGTCGGTGAAGCCGTGGAGGGTGAGGTTCTTGATAAGAACGCCCGGCGGATAAAGTTCAGGCCACTCCGGCGGCGAGATATACTGGCCGGCCAACGGGGGGAGGTTTTCATTTGGGAACTGGTTCAGTGGAGTGCCGCCCACCAGGATCAGGGGAATGGGTCCGTTGGTGGCGGGGCGCCAGGTCAGGCCGTGGTCGAGGCTTACCTCCGTGAACACGTCGAAGAAGCTGCTGATGGTAGTCAAGCCGCTGATCTGTAACTCGATGCGCGTCGCGCCGGGGGAGGACAGCACTGGACTTTCGCGGAGCATTGGGCCGATCATGGTGCCGCCGCCAGTGGTTTCCAGTTGCAGCAGTTCGGCGTCGTACATTTGGTACTCGGGCGGGTTGGTCGAGGTGACCGTGCGGTAGTAACCCTCGGCATTGGTCGCTCCAGGATCGGTGAACCGGAATAGACCGTTGGTGCCGGCGATGTTGGTGGAGAGGGTTCGCCAGAACAAAGGGAAGTTGAGGTTGCTGACGGACTGGACCTGGTAGGGCCAGCCCGGGATGCCGGTAGCGGTGAGCGTAACCGCCCCGCCGCCCTGGTTGGTGATGCCAACGATGCTGTTGGCCAGGTCGTCGCCGGCCAGCACGTGGATGTAGATCGGGACGGTGACGTTGGTGTACGGGTCGGCCACGGTGTAAGTGAGCAGGTCGCTGCCGACGTAGTCGGGCTTGGGCAGGAAAGCCAGTTTGCCTGTGCCGATCAGCGCCGCCGTGCCGCCGTTGGTGCTCAGCTCGCTGACCTGTGTAATGTTCAAGGGGTCGCCGTCACGATCATGATCCCCGGCAAGCAGCGCCGCGACCGGCAGGGACAATTCCTCGTTCTTCAGCACATAGACAACATGGCAGCCCGGGATGGGCGGCGTGTTGACCAGGTGGACGACGTTGCCGGTGCTGCCGAGGAATTGGCCATTGCCCGGGTATTCGGCCCAAACCGTGCTGAGACCGTGCGCCAGGCCGGCGGTGGACAGAATCGCCACACCGTTGTCCAGCGGCACGGGCGGACCGAGCGGGACGCCATTAGTCTGGAAGGTGACACTGCCGGTCGGCGCGCCATTGGTCCCCGGGTTGAGCGGGGTTACGGTGGCTGTGAGCGTGACGTTCTCGCCCGGCAGAGAGGGATTAGGCATCGCTGACACCGACGTGACAGTGGAAACGGGAGTCACCACCACGAGATTGACCTCGTTGGGCTGGCTCTCGTCAATCCACACTGTGCTGCCGGGCGCCGGGCCGCCGCTCAGGAAAACGGGCGTCGGGTTGAACGAGCCGGTCTTGGCCCCGGCATAATTGATGAGGCGATAGCTGCCCGCACCCAACGGCTCCGCGCCCAGCACGGCGATCGCGATGACGTTGTCGTTCAAGGCCAGGTCGCCTTCAATGATCATCAGGTCGTTGGTGCCGCCGCCGATGGCCAGCGAGTTGGTCAGCTCGAAGTAATTGGTCACGCCCGCCGCCAGGGTCAGGTCGTTGAGGAAGGTGAGGGTTCCGGGACTGTCGCCCGGTTCGAGTCGGGCCAGCGCTTTGGCGGCGACATTGCCGCTGACGGTGCCGCTGCCCTTGAGCGTCTGGGCGACCGTGGCGCCCAGGCTGAAACCGCCCATTACAGTCGCAACATCCAGCGTCGCGCCGCCGCCGACCGCAATGACCGGGCTGTTGGGAATCGTCGCCGAGACCCTCAGGACGAGCGTTCCGCCGTTGATGTAGGTTGCGCCGCTGTAGGTGTTGGCGCTGGTCCCTGACAAGCTCAACTGGCCGCCGCCGGTCTTGGTGAAGCTGAAGTTGCCAGTGATGGCGCCGTTGAGCGTCAGGCCCAGGGACGCAGCCACTCCGACTGTGCTGTTGGCAGCCAGGGTGACCGGCCCGGCAAAGATGTTGTTGCCGCTGACGGCGTAGAGCGCGCCGCCTCCTCCTCCTCCTCCTCCGCCGGAGATGGTCACCGCCTCGGCGCTGCTGTAGTTGACGCTGCCTTGAAAGCCCAAAGCGGCGCCGTTGCTGACGACCGTGCCGCTGCCCGTGGCGCCCAGCGCATTATTGGCGGCGACGATCAGCGCGCCGGCCTTGACCAGCGTCAGCCCGCTGTAACCGTTGCCGGCCAAAAGGGTGGCCTGGCCGGCGCCCTGTTTGGTCAACGTGCCGCTGCCATTAATGCTGCCGCCTGAAAAGCTGTAGGTGGTAGCGGCATTGTTAATCGTCACCGAGCCGGGGGCAACGCCGCCGCCCGTGACGGTGATGGCTGGGTTGCTGGCGCCATCGGCGAAGGTGACGAAGTCGCCGTCCCCGTAAGTGCCCAGGCAGCCGCCGACGTTCCAATTGTATGACGCGCTGTCCCAGGCCGCGGACGATGCGCCGCTCCAGGAGATGCCCGCCCCCGAGTAGGCAATGGCGAGGTAGGGATTGTAATCGGAGAGACCGTTTTCCCGCGATGAAAACAGGCCCGCGAGGATGGAGCCCGTTCCCTCGAAGCCCGATTCATACAGTACCAGGCCGTTGTTCTGCTGGCCGCCGTACCATTGGGCGATGGAGTTCAGGACGTTCCAGGTTACCCAGGCCGGCGGCGCAATGGCATCGGGCACGCTGCCGCCCTCCTTCTTGATTTTGCGCAGGGGATTGCCGTCATCAATCTTGTCGTACCAGGCGGCACTCTGGAGGGTCCACGGCAGGCTCTGCGCGTCGTCGCGGTATTTCCAGTTGACACCGTGGCCGCTAACGCCGTTGTAGGTGTTCTCGTACCAACTCATGCCGTTGGTGATGCGATACGGGGTGATCCAAAGGGCGTTATCCGTGGTCATGCTGGACTGGTCATAGTAATAAAGCCCCAGTGTGGCGCTGGTCAGGCTTTGGTAGCTGAGTGACGGCAGGGCGAATTGAACCAGGGCGCAATCACTCATGCCGTCATTGTACTGGATACGAACATAAGGACAGCCGCCGTAGTTGTCGTTCTTGGAGCTTTCGTCCAGCCAGGCATCGGCGGCGCCGGTGTAGCCATAGAGCCCTTGCCGCAAGGTGACCGTTGCCGCCGGCAGGAAACTCACAGTGGCCAGGGTAATGAGAACGCCGACGGCGGCGAACTGGAATGCCCGCGCGCGAGGCGGCAGGCCGAGGTTGCATACGGAGTTTGGTTTCATAGAGGATTTGCTTTTTGGTTGTGGGACTGAGCCGGGACAGGTTTCCCGCCATGAGACCACACTCCACCCGTGGCTGGCGGAACGCTGCCCTGGACTGACGTTTTCATCTTGTTGCCGCCCGGCCCAGACAAGGTGCCGGGCGCATGCTACAATCAACTTCAAACCGTCGGCATGATTTTGGAGCACGATGCCACGGCGAGTCAAGTCCTTTCCTGGCCAGTCCAGCAATTCAGCAATTCTCATTATGACCAGATCGGGACGCCGGGTGAGAGCACCCGGCCTACACGCTGGCGGCTTCGCGGGGGATGTAGGCCGGGTGCCCTCACCCGGCGGGGGTTGGGAGAGTCACAAAGAAGATCGCTGTGGCCAGTCCGTTCTTAGCCAGCGCGGCGGCGCGGCAGGGGTGCATCAAGCCCACAGCCAGGACATGGTCTGGCGGGGTTTGGCCTGCGGTTTCCGCTCCGCACCAACCCGGCAGGGTTGGCAGATGGTATCAGGGTTGGACCGCGGCAGGGCTTCAGGGCCCGCAGCCCTACCCTGGGTCACCCG
The DNA here is from genome assembly GCA_035358715.1 of Verrucomicrobiota bacterium. GTDB lineage: Bacteria > Verrucomicrobiota > Verrucomicrobiia > Limisphaerales > UBA8199 > UBA8199. Next base: position 12,823 of record DAOPPX010000101.1, read on the forward strand.
CCCCCGCCTCGCCGAAACCCTCCCCGCCATCCAGCACGACCCGAGCCGCCCCGAAGATGTGCTGAAAGTGGACGCCGACGAAGACGGCATCGGCGGCGATGATGCCGCCGACGCGCTCCGCTACCTCGTCGCCATGAAGTCGCGCACGGTGGCGCAGCGCAAGCTGCGCGGGCTATAGGTCATCCGCAGAGAGGCGCGCATACCTGGCGGGTATGGCTCCGGCGCCGGGATTGACTGAAGCCGGGTGGAATTGGCATGCTTATAACTGTGAGCGTTGTAATATTCGGTCTTGTCAGCGCAGTCATTGGAGCTGGCATACTCACGGCGATCCCGGTCTTAATCTGCCGTGCGGCAGGAAAGCCCATGGGCAAATCAGGAAGGCGGATGATCTTCACAGCCATGCTGATCATCCTCTTAGTAGCCGTCATGCTGCCGCTGCTGTAGCCACCGCCCTCTCGCAGCGCAAGCTGCGCCGCCTCTGATCACAGCCCCGCACGCCGCCTTTCCTGTGTCGGCTATTGGCTGCTGGCTGTCGGCTATCGGCTATTCGCCCCCTCAGTCCCATACGTTCCATCCGTCCCTCACCCCTCAACCGCCCCCAGGCTGCGACCCCGCCTGGCTGAACAGAGGAGCGAAGCGAGGGGTGTGGCGTGAAGGATGCGGCAGCGCCCGCCAAGAGTGCTTGACCGCCGGCGGGGTAGCAATACGCTCTCCTTGCTGCAGGAAAGCGAATAACCTAAGAGGCACGCGATGAAATACTGGCTCGACCTGTTTACCGGGACAACTTGGGACGAATTCCGAGGATCCGGCGCAAATGTTTCCGGCTTCAGCAATCGACTGAGGAAGAATGTGCAGAGAATTGCCGCGGGCGATGTGCTTCTTTGCTACCTTACGGGAGTCATGAGATGGGTCGGCGCGCTGGAGGTGCTGGGCCCGAGCCGAGACAAGAAGAGAATCTGGAAGGATGCGGAGTTTCCAGCGCGCTTGGCCGTGAAGCCGTTGGTGATGCTGTCTCCGGAAAACGGCGTGCCGATGGGCGAGCTTGAGGGCAAGGTAAGTTTCTTTGCAGAGAAGGCGGACCGAGGCAAGTTCAAGGGCTTTCTCCGAATGAGTCCGAACCTTTTCCGCACGCAGGCGGACGGGGACTTGATAATGAAGCTCTTGCGGGCGGCTGAACGGGCGCCGGTGGCAAGGCCTGTTGATGCCAAGAAGCTTGCGCGCAGGCCGTTCTTTAAGGCTGAACGGCTAAAAGGGAAGGAGACGGTGGCGGCCGTGGTAACTGTGCCGGAGTCTGAGGAGGGGGACGAAGCGGAGGAAGCAGAGGCGGTAACCAAGTCCGAGGTCAAGGCGGCCAAGACGCGGCACACGGAGATTCAGTACCAGCTGCTCGCACTAGGGGCTGAGTTGGGACTTGATCTGTGGGTCGCTAGAAACGACCGCTCGCGGGGCTGGAAGGGTAAAACGCTCGGCGCTCTGCCCGGGGTGATCGAGGAGCTACCGACGCAGTTCAACGAGGCGACGAACCGGACGATCGAGCTGATCGACGTGCTGTGGCTTAAAGGCAACTCGATTGTGGCAGCTTTTGAAGTGGAGTGCACGACGAGCGTCTATTCAGGACTGCTGCGCATGAGCGACCTACTGGCGCTGCAGCCAAACCTCGAAATCAATCTCTACCTGGTGGCGCCAGACGAACGGCGCGACAAGGTAAAGCAAGAGATACTGCGGCCCACCTTCTCGCTGCGCGAGAAGCCGTTGGCGGAGGTCTGCGGGTTCATCGGCTTCAAGACTCTGACGGAGAAGGTTGAGGGAATTAGAAGGCTCAATTTGGCATCTTCTCTGAAGCCGGATTTCCTCAGGGCGACAGCGGAATTCTTTGCGGCGGATGTTGTGCCTTAGCGCAGGCCGTTCCCTCACCCCAGCCCTCTTCTCTGCGATCCGCCGCCGCCAAGGCTTTGGCGGACGGGGCGGAGGAGAGGGGGACTGATTTCTTTGGCGCTGGAACCCAGGGTGGCGCTCGTGCCTCGCTGACCCTGGGCTATTTTCCTTTGCCCCTGCGGGGCAAGCGGTTTGCGCGCGGGGCGCGGTTTGCATGAAGCTGCCGGAAGAGCGCGGGCATCCTGCCCTCTTTGCGGACTGTGGGTCAGAAAAGTTGGCGGCTGCACCTGCTTGCACCCGCTCAGACCGGACCGCAGGTGAAAGAAGAAATCACTCGTGCCGGGTCGGCGCCGCGGCTAGGCTTGCGTGAATGTCCACAGCGTATCATCGAGCGCTTGACGCGGTCATTCAGCACTTGGAAGAGCTGCAAGCGCGCGGGGTTCAATTTGTCCCGGTCTCGCCGGAGACGCTGGCGGGGCTGCAAGCACCGCGGCCGGTGGCCCCTGCAACCAGGCCCGCGACCGCGCCATTGCCCGGGCCGTCGGCCAGACCCGCGCCGCCCCCGCCCGAACCGGTGAAACCGATGTTCTCCCTGGCTCCGCCCGGCGAAGCGGCTCTCCCGGCGGCATTACCTGCGCTGAGTTCGGAAGCCAAGGCGGCGGCTTTCGCCGAGTTGCGGCAGCGCGCGCTGGCTTGCGTGAAGTGCCCCCGGCTGGCGGCCGCCCGCAGGAACGTCGTCTTTGGCGTGGGCGACATTAACGCCCAGCTCATGTTCATCGGCGAGGCGCCGGGAGCCGACGAAGATGCGCAGGGCGAGCCGTTTGTCGGCCGGGCGGGCGAACTGCTGACCAAGATCATCCGCGCGATGGGCCTGGCCCGGGAATCGGTGTATATCGGGAACATTCTCAAGTGCCGGCCCGATACGCCCGGCCAGAGCTCGGGCAACCGCAAGCCCACCCCGGAGGAGATGCAGACCTGCATACCCTATCTGCACGAACAGATTGACCTGATCCGGCCGAAGGTGATCGTCGCGCTGGGGGCGACCGCGGTCGAGGGGTTGCTGGGTAAGACGCTCGGCATCACCAAGCTGCGCGGCCAGTGGCGCACCTATCGCGGCACGCCGCTCATGCCCACGTATCACCCTGCCTACCTGCTGCGCAACCAGTCTTTCGCCGAGAAGCGCCGCGTGTGGGAGGACATGCTCCAGGTGATGGAACGGCTCGGCCTGCCGATCAGTGAGAAGCAGCGGAACTTCTTCCTCAAGGGCTGATGCCGGCGCAGGAGGATGCGCACCTGCTGGTTTGCGATTGGACGGGATGCCTCACGGGTTCTGGCCCGCTCTATAGAAGCGCTTGCCGGTGGGTTGAAGGATATCGCTCACCTGAACGCCGGCGCCCGTGCCCGGCACGTTGTTGGTCAGCAGGTTCCATGTGTTCAGGTCGGAACTCCATTCCACCCGATAGGTCTTCCCGGCGAGCGTGGTGAAGGTCAACAGGACCTTGCCGCCCGACAACCGCGCGGTCTTGATCTTGAACAAGATGTCGGGCGCCAGCGGGTTGAACCCGGTTTCGGCGAAGATGGCCCAGGTGGTTGCCGCCAGGCCGACGCGCTCGGGGATAGCCTGGAAGGTCGTGCTCAGGCACTGTTCGATCGGCTCCAGGGCGTCGCCGTTCTCCACCGTGCTGGCGGCCAATCCGAGCCCGTCGCCAAAGGGCGCATTCGTCTGCGCCTGTCGAATCTGGCTCAGGTAGTTCGCGGCGGCTGTCGCGAAGCCGGATTGGCCGTAGAGGCCATCCACAAAGGACATTGTGGCCACTGCCTGGCCGGTGAATTCCCAGGCGATGCCGTTGGGTCCGGCTTGCGGTGTCTTAAGCAGGTTGAACCCGTGATACTGGCGTCCCCCGGCGGTGATCACTTGCGCGAACTCGTTGGTCATGAACTGGACAGGCCGGCGCCAGTCAATCAGGTTGCGGTAGCGGGGGGATTCCGCCAGGGCAAGGGTCGTGAAGGTGGCGGCGTCGAGGAAGTCGAAGGTGTTGATCACCTCGGCCCCGCGCTGCGGCCCGTCGGGGGTCACGCCGGGCCCGGGAGGGGTGCCCAGCGGGACGGCGCCCGCCCAGAACCTCCCGAGGGCGGGATCGAACATCTGCAGCACGAAGTCGCCGGCCGCATTGGCATGCGTCGTCCACTCGCTCCAACCGGAAGGGTTGCCCAGGAGCCGTTCGAGTTCAGCCAGCGCGGTGAAGGCCGCGAATATGTCGGCATTGTTCTCGATGGACTTGCTGCGGATGAGCACCTTCGGCTCCCCTTTGTCCGGGTAGCCGAGGTAGTAACCGGCGTAGTTGGTGCCGGTCGAGTCCTTGAGGTAGTGCACGATCCATCGGGCCATGCCGCGGGCGGCATCCAGGTAGCGCGTTTCCGCGGTTTTCTTGTAGCCGGCGCATAAGGACAGAATAGCGAAGGAGACGTTGCCGCCGGTGGCCCCGTCGAGCACGAGGTAAAAAGCGGGGGGATTGGTGGGCACGGTGAAGCCGGCCAGGCGGACCTGCCCCTGCTGACCCTTGCCGGGGCCCTGGCTATTGAAGAGCGGCAGGTCGCCGGCCATGTAGCCGTTGTGCAGACCGAACCATCCGTTGGTGGCCGGGAGCGGGTCGCCCTGGTTGTCATTTGTCAGGCCGTAGGCGAAGGAGTCGAGGATGACGCGGGCGGCCGCGACGTCGGCTGGGTTGCCTCGATCGAGCAAGGCCAGCGCTGTGAGAGCCGATTCGTATGGGGTGGAAAGGTTGCGCAGCAATTGGTCCGCCGGCCAGGGCTCCCGGTTGGTGGCCGGGCCGGAACGAGGCACGACGCCGAAGGTCTCCGTGGCCACCGGAAAGCCCAGGGCGTTGGCCTGGCTGGGCGGCACAGGCAGGAACTTGACCCAGTCTATCAGCAGGGTGCCGCTGCTGGGAGGGTGGGCAGCACTCACAGCCACCGAGAAGAGAATGTGGACGTTGGTGAGGTTCGCCGGGGGAATGACTAGATACACGGGTATGGTCGAGTAACTGTTGCTGTGAAGAATGAGATAGGGATCGGATGCATACCCCGCCACGCCGAATTGGACATACATTCCGCCGGGCGTCGGGCAACGCATGCAGACAGCCAATTGGGTGACCCCCCTCAGGTCGTAACCTGCGCCGGGCTTTGTCCCTCCCCAGTTCTCCGGCTCCTCGAAGTTGACGCCGGCCCATTCTCCGTCGGACAGCGGATCAAATGAAATGCGCACGACGTTCCCCCGTTCCCGGTCAAGGATGTTCAGGTTGGTCGAGCATCCGGTGGGCGACGCGGGGTCATCAACGCATGCGGTGTCAATGTGGACCTTGTGCGTCGCGCCAAAGAAGCCGGACGGGAAACCATGGTTTGCGGCGGAGTCCGCATCCCGATACACGAAGAAGGACGCTCGATTGGTGAGAGTCCGCTGGAGCAGAAGCGGGTAGGCCCGATCACTCACCGGCGTCGTCGCTGCCGCGGTGGCGCGCTGGAGAGTGCCGGCCAGCAGGCACAGCAATACCATGCTCGCAAGCCCCAGCTTGCCGCGGGGCCGCCGCCTCCGGCCCTGCCCGGGAGATTCAGGCGCGGCTGCTAACGCGCGCCGGTGTAAACCTGGTTGTGATTCATTCATAAAGAGCCTTCATTATGCCGCTCGATGGACAGAACGGATGCGGGGGCAGGAGCGCGCTTCTTGCGCAATGACGTGCAATGAGCGCCGTGTGTGGGGGTGAAACGCTGCTCCAGTTTGCCAGCCATAATTCATGTTTACCCAAAGGGGCGCCCGCGTCAAGACGCAAGTTGTCCTCTGAGGCGTAACGATGCAGAGGTGTGTCCGTCTCCCCCTTTCCATGAACCTCCTCCAGGTTGGACGTCGCAACCCATTGTACCACCGCGGGTTGCGAAGAATGGCTATTTTTTGCCACTGGCACACCTGGTTCAGAGGTTCAATGCGCGAAATCTGGTTAGGGGGAATTCTCTCCCCGGGGGAGAGGGTCAGGGTGAGAAGTCCCCGAGCGAAGTCGCGCATTGCCCCCTTGAACCTGGTAAGGACGCGTTCCACCGCGTCCCCATCGCTCTGCACGATCAGGGACGCGGTGGAACGCGTCCCTACCGCACCGACGAGGTTCATGGAAAGGGGGAACAACCCGTGCAACTGCATGGACACGGCTAAGACACCACGAATGGCCGACAAGAATGTTGGCGCTCGTTGCACGCCTTGGGTTGCTTCGGCGCCTCCGCCCAACCCGGAGGGTTGGCAGGTGGTAGCCGGTGGGTCGTTGCGGGGCACAGGGGGGCAACGACCACCGGTTGAGCGACGTTAATGGAATTGCATCCTGAAGGGATGCCAGAGCTGTGGCGCGTGTGCTCCTTGCGGTGGTTTGATACTCCCACACAAGCCCTTTGGGCTATTTGGTAACATCTAAGTAAATCG
>DAOPPX010000102.1:0-19119 GCA_035358715.1 Verrucomicrobiota bacterium
CGGATGAGGAACCGTTTCACATCCCCATTATGGTGGTAGTGTCAAGATGCGCCCGTATGTGAAGACGGACGGCGCGCGGTCGGTGGACACGCAAACGGCCTATGCGCTGGCGCTCTACATGGACCTGCTGCCGGAGAACCTGCGCGCGGCTGCCGGGGCGCGGCTGGCCAGAAAGATCGAGGATAACGAGGGCCGGATGAGCACGGGTTTCCTGGGCACGCGGCCGTTGCTGCCAGTGCTCTCGGCGACCGGCCAGTCGGACCTGGCCACACGTCTCCTCCAAAGCCGCAAGTACCCGTCATGGGGGTATGAAGTCGAGCAAGGCGCGACGACCATCTGGGCGCGCTGGAACAGCTACACCAAAGACAAGGGCTTCGGCGGTCCGCAGAACGCGGAGATGAATTCCTTCGCGCATTACTCGTTTGGCGCGGTCTGCGAATGGATGTTCTCGCAACTCGCGGGTGTTCAGACCGACGGGGTAGGCTACCAACGCATCATCATTCGGCCCACGCCGCCGTCGCCGAACAGCAACCCGGACCAGAAGCCTGTTGACTGGGTGCGCGCGCGCTAGGATTCCATTCGCGGACGAATCGCCAGTGAGTGGAAGGTTGAGAATGGACAGTTAAGCCTGGAGGTGACCCTTCCGGCGAATACGTCTGCAACGGTTTATATCCCGGCGCGCAACGCTGCCAGCGTTGCGGAAAGCGGCAAACCGCTGGCGCAAGCGCCGGGAGTGAAGTTCCTGCGCACGGAGGGGGATCGGGTGGTGCTGGCCGTGGAGTCGGGCACTTATCGGTTCACGACCAGGCCCTGACGCCTGCTCTCCGGCCGAAAGCCGCACGATGAGAACACTCGGCCTCGTTGGATGGACTTGTCAGCGGGGCGCTCCGGGCGTAAACTTGGCTCATGCTCGACGCCATGAGTAGTCACAGGACCGGTTTGGAGCGGATCACCATCAATCCGAACCAATGCGGAGGACGTCCCTGCGTGCGGGGAATGCGCATCCGGGTGAAGGACGTCCTCGATATGCTGGCTGAGGGCGCTTCGGAGCAGGAGATTCTTCAGGATTACCCGGACCTCGAGGCAGCGGATATTCGCGCGTGTCTCGCCTACGCTGCGCGCTACTTCGATCATCCGGTGCAGGTAAACGCCTAAGATGCGTTTCCTGGTTGATGCGCAACTGCCTCCCGCGCTGGCTCGCTTTCTCGAAGCGCGAGGCCACGAAGCCAAAGCGGCCCGGGAGGTTGGCCTCCGGCAAGCGGAAGACCCTGCCGTTTGGACCTTCGCCCAGGCAGGCGCTTGGATCGTGGTCACCAAGGACGAAGACTTTGCCGAACGCGCCCTGCACTCGCAAACCGGACCGCAAGTGCTCTGGCTCAGAATCGGGAACAGCACCAACCGCGTGCTCCTGGCGTGGCTGGAACCGCTTCTGCCCGGAGCGGTGAAGGACCTGCAGTCGGGTCACCGCCTCGTCGAACTGCGCCGCAGCTAGCCGGTGCGTTCGCCCAGGCCTTCAGCACCGAACAAGATCCGGCGGAAGGCTGTGTCGTGCTCAGTCCTGCGTGGGTGGGCGGCCGCCGGCGTAGTCGAAAGCAGTGAAGTTCCTGCGCACGGAGGGGGATCGGGTGGTGCTGGCGGTCGAGTCGGGCAGCTACCGGTTGGCCGCCAAGCCTTGAGCGCCCATTCCGCTGGTTTCTAACCTGGACATCTCATACCTGCGAGGCCGGCGCGCGGGCATCCTGCCCGCTTAGACCGTTCGGACCGTGGAAGTGGGCAAGATGCCCGCGCGCCGGCCGGTTGGCATTTCGTGTGAAATATCCAGCGGACCTGACTGCACGCCGGATTGAAGGATGGAGGCAAATCGGCGGCGGCGCGTTCCGCCCGGGAATTGATGTTGCCGCGGGTTTCGTGGCTGAAGTAGAGTGCAATGATTATGAGCACAAACTTCGACTTTCCCTTCCCGACTTTCCCTTCCCGACTTTCCCTTCCGCGGTCTCGCGGCATTGAAGCCAAAGCATTGAAGCGTTATTCAGTACTGGCAGCGCTTGCGGTTGCCATGGTCATGGGGCCGTGGAGGGCGCAAGGCCTGACGTTGGGGGAGGCGTTGAATGCTCCCAATCTCACCTGGACTACGAGCGGGGAGGCTGGTGGTTGGGTACCCCAGACTGCCACGAGCCATGACGGCGTTGCCGCCGCGAGGGGCAGAGCGAGTCTTACGCAGTCAGCCACGCTGCAAACCACGGTGACAGGTCCGGGCACCCTTACCTTTTGGTGGAGCAACGGCTCTTTTTACAGCGAGCTTTCCTTCAGCATCGGCAGCACTGTGATGTCGTCTATTATCCTTTACTCCTCCTGGCAGCCGCAGACGTTTTACCTGGGCTCAGGGAGCCAGACCTTGAGTTGGGTGGACAAGGTGGTTTATCCTCCTGGCGGCCTCTTCGACTACGTCTATTTGGATGAGGTAACCTGGGTGCCGGGGACAACGGCTCCGCTGATTGTCTCGCAGCCCACCGGCCAGTCGCAGGTGCCGGGCATGGACGCCACCTTCACGGTCAGCGCAGGCGGCACTCCCCCGCTAAGCTATCAATGGGCGTTTAATGGAACGAATATCCCCGGCGCGACTACTTCCACCTGCACGGTGACGAATGTGCAAGCGGCCAGTGCGGGCCACTACAGCGTTCTGGTGACCAATGATTACGGCTCGATCGTCAGCTCGAATGCCCCATTGGAGTTGGGTCAGATCACGGCCTGGGGGTTGAGCGGCTACGGGGCCACGCTCGTGCCCACGGGAGCAACCAACGTCCAGGCCATAGCAGCCGGTTATTATAGCGGACTTTTCCTCGATACAGATGACGCGCTGGCTGGCTGGGGCCTGCAAGGGATCGCGCCAACTGGTCTGAGCAACCTTGTTTCTATGTCGGTATATCAAGGCGCCCTGGCGATTGAGGCAGGCGGGACAGTCTTGGGGTGGTGGGGAACGAATTATGGCGCGGGGAATGTGCCGGCCGGTCTGAGCAATGTTGTGGCGGCCGCTGCCGGCCGAATGTCTCACAGCATGGCGCTAAAGGCGGATGGCACGGTGGCGGCCTGGGGAGGCTTTTCCGGCGAGACGAACGTGCCCTCGGGACTGAGCAACGTGGTGGCGATTGCCGGAGGTTCCGGCTTCGATCTTGCGCTCCTGGCTGACGGAACGGTCAGCGCCTGGGGGAACCGTAGCCCGGGCTTGCCCAACGGGTTGAGCAATGTGGTAGCCATCGCCGCGGGTGTGGCGCATGGGGTTGCTTTGCTGGCCAACGGAACGGTGACCGCCTGGGGAGATAATGGTTACGGCCAGGCAACCGCGCCGGCGGGACTGAGCAACGTGTGCGCGATCGCCGCCGGAGATGTTTACAGTATGGCACTGCTGACGAATGGAACGGTGGTTACGTGGGGCTATCAATCCTCTGGCGCCCTCAGCGTGCCTGGGAGACTGACTAATGTCGTGGCGATTGCGGCGGGGGCTGCCCACTGTGTGGCGCTGGTCGGCAGTGGCCCGCCAACGCTTCGGGCTTCTATCAGCCAGCCGACGCTAACCGGCTCCGGCTTTAGCGTGGTGATCCCGTCCGAACGCGGCCGGGTTTATGCTCTCCAATATAGCGCCGACCCGGGGGATGCGTCCTGGACCTCGCTGCCTCTGGTGGCAGGCACGGGCAGGAATCTGGTGCTTACGGATTCCACCGCCTCGAACACACCGCGGTTCTACCGGGTCCGGCGTTGGTAGAGCGCCACGGGCTCGATCTGCCGAGGGAGTTGGCAGCGCATGAAAGGTCGTGCGGCTTGCGGGCTTGGAACCTGCGGCACCATCCGCTCCCGCAGAGTATTCAGGCGTTAGTTGGCCCATACGCGGCTCTTTCGCCGCTTGCCTTGAATCGCCCATGCGCCTACTCTTACCGTGTTGTGAAGCAACCGTTCATCAACGTTGAGGAGAAGATAGACAGGTTCGTCGGACGACGGACCAAGACCCCGGACGCCTTGTCCGTTAAGACGAGCAACAAGGCCGATGCGATTGCCTGGCGCAAGTCTTTTGGCGGCGTACATGTTCCCAAGGGAGTCCACCGCTTTCGCACCCATGAGGAGGCAGACGAGTGGTTATGGCGGATGATCGCCCGCCCACGCCGGAGCTAGAGCCGCGAGAGCCGACGGTTGAGGACTTGCGTGACTTGTGCCGTGAGTTGAACCAGCGGCAAGCGCGCTACGTCGTTGTGGGCGGATTCGCGGTTCGGGCAGCGGGTTACTTCCGGCGGACCATGGACGTGGATCTCATGGTCGCAGCAGACCAGGACAACGAGTCGCGTGTGTTTGCCGCCCTCGCCACCTTGCCCGACAACGCCGTCCGCGAATTGCGGCCGGGCGAACTGCAGCAGTACAACGTCATTCGCGTGGGCGACGAGATAATCGTGGACCTGATGTGCTCCGCCGGGGGCATAGACTATGGGGAAGCTTCCAAGGACGTGGTGGTGCGCGAGGTTGACGGGGTGCCCATTCCCTTCGCCTCGCCCCGTTTGCTCTGGCGGATGAAGGCTGTCACTCATCGCGAGAAGGATGCCGGCGATTTGGTCTTCCTGCGCCGCTGGTTTGCCGAACGAGGGGAGGAGCCGCCAAGGCTGCCGTGATCTTTTTAGCGTTGCCACTGGTGGGCGTGGTGCTGGGCTTGTCTGCCGGCACCGCCCACTCGGCTCTGGCGGAGCGCCGCACTGCGGCCCGCCCGCCCAACATACTGTTGGTCCTCGCCGACCAGTGGCGGGCGGAGGCATTTGGCTACGCGGGCAACCCGGATGTCAAGACGCCGAACCTGGACCGGCTGCAGCGCGCGGGGCTCCACTTTGTCAACGCCGTGTCCGGCATGCCGGTTTGCTGCCCGACCCGCGCGTCACTCCTGACGGGGCAGCGGCCACTGACGCACGGCGTTTTCCTGAACGACGTGCCGCTTAACCCGGAAGCGGTGACCATCGCCAAGGTGCTGGGCGCGGCGGGCTACGACACGGCTTACATCGGCAAGTGGCATGTGGATGCGCATGGCCGGTCGAACTTCATCCCGCGCGAACGGCGGCAGGGGTTTGACTATTGGAAGGTGCTCGAATGCACGCACGACTACAACCACTCGGCCTATTACGCCGACGGGCCGGAGAAGCTCTATTGGGAGGGCTATGACGCCATTGCGCAGACCCGCGACGCGCAGCAATACCTGCGGGACCATGCGCAGACGCCGAAGCCCTTCTTTCTCGTGCTGGCCTGGGGGCCGCCGCATGACCCGTATTTCACCGCGCCGGAGAAATACCGGGCGTTGTATGACCCCGCGAAGCTGACGCTGCGGGAGAATGTGCCCGAGGCCGAGCGCGCCCGGGCCCGCAAGCTCCTCGCCGGCTACTATGCGCATTGCACGGCCCTGGACGATTGCTTCGGCGAACTGCGGCGCACCTTGCGCCAGACCGGGCTGGAACAGAACACGCTGCTGGTCTTCACCTCGGATCACGGCGACATGCTGGGGTCGCAAGGCGCCTATAAGAAGCAAGTGCCCTGGGACGAGGCGATCCGCGTCCCGCTGCTGGTGCGCTGGCCGCATGGTTTGGGCGCCAAACCCCGCCGGCTCGATGCGCCGATCAACTCGGAGGACCTCATGCCCACCTTGCTGGGCCTGTGCGGCGCGCCGATTCCGAAGTCGGTCGAGGGCCTGGACTACAGCCGCTACCTGCGGGGGGAGAAGAATCCGGGGGATGGGGCGACGGTTATCCTGTGCGCCTCCCCGTTCGGGGAATGGGTGCGGCGGATCGGGGGCAGGGAGTATCGCGGCGTGCGGACGGCCCGCTACACTTACGTGCGCGACCTCAAAGGTCCGTGGCTGCTCTACGACAACCAGACCGACCCCTGCCAGACCAACAACCTGGTGAACCTGCCGAAGTACGCGAAGCGGCAAGCCAAGCTGGAGGCCACGCTCGCCCGCAAGCTCAAGGAGCGGCACGACGAATTCCTGCCGGGCGAGGCCTACATCCAGCAGTGGGGCTACAAGGTTGACGCCAACGGCACGGTGCCTTACGAGCGTTGAACGGGGCCGGCCCCAACGGCGCGGGAAGCGTTGGCGCTTCTGGTTAGCGCACACAGTGAGGGTACAGGGGGTGTTCGCTATGGATTTTCCTCGCCCCGCGCGGACCGGTTGGTTCATGATGATGCGGTGTGCATGAGGAATCTATTATGAACAAGAACACACGGCTCAACCGGAAGCTCGGCGCAATGCTGGCCGCGCTGGCGCTCGCAACCACTCCCCGAACCGCGCCCGCGGGCGCGGCGGAGGCCGCGCTCCGGCCACCGTCCGTGCCGCTGGTCGCGTGCGATCCCTATTTCAGCATCTGGTCTCCGGCGAACAACCTGACCGATGCGGATAGCGTCCACTGGACGGGCAAGCCCCATCGCCTCACCAGTTTGGTAAGGATTGACGGCAAAGCCTTCCGCCTTATGGGTAGGGAACCGGCCAACGTGCCCCCGCTGCCCCAGACCGGTCTCGAGGTGCTGCCGACGCGGACAATCTATACCTTCGAGGGCGAAGGTGCGCGGGTGACGCTGACGTTCATGACGGCCGCGCTGCCGGATGATCTGATGATCTATTCGCGGCCGGTGACCTATGTCACTTACGATCTTCGCGCCACGAGCGATCAGCCCCGCGATATTCAGCTCTACTTTGATGCTTCCGCTGAACTGACGGTGGACGACCCGCGCAGCCAGCAAGTGGAATGGTCTCAGCCGGATATCGGCAAGCTGGCCACCGTGAGAATGGGCTCGGTAGATCAATCCGTCCTGGAGAGGAAGGGCGACGACCTGCGAATTGACTGGGGCTATCTCTATGCGGCTGCGCCGAGTTCCGAGTCCACCGCACGGTGGGTCGCGGGGCGCGAGGTGCTGCAGCGGGAATTCGCACGAAATGCGCTTATCACCAGTCTTGGCATGTCCTCGCCTCCCGCCAATGCCGACGTGCCTGCGGCGGCGCTGGTGTTCCATGTGGGGAGGGTTGTCACCAGACCGGTCTCCCGCTGGCTGATGCTGGCGTACGACGACGAGTATTCGATCCAGTATTTCAAGAAGAACCTGCGGCCGTATTGGCGGCGGAACGGAGATGACGGGGCGGCGCTGCTGAAGAAAGCGGCGGCGGATTACAGATCGCTGAAGAAGCGGTGCGAGCAATTCGACGCCGAACTGATGGCCGTGCTCACGAAAGCCGGTGGAGAGAAGTATGCGCGCCTTTGCGCGCTGGCCTACCGGCAGTGCTGCGCGGGGAACAAGGTGGTGGCCGACGACAACGGCCAGCCGCTGATGTTCCCCAAGGAGAACTTCAGCAACGGCTGCATCGGCACGGTGGATATAATCTATCCGATGGCGCCGCAGTTCCTGCTGTTCAGCCCGTCGCTGACCAAGGCGATGCTGGTGCCGATCCTCGATTACGCCGCCTCGCCGCGCTGGCGTTGGCCGTTTGCGCCGCACGACCTGGGCACGTACCCGATGGCCAACGGCCAGGTCTACGGTGGCGGTGAGCGCACGGAAGAAAACCAGATGCCCGTCGAGGAGACCGGCAACATGCTGATCCTGCTGGCCGCGCTGGCGCAGGTCGAGGGCAACGCCGACTTCTGCGCGAAATACTGGCCCGTGCTTGAAAAGTGGGCGGAGTATCTGAAGACAAAGGGCTTCGATCCGGAAAACCAGCTCTGCACGGATGACTTCGCCGGGCATCTGGCGCACAACGTGAACCTTTCGGCCAAGGCGATCTGCGGCCTGGGGGCCTATGGGCAACTCTGCGAGGCGCGGGGCAAACGGGCGGAGGCGGCGGAATACAGGAGGCTGGCAAACGAGTTCGCTGCCAGGTGGGTCAAAGCGGCCGACGATGGCAGTCATTTCCGCCTCGCCTTTGACAAGCCGGGCACTTGGAGCCAGAAGTACAACCTCGTCTGGGATCGTATCCTGGGCCTGAACCTCTTTCCGGCGGCGGCGCTGCGCAAAGAGACGGCCTCTTACGGGGCCAGGCTGAATGCCTTCGGTCTTCCCCTCGACAGCCGCAAAGACTACACCAAGCTGGATTGGACGGTCTGGACGGCGACGCTCACCCAGGACCGGGCCGACTTCGACGCGCTGCTCGCCCCGGTCTATCGCTTTCTGAATGAAACCCCTGACCGCGTCCCTATGACCGATTGGTATGATACCAGGACGGGCAGGAAGGTCGTTTTCCAAGCACGGCCGGTAGTGGGCGCCGTGTTCCTGCAAATGCTCTATGACCGGGGGGCGTGGAAGCAATGGACGCGCCGGGATAAGACAAGGGCGGCAAACTGGGCGCCTTTCCGAGCTCTGATCCCCAAGCCGATAAAGACCCTGATCGTGGCGCCCACCTCGGAGGAGGAGCCGATCACATGGCGCTACACGACACGCGCACCCGCCAGCGATTGGGCCAAGTCTGAATTCGACGCGTCGGCATGGAAAGAGGGGCCAGGCGGCTTCGGGACCAAGGGCACGCCGGGCGCGGTGGTGCGGACGGAGTGGAACACGCCCGAGATCTGGCTCCGGCGCGAGTTTGTGATGCCGAAGGGAAGCTGGAGCGATCTCAAGCTGCGCCTGCACCACGACGAGGACGCCGAGGTGTATGTGGACGGCATTCTAGCCTCGCAGGTCTCGGGCTATACAACGGACTATGAGTTCGTGCGCATCAAGAGCAGGGCCAAGGACCAGCTCAAACCGGGCAAGCATGTCCTGGCCGTGCACTGCAAGCAGACCGGGGGCGGACAGTACATTGACGTGGGGCTGGTAGATTTGCGGGAGTCGGACTGAGGTCTAACAGCGAAGACGGGAAGGCGCGAAGAAGAGGTTGAAGCAAATCGCCCGCCTGAAAGTCGGGGATAGTACAGCCCAGGGGTGTGGTTGATTCGTGCCTTTCAGCGGTGTGCCGCCGGGACGCCGCTGTCACGGCGCCGTGCGCCGAAAGCAACTTTTACCCGAGAGGGGCTTTCGCCGCCGACTCAAAGGCTTGACCGTAGCAATGGCTTTGTAAAAACTGTGCGCGCAATGGCACCAGCAACGCCCGAAACGGCTCGGTTCACCGCATCGGCCCAATCTGCCCAGCCTCGCCCGGCCGGCTACTTCCGGTGGGTGATTTGCGCACTGCTTTTTCTTGCTACAACGATCAACTACATTGATCGCCAGGTGATCGGGCTGTTGAAGCCCGTTCTGGAGCAGGAGTTCAACTGGACAGAAACCGACTATGCCAACATCGTTACCAGCTTCCAGTTCGCGTATGCGATTGGGCTTTTGCTGGTGGGCGGCGTTCTCGATCGGATTGGGGTCAGACTGGGGTACAGCCTGGCGATTGTGTTATGGAGCATCGCCGCCGTGTCGCACGGATTCATGCGGACGGTGACCGGTTTCTGCGCGGCGCGCTTTGGCTTGGGGCTGGCGGAGTCGGCCAACTTCCCGGCCGCCATCAAGGCCGTGGGCGAGTGGTTTCCCAAGCGACAACGGGCCCTCGCGACCGGTCTCTTCAACTCGGGCACCAATACCGGCGCGCTCCTTACCCCCTTGCTGGTGCCCTGGATCTACGCCCAGTGGGGCTGGTCGGCCGCTTTCTATGCGACGGGTGCCATTGGTATGCTGGTGGTGGTCCTCTGGTGGCCCTTGTACCGGTCTCCCGAGCACCACCGCTTCGTATCGCCGGCCGAGTTGGGCTTCATCCGCTCCGACCCGCCCGATCCGTCGCAGAAGTATCCCTGGTCGAAGATGTTCTTTCATCGGCAGACCTGGGCCTTTGCCTTGGGCAAGTTTCTCACCGATCCCTGGTGGTGGTTCTATTTGTTTTGGGTGCCGACGTTTCTGAATACGCAGTTCGGCATCACCGTTGATGCGAAACAGATCGGCCCGCCGATGGTCACTATTTACCTCATGGCGGACTTCGGCAGCATTGCCGGCGGCTGGCTGTCCGGGCATCTGATCAAACGGGGCTGGACCGTTAATGCGGGACGCAAGCTGACCATGTTGGTCTGCGCGCTGGCGGTCGTGCCGATTGTGTTTGCTTCGAGAGTGGCCGACATGTGGACTGCCGTTCTGCTGATCGGCCTGGCCGCCGCCGCTCATCAGGGTTTCTCGGCCAACATCTTCACCCTGGTTTCGGATACCGTTCCCCGCAAAGCGGTCAGTTCGGTCACGGGCATTGGCGGCATGGCGGGGGCGGTGGGCGGGATGTTCATCGCCAAGATCGTCGGCTGGGTGCTGGATGCCACAGGCAAGAACTACCTGATCCCCTTCCTGATGGCCGGGTTTGCGTACCTGATCGCGCTGGCCGTCATTCACTGGCTTCTGCCCAGGCTCCAGCAGATGGAGATCGAGTAGGGCGGAGTTTATGCGTGAGAAAGCCGGCATGCGTGGCTGCGGTGGTCCGGTGCCGCCCGTGCTCTGTGAGGGACGGACGATGACAAAGCGCCTCAGCGGGTTGCTCATTCTTCCCCTGCTTGTGCTGGCTTTGGCGGGCGACGCGAGCAGTGCGCCGGTAGCGAAATCGCCCAACGTCCTGTTCATCGCCATTGACGACTTGAACGACTGGGTTGGGTGCCTGGGGGGCCATCCGCAGGCGCAGACCCCGAACATGGACCGGTTGGCGGCGAGAGGCACGGTATTCCTCAATGCCCATTGCCAATCCCCCCTCTGCAACCCTTCGCGTTCCAGCCTGCTGACGGGGCTGCGGCCCACTACCACCGGCATTTACGGGCTGGCGCCCGGGATTCGCGCGGTGGAGCGCACCCGCGATTGCGTCACGCTGCCCCGGTATTTCGCGCGGCACGGCTACTTCACCGCCGTCTGTGGCAAGATATTCCACGATGGGTCTATCCCGGAACCGCTGCGCACCAACGAGTTCAACGTCTGGGGGCCGGCGCCGGGCATGTCTTTTCCGCCTGCGAAGTTAGTTCACACCCCCGACGACATGCGACTCATGGACTGGGGTGTCTTCCCCGCGGACGACCGCACTCAGGCGGATTGGAAGATTGCCACTGCCGCCATCGCCCAGATCAAGAGCTTGCCGCCGGACAAGCCCAGCTTCCTCGGCGTTGGTTTCCGCCTGCCGCATGTGCCATGTTACGCTTCACAAGAGTGGTTCGACCGGTTCCCGCCGGAAGACCAGATTATCCTGCCGCCGGTGAAAGAGGGCGACCGCGAGGACGTGCCGGAGTTTGCCTGGTACCTTCATTGGAAGCTGCCCGAGCCACGGCTCTCGTGGCTGAAGAAGGCGCGCCAATGGCGTCCGCTCGTGCGGGCCTACCTGGCGAGCACGACTTTCATGGACAGCCAGATCGGCCGTGTTCTGGACGCTCTCGAAGCCGCGGGGCGCAGAGATAACACCCTCGTTGTGCTTTGGTCGGACAACGCATGGCACCTGGGTGAGAAGGCTATTACGGGCAAGAACACGCTGTGGGAGCGCTCCACCCGAGTGCCGCTGATCTTCGCCGGACCGGGGGCGGGGCAGGGGGGCCGCTGCTCGCAACCGGCGGAACTGCTCGACATCTATCCCACGCTTGTCGAGCTCTGCGGTCTGCCGCCCAAAGACGGCCTCGAAGGACACAGCCTCGCGCCGCAGTTGCGTGACCCGAAGACACCGCGTCCCTGGCCCGCCGTTACGAGCCACAACCAGGGGAACGATGCCGTGCGCTCAGAGCATTGGCGCTACATCCGGTACGCCGATGGGTCCGAGGAACTCTACGACCACCGCAGCGATCCCAACGAGTGGACCAACCTGGCGGCGGTTGCCAGGTATTCTGCCACCAAACAGGACCTGGCGCGTTGGCTGCCCAGGTTGCCTGCCGCGCCCGCGCCGGGAAGCGCGCACCGGGTGCTGACCAGGGAAAATGGCGTCTGGCTCTGGGAAGGCGCGCCCGTCAGAGTATCTGAGAAGGTGGAGTAGTTGGCCGGGCTTCTCACTCCTTTCATGACACGGTCTAAATCGTTCCAAGCTATGAATCAACTTACAGACAAAACCATGGTTGTGGTCCTCGGCTGCCTGCTCGCGCAGGCGAGCGCCTCGGGCCAGCCGGCGAATCAGGACGGCGGATTGCGGTGGCACGACGCGCGGGAGCTGGCGGTGGAAGGCAAGGGGTGGAGCGACACGAAACAATTCTACGACCGGCTGCCAGGCCGCGCCGAGGGGGTCGTGCGCGGAGCGGTCTGGGGCTTGGGCCAGGATTCCGCGGGCCTGGCGGTACGCTTTGTCACCGACGCCACGGCAATTTCGGCGCGGTGGGCGCTGCGCCGCGAGCGCCTGGCCATGCCTCACATGCCAGCCAGCGGGGTGAGCGGCGTTGACCTCTACGTTAAGGACAAAGGTCGTTGGCGCTGGCTGGGCGCGGGGCGCGCGGAGAAGCACCCCACTGAGGAAAAGGTCCTGGCCAGGGAGTTGACGCCGGCGCGGCGCGAGTACCTGCTCTACCTGCCCCTCTACAATGGCGTTGCCGATGTGCAGATCGGCATCCCGGCCAACGCGAAGCTGGAGGCGGCGGCGAGGCGCGCGCCGGCGCAAAAGCCGATCGTGTTCTACGGCACCTCCATCGTGCAGGGCGGTTGCGCCTCGCGCCCCGGCATGGCTTACCCGGCGATCCTGGGCCGACGCCTGGAGCGGGAGCACATCAACCTCGGATTCTCGGGCAGCGCCTGGGGCGAGCCGGAAGTGGCGCGCCTGCTTGCCGAGTTGAACCCCGCGGCCTACGTGCTGGACCCGCTGCCGAATATGAAGGAGGAATGGGTGGCGCCCCGGCTGCAGGAGTTCATCGCGATCCTGCGCGCGGCGCGTCCGAAGACTCCCATCGTGCTGGTGGAGCACGCTGTTTATCCCGACGGTGATCGCTTCGGGCCGCAGGGTGAGCGTTGCGCCAGGTCCAACGCGCTGCTCCGCGAGCTGCACCGCCGGCTTGTCCGCGCGGGTGACAAGCGGCTGCTTTACGTTTCAGGGGAGGGATTAACGGGGGCGGACCGCGAGGGCACTGTGGACGGGACGCACGCCACAGACTTGGGCTTCATGCGAATGGCCGATGCGATGGAGCCAGCGCTTCGGCGTGCCCTCAAGTTCCGCCATTGAGTCATTCACCGCACGCGCAGCCTCAGTCGAGCGCGCGTCTCCTTTCTCTCTACTCCGGCTTCCTCTCTCCGGAATAGAAAGCACCCAACTGCGGCGAGGCCGGTTCCGGCTGGCGCTGCTTCCCTGCCCGGCGCGCGCGACGGCGTCGGCGCGAGCGACGGCGTTTCACCGTCCGGTACTGGAGGTATGCCAGGTAGATGACGAGACCAACGGCAAACATTACCGTCCCCCACATCAGGGCGGCCTCGACCTTGTCAAAAAACCCCAACATCACGTCGGTTCAATACACGCCTGCGCCATCCCTCGGTCTGCCCCAAGTCATGCCGCGGGTCATAAACAGCAAAAATCAAACCATGAACTACCACAACTATCCGGGTTTGACAATCCAGCTAGGGCCGACCACACTAAGCCCCACTTTTAGAAGCATGAAATACTATTCTTCTTTGGCGGCAGCAACGTCGTTTCTACTGCTTGCTCCGATGCCGATGCTGGCCGAACAAGCCGCTCCCTCGCTGATCTACGAAACCCCCCAGGAGTTTTTTGCCGACGGCGACTTTGACCGGGACGGACGGAAGGACCTGGTGATCGTTGACCGGGAAACCGGCAAGTTTCGACTGGGCTACCAATTGACCCCCGGGACGTTTTCCTGGGTGGATTGCCGCCCAAGCGGCATCAAGGGCATCGCCGGCTTCAGCATCGGTCCACTGATCAAGAAAGACCGCGAAGCGCTGGCCTTTACCTCGCCCGACGCCAACGAAATCACGCTGGTGGACGTGTCCAGCCCCACGGCGTCGAGCAAGCCCGTGACCTTGCCGTTCACGGCCGCCCTGGGACCCAATACGGTCGTGGCGGTGGACATTGGCGGCGAGGGCAACAACGAGCTGGCCGATCTGGCCGTCGGGTCCATCTACAATTCGCCCGAGCCGAACCTGGGCGTGCTGCTGCGCAATGATGGCGCCGAGTTTCCCAAACTGGCCGAAGTGCCGCTGCAAGGACCGGCGGTGCGGGGCAACCGGCTGGCGCTCAAAACGGGGCAGCCACAACTGATCTGCGGGCTGGTGCAGGGTGACAAAGGCGACACCCTGATGGCGGTGGATCTGAGCGGCGGCAAACCGGTCATGGTGGCCATGGCTGCGGACCTGCCCGCCGGTTCGGATTATGCCGTGGGGCGTTTTCGCGGTTCCCCCTTGTGCGAGTTCATCGTGTATAAGCCTGGCGAGAAAAGCGTGACGGTGCGTCCGGTGGAAGAACCGGCGGCCGGCACGTTTCAGTTCGGCGTCGGCCAGAGTTTCGACCTTGGCCAGCCGGTGCGGCGGGTCGTGGCCCTCAACCAAGGAGGCGCGAAGAAACTATTCGTCATATTTGGCGAGGGCGAGAAGGCCACCCTGTTTGATTTTGACGGAACCAAAGCGCCGACGCTGGTCCAAAGTTTGGCGGCCACAAACGATCTGTTCACCGGCGCAGCAGGTATGCCGGGCGGCTTCATTGCCTTTTCCAAGCCCGCCGGCAGCAAGTCTTCCACGCGCTACCAAACCTTCAAGGTGAGCGGCAGTGCCTGCACGCCCGGCCCGTTCGGCAGCCTGGCTTCCCTGGCGGACAATGATAACATCATCATCCCGGACATCCACGCGCGGATCGTTGCCAAGCCCACGATCTCGACCGCAGCCGAAATGAAGCCTTACACCAACACGATTCCGGGGACGCAGGTGAGCTTTGCAATGGTGCCGGTCCCTGGCGGCGAGTTCCTGATGGGCAGCCCGGACAGCGAGGCGGGGCGCAAGCCGGACGAAGGCCCGCAGCACAAAGTGAAGGTTGCCCCCTTCTGGATGGGCCGGTGCGAAGTAACCTGGAACGAATACGAGCTGTTCATGTACCCGGACGAGGAAAAGCGAACGCGCGCCACAATTCCGACGGACGCCGCGGCAGACAAGTTGGCGGACGCCGTGACGCACCCCTCCCGGCCGTACGTCGAGATGAGCTTCGGCATGGGCAAGGACGGCTTCCCGGCTATCGCCATGACACAGCACGCGGCCAACAAGTACTGCCAGTGGCTCAGCGCCAAGACCGGCCAGTTCTACCGCCTGCCGACCGAGGCGGAATGGGAGTACGCCGCGCGCGCGGGCACGACGACCGCCTATTTCTTCGGGGACGACAAGGCCAAGCTGAGCGAGTACGGGTGGTTCGAGCAGAACAGCGACTTCAAGTATCAGAAGGTCGGCAAGAAGAAACCCAATCCGTGGGGCCTCTACGACATGTGCGGCAACGTGGTCGAATGGGTGCTCGACCAGTACTCACCGGACTTCTACAAGCAACGCGGCGCGGACAGCGTCAGCGTCGAGCCGTGGAACAAGGCGACCAAGCCCTACCCGCACTCGGTGCGGGGCGGCTCCTGGGATGACGAGGCCACCATGTGCCGCAGCGCGGCTCGGCGCGGCTCGGACCGCTCCTGGAAAATGCAGGACCCGCAGTTGCCCAAGAGCATCTGGTATTTCTCGGACGCGCAGTTTGTCGGCTTCCGCGTTGTGCGCCCTCTCAAAGTGCCGTCCATCGAGCAAATGCAGATGTACTGGACAAGCGGCGTCGAACGAGACTAGACCCCCAGTGCTGGCACGTCTGCAACAGGAACACCGGCTTTCGACTGTAACCTAGAACAAACACATCAAACTGAAAGGTCCAATGCAAGATCACACTACCAATCCTTCAAACGCGGTTTCGCGTCGCCAGTTCCTTAAGAGCTCGACGGTCATGGCCGCCTCGGCGGCGGCAGCGGTGAGTTTTCCCGCTGTGCTCCGAGCCCAGAACCAGCAACCGATCAATGCCGTGATCATCGGTTTAGGCGGACGCGGCAGCGGTGCCGGCCGGGATTTCACGGAAGCGGCCAAAGCCGCCGGTGTGGAAGGCAAGATTCTCGGGGTGGCTGATATCTTCCCCGAGGCCGCCCGGAAGGGCATGGAGAACTTCGGCCTGCCGGAGAACAAGTGTTTCAGCGGCTTTGACGCTTACCAGAAGGTGCTGGCCCTGCCGGGCGTCAATTACGCCATCCTGGCCACGCCGCCCGGCTTCCGGGCCGCCCATTTCCAGGCGGCCATCGCGGCGGGCAAACATGTGTTCATGGAAAAACCGGTGGCGGTGGACGGTCCCGGCTGCCGGATCATGTATGCGGCCGCCGAGATGGCAAAACAGAAGAATCTGAAGGTCGCCGCCGGAACTCAGCGCCGCCACCAGGCGGGCTACCTCGAGACCGTCAAGCGCATCAAGGATGGCGCGATTGGCGACATCGTCACGCTGCGCGCGTATTGGGTCAATGGCGGCCCAATCTGGCATCGCGGCGAACAGGGCGCCACCGAGCTGGAGAAGCAGATCCGCAATTGGTACCACTACATCTGGCTGTGCGGCGACCATATCTGCGAGCAGCACGTGCACAACATTGATGTCTGCAACTGGATCGTGGGCGACCACCCGGTAAGGTGCTGGGGGATGGGCGCGCGGCAGCAGTTGGAGGGCAAGTCGGGCGAGATTTGGGACAACTTCGCCGTCGAGTATGAATATCCGAATGGCGCGCGGATGTATAGCTACTGTGGCCAGATCAAGCGCGCGTGGTCTTCCGTCAGCGAAGGCGTGCAGGGCACCAGGGGCACCGCGGATCCCGGCGGGCGCATCCAGCCAAAGGACGGCGAAGCCTGGCGCTACCGGAAGCAGGACGCCGATGTCAGCCCCTACGTGCAGGAGCACATTGACCTCATCAACGCCATCGTCAAGAATACCGAGCTCAACGAGGCCAAGCAGGTGACCGACAGCACGCTGACGGCGATCATGGGCCGCGAAGCGGCCTACAGCGGCGCGGGCGGAGATTGGGAGACGGCGCTGAACTCGACCTTCAGCTATGGCCCCGACCTGCTCTACAAAGACGCCGCGAAAATGGCATGGGGCGCCTTCCGGACGTTGCAGCCGCCCATGCCGAACGCCCACGACATCTATAAGACCCCGCCGGTAGTGCCGACCGTTAAGATGTAACCGGCTGCCAGGCATAACTTGGTTTCATGGCCGGCCGGGTTGGCCGGCCTTTCGTTTTGTCCTGTCACGAATGAAGTCCCCAGTCCCCACCCCTCCGGCACGCGGGCCTTCGGACTTTCTTCGTCGCTCGGGTTGCGTGTTTTGGACCTGCTGCCTTCTCGCCGCCGTGACGCTCCTGGCCGGCTGCCGCTCGGCGCCGCCGGGGAAGTCTCTCCAGCGCTACGGGTTTTCCCACCCGGCGATGGGCACCCTCGTCAGCATCACCCTCTACGCGGCCGACAACGGCTCGGCGCGGGACGCGGCTGGCGCCGCTTTCAAGCGTATTGACGCCCTGGAAGACATTCTCAGCGACTACCAGGCCGACAGCGAGCTGAACCGCCTCCGAGACCAGCCTTGGGGCGCCCCAGTGCCGGTCAGCGCGGAACTCTTCGACGTGCTCCAGCGCGCCCGGAAGATCGCCCAGCTCTCGGACGGCGCCTTCGACCCCACCATCGGCCCCTACGTGCGGCTATGGCGTTTCTCCCACAAACGGGGAGTGCTTCCGAACCCGGAGGAGATTGCGACCGCGCGAGCCGCGGTCGGCTGGCAAAAGCTCGCGCTGGACCCGCGCGCGCGGACAGTGACCCTGCTCGCGCCGGGAATGCGGCTCGACCTGGGCAGCATCGGCAAAGGCTACGCCGCCGACCAGGCGCTGCAGCTCCTCAAGGAAAGAGGCATTGACCGCGCCCTGGTGGCGGCGAGCGGGGACATCGCCATCGGCAACCCGCCGCCGGGCCAGCGCGGCTGGAGAATTGCCATTGCCGCCTTTGAGGGCGCAACCAACGGCATCCCGCCGCCGCTCCTGCTGCGCAACGCGGGCGTCTCCACCTCCGGCGACAGCGAGCAGTTCATCGTGATTGACGGCGTCCGCTACTCGCACATTGTGGACCCGGCAACCGGCTTTGGCCTGACGCGCCGGATTCAAACGACTGTGATCGGCCCGGATGCCACAACAACCGATAGCCTGGACACCGCGGTGAGCTTGCTCGGCGTCAAACGCGGCCTGGCATTGGTTGACTCCTGGCCGCACACCGCGGCGCTGATTCTGACGAAGGAAGACGGCCAGACCCGAAGTTACACCTCCCGGCGGCTCCGGAAGATGCTTCCTTCGCGGGAGAGCGAGCACTCTTGCAGACCCTGACGCCCAAACCAGACGCCCCCCGCCTGGTTTAGCCCCCGTATCCAGCCTCCCGAAGTTCCCTGGCAGCCCCCCTCCGACTGGTCTTTAAACTGAACAGCCGCCTCTGATTCCACGGGTCAGGAAGTGTCAGCCACACATTTGACGTCTGGAAAGCGTGGCCTATTTTCTACTTGTATGAACATCCTTGCGGCACGGAAGCCGGTCGTAATGTCTCTGGCGCTGCTGCTTGCGCTCGGAGCCGTGGAGATGAGCGCTCCGCTTCCTGCCGGAGGCTCCTCCAAACCGCGCATCAGCGTCCCGGCTCCCGAATTGACAGGCGCACCCTGGCTAAACCTGCCTCCGGGCACGCGGCTCACGCTGGCTTCTCGCAAAGGCAAAGTGACGATCATTCACTTCTGGACTTACGGGTGTATCAACTGCCACCGTAATCTTCCCATCTACGACCGCTGGCAGAAACGCTATGCGGCTAAAGGTGCGCTTGTAATCGGCATCCACACTCCCGAAACGGCCGCCGAGAGCAAGCTGCCTAACGTCGTCAAGAAGGTTAAGGATCTGGGCATCACGTATCCCGTGCTGGTGGATTCGAATCGGCAAAACTGGAACCGCTGGCAGCAGCGCGTCTGGCCGGCCATCTACCTCGTGGACAAGCAGGGCCAGGTCAGGCATGGCTGGGAAGGCGAACTCGAGTACAAAGGCGCGGGCGGCGAAACAAGGATGAGCCGGCTTATCGAGGCGCTGCTTGACGAGTAATACCATTTCTCACCGTGAATCGGAACAATGGGTCAGGGCGTAGCGTTTGCTT
>DAOPPX010000103.1:0-18987 GCA_035358715.1 Verrucomicrobiota bacterium
AGTGGTCACTTCCGCTCCCGCGGAAGTGACAAATTTAAACCAGGACTTGACCGGGGTATAGAGGGGGTATACAAGGGGTATACAGGGGGATATGGCGTTGATAGGGAGGTGGCAGCGGAATCAGCTTCCCGCCAAACATGCGAAATGACGCTAAAGCAAAGGCTGGCCAACGCCAGTGAGAACCGTGCTCAAGCTCACGGATCAGTGAGGACGCCGCACAGTTCTATAGGGCCATATTCGCTACCCTTTTCGCGCACTTAGCGTGTTTGGCGGGCTCTGCTCCTGCATCGTTACCGCTAAGCGGGCAAGATGCCCGCGCGCCTTCGCGTGGTACGCGCCAGTTCGCGCTTGACAGGCACGGGAAAGCCGGAATAACTGCGTCTCAGGTGAAGAATGGGACTCGCCACGAACAACTCAGCGCGGGGCACACAGCGCCGGCCCGGAGACTTGGCCCACACTTCACGCTAACCGAGGCAACCGCAGACTAAACCACTCCCTTCTTATGCAACTCGCCAAAATCCTCAGCGCCAGTGCGCTCTTCACGGCGCTCGCGGCGGGGGCCGTAACCGCTCCCGTCTCGACTACCATCACCTGGGACGACAGCAATCCCACCAACAAGATTCTGCTCACGTGGGAGGCGATTCCCACCAAGCTCTACAACGTCTGGACGACGCCCGCCCTCGGCCAGCCCTGGCAGCCGCTCACCAACGGCTCGGTGCTGGCCTCCAACAACCTGGTCCGCTTCCGAACCCAGGCGGACACAACCGCGCGCTTCTACCGCATCGCCAAGGTGGATACTGACCCGCCCGAGATTTGGCGGCTGGCGCCGACCGACGGCGCCATTGCCATCGAGCGCCAGGCCCCGTTGCGAGTCTGGTTGCAAGATGAGACCGGCGTTGACACCAACTCCATCACGCTCACCGTTGGCACCAACCCGCCGGTGACCCTGGCGGACGGACGGCTGGCCTACGCGGGCGGCCTGCTCACTTACACGCCGACCACAAACCAGTTCCTGGGCGCCGAGGGCCAGTTCATCACCAACCGGCTCGTGGTGGCGGACACCCTCGGGCACTGGGCCACCAACATCTGGTCGTTCAAGCTGGAGTTGGCGCCGGTATTGGCCGGCAACGTCGTCATCGTCAGCCCCTCCTCACCCTTCACGCTGCTCTCCACCAATGGCGATACCTACGTCTTCAGTTATACTACCGCCACTTCGGGCCTGACCAACGGCAACATCGTGGTCAGCACTGACTCGGAGTTCCCTTACAAGCGCCTCGTGCTCTCGATGGTGGACGACCCCGCGAATCACCTCGTCAGCCTGGTCACGACGCAGGCGTCGCTGGCGGACATCCTGGTCCAGGGCACCGTCCGGTTCTACGGCGGCGACTTTGTCCCCGATCCCACGCCCGGCCCGCAGCCCAAGAGCCTGGACACCACCTTCGGGCCGATCACGATGTATGAGAACGCCAGCGGCAACAACAACATCAAGGTCGAGGTCCTGTCCGGCAGGCTCTTTTTCGACCCGGACTTTAACATTGCCGCCGAGTTCTTCGGCTCCCGCTCGCTGGATGTGGACATCTCGGCCAGCATGGCCTTCGACCTGACCATGCGGGGGACGTGGTCCGGCTCATGGGACTTCGATGCGGATCGTGCCGTCGGCAAGCCGCTGCGCAAATTCCGGCTGCTGGGCTGCATCCCCATCCCTATTCTGCCCTACTGCATTCCCATTTGGGCGGAGGCGGTCTGGCAGTTCTACCTCGGGACCGAGGGGGAGGTGGCGGGCGCCGCCAGCGCCACGGCGGGGTTCGCCTCGTCGCGCAGCCTGGCCTTTGGCGCGCATTACCGCGACGGGGCGTGGACGACTTATGCCAACGACACCCCGAGCGCCACGCCCTACCCGCCGGCCTGGCAGGGTAACGGCTCGGCGCGCATTCGCGGCTATGTGGAACCCAAGCTGACCATCTATTTGGAGAGCTTGGTCGGGCCGTCGGCGGACCTGAGGCCCTACGTTGAACTCGAGGGCAAGGCCTGTGTCGAGCCGGGCCAGGTGGGGGTGGACCTGGCGCTGTATGCCGGCTTGAACGGCAACCTGGCGGGCGAGTGCCGGGTGTGGGACGACGACTGGGGCGATTTGCCGTCCTGGGAATTGTTCAACGTGCGCAAGCAGTTATGGCACAAGAACCTGGCGGCGGGCTCGGGCGCGCCGCCGGTCCAGACCACCCCGAACATGGTGTGGATACCGTGCGGGACGTTCACGATGGGCAGCCCGGCCAGTGAGCCGGCGAGCTACAGCGATGAGCGGCCGCAGACACACGTGACGCTCAGCCAGGGCTTCTGGCTGGGCAAGTATGAGGTCACGCAAGGCGAGTACCTGTCCGTGATGGGCAGCAATCCAAGCTACTTCACTGGCGACCTGAGCCGGCCAGTCGAGAGGGTGAGTTGGGATGATGCGGTGGCGTATTGCGCGGCGTTGACGCAGCGGGAGCGGGCGGCGGGGCGGCTGCCGACGGGGTATGAGTATCGGTTGCCGACAGAGGCGCAGTGGGAGTATGCGTGCCGGGCGGGGACGACCACGGCGTTTCACTACGGGGGTGCACTCCGGTCGGGCATGGCCAATTTCTACGGGTACTATGAATACTTGCCCAGCGATCCATATCACTCCAATCCCTCAGGCATATTTCTTGTCCGAACGACGACCGTGGGGAGTTATGCGCCGAACGCTTGGGGGCTGCATGATATGCATGGGAACGTGTGGGAGTGGTGTTTGGATTGGTATGGGGCTTACCCCGGGGGTGATGTGACGGACCCCGCAGGGGCCTCTTCGGGCTCGGCCCGGGTCCTCCGGGGCGGCGATTGGCGCAACCGCGCGAGCAGCTGCCGGTCAGCCAACCGGGACAGGATCTACCCGGACTACCGGGGCAACTTCCTGGGGTTCCGCCTGGCCCTAGTTTCAGTTCCTTGAGGACCTGAGCTAAGGAGCAGCGGGGAGCAGCGGGGAGCAGCCCCGGAGCAGGCGCGGGAGCGGAGCGGAGCGCCGGCGAAGGGGCGGCGGGGCTTGAGGGAGCGGCGCGCGGACATCCTGTCCGCTTTGGTGGTCCTACTTTCGGGCCCCCACCTTGGGTTCCGTGGCGGGCTAGCGTCCTGTGCTGAAAGCGGACAAGATGTCCGCGCGCCGGTGCGGACGCCAGACCGCAAGCCGCTGGGAGTGGACTTTGCCGGCTCGGTCCATCATGATCGTTCCATGCCCGAGCAGAAGCATCCCAGCAAGAACGCAGGTCCGCGTGGGGTGGTGCCCTACAACCCCGGGCTTTATACGATGGTGCAAGGCAAGAACCGG
The DNA here is from genome assembly GCA_035358715.1 of Verrucomicrobiota bacterium. Classification (GTDB taxonomy): domain Bacteria; phylum Verrucomicrobiota; class Verrucomicrobiia; order Limisphaerales; family UBA8199; genus UBA8199. Next base: position 3,338 of record DAOPPX010000103.1, read on the forward strand.
TGGCAGGACAGCCCCGCTGCGCCCCGGCCGCCTCCGGAATTCAAGCGCTGGAGCCAGCGCGGCTATCTTCCTCACCGCGATGCGCCCGGCTTGAGGCAGTTCGTCACATTCCGCTTGGCTGATAGCTTTCCAACCGCGCTGCGGTCCGAATGGGAAGCCCTGCTCAAGGTCCAGGACAACCGGGCGCGGGCGGTCGAACTGGAGGCCTATTTGGACAAGGGCCGGGGCGAATGCCATCTGAGACGGCCCGAGGTAGCGAAGCTTGTCGAGGGGGCGTTGAGGTTCTTTCATGGGCGCCGCTACGAGTTGCTCGCGTGGGTGGTGATGCCGAACCACGTCCACGTTCTCTTTACGCTACGGGAGATGCCGTTGGGCAAGGTGGTGGGCAGTTGGAAATCCTACGCGGCCAAGGAAGCCAACCGCATATTGGGCCGGACGGGACAGTTCTGGGACGAGGACTACTGGGACACCTACATGCGCGATGAAGCGCAGGAAAGGCGGGCTCGTCGTTACATTGAGAACAATCCGGTCAAAGCACACCTGGCGCGAGAGCCGGCTCGATGGCCCTGGAGCAGCGCGCGGTTCCGCGATGAATACGGGATCCTCAAGACGGTGGAGTGAGCGTCGGCGCGCGGACACCTTGTCCGCTTTGAGCAGAAATAAGGCATCTGGGCGCTGCTCGCGGTCTGAAAGCGGGCCAGAGGCCCGCGCGTCGGCGCAGGTGCGCTCGTGGCGCTTTGGGCGGTGCGTGCTGGGCGATTTAGGGCGGCGGCCATGCGGGCTCGAACCGGGTCAACCGGGGCGGCAGTTGGAACAACAACGCGAACAACTGCCGGTCAGCGAACCGGAACCGGAACAACCACCTGGGGTTCCGCCTGGCTCCAGCCGGGACATTTCACACCCGCGAAGTCGGCGCGCGGGCATCTTGCCCGCTTACGCCGTCCGAACGACCTAAGCGGGCAAGATGCCCGCGCGCCGGGCTGTTGGCGGTTCGTGCGGGACATGAAGTATCCGGGCTAGCTCAGGTCAAGGCCGGATGGCCGCAAGGAACTGAACCGGCCGCCGTCCCGCCCCGCGACAGGCCGTTGCGGGCAAAGGCAAAGAGCGGAGTCCCGATGCTGGTAGCGGAACGGAGTTCCGCGAAGGCTCCGGGGCTCCATTGCGCGCCGCCCCTTTCCGATCCGGGCTTGGTTTTTGGCCGCGCGTGGCGCACCCTGATTGCCGATGCAGTTCATCCGTGACATTTACGCGAACGGGCGCGCCGCGGGGCGGCCGGTGATTTCCTTCGAGTTCTTCCCGCCCAAGACGGACGCGGGCGACCGCAACCTGCTCGACAAGACGCTGCCGGCCCTTTTGCAGACTCGCCCGGATTACTGCTCGGTTACTTATGGCGCGGGCGGCAGCACGCGCGACAAGACGCTCCGGATCGTCGAGAGCATTCAAAGACAACACGGGCTGACGGCGGTGGCACATCTGACCTGCGTGTGCGCCACCCGGGAACAGATCGGCGAGTTGCTGGCCCGGTTGCGCGCGCTCGGCGTCACGAACCTCCTGGCCCTCCGCGGCGATCCGCCTGGCGGCGGCGAGTTCCAGGTCACGCCCGGCGGCTTCGAGTTTGCCGGCCAGTTGGTGCGGTTCATTCGCACACAGGGCGACTTCAGCCTTGGCGTGGCGGGTTTTCCTGAAGGTCATGCGGCCTGCAAGGAGGGCAAGCACGCCGATTGGCGCCATCTCAAGGAGAAGGTTGACGCGGGCGCGGACTTCGTCCTCACCCAGTTGTTCTTCAACAACGCCGACTTCCTCGAATTCCGTGACCATCTGACGAGCCGGCTTGGGGTGAGCGTGCCGATTGTGCCGGGCGTTGTGTCCATCCTGAGCGGCACACAGATCAAGCGGTTCACGGCCATGTGCGGCGCCAGCATCCCCGCGCCCCTGGCGGCGCGGCTGGAGGAACTGGGCGACGACGAGGCGGCCGTGGCCGAGTTCGGAATCGAATACGCCACCCGGCAATGCGAGGAATTGCTCCAGGCCGGCGTGCCCGGGATTCACTTCTACACGCTTAACAAGGCCGCGGCCACGACTCGCATTCTGAAGAACCTCGGGCTGGCGCGCTGAGCGCGGGCCAAACGCGCGCAGGGACTTCCGGGCGAGCCATTTTTGTATTGCACAATGGCCGGAATCTCTTTAGAGTAAGCAATAGGTCGCAGCGCGAAAGAATACTATGTATTTCGGCGTAGATTATCATCCGGAGCAGTGGGTTTACCCGTATGGCGGAACAGCGGACCGGCCTGAAGCTGCCTGGGAGCGTGACGTCGAGTTAATGCAGACCGCGGGCATCAACGTCGTGCGCATGGGCGAGTTCACCTGGGGCCTGTGCGAGCCGGAGGAGGGCAAGTACGATTTTGCCTGGCTGAAGCGGGTGATGGACCTGATGGGCAAGGCGGGCATCAAGGTTGTGCTGGCCACGCCCACCGCCGCGCCGCCCATCTGGCTCACGCAGAAGCATCCGGACATCCTGCCGGTGGATGAACGGGGGCTGGTCAAACGCGAAGGCACACGCCACGCCGTGAGCCTCGCCAGCGACAAGTTTTGGGATTACTCGCGGCGCATCGTGGAGAGCATGGCCAAAGCCCTCGGCCAGCATCCCCAGCTCATCGCGTGGCAAATTGACAACGGCGTGGGCGGCAATTTCACCGAGGCGTCCTTCAACGAAGACGCGCGCCGCGAGTGGCATCTGTGGCTGGAGGCCAAGTACGAGACCATCGAGCGGCTGAACAACCTGATGGGATTGCGCCACTGGGGGCAAAACGTGACAGGCTGGAAGCAGGTGCCGATGCCGATGCTGGCGCCGGCGCCGCACAACCCGGCGCTGGTGCTGGACTGGCGCCGTTTCTGCAGCGACACCATCGTCGGCTTCGTCAAGATGCAGGCCGACCTGCTGCGCCAGCTCACCCCGGAACGCCCGGTCACCACCAATCTGCGCCCGCTGCTCCACCGCTTCGACCACTTCGACCTGGCCGAGGTCATTGACTTCGTCTCCATCGAGAGCCAGGCCGTCCTCAAGCCCAAATCGGCGGAGATGGCCTGCGAGATTGACATGCTGCGCTCGCTCAAGAAGTCGGACATCCGGACGCCGGACGGCGACACGGGTTTCTGGGTGATGGAGCAGAAGGCCGGCAATGTCACCTGGCAGGACGTCAACTCGCTGGTGCGGCCAGGCGTGCTGCGCATGTTCACCTACCAGTTGGTGTCGCGGGGGGCGGCGGCGATTGTCTTCTTCCGCTGGCGCCAGCCGCGTTTCGGCAGCGAGCAATTCCACGGGGCGGTGATGCCGCACCACGCGCGCTCCACCGCCCGGGTCTTCAAGGAAGTCGCCCAACTGGGCGACGAAATGAAGCTGCTGGCCCCGGCGCTCAGGCAAACGCGGGTGCAGGCCGACACCTGCATCCTTTACAGCCACGACAACGCGTGGGTGCTGCAGCAGGAGGGGCAGCCCAACAAGTTCTTCAACCTGCGCGAGCACATCCAGCTCTTTTACAACGCGCTGCACGACCGGAATATCGCCGTGGATTTTGCCCGGCCGGCCGAAGACCTGTCCCGCTACAAGCTGGTGCTGGCGCCGTCGCTCCACTTGCTTTCCGGCGGAGAAGCCGACCGGCTGAAGCTCTACGTCCAGAATGGCGGCACGCTGGTCGCCACGTTCAACACCGGCCTGGTGGACGAGCATAACCTGGCGCCTGACACGGGGTATCCACTTGACCTGACCGATTTGTTCGGCATGGAGGTGATCGAGTTCGACCACCTGCCGCCCGGCGAGGAGAATCACCTCACGTTCAAGGGCACCTTCCCGGCCAGCCACATGCACCCGGCCCGGCTGTGGTGCGACATCATCGAGCCGGGAGATTGCCAGGTGCTGGCCAGCTACGCGAAGGACTTTTATGCGGGCCGGCCGGCGATCACCCTGCATACATTCGGCCTGGGCAAAGCCATTTACATCGGCACGCAAAGCCACCAGCACTTCTACAACGACCTGGTGACCTGGCTGCGCCAGATGTGCAGCCTGCATCCGCTGCTCAAAGTCCCGGACCACGTCGAGGTGAGCCTGCGCCAGAAGGACGGCACGAACATCTTCTTCCTGCTGAATCATCAGAATTCGCCGGTGCGCGTCCAGTTCTACAAGCCGATGCACGATTTCCTGACCGGCAACATGTTCTCCGGCAACTACGATTTGCCGCCCCACGGGGTGCTCGTGCTGGATGAACAGGCGGAGGCCAAGACCCCCAGCGCGCCTGAATGAGCACGGCGCGGCAGCGGGGATGTCCGGGGCCGAACGCGGGGCGCTTGCTTGCGCGCCTTTAACCTCAACCCGGCATGACCCGCTCGGATAACCTGCTCCCTCCCCCGCCCCGCCATGTCCCGCCGCGCGGCCCCGGCAAGGTGACTCCCCGCGAGCGCGTGTTTGCCCAGTGGCGCGGGATTGACCTCGCGCCGCTGGAGCGGGCGCAAGCCCTGCGCGCCCGCCCGCTGGGGGCCGTCTTGCCGCGTGTCCTTTCCGACATGCGCATTGACAGCCGCCGTGCCGAGGCCGAGATCGTCAAGGTCTGGAGAGACCTGCTGGACCCGAACATCGTGGCTCATGCCCAGCCGGCGGGACTCAACAAGGGCACGCTCTACGTCACCGTGGACAGCAGCGTGTGGCTGAGCGAGATCGTTCGCTACCGCCGCAAGGAGATTCTCGAACGCCTGCAGCACAGCTTCGGGCGGAACTTCATTCAGAGAATCTCCTTCCGGGTGGGCTAGCGGCCGCCCGGGCTGGCGGCGAGAAGAGTTGTTGCAGTCCGCCGCCCATCGGAGCTATAAGGTTGCCGTGACGGGCGCCAGGCCTGCGCACGGCCGCGAAGGCACGGGGCGCCGAAATGCAACGAAACCTTGAACGCAGTTCTTATGAACATGAAACAATGGACAGTAGCGGCGGGCGCGATGGTGCTCGCCGGCGTATGCCTGACCGCCTGCAAACCTACCCATCCGACGGAGACGATCAAGCTCTCCTACAGCGTCTTCTTCCCCCCGATGCATGTGCAGTGCATTGCGGCCACGAACTGGGCAAACGAGATCCAGCAGCGCACCGGCGGGCGCGTGCAGATCACGGTGTACCCCGCACAATCGCTTACCAAATCCGATCAGTGCTACGAGGGCGTGATCAAAGGCATCTCCGATCTCGGCATGAGCTGTTTTGCCTACACCCGCGGCCGGTTTCCGCTGCTCGAGGGATTGGATCTGCCGCTGGGGTATCCCAATGGCGCCACCGCCACGCGCATCGCCAACGACATGATCCAGAAGTATCAACCCGCCGAACTGGACGACGTGAAGATGCTCTACGTCCACGCGCACGGGCCGGGCATCCTTGCGTGCAAGAAGCCGGTGCGTTCGCTGGCGGATGTGAAGGGCCTGAAAGTGCGCGCCACCGGGTTGTCGGCGAAGATCGTCGAGGCATTGGGCGGCACGCCGGTCGCCATGAGCCAGCCGGAAACCTACGAGGCCCTGGCCAAGGGCGTCGTCGAGGCCACGCTGTGCCCCATCGAAACGCTCAAAGGCTGGAAGCAGGGGGAAGCCATCGAGTATGTGGTGGATTCCACGGCGATCGGCTACACGACGGCAATGTTCGTGGTGATGAACAAAGACAAATGGGCCGCGCTGCCGGCCGACGTGCAGAAGGTCTTCACCGAGGTGAGCCAGGAATGGATCGCCAAGCACGGCGAGGCCTGGGACCAGGCCGATCAAGCCGGGCGCGAGTTCGTCACCAGCCTCAACCGCCAGTTCATCCAACTGCCCGAAGCCGAGCCGCAACGATGGAAAGACGCGGTCAAGCCGATCCTTGATGATTTCGCGAAGCAGACCAAGGAGAAGAACCTGCCCGGCGAGGCGATGCTGGCTGACATTCAGGCGGAGATCGCCAAGGCGACGACCGCCAAATGAGTTCGTCGCCCGGTTTGGCTGCTGCTCAAAAGGGCCCGCTTCCATTCTACTACCAGGCCCTGCGGGCGTCGGTGATGGCGCTCGCGTACGTGGCGTGCGCGAGCCTCATGGTCATGGTGCTGGTCACCAGCGCGGAAGTCGTGTTGCGCCTCTTCCGCCTGTCGCTGACCGGCTCGTATGACATCGTCAAGATTGCCGCCGCCATCACCATCGCGGCGGCGCTGCCTTACACCACCGCCATCAAGGGCCACGTCGCCATCGAGTACTTCTTCCACAAGCTGGGGCGGCGTGGGCGCATCGTGGTGGACGCGCTCATGCGGTTGTTGGGCATGGCGCTGTTCAGCCTGCTGGCCTGGGGGTGCGTGGACTACGGCCAATCCCTGCGGGCGCGGGGCGAGGTCAGCATGACGCTGCAACTGCCGATCTTCTGGGTGCCGTATGTGCTGGCGGTGTCGTGCGTGTTGGTGGTGCTGATCAAAGCGTATCACCTGACGCATCCCGGCAAACCGATGATCAAGCCATGAGCCCGAACGAAGGAGCCATAATCGGGTTTGTGCTGTTGCTGATCCTCCTGGCGGGGTCCATGCCGGTGGGCTACGTCATGGCGGCGGTGGGGCTGATTGGATTTGCGGTCATGGTGTCGCCCCAGGCGGCGTTCAGCATGGCCACGATTGACCTCTACACCACCTTCTCCGACTACAACCTCACCACCATTCCCCTGTTCGTGCTGATGGGGCAGATTGCCTTTCACACTGGCATCAGCCGCGGGTTGTTCCACGCCGCTTACCATTGGATAGGGCGGCTGCCGGGGGGCCTGGCGATGTCCACCGTCGGCGCCTGCACCGCCTTTGGTGCCATCTGCGGCTCGGGCCCGGCCACCTCGGCCACCATCGCTTCGGTCGCGCTGCCGGAGATGCGGCGCTACAAGTACGACATGCAACTGGCCACCGGCTGCGTGGCGGCAGGGGGCGGCATCGGCATGCTGATCCCCCCCAGCATTGTGTTCATCGTCTATGCCATCCTGACCGAGCAATCCATCGGCAAGCTCTTCATCGCCGGCGTCGCGCCCGGCTTGATGATCGCGCTGATGTTCTGCGCCGTCATCTACCTCGAATGCAAACGCAAGCCGCACTTTGGGCCGCCGGGGCCGGTCTTTTCCTGGGGCCAGAAGTTCGCTTCGCTCAAGGGCGTCTGGGAAACGCTGGCGCTGTTCGTGCTGGTGATGGGCGGCATGTTCGCCGGGTTGTTCACCGCCACGGAGGCCGCAGCCATCGGCGCGGCGGGCACGCTGGTCATCGCCCTGCTCAAGCGCGAACTGACATGGCGCAAGCTTTCGCAGTGCCTGAACGAGTCCATTCGCACCTCATGCATGGTGATGGTCATCGTCGCCGGGGCCATTATCTTCGGGAAGTTCCTCGCCGTGACGCAAGTGCCGTCCAACCTGGCGTCGTGGCTTTCGGGGCTGCCGCTGCCGGGCTGGTGCATCATCGGCCTGATTATCATTTTCTACCTGGTGGGCGGGTGTTTCCTGGACGCGCTGGCCCTTGACATCCTGACCATTCCGATCTTCTACCCGCTGATCCTGGCGCTGGGCTACGACATCATCTGGTTTGGCGTCATGATCGTGGTGGTGACCATGATGGGCGTCATCACCCCGCCGGTCGGCGTCTGCGTCTACGTCGTCGCCGGCATGACGCGGGATGTGCCGATGGAGAAAATCTTCCGCGGCAGCATGCCCTTCCTGTGGGCGCTGGTGCTGGCCGCGGTCCTGCTCATCATCTTCCCGCAAATTGCCACCTTCCTGCCGAGCCTGATCAAGTAACCGAGCCCCCATGAACCTTTCCGCACTCCCCGCATCGCGCTTCCAGCGCATCCTCTTCTGCACCGACTTCTCCGAAAGCGCCGATGCCGCGTTCGACTTCGCGCTCGACGCCGCCGTGCGCCGGCCGGATGCGACGTTCTACCTCCTGCACGTGATTCACGAGCCGGATGCGCAGTATTGGAAAACCCAGCTCGCCGAGGTGGAGAACATCAACGCCGAAGCGAAGAAGGCGATTGATGCGAAAGTCGAGGCCGCCTATCTCTCGCGCGTGCCCGCGGGCGTGAACCTGAAGGTCGCCTTCCGCATCGGGCCGGACGCCGCGACCATCCTGGAGTTCGCCAGGTCCGAGCGGATTGACGTCATCGTCCTTGGCCGGCATGGCCACAGCAGCGTGGGCAAGGCGCTCTTCGGCAGCGTGGCGGAGAAGATTGTGCGCAAAGCGGAATGCGCCGTGCTCGTCGTGCCCCTGGCCTACGCGAAAGCCGCGCCGGCTTGAGCCGGCCGCAGTGAAGGATGGCGCCCGGACTGGAGCCAGTTCTCGGATTCGAACCGAGGACCGACGGTTTACAAAACCGTTGCTCTACCACTGAGCTAAACTGGCCCAAGCTGCGTCCTGGAAGCTACTCGCGTGGCATTCTCTAATCTTCAGCTTTAACTGTGTGACCCAATGTGTATAGCCCGAAGCCTCGGCGCGGTCAAGTTGGCTGCGCCGTTGATCTCGGCTTGATCCGTGGCAAACGTGAACGGCATCACCTTGGCTCGGGTCAACTGGGTTGTTCGGGTGCGGTGCGTTTGGCGGCCTTATGGCTGGTCACAATGCGCCAATGGCGACCTGCTGTGTTGGCGTCTGTGGGCGGTTGGAGAACCGTAAGAGCCGGTGTTTCACCCCGTCGCGTCAATTAGCCACCAGAACTCGAAGGACACCTTTCGGCCGGGGAATGCGCGCCGGAGGGCTTCCAGGTAAACCCGCTGTTGCTGTTCGTACTCCGGGGGGAGTTGCTTGGGCCGGACCATGACTTTGTAATCCACACCGCAGACTGTTTCCCTTTCGTTCAGGACAAGGTCAATCACACCGCTCCAGGCTCTGCCCTCCCAACTCAAGAATATGGGCGCCTCCCGCGCTTCGATCCGGGCGCGGCGCGCGCGTTGATGGTAAGCGCCGCCATAGAAACCTGAAAGGGCGGTTCTCGCCCGTTCGATCGCTTCGGGCAAGCGCACCCCCCCGTTGATCTCGGAGAGGATCGGCGCCAGCTTCGAGTTGTCGAATTCGTGGTCCGTCAGGTGCCGCTCCAGGTAGCGATGCACCAGTGTCCCCGCCTCCATCGCCCGTTCGGACGCCATGTCAATCTTTTGCCGCACGTAGTAAGACGAATCTGCTTCCTCCCTCTCCGCCGCCTGTTCGACGCTGGAGGGCGCGTGCAGCAGCGGTTCCGCTTCTCCCGCCGCTCTCTCCAGACGGGCGCGCCACAGTCGCGCATAGGCGCCAGCATCTCGGACGCTCAATTCTCTGCCGGCTGGACGTTTTGTTCGCTCGGGCGGCGGGGTTACGATCACCCTTAGAGTGCCGCCGAAAACCTCGATCGCGGACTGCCCTTTGTCGTGCAGCGGCTTTACGTCGGCCAGCAGGCCCTTAGCGATTTCCTGATCGTGGGGGGATAGCAGCGCCAGGCGATCCTCGGCGCGTGTGGCGGCCACGTAGGCCAGGCGCCTGGCTTCTTCCGCCTCGTATTGCTGATCCAGTTCGCGGGCTTTGCCGCAGCTTGGAGACACAACCAGGAGCCGCCCCCACTGCAATTGGAACCCGCAGACCGGGTGGCCGGCGCGGTCGGTAAGCTGAAAAACGGAGTCCTTTCCCGCCTTCGGCTCCAGCTTGTCGAGCGCCTTCTGCCAGCCGAACACAATCACGTATTTGCCCTGCAGGCCCTTGGCTTTGTGAATCGTCAGCGCGCGCACCGCAGCCATGCTTTCGTCGGTCACGCTCACGTCTTCACCGAGATCAGCATCAAACGCGTCGCGGGCCCGGTCTCGCTGTTCGAGCAGCCAGCTCAATGGCGGGAGCGAGCCCAACTCGACCGCGCGGCGGAAGGCGGCAAGCACCTGGTCAATCCGCGCAACGCCGCGACCTTCGGGGTTCTGCTGAGCATACAGCCCCACGGGGATGAACCCCCGCAGTTGTCTTAACCACGTTGCGAGCGGGGTCGCGGACCGTTCCCGCACGAGACGGCGCAGTTGCTCGATCCGGGCGCAGGCTGGAGCCGGCATTTCCCCGGGCAGCGCTTTGACGCCATGGAACACCTCTGGCAGTGTGATGTTGGCCAGAAGACTGTGAATTTGGACATCCGACAGCCCGAAAAGCGGGCTGCGCAGCAAGGCGCCTGCCGCGAGAGTGTCCTGCGGGTTCTGCGCCACGATGAGCAGGTTTAACACATCCAGCACCTCCGGCTGCTGGTAGAAGGTTTTGGCGCCGCTGCTGACCACCGGGATGCCCGCCTGCTCCAGCACCGGCAGCAACCGGTCCAGCTCGTCATGGGTGCTGACCAGCACGACAATGTCGCTGTACGCCTTGTCGCCATTGCCGGACCGGGTGCGGTGCGCCTCGATCAGGCGGGCTGTTTCCCAGGCAGCGCCCTCAAGCCGCGTGTGCGACTGGCCGCGTTTGTTCTCCGAATCGAGCAGGCGCCACTCGGGTGCGGAGCCTGGTTCCTCCCGCACCGGGTCCAGGCGCTGGCCCCTGTAATCGGGAAGCGGCACACAATGCTCGAAGAAGTGGTTCACGAAATCTGTGATCGGTTTGCGGCTCCGAAAGCTCGCCGTGAGTTGGAATCGCCGGACAGCGGATGTCTGAACCACCTTCTCGTAGCGCTCGACAAAATCATGGATCGCCGGCAGGTCGGCGTCGCGAAACCGATAGATGGACTGTTTGGGATCACCCACAAAGAAGCCAATCACCTCATGGTCCCGCGTGCTCTTGCGGCCCAGCAGACTCTCGAGCAGGTTCAACTGGGTGGGATCAGTATCCTGGAACTCATCCACCAGGACCGCCCAAAGCTGCTCGCGCTCTTCCCGGCGCACGGCTGCGTTTTCGCGCAGCAGCCGCGCCGCGAGACGCACCATGTCCTGGAAGGTCACAATGCCCAGCTCGCGGACTGCCGCGTCCTCCGACCATTCGGCAAAGCGGCCCACGAAACGCCGCCAGCGCGGCCAAGCATCCCTGTAATCCTCCGCGAGGCACTTCTGAACGACAACAGCATAGGTTTCGTCGTAGTTTTCATAAGGCGGACGAAGCGCGCCGAGGGATGCGATTGCCGCCTGCGCCGCCTGACTCCTCTTGGGGCCGAAGAGCACATCCTGGTTGTTCTTCAGGAAGCCGCAGAAATCACTCCAGGCGAAGGCCTTGCCGCTGGTGATCCCGGTCAAGATAGCCTGAAGCTCTTTGCCGGCCCGAATCACCCTGGTGGCGTTTCCAACAGCGCTTTCCAAAGCAGGGGCGAGCCGGCGACTTGCCTCAAGGACTTCACGGATGGCGTTGGCGTCGGCTTGGCCGAAGTCCATCTCGCGCGCGATCCAGCGATCCCGATGGACGGCCTCAAGCCATTTCCGCATGTCCTCCAGCGGCAGAATCTTGATCAGCGCCTCCAGTTCGCCGAGCAGTTCTGGCTCTGTGAGCACCTTTTGCCACCAGCGATCCGCCACCTGGCCGGCCACATCCGCCATGGTGGTGTCGCCTTCCTCGGCGAACTGCGCGTTGGGCGGGATGCCGGCGGCGATGGGATGCCGCTGCAGGAGGGTCACCGCGAAACTGTGCAGCGTGCACACGCGCAGCTCCGTCGCCAGCTCCCCGAGCGCCTCCGCGCCCGATTGCAGCCTGGGAAAACGATCCCCTCCAGTGCCCATCCGGCTAAGCGCCGCCTCGACCACTTCGATCAATTGCCCGTCGTTCGGGAAGCGTTCGCGCAGCGCCGTGAGGTTGGAGGCGCTCGCCACTGCATCCAGATAGCTGTAGAGGCGGGTCTGCATTTCTGCGGCCGCCTTGCGCGTGAAGGTTGTCAGCGCGAATCGGCGGAGCACCGCGCGCGCCGCTCGCAATCGTTCGGCACGGTTTGCGCCGCTGTAGAGTTGTGTGCATTCTGTCCCCTGGCCTCGCTTGTCAAACGGCGCCGTTAACAGCAGATACAGGGCTCGCAGTGTCAGGGTGTGGGTCTTGCCGGTCCCGGCGCTGGCCCACACGAACGCATGCCCGTCGGCAAGCACTGCCTCGCGGCGCTCCTTCTCATCTGGGATCTTCATGTCTTCCTTCTTCCGGGCCGGGCCTCGGACGCATTTGTCCCGGGCCTGGTTTCGCGCCCCGCTTTCGGCTTGTCGGCCGCCGCCTCCAGCAGGGACTTGCAGCGCGCGGGCGCCAGTTCCCGGAACAGCCGGGCGTGGCTGGCGGCGGCGCCCGGTTCGAAGCGGCGGCAGGCCGAGCCAAAGGCGCAGTAGCTGCAAGGTGTGACTCGGTTGAGGCCAAGCTCTTCCATTACTTGATTTGACGTCGGGATGAAATACCCCTGTTGGAGCACGGCGGCCAATTCGCCCAGGAAGCTGGCGGCCTCCGGCGATTCTCTGGCGTTTCCCTCCTCAGCCTCTGCGCCGCCCAAGAAGATGTAACGGAAGTTGGCGCCGGTCTCTCCACTGAGCCACGGGTAAAGCACCGCCTGAATTTGCCAGCCCAGTCTCACGGCTTTCCGATAAGTGCTCGGCAACTTGCCGCTCTTGAAATCGAGCAGTTCCACAGTGGCACCGTTCAGGTCAATTCGATCAATCTTCCCGGCCACCTTGAGCCCGCTCATGCCCGGAAACTCCCTTTCAAACTGCTGCTCCACAGCTTGTGGCACGGCCCGGTGGTCTTTCACCGACTCAAAGTAAGCCGCAGCCATCCTTACAATCTGTCGCTCGGCGGCTCCCTTGAAGACGTCAGGCAGCGCGGCCAGCGCAAAGGAGGATTCCGGCGAAAGCTCGGGCAGCCGTTGCACTAACGAATGCAGCGCCGCGCATTCGTTCTGCAATACCCCGGCCGCGATTTCCGCCATGCTATGCTTCTTGAGGTGCGGCTTGACGGCCTCTTCCAGGAGTTTGTGCAGCAGGCTGCCGCGCGTCATGGCGTCCAGACCGTGGCTCAGCGAAAGCGCTTCCAAGGCCTCCCATCGAGCCACCCGCTCCCCGTAGAAGCGGAACGGGCAGCGCGCCAGCGCCTCGAGGCTGGTGACGCCGACGCTGTCGCGAGGGAAACCCGGCCGGCTCATGATGCATCCGCTCCACTCCGGCTGCTTGCCGCGCCTGGCGGCGGATTCCCAAAGGAAGGAGTGCGCCGCGCCTGGATCACCGCCGGCTGCGAGCTCGGGGGCCGCAAACAACGCCAGGGCGGGCGGCAGGAACTCGCCGCGCTCGGGCTCCAGCCTCGCAAGATAAACCGCCTGCTCGAACGGGGCGCGGGCGATGCGGCGGCCAAAGGGGTCTTTCGGAGCAGCCTTGTTGTCATTGCGCTCCCAACGATTGAGGTAGCGTTGTATCCAGGGCGTTGGGGCGACGGCTTTCCCCGCGGCGTCCGTTTCGGGCACAACCCAATGCACGCGTTGGCCTGCCGTGTTGATCAGAAAGAAGAGCAGCAGCATCTCCTCGGTCAGCCGCGCCTTCAGCGGCATGCGGTGGCCAATCTGGTTTGCCGTCTCGGCCAGCTTCGTCGAAGCCAGCTCCGACAGGAGAGGATCATCCGGCAGCCGGAACGGAATCTGCCCCGCGGTCAAACCCAGGATGACGACCGCCCGTGCGGTCAAACCGCGCGCCCGCATCAATGGCAGGAACAACACCGCCCGCGACACCGGGTCACGCTGCATCCTCGTGCCGTCGCTCTCCGCGACCAACTGTGTCCACTGGCGCAATTCGATCTCCAGCGAGGGCCGGTGACGCGCGACTTCCTCGGTGGCGCTGATGAGCGGATCCAGAAGCGCCGGATCGGTCATCCAGCCTTCGCGCAAACGGTAAAGCGTCTCCAGCGCGCGCTTCACCGGGACGCGGGGAGATGACTCCGCTTTGCCGGACGGAACGAGCTTGAGAATCTCACCGATCAGAGCCTTCTCCGCCGCGCTGAATCGCACCTGGCGGCGTTTCTGGTCCTCGTCATCCGACCGGAACTCCTCGGATTCGAGCGCCCGGCGCCACGCCGAACCGCCCCAAATACCCAGCTCGCGCACCTTGGCCTCGAAAAGCTCAATATCCACCTTCTGCGCCACCCGTATGTTCGGGCACGCCCGCAACAAGCCCAGCACCCATTCCGCCGGGGCTTGCTCTTCCCATAGCCGGGCCAGCATGCGGAGGGTCACGCTTTCAGGGGTCGGGCCACAGGCCACATCCGATACCCGCAAGGGGATGGCAAACGCCGCGAATATCTCCTGCACAATGTCCACGTAGGCGTCCGCCTGGGGCGCGACCACAAGGATATCCTCGGGCATGAGCGGGTTGTTCCTGTCCTCCAGCCAGGTCCGGATGCGGACCGCGGCGGAAATGGCCTCCGCCCGCACCCCCGCGGCGCGTTGGCAGCTCAGGAAGCCCGGCTTTTGACCAACCTTGCCCTCAGGGAAAGTGGCGAGGAAGAAATCTGCCGGCGCGCCCTGGCTCTCGCCGGCGGTGCTTTCGGTGGCAAAGGCAAAACGCATCCGCAAATCCTGCAGGACGGATTCTGCGAACCTGAAAGCCGGGTGCGTTTCACCCTTCTCCGCTGCCCACGGGTAGTAAACGACCGTTTCCACGCGGCGGGACAGGGCGTTCAGCCATTCGAGGTGCACGTCTAACCAATCATAGAATCCGTAGATGTAGATAGCGGGCTGCTGGCCTTCCTCGGCGCCAAGCGCCGCGGCTAACTCCTGATCCGTGGCGTGCTCAAGACTCTCCGGCAGCCGTTGCAGCAACAGCGGCGCCCAAACCACCCCGCGCTCCTGCAGAAGCTGCACCCACCGCGCATAAAGCCGCAACAACTCGCTTTCGCGGGGTGAAAGCTCCGGTTGACCCGCCAAATCCTCCAGCTTCTCCAACCCGCCCGGCCCGAACCCACCCTCGGCCAGATCCACGAACGCCGTCCGTAACATGCCTGGACCGCCGCTGATCGTCCTGAGCGGCGCCAGGGGCGATTTCGGCGGCAGGTCTTCCACGATGTCCCAGAGCAGCAGATCCAACAGCGCGTTCCAGGGCGGGGCCGTGGTTTGGAACAGACTTATGGCCAGGCGCTCGGCGAATCGCGGCAGGTTGACCACCCTGACATTGGCAAAGGCCTCGCCTTGGGCGCCCCGGCTCAGTTCTGTCCGCAGATGGTTGGCGAGGGTAGCGCTCGGAACCACTACCCACTTCGGCGCCAACTCGTCGGCCCGGATTGCGCGGCGCAGGTCCTCGATCAGCCGGGATTGCAGTTGGCCAAAGGTGGCGGCCGTGATGAGGTTGCAGGAAGCCATGGCAGTCTTTGCTCCTAAATCAGCCGGCGGGCAGCGGCAACCCGGCCTGGCCTGGTGTGTGCTTTGCTCTTCATGTGGATTCCTGGTGCCTGGGATCAAAGACTACTCGCCTCGCCCCTGAATCTCCAGAATCGTTTCCAGGATTATTTTTCAGCCGCCCCCCGCCCCTGCCACGCTCCCATCCGTTGCCGGATCCTGATCCACAGGCGAATTCAACGCTGCTCTCCGCAGCGTTCTGTCTCAGCAACTGCGGGAGGCAGGCCCCTTCCCGCCGACTGACCCACTCGAGGGGGGCAATGTCCGCACGGCACTTCCGCGGTCAAGTCCTGGTTTAAATTTGTCACTTCCGCGGGAGCGGAAGTGACCACTTG
>DAOPPX010000104.1:0-18915 GCA_035358715.1 Verrucomicrobiota bacterium
ATACCTTCCTCACCAATTGATGCCTTTCCTGTTCACAAGGCTAAGGTTTGGGGTTGACGCGATCCACCTCCCTGTCTTCCCGTAGCCACACCCACGGTAAAGGCATCGTCGCACGAGCCCGGCAGTCCCAGGGCCGGCCCAACTCTACCTACTGCGTGATACCCGCGCACGCCGTTTGAACTTGTAGGCAAGGGTTTTCTATGGCAACTGGCAGTCATACGCTTGGGGTGCTGGTCGCGTTGCACCGGGCATCCGACGCACAGAATGGCCTTTATGAAAGTCGAATTACCGGAACAATTGAAGTCAGACGTGCCTCCTACGAAGTGGGGCAAGATCCTTGCGGCTACTCCCGTCGTCATGGCAGTCGTGGCGACCATGTTAGCCGGGTTGTCTTCCAGCGAGATGACCCGCGCCCAATATGATCGTTCCCTCGCCGCACAACAGCAGTCCAAAGCGGGCGACCAGTGGAGTTTCTTCCAGGCTAAACGGCAGCGCGGCGCTTTGCAGCGCAACTCCCTTGACGTCCTGCAACACCTGGCTCAAGTGCGTCCGTTGACGGTCGAAGGGCTCAGCCGTGTCGCCGGGCCACCGCCGGCCGGGACTGATCAAGCCGATCTCGCCAAGGCCAGAGCCGAACTGCGAGCCGCGCTGGGGTCGCCTCCGGGAATCCATGCTCTGTTGTGCCTGGAGCGGGGAACTGTGCCGCAAGTGAAACCGCCGCCCCCCCGGGATGCCAACTTGACGGCAGCATTGGAGGCTGTCGAGAGCCTGAAGCCCGAGTCCGAGATCGCAAGCCTCTTGGCCCGCGTCAACAACCAGGTGTTGGAGGATGCGATCCGTGCCGCTCGGGATCACGCCCAGGCCTTTGACACGAATGCCAGGCCCGTGAACCAAGCCATCGGGCAATTTGAGAGCTTGTTAGACCGCCTGTCGGCTTCCGCCGCCGCTCCGGGCGCTTCGATCAGCCGCGACTTCACCGCGGCGCGTCTCCGCTACGCGGCCGAGCGATATGAGGTCGAGGGGCGGCTGAACCAGGCGATCGCCTACCTCTATGAGCTGCAGGTCCGCAAGAGCAACCTCTCAGCGGAAAGACATCACAACCGCAGCCAGCGTTTCTTTTATGGCATGTTGGCGGCGCAGCTTGGCGTGATCGTCTCCACCTTCGCCATGGCGGCCCGGAAGCGAAACATGCTGTGGGCGATCGCCGCCGCCGCGGGCTTACTGGCCATTGCGTTTGCGGTTTACGTTTATCTCTGGGTTTAGGCTGTGTGCCGTTTAGGGCATCTGACTTGGCGCGAAGTTCGAGGTGCTGCTCTACGACCTGACTAATTGCCCGCACGGATCTGTGGTAGCGGACCAAACGGGCCATCCAAGCAATGTGGGAGCCATGTGGGAGCCACCCTGTGGCGTTACATGGCGGGCCTGGAAACCAAGGCCACCGGGCCGGGTTCCGTCCCTGGCTCGGCATGGGCCGGACCGGCCAGAATGAGGGGAGCCCGCCTTTGTGGCCCGAGGGAACGCGTGAGCTCCGGGCTTCATGCGCAGCCAAGCCGGCCATGTTACAAACCCGCCCAGGACGGTTACGGCACGTTTTGGTCATGCCTTGCAGAAATGGCGGATTACCGACGCTTCACTCTGGCGCTCATAGAACGCCAAGTCGGAGACCATTGGGGCCAAGCTTCACAGGACCCGCGCCCGATAGAACCGGCAGGGCGTGGTGGCGCTGGGATCAGAGACGGGCACAGAGCTGCC
Source organism: Verrucomicrobiota bacterium (assembly GCA_035358715.1). Taxonomy (GTDB): domain Bacteria; phylum Verrucomicrobiota; class Verrucomicrobiia; order Limisphaerales; family UBA8199; genus UBA8199. The sequence continues at coordinate 1,753 of DAOPPX010000104.1, forward strand.
GTCCCCAGCCACAATCCGGAGGAATTGCCAGTTTGACGACCAAGCCGTCTTGTACTCGATGGCGTAGGTCACGCCGGGTTGCGTGGAAAGGCCGCAGCGGAAGCGGTTGCCAGACATGGCGGGGCCGTTCGTCCCACCGAGATCGAACTGCGGGGCGCGCAGCAACTCCAATATGGCAGGGCTGCTGAGAACCCGGGCCCGATAAAAGCGGCAGGGTCCGATGGCGTCAGGATCGGAGATGGTCACGGGATGGCCGTCCCCCGCCACAGTCTGAAGGAACTGCCAGTTTGACGGCCAGGCCGTCTTGTACTCGATGGCGTAGGTCACGCCGGGCTGGGTGGAAAGGCCGCAACGAAACTGATTGCCTGACATGGCAGGGCCATTTGTGCCGACAAGCTCAAACTGCGGGGCCCGCGCGAACGCCGGCATGACCGGGCCACTGATGACGCTGCCGTTGAGGTTGCTGACCACGACGCAGTAGGCGCCCGTTTGGCTCTCAGTCACATTGGGCAGGGCAAGCGATGACTGAGTGGCGCCGGGCAGGTCAACGCCGTTGAACCGCCATTGGTAATAGAGAGGCTCTTCTCCCTGAGCGGAGACGCTGAGCAGGACGGCGGCGTTGGCGGTGACGGTCTGGCTCTGAGGCGATTGCACCAGCCGCGGCGCATCGCCAGGGAAACCATAAACCTGGATGACCGCCACCCCCGCCGGACCGTCTGCCAGGCACACATAATTGCCAGCCACGGACACCTTCTCGGCAAAGCCGCTGGAATCATAGCTGCCCGCGGGAACCGGGTTTGTGCGATTGCTGATGTCAAAGACCTCCAAGCCTTTGATGCCATCGGCTACATAGGCATAATTACCAGCCAACACGACGCCACAGGCGTTGGTGGAACTGCTGTAGGCCCCCACGCACCTTGGATGTGCCGGGTCGCTCACGTCCATAACCTGCAAGCCGGCGCCGTAGGCGGCGACGTAAGCGTAATTCCCCGCCACGGCAACACTCTCGGCACGGGCCCCGGCGGTGTACCCGGTGGGGTAGACGGCGATGCGAGCCGGGGCGCTCGGGTTCGCAAGGTCAATCACCTGGAGTCCTGAAGCGCCATCCGCCACGTAGGCATAGGTGCCGGCTACGGCGACGCCGTAGGCAAAGCCGGTAGTGTTATAGCCGCCCACGCGCACTGGGTTGGCGGGATTGCTCATGTCCAGCACCTGCAGCCCTGATGCCCCGTCGGCCAGGCAGACGTAAGGCCCCAGAATCGCTGCCCCGTATGCGTAACCGGTGGAATCGTAATAGCCCACGGGCAGCGGACTAGCCGCGTTGCTCAAATCAAGAACCTGCAAGCCCGCGCCTTCCCCGGCGGCGTAACCATAGTTTCCGCTCAGGGTGAGGCCAAAGGTCCAGTTGCTGACCTGCGCGATGGAAGAGACGCTCGTTGGATTGCTGAAATCCAGCACGTGCAAGCCTCCGAGGGAATCTGCCACATAAGCATTCGTGCCCGCAGTCGCGACGCCCACAAAATCCCCGCCTGTGTTATAGGCCCCGGCGGGGGCGGGACTGGCGGGCGCGGCTACGTCAATGATCTCAAGGTTCGCGCCCGCGGCGACGCAGGCCAGCGTCCCGGCCATGCCCAACTTCGTGGCCCAATCGCCGGTGAGCCAACTGCCGCGCAGCACAGGATTGGCTGGATCGGAGACGTCGAGCACCTGCAACCCCGCATCGCTGTCGGCCACATAGGCATAATTGCCGGACGCGGCCACGCCTTGCGCATAACCACTCGTGTCCAACCCTCCCGCTCGGACCAGGTTTGTCGGGTTGCTGACATCAATCACCTGTAATCCCCAGTTCCCATCCGCCACATAGGCGTAATTCCCGGACACGGCAACGGCCTTGGCGTAGCCCGCGGTGTCATAGAGTCCTTTCCGCGCTGGATTATAGGGATCGGCAACATCCACCACCAGCAGTCCTGCCGAGCCCATCGCGACATAGGCGTAATTACCGGACACCGCGACCCCTTCGGCAAAGCCGTTGGTCAGGGCGCATCCTCCGATGCGCACCGGGGCGGAGGGCGTGCCCACGTTGATCACCTGCAGACCGTTGGTGCCATCCGCCAGGAAGGCATAATAACCTCCAGCGCCGATGCCGGCGGCCGCGACTCCTTTGACCACGTCACAGTTGGTATAGCTGCCGACCATGGCAGGGCCGCCGTTTAGATCAAAGACCCGAAGCCCGGCACTGGAGTCGGCCACGAAGGCATAATGCTCAAAGTTAAGAGCGATATCTACCGCCAGCCCGGGGGTGTCACAGCCGCCGACCCAACTCGGCTTGGCGGGGTTGCTCACGTCCAGAATAGCCAATCCGCCCTCCCCAATCGCGCAATAGGCCAGGTTGCTGCTGACCTGCACCGCTTGGACCGGCCCGCGATTGCCGGCAGGCCATTGGCTGACCAAAACGGGACTGGCTGCGGCAGAGGCAGCCGCGCTGAATAGCCCCACCCCCAATAGCATTGTCGCGCCCAGGCAGTTCCGGCCCCGCATGCGGATGAACCTTGGTTTCATAGACACGGCTGAATCAATACCTGCTGGCCAAGCCCCGGACAGTTCCATCGAAATAAAGGGCATTGCGCAGCACATTAGTCGTGGGCCCGCCCGGCCGGTTATTGTGGACGGGCAGCGTTGGGAGGTAATAGTAGTAAGTGGCGGCGCTCAATCCGAGATATTTCAGAAGCTGCTGCTCAACATCCATCATTGACCACTGGTCCGAAGGCCGCCTGATTCGCCCAATCTTCACGGTTGGGGCAAAGGGAGTGTTGGGCCGTCCGAACGGGTAGGTCACAACATCACCCGGTACCGGACCAGGACTGTTCGTAACCTGCAAGCAACTCAAGAAGCAAACAGGCACAGAGAGTGGCGGACTTGGCGCTCGGCCCGGCTGCGCCTGGACCGACGCCGGGCACTTGAGCGCCTCCACGTCTTGATAGGAAAAACTGGGAGGCGGCAGTCCAAAATACGACCTCAGGTAATAGGCCAGTGAGCCTGAATCAGGCAATCCGTAGCTGTAGAAAACCCCCGCCCAAATTGGCCCCGGTAGATAGTCCTGATGATCCCGCGTGTACATGTCTATCGCCCACCCCGCCTGCCTCAGGTTGTTCTTGCACTCGATCAACCCGGCCTTGCGCCCCAGCGCTCCATGTGCCGGCAACCACACCAGCGCCAGGAAAACGATCACCCCGATGATGACCAGCAGGTCGGGCAAGGTGAAGGCCGCCTCTTGCTGTGGAGGATCACTTCGCGAACCTGAGATGACAGGACAGCCTGCCTGTTCTACGGCGTCTTGCCGCGCGCTCCGGCCAAGGCCTTTCAGTTTCTCCATGGCAGATGCCTTATCATCTCGATTTGACCGGGGACAAGACAAAACGTCACGCAGTGTTGTCGAAGGTTCCCGCTGCCGCCTGCATTCAATGAGTTATGAAGGGAAGCCTCAATCCCTCAATTCGGCCCAATTATGTTAAAGGCGCGTCGCGGAAATGCCCGCGTTTGGGCAGGAGCGAACGCCTCGGCGAGGCGTCCCCCGCCCAGGCTGAATGCAAGAATCTGGAAATCCGGCCTCCCGTATGATAGAAGCCCTGGCGCATGAGAATAACGTCCAGCCCAAGTCTGCCCGCCATCCGCCTCGGTTGGCTGCTGGCAGCCTGCGCGCCCGGTCTACTGGTTGGCAGCGCGTCAGCCGCCGAGCGGTTTCCCTTTGTCGTGCCAGGTGACGATGCCACCAGGTCGGCAACCGACTTCTCGGGGCTTTCGCCGAAAGCCGCCGGGGCCGATGGCTTTGTGCGCATCCAGGACGGTCACTTCTTCGCCGGGCCCAACCGCCTGAAAATCTGGGGGGTGAACTTGTGCTTCGGCGGCAATTTCCCCGCGCACGAGGACGCCGAAACGGCGGCCGCGCACCTGGCCAAGCTGGGCGTCAATGGCGTGCGGATGCACCACCATGACACCAGCGTCTCGCCAAGCGGGGTGTGGGGCCCGGTCGTCGGCGGGCGGCGGACGCTGGACCCGGACATGCTGGATCGGCAGGACTACTTGCTCGATCAGCTTCACCAGCACGGGATCTATGCCAACCTGAATCTTCACGTGGGACGCACCTTCACTGCCGCCGAGGGGTTCACCGCCAAAGACCTCCCCGACGCGGTGCGTTACAGCAAGTACCTGATCTACTACGAGCCCCGCATGAGGGCGTTGTTCAAGGACTTCTGCCGCGATTACCTGCTGCACACCAACAAGTATCGCCGCCTGCCGCGCGCGGCCGATCCGGGCATCGCGATGGTTGAACTGAGCAACGAAAACTCCTTCAGCGAGCTCGGGCCGGACCTGGCCGCGCGCCTGCCGGAGCCCTATCGCGGCGAGTTCAAGCGGCAGTGGAACCGGTGGCTCAGCCGCCGACACGCTTCGACGGAGACACTAAAGCGGGCCTGGGGCGCGACGCTCGATCCTCCCGGGGCCTATGTCTTTGAGTCCGCGGAATGGCGGGAGGACCTCGGTGGCTGGCGGCTGCACCAGAGCCCGGAGTTCCCCGTCAAGGCCGTGCTCAACCAGGCCGGGCCGCAACCGAGCCTCCCGGCCTTGCGGCTCGAAATCTCGAAAGCCGCCCCGGAGCTGCACCGGCAGGAACTCCAACTGCCGGATGTGAGCGTTGAACCTTCCCGCACCTACACGCTCTCGTTCTGGATCAAAGCCGATGCCGCCCGTACGGTCTATGTGGATGTGTCCAGGCAAGGCCCAAACGATTGGGACGACGTGGGGCTCGCGGAAACGGTGCAGGCCGGGCCCGAATGGGTGCTGGTGACGCGCGTGTTTTCCAGCGCCGCCGAAATCCCGGCCAAGGTGCGCATCTGCTTCAAGTTCGGCAGGGACGCCACGGCGTTCTCTCTGGCCGCTGTAAGCCTGCGGCGCGGCGGCGAATTCATCATCGTGCCCGACGGGCAAAGCGTCGAGCAGGCCAACGTGGAAATCCCGCAGTCCGGCTGGTGCGAAGCGGCGCGGCGCGAGGCGCGCCAGTTCATGGTGGACGCGGAGAAGGATTTCATCCGCGAGCTGAAGGACTTTCTCAAGCGGGACCTCGGCGTGCGCGTGCCCATCACCGCTTCCCAGATCAACTATCACGGCGCGGAGATCGTGGCCGAGACCTGCGATTACGCCGACATCCACGCTTACTGGGAGCATCCCCACTTCCCCGGCCGGCCCTGGGACCCGGCGAATTGGACGATCCGCAACACCCCGATGGAAATGGTGCCGGACGCCGACAGCCTCCTGAGCCGCGCGCCGTGGCGGCTGCTGGATCGGCCTTTCACTATCTCGGAGTGGAATATCCCGGACCCGAATGATTATACCGCCAGCGCAGTGCCGTTCGCGGCGATGGTGGCGGCCTTGCAGGATTGGGACGGCGTTTTCTTCTTTGACTATCAAAGCAGCCGGGAGGGATGGAACACCGACCGGATGCGCGGCTACTTCTCCTTGAATGGCCAGCCCGTTAAGCTCGCCCTGCTCAGCGCGTGCGCCCACCTCTACCGTCGCGGCGATCTGAAGCCGCTGCCCACTGTGGCCGCCGGCACGCTGCGCAAGATGGTGCCGGCGACGCTCGGCTTGGGCCATCGCATCGGCATTGATCCCGAGGCCGACTCCCCTGCCCCGTTGCACGGGCCGGCCGAGAAGCGCCTCGAAAGCCCGGACGGGCGGGTGGTGTGGGACGCCCGCGACCGCAGCCGGGCGCACGTGCTGATCAACACCCCCAACTCGTGCGCAGTGTGGGGCCTCGTTGGCGGGCAGACGTTTGACCTCGGGGGAATCCAGCTCTCGCTGGGCCCGACCGAGCACAATTATGCCGCGATTGTCTTCACCAGCTTAGACGGAGTGCCGCTGGAAAAGGCAGGTCGAATCCTGCTGACGGCGGTCGGGTCCGCCGAGAACAAGGGCGTGGTTTGGAACGATGCGCGCACCTCAGTCGGCAACAAGTGGGGCACCGGCCCGACGCTCGTCAACGGCATTCCCGCTGAGGTCAAGCTGCCGTTCCGCGTCAAGCAGGTGCAGGCGCTGGACGGCCGCGGCCAACCCCAAGCCGCCGTCCCGGTCCGCGTTGACGGCAACGCCTCACGCTTCACGATCGGCGCGGAGCATCGCACGCTCTGGTACGAAATCAGGTGACTTCGTTGCCGGGCTTGCTCAGGCCTTCCAAACCTGATTGGGGAGCGTAGGGATAGCCCCCATTGCGTTCCGCGTGTCCACGATGCACTCCGCCCAATCCGCCAATTGCTGGTAGTTGACGCAAGCGTGGTTCGTGGCGATCAGCACCACGTCGAATGCCCGAATCGTCTCTCTGTTCCAGGCAACTGACTTGGTGCCGGCCCAGTGGGCATGTTCACGCGTGGGCTTAATAACCGGGACGAAGGGATCGTAATAGGCGACTTGGGCGCCGCGCTCCTTGAGCATTTGCATCAGCACGTAGCTGGGGGATTCGCGCTCATCGTCCACATCCGGCTTGTAAGCGAGCCCGAGCACGAGCACAGAGCTGCCGTTGATGGACTTCTGCCGGGCGTTTAGCGCGTCGGCCAGGCGGTGCACCACATAGAGGGGCATGGAGGTGTTGATCTCGCCGGCCAGCTCGATAAAGCGGGTATTCTGGCCAAACTCGCGCGCCTTCCAAGTCAGATAGAAGGGATCAATGGGAATGCAGTGACCGCCCAGGCCCGGCCCCGGATAGAACGGCATGAAACCGAACGGCTTGGTCTTGGCCGCGTTGATGACCTCCCAGACATCAATGCCCATGGCGCCATAGACGATCTTGAGCTCGTTGACGAGGGCGATGTTCACCCCACGGAAGGTGTTCTCGAGCAGTTTCGTTGCCTCCGCTGCGCGGCAGGATGACACGGGTACAACGGTCTTGACGGCCTGCGCGTAGAGGGCGACCGCTCTCTTAAGGCATTCCGGCGTGTAACCGCCGACAACCTTCGGAATGAGCGCCACCTGGCTGGCGGGGTTGCCGGGGTCTTCGCGCTCGGGTGAAAAGGCCAGATGGAAATCTCGCCCCGCCTTCAGGCCCGACCCGCTTTCGAGCACCGCGCGCAGGTCTTCGTCGGTAGTGCCGGGATAGGTGGTGGATTCGAGCACGACCAGCATCCCCTTTTGCAGATGCCGCGCGATGCTTCGGCCGGTGTCGAGGATGAATGAAAGGTCCGGCTCCCTGTTCTTGTTCAGCGGCGTCGGGACGCAGATGATAACGGCGTCCACCTCGCGAATGCGGCTGAAGTCCGTGGAGGCGGAGAACATGCCCGGCTTCACCACGCCGCCTATTGCCTCTGACGAGATGTGCTTGATGTAACTCTTGCCGGCCAGCAAGGCATCCACCTTCGCCGGGTCCACATCCAATCCCAGCACGGTCACACCTGACCGCGCAAACTGGAGCGACAGGGGCAGCCCCACATAACCTAATCCCACGACTGCTGTCTTCATGCTGGTGCTCTTTTCGCGTGGTCCCCGCCCCGTCATCACGCGGCCCCGCCCGCGCGCAACAACCGCGCCGGGTTGCCCGCCACAACGGCGCCTGCCGGAACATCTTTTGTGACCACGCTGCCGGCACCAACCGTCGCCCGCTCGCCAATCTCAACCCCGCACAGAATCGTAGCGCCCGAGCCGATCGAGGCTCCCCGCTTCACCGTTGTGGGAACACATTTCCAGTCCGCCTCGGTCTGAGGAGTGCCATCGGTGGTTGTCGCCCGCGGGAAACGGTCGTTGATGAAGGTCACCCCGTGGCCAATGAAGACTTCATCTTCGATCGTCACGCCCTCGCAGACAAAGCTGTGGCTGGAGATCTTGCACCGGCTGCCGATTCGAGCGCCCTTTTGGATTTCGACGAACGTGCCGACCTTTGTGTCATCGCCAACCTCGCAGCCGTAGAGGTTGGTGAATGCGAAGATCTTGACCCGCTGGCCAAGCTTCACATCCGGGGCAATGCGCTGGTAGAGCTGATCGCCGCCACTCATGCAGCCAGTATGCTGCGGGCAGGGCTTGGAAGGACGGTGCTGTGGTGGCCGTTGCCGTTGGCTTTGCCGTTGCCATCGTGGCCATTGTTCCACTGGGTCACTGCATCCAGGGACACGTTGGAACCCTGCTGGCGCAAGGATTCGCCCGCCGCTTCAAGAATGCGAACCACCTCGAGCCCCAGCCGGCCCCCGGCGATCGGCGGGCATTTCTCGCGAATGCACTCCAGAAAATGCTGGCATTCCAGCTTCAGCGGCTCGTCCTGCTTGATATAGGGCACGTAGGAGTCGCCGTAGTGGTAGGAGTAGGTGAATTCGGCGAACGTGTCGTAATGCGGTGGCACCTCCACCCGCGCATCGTAAATCTTCAATTTCTCCAGCGGCTCGGTGTCGTCATACACAATCATCCGCTGCGAGCCAACCACGGTCATTTGGCGCACCTTCTTGGGGTCCAGCCAACTGTTGTGGATGGTTGCGCACCGGTTCTTGGCGAACGTCAGATACATCATGGTGACGTCCTCGATGCCGCGCGTCACATGGCTGCTCCCCTGGCACGAGACGCTGATCGGGCGCTCGTCCAGCAGGTGCAGGAGAATCGAGATGTCATGCGGCGCCAGGTCCCAGGCCACATTGATGTCCTTCTGGAAGAGTCCCAGGTTGAGCCGGCGCGCGGCGATGTACTGCACCTCGCCAATGTCCCCCGCGTCCACGATCTCCTTCATGCGGCGCACCGCAGGCGAGAACAAGAATGTGTGGCCGACCATCAGCACCAATCCCTCGCGCTCGGCCAAGGCTACCATCTCCTCGGCCTCCGCCTCGGTGCGCGCCATGGGCTTCTCGATGAACACGTGCTTGCCCGCTCTGAGGCTGGCCATTGCCATCTCATAGTGGTAGCGCACCGGGGTGGCTATCACCACCGCGTCGAGGTCCGCGCCGTTCAGCAGCTCCTCGAACTGGCGGGTGGTTGACACTTCGGGATACAGCCGCCGCATGTGGGCCAGCCGTGGTTCACTCGTGTCGCACAGCAGCTTGAGCTGGCAGTCCGGGGATTGCCGCAAGTTGCGAATCAGGTTCGGCCCCCAGTAGCCGCACCCCACTACTCCAACCTTGATTGTCTGCTTCATGGTTTCTGGAAACGATACAGTTCAACCGGCTATCCCATGCTCGCCGACGGCGTCGCGGACGCCGGGCTGCGCTTTCCCGCCCGCATGTCCAGGCACTGCTGGAGCAGGGCGGGAAAAGTCTTCAGAATGATCCACGAGTCCAGCCCTGGACTCTGGCGCTCCGAGTACTCGATGTCGAGCCGGATCATCTCATTAAAGGTGGTGCGGTTCTTGCCGCAGACCTGCCACAGCCCCGTGAGTCCCGGAGTGGCGTTAAAGCGCCGCCGCTGCCACGGCTTGTAGTGTTCAAATTCGTAGGGAATGCACGGCCGGGGTCCCACGAAGCTCATTTCACCGCGGATGATGTTGATAACCTGCGGCAGCTCGTCGAGCCCGGTGGCACGGAGCAATGCGCCCAACGGAACCAGCCGGGGATCCTTCCTGGCGTCCAGTTTGGTCATGGGAACTTCAGCCTCCATCAACTGCTGAACATGCTCCCGATGCGACTGGCAATCAGCGTCTGCTTGCATAGTGCGAAACTTATAGCACAGGAATTCGCGCCCCATGTAACCGACGCGCCGCTGGCGGTAGAAAACCGGCCCGCGCGAGCCGCACATCACCACGAGCGCCACCGCGCCGCCAACAATCAGCAACCCGGGGGCCAACACAAGGAGCAGCGCCATATCCATTACCCGTTTCCAGAACGGCAGCGCGCTTGCCGATCGCTTCGCCGCGACGCCGCGATTGCTGTCTGGCCGAACGAGAATTTTCCCAGGAGAACCTGCGGTAAACTCTGAGCTTATCATCATGCTCATTCATCATCCGCCAAGAACATGAATCATCAACTCCGCTCATTACGGAACGGCAGTCCGTGAAATTACCGACACCGTTGCACCGGCCGAAAAACTCGCCCGCCCTCACCCACCCGCGCGCTGGAGTAGTTCCGGACATAAAATGAGAATTCGCAGGATCGCCAGCAACGCTAATGCTGTGCCGCCCGACACGCCGAACCCGGCAGAATTCCAGGCACGGCACCAATCGACACATCAAGCTCTGCCCCATCCACGCGGCAGGTTGGCATGACCATCTGGTCAAAGGATTTGATCTCCTCGTGCAGGCGCGGCGCCGGACGCGCAGCAGCACCCACCAATACAAGACAGGAGAGTGCCGAAAGGCAAACCCATGAAATAAGCAAAACGGCCATGCCAGGAACCGCAGCAGTCAGCGTGCCCCCGGCAGTCTCGCCGGTGGAAAAGCTGCAGTGTTAGGAACGGTCGGTGCAAGAAACAGCTCGTCCAATCAGTACCGGCATCGAGAGCATCACGCTGCCAGATTCGCCGGAAAGTCACAACTTGCTACACCGCAGCAGGTTATACCCGATGCACTTGATCGCTTGCTCAGCGATCTCCCGGCCTATTCCTCGCTCGAGGCAGTCGGGGAAAAGGACCCCTGCATGCCAAAGAGATGAAAGCCCCATCCGAACCAAGTCTGGTCCTTGCCAAAATCAAGACGGTTGGTTGCCCGCCTCCAAACAGACTGTCCAGACACGAGACAGCCGAACACAGATGCGTTTGCCCTCCCGATAGAACTTCCATGCTCGTTCCAGGCCATGATGGCGAACCTGCCTCCCGAGCTGAAACCGGCACTTGGTGGCTTGTCACCAGAACTGGTGACTGGCGGGGGACAGCGGGTCTGGTATGTTTAAGGCGTGTTAACGATGCTAGTGTGTGGCATCGGTGAAGAATTTAAGCGGTTCTCAATGTAGAAATGTGGCAGAAAGACCGGGTGAGGAGCGCGGCCTTTTTGTGTACACGCCAGCATCCCCGGAACCACTGAACTGCGTCCATTCATCGCTTTCCATGAACCGCAAAGCCCTCTCCCAGGCGCTCTCATCCCCATAGCAGGCAGGGCCGCTGCAGAGCGTGCTTGGACGACTCCATGAAACTGGAAGGTCACCTGCGTTCCTTCTGCCATAGCCGGCAGCGGCGCTGGATAGATTCAGGAGGCTTGTTTTCGGCATACACCGTCAGCAGGTAATTCAGGCGGAACCTCTCGCCCGCGTCATACGTCAGCGGTTTCCTGTCCAGCGCTTGCGTGGCACTGAGATAGGCGAATGGGTCCACCATGGTGAAGAAGTGGGCGTCGCCGAGTGCGTTGTCGGGATGGCCGAACAAGACCAGCATCACCTCGCGCCCGCCCATCTGCCCGGAAACGCTCGTCCAGCGGGCCGGAATTACGTTCTGGGTATTCGGGCCGATGTAAGGCTGGTTTGCGGAGTTCTGGAACCTGGCCTCGCGGTTGAAGGACTCCGGCAGGCGGAGGCCGAGGCCGTCGTAATTGGGGCCGTGCAGAGTCGCCTTGCCGACCTTTGGGCCCACCCGGAACCGGGATTCCCAGCACAGGGCGACCTCCTGATTCTGCTCGTCCACCGTGAGCGTGAGCGTCCGTTCTTCCAAGAGCAGGGCCGCCTTCAAGGAATCCGCCGCCGCGCGGTTGGTCTGCGCCAGCCAGTGCAGCCGCTCGACGAACCGCGCGACCGGCAAACCGTTGGCATCTGTTCTGACGAGATGCAGCGGCATCTCGACGTGCTTCTGCACGCCCATGTCGGGCATCTCCTCCCAGAAATTGACGCCGTTGACGCATACGGCGTACATCAACCCGTGATGGTGCAGGTGGTCCGGCACCGCGTCGCGCAGGACGTTTTCCCCGCGCAGCGTGTGGAGTTCGCGAACGTAGGGCTTGAACTGGTTCGTCGCGAAGGCATAGACGAGCAGCTCGCGGCCTTTGAAGCGAATCACCAACTCGCCCTGATCCACCTTCAAGTCAATTGTCATCGGAGGAGGTGCGGCAGCGAGGGCAGAGCCCGCCAGGGCCAGCAGCAGCCCAAACGCGGCGCCCAATCCTACAAACGTTCGTCGGCAGTTCATGGCATTACTTGGTCGCCGCTGCGGAAGCTCGAGGCGCCACGGGCGGAAGTCCGGCCGCCCACGCGCAGCCACGCCGAAACAGTTCCTGCACTCCGGGCACACTGAGCGCCCTCGCGTCATGGCCAAGCGTGCAATGGAAGGTTCGCCCCTTCCCACAATGGGAGACAAAGGCAATCGGGTAATACTCTCCGTCCACTTTAGACTTGGACTGCGCCAGCACCTCGATCGGGTGTTCGCCCGCCAGGCAGGTGTAAAGCTCGTCCTGAGTCTCGAAGTCCGACAGCCCGCGCAGAATCGGGTGATCTGGCTTGGTCAACTCGACGCGGAACGCGCCGAGGGGATCGTGCTGCCGGACTCCAGGCCCGGGCCCCGCCCACACCCGGCCAGCGATCTTCACAAACTCCGGCCATTCCCCGTGCCAGGCGCCGCACGCGAAATGCGCCAGCGCCACGCCCTTGCCGCCCTCGACGAACCGGCGCAAATTCTCGCGCGCCTGCTCGCCGGGCCCCGGCTGCTGCCAGTTCTGAAAGTGCAGCAGGATCAGGTCGTAGCGGTTAACAGCCGCCGAATCCAGCAAGGAAGGGTCCTCCACGGTGATGACCTCCAGCCGCGGATCCTTGCGCAAGGCCTCCGCCAACGCAGGCGCCGTCTCACGCCAAAGGTGGCCCGCGTAGTCCACGCCCGTCACCAACAAAACACGGGCCTTTTCCTTGGGCGGGGTAGCCGCCGGCGCCGCGCCCGCCCACTGCCCGAACAACGCCGTCAGCATCACCAGCGCCACGGCGCCCGGGACGCGAGAGGCTCTAACCAACCCTTTCCTGCCTGTGCTCATCGGTGTTCATCTGCGGTTAAAAGCCCGTTCAGATCATCTTGGTGCGCCCGGGCGCCGGCACCGGATAACTGCCATTTTCACCGGGCCTGGTCGGCGGCTCCATGCCGTCGCGGCACTCCTCCGGCCGCGGTGGATGGTAGTAATCAGAGGCCATCACCTGCACCCAGGTAACCTCCTTGCCCGTGTAACACGACATCTGGCCCATCACCGTGATCATTGTGCTGCGCGCCATGTAGTCGCCGCAGTTGATGGGATTACCCGACCGAATGCCCGCGAACAGCTTGTCATGCTCAATCTGGTAGGGATCGCATTGGCCCTGCCACCGCCAGTTGGTCTCGCCCCAGATGCGGCAGTTCAGGAGGGAAGCTTTGCCCTTGCTGCCGAAGATCAGGCTCGAGCTCTCGTCGTAACAGCCCGCCGTGGTCCGGCAGAACGCATAGACCCGCACGCCCTTGTCGAACTCATACACTACCGAGTGATGATCAAACACATCGCCGTAGAGCGGCTCCACCATCGTCGAACGTCCCGCCAGCCCGTGGCACTTGATCGGCACCGCGTTGCCCAGCACCCAGCTCGAACGATCCAGGTTGTGGACGAGGGATTGGGGCACGTCATCGCCGGACAGCCAGCGGAAGTGGTATTGCGTGCTGCATTGCCACTCCAGCTCGGTGTGCTCCGGGTTGCGCTCCGTCACCCCGTAGGGGGCGCGCAGGAAGTTCTCCTCCATGCTCACGACGTCGCCGATCGCGCCGTCCCGGATCCGTTGCACCGTCTCCGCATAGCCCGTGTGAAACCGGCTGTGCAGGCCCGACACGATGCAAAGCTTCTTCTCTCTTGCCAAGTCGCAGGCCTGCTGCATCAGCTTTACGCTCGCCGGGTCAATCCCATGCGGCTTCTCGACAAACACATGCTTGCCCGCCCGGATGGCCGCCATGGAATGGTATGGATGAAACTTGGCGGCATTGGCAATCAACACCACATCCGACGCCGCGATGACATGCTTGTAGCCGTCGAAGCCGGTGAAGCAATGCCCCTCATCCACCGCGACCTGATCGCCCTTCGTCTGCTTGAGGGTGCTTCGCGCCTTCTCGACGCGGTCCCGGAAAATGTCGCACATCGCCACGAGCCGTGCGCCGGGGTCCGCGTTGAGCGCCTGGGCGGCTGCCCCCGCATTCCGGCCCCCGCAGCCGATCATGCCCACCTTTATGCTGTCGCTCCCAGCCGCATGAACTCCCAACTCAAGGGTGCCCATAGTGGCGGCGGACGCGGCGACCGCGGAGGTCTTGAGAAAGTCGCGGCGAGTAATGGATGGTCGGAGGGAACTTTCGATCTTCATAATCTTGGTCAGTCAGCGGTTTGCACGCAACCTGAGTCTGGCGCCAGCATGCGTTGCATTGAATCGCAGCCACCGCCGCCTGGCAAACGCAAAATGCGTAACGCGCCCGCCCGGACTCAGCCTGCCCGGGCGGACCTTGTCTCCGACAAGCAGGCCGCGCGATAACGCCATGCCGCTGCGAAGGCCTGTCAAGAACATGCCTCCTCTTCCCATCCGCCCCCACGCACCACGCCCCACGCAACACGGAACGCGCCGTCATTCCAGATTGACCGCGGCCGGAACCCTTCGCAAACTGCGCCCGTCATGTTTGGACAACGCATCTCGCGAATCGGCGCGGGCCTCGTCTTGCTTCTTACTGTGCCGCCCGCTTGCGCTGCGGGCGCGAAACCCGCCGCTGCCCAACCGGGCGTGCAAATCACGAAGCTCGACGACCGGCTGCGCGTGCAGATTCAAGGCCAGCTCTTCACCGAGTACTTCTTCAAGGATGTGCCCCGCCCGTATTGCTACCCGCTCATTGGCCCGGGCGGCGCCGCCATGACCCGCGATTGGCCGATGAAGGACACTCCCGGCGAGGCCCACGACCACCCGCACCACCGGTCTTTCTGGTTCGCCCACGGCGCGGTCAACGGGCACGACTTCTGGTCCGAGCAGAAAGCCTTCGGCAAAACGGTGCATGACGACTTCCGCGAGATCAAATCGGGCCGCAAGCAAGGCGTCATCCGCTCGCGCAACAAGTGGGTGGCCGCCGACGGCGCGGTGGTTTGCACCGACGAGCGGACCCTGCGCTTCCACGCGCCCAACAGTCCCGGCGAGCGGGTGTTCGACTTCGAGATCACCCTCTTCGCCTCCAGCGGCGAGTTGACGCTCGGCGACACCAAGGAGGGAACCCTCGCCGTGCGCCTGGCCGAGACGATGCGGCTCAAGGGCAAGATTGGACAAGGCCACATCGTCAACAGCGCCGGGGTGCGCGACGCGGACACCTGGGGCAAACGAGCCGCCTGGTGCGATTACTATGGTCCGGTCGGAGGCAAGACGGTCGGCATCGCCATCTTCGATCATCCCAAGAACCCGCGTCACCCGACCTGGTGGCATGTGCGCGATTACGGCCTCTTCGCCGCAAATCCCTTCGGCCAGCATGATTTCGAGGGCCTTGCCGACAAGACCGCCGGCAACCTCGTCGTTCCCGCCGGCAAGAGCGTCACCTTCCGCTACCGTTTCTACCTGCACGAAGGCGACGTCCAGCAGGCCAAGGTTGCCGCCAAATACAAGGAATACGCGAAATGAACCGTGGCAGCCCCGGCGCGGCAGCCCAGCCTCGGCGGCGCTCCCTTGCCGAAACCGCCGGCCTCATCACTTCAGCCGCACGTAGAACCCGCCTGTTAATAGTATCATGAACAGACTCGATCGCCGCGGCTTCCTCAAAACCTCCATCCTCACCACCGCCTCGCTGGGCTTGCTCCCGGCCTTCGGCGCCGCCAAGAACGCCGGGCGCCGGCAGTGGGCTTCGGTCGTCTCCCGCCCCATCGGCGCCAACAGCGACATTCGGTTCGCCGTGGTGGGCTTCGGCGGACGCGGCGGCAGCCATATCAGCGGCCTGCGCGAGGTGGCCGGCACCCGGCTGGTCGCGCTGTGCGACGCGGACCGCAGCATCCTCGACAAGGAGGTCAAGAAGTGCCGCGACCGCGGGGAAAGAGTCGAAGGCTACACCGACATCCGCAAGCTGCTGGAGAATGGGGACATTGACGCCGTCAGCCTCGCCACGCCCAACCACTGGCACGCGCTGGGCGCCATTTGGGCAATCCAGGCGGGCAAAGATGTCTATGTCGAAAAGCCGGTCTCGCACAATGTCTGGGAAGGACGGCAGATCGTGGTCGCCGCACGCAAATTCAACCGGATCGTGCAGACCGGCACGCAGTCGCGCTCCAGCAGCGGCATCCGCGAGGGCATCGCCTGGGTCCGCGCGGGCCACATCGGCAAAATCCTGCGCGCGCGGGGCTTCTGCTACAAGCGCCGCCCCAGCATCGGCAAGGTGGATGGCCCGCAGCCGATTCCGCCTGAGATTGATTACGACCTGTGGTGCGGCCCCGCGCCCAAAGAACCGCTGATGCGCAAACGCCTCCACTACGATTGGCACTGGGTCTGGCCCACCGGCAACGGCGACCTCGGCAACCAGGGCATCCACCAGATGGACATGGCGCGCTGGGCACTGGGCGAAACCGCCCCCTCCCCCCGCGTCCTGAGCGTCGGCGCCCGACTCGGCTACACGGATGACGGCACCACGCCCAACACCATGATCGTGTTCCACGACTACCCGGCCGCGCCGCTCATCTTCGAGGTGCGCGGTCTGCCCTCGAGCGCCGACTCCAGGAACATGGACCGATACCGCAGCGTGGACATCGGCATTGTGGTGGAGTGCGAAGGCGGGGCCTTGCTGATCTCCAACTACACCGGCTCAAAGGTCGTGGACAAGGAAGGCGCCGAGCTCAAGAAGTTCTCGGGCAGTTCCAGCCATTTTGCAAACTTCATTGACGCCGTGCGCAGCCGCAAGGCGAGCGACCTGACGGCCGACATCCTGGAGGGCCACCTTTCCAGCGCCCTCTGCCACACCGGCAACATCTCCTATCGGCTCGGCCAAACCCAGCCGCCCGAGGAGATCCGCGAGGCCGTCAAAGCCAACCACGACCTCGCTGAAGCGCTCGGCCGGATGGAGCAGCATCTCGCCGCAAACAACGTAGATTTGAAGCAGACTCCGGCCACGCTGGGCATGGTGCTCAAGATGGACCCGCAAACCGAACGCTTCATCGGCAACCGCAAGGCCAACAAGTTGCTGACCCGGGATTACCGGAAGCCTTTCGTGGTCCCCGCCCGGGTTTGAGCCTGAGCCGTATCCATGCACTTGGGTTCCCGGTAGAGTAGAGAGGCGTCCATGATGGAG
>DAOPPX010000105.1:0-18773 GCA_035358715.1 Verrucomicrobiota bacterium
TAACTAGAACCAGCCAAGCTTCGCTTGGCGCTTTCCTAAACACGCGAAACGACGCCAAAGCAAAAGCTGGCCAAAGCCAGCGAGAACCGTGCTCAAGCTCACGGACCAGTAAGGACGCCCCACAGTTCTATAGGGCCATATTCGCGACGCTTTTCGCGCGTTTAGCGTGTTTAGCGGGCTCTGCTTCTGAATCGTTACGGCTAAGCCGCAACCATGCAGAAGGCTTTTAACGCAAAGACGCTAAGGTGCCAGGCCGGAGATGAATACGCCGGCTGATATTCTGGTCACGGCACTCGCCCTGGGAATCCTCATTAGCGTCGCGCACCTGTCCTTCAAGTTCATGGAGAAACCGCTGTTACGCCTCGGCCATCGGTTTGATTACTCGGTTAAGGCGGCGCGTTGAAGGTCCGGGCACTCCACGCAGTGCTCATCATACACAGCGTCATCAGTCGCGCCGCGTGTGGGCACGCGGCCTACAAGCTCCTGTAGGCCGGGTCCCCTGACTCGTGCAGTTATTTATGGGCTTGCCTTGATTCGTGTTGCGTCTTTTCACCACCCTTTACCCGGAGAAGAACACCGCGCGAATGGCGGAGTACCAAGAGTGCCTGCGCCGCAATCTGGAGGCTGCCGTGGTGCGGGAGGTGTGCATCCTGAGCGAAAATGCCGAGGCGTACCTGCCGTCCCACCCCAAGCTGCGGGTGCGAAAGGTCGCCCGTCGCCCCTGGTACGACGAGCTTTTCGCCTGGGTCAACGAACTGGCCGGGGCGAAGGATTTTTCTGTGCTGGCCAACACGGATGTGTGGTTCGACGACGGCTTGCGGCAAATCGAGGTGGTGGACTGGAGCCAGCGCACGGTGCTGGCGGTTTCCCGCTGGGACGTGCTGGAAAACGGCAAAAATCGCTTGTTCGAGTACGGCGACAGCCAGGACTGCTGGATTGTCCGGGGGACAATTCAAGGCGTTCAGGGCAATTTCCCCATCGGGGTTTATGACTGCGACAACAAGATCGCCTGGGAGTTTGCCCAAGCCGGCTACATAGTGGTAAATCCCGCTCTGAGTCTCCGCACCTACCATCTGCATTTGTGCGGCTATCGGTCGTACAAGGAGGCGCCGGCGCCCGATTACGGCATTCGTCCGCCCTTCCGTTATGAAGAGCCCGACAACCTGTGGGGGCCTTACCGCGCCTGGCAAGTCCAGCGTCAACTGCGACTGCCCTATTTCCCCTGGCGCATGACCACCAAACGGTTCTGGCGATTTCGCATCCCCGCTTTGGCGCGCCGAGCATGGAACAAGGCGCTGCGCGAGCTTGGTAAGTCATGACTGTCCTGGGTCATTGCCGGAAACGCGTCCGGCAGGCGCTGGTGTCGGCCGGCCGCCAAGCCGGGGCGGAATGGCTCCTGCGCCGTCCAGCGCACCGCCTCATCTGTCCCTTGTATCATACGGTGCGCCCAACTACACCCTCGTGGTGGGGGCCACGGTATCGCATCGAAACACCCGCTGAGTTCGAGCTAGACCTCGACCAATGGCTGCGCTGGGGCAAACCGGTGTCCATGAGCGACTTGATTGCCTGGTCTCGGGGGAAGCGGGACTGTCCCCGGGGATTCTTCCTCTCGTTCGATGACGGCTACCGCGAGCTCTACGAGGTGGTGGCGCCGATCCTGCGCCGCAAAGGCGTGCCAGCCGCCTTTTTCATCACGACCAGCTTGCTGGATAACCGCAACATCTTCTTCGAGGATCACGTGGGGCTGATCGCGGAGGCCATGCGGCGGGCGGCGCCGGTCAAGCGGGCCGAGGCTGAGGCGCGTTTGTGCGAGGCGGGGCTGAGCCTGGAGGCGCTGCTCCGGCTCCGGCAGCCGCAACATCCTCTGATCGGACAGTTGTCCGGATTGCTCGAACTCAATCCGGCGGAATGGCTGGCCACCGAGCAGCCATACGTGACTAGCGCGCAGTGCCGGGAACTCTTGAAGGCCGGGTTTAGCCTCGGCGCGCACAGCATTGATCACCCGGTGTACGCCGAGCTCCCGACGGACGAACAGGTTCGTCAAACCAGGGCAAGCATGGAGGAGCTGGTGAGACAGTTCGGCCTGGACTACCGGGCTTTCGCCTTTCCCTACGGCGAGTTCGGACTGGATCAGGAGTTTGTGCCCTCGATGGTGATGCGCGGGGCAGTGGAAGTTTTCTTTGGCACCGGCGGCGTCCATCCCGACTCTCGTGCTCCGCGGCTCGTGCAGCGCCTCGGCTGCGAAGATCATCGCGGCAGCCTGCGGCAATACGTTACCAGCCACCTGGCCGATTCCTGGGTCCAAAGCCTCAGGAAAGGTAAGTAGTGAAATTGGGAAACTGGGAAAGCAGAAAGCAGGACCACGGGACTGCGGGACCACAGGACTGCTGACTACTGACCACTGACCACGGACCACGGACCACGGACCACTGACCACGGACCACGGACCACTGACCTCTGACCTCTGACCTCTGCTTTCTGCTTCCCGAGTTTCTGCTTTCTCCTCGATGCCTCTTGTTTCCCTCATCACTCCCCATTTTGAGCGGCCGGAGCTGCTGCGGGAGACGCTGGGCTCGGTTCGGGCTTCGACGTTTGCCGACTGGGAATGTCTTGTTGTTGATGATGGGTCGTCGGCGGCAGTTTGGGATCGAGTCCAAGCGATGGCGGACGGGGCGCGCATCCGGGCCTTGCGCCGTGAATCGGGTCTCAAGGGGCCGTCGGCCTGCCGGAATCTGGGGCTCAGGCAGGCTTTGGGCGACTATGTCATGTTTCTCGACGCCGACGACCTGCTGGCCCCGTGGTGCCTGGAACAGCGGCTGGCCGCCGCCCGCGCGCAGCCAGAGGCCGCGCTGTGGGTTTTCCCCGTGCTGCTTTTCACCCGAACACCCGGCGACAGCGACCAATACTGGAACACGATGGACCCTGCGCGGGACGACCTCGAGCGCTTCCTCCGTTCCGATGGCCCGTGGTGTGTGTCGTCGGCCTTGTGGCGGCGAGAAGCGCTGCGCACGATCGGGGGCTTCAACGAGGCGGTCTGCTACGGTGATGATTGCCACCTGCACCTTCGGGCGCTGCTCGCGGGCCTTCAGGTCCGCCAGTTCCCGCAGGCGCTGCCCGATGTCTTCATCCGCCGCGGCGCGGAGACGCGGATTACCAATTCCCCGTCTTATGCCCTGGTTGAGTCCCGCCGCGTGTTTCTGGAGGAAGCGACCCGCCTTCTCCGGGGGGCGGCTATCCGGCCAGAGTATTTCAAGCTTTGGGAAGGGCGCTATTTCGTCGAAGCGGAGTTCTTGCTGTTTAACGTGGCCGGTTCACGGGCCGCGATTGACAGGGTATTGGCCGAGTGGCAGCGGCACTTCCGCCCCGGGCCGGCCAGGCGGGTGGTGGTTCGCGCCTATTTCCGCCTGGCCCTGGCCTGTCGTCGGCGCGCCTACCTCGCGCTCCGGATTGCCCGCCGGATCGCCATGAGGTTGCTGCCGCCCGACTATTTCCCCAACCGCATTCCGTCCCGGAACGCTGTCGCCCCCGCCGACACGATGCACGAAGTGCGCGCGAAATTGGCCGCATGGTCCGTTCACTTCGCCTAAGGAGCATTAGACCAGACACCAAGAAAGACACAATATGGGTAAGCTGCCGGGCCGAGCACTGAAACTAATATGTCTATTGATGCAGGGCGAACTGCGCTATGCGTATCAGGTCGCCAAGGCGTGGCTGAAAGGACGGCCGTTCGATGCTTACCACGATTATGCTTCTTTGAAAGAGGACCAGTATCCGAAAGAGCTCACACTGTGGTACTACATGACCACCGGGCGGAAGCTCGACTTGGAGAATCCGCAAACATTCAACGACAAGAGCCAATGGCTGAAGCTTTACGATTGCACGCCGCTCAAGACACAACTGGCCGACAAATACCTGGTCAGGGATTGGGTCAAGGAGAGAATCGGGGAGGAATGTTTGGTCCCGCTGCTCGGCGTATGGAACAGTTTTGATGAAATCAACTTCGACCTGCTTCCGGATCGGTTCGTGCTGAAAGCGAACCACGGCAGCGGCTGGAACATCGTGGTGCGGGACAAGGCAGCTTTTGACAAAGCCGCGGCGCGCAGGCAGTTCGCAGCGTGGATGAGAACCAACTATGCTTTTGCTTACGGGTTCGAGCTGCATTACGCAAATATACCGCGGAAGATCATCGCCGAGCGGTATATCGAGAACGCGGACGGCAACTTGTACGACTACAAAATACACTGCTTCGATGGGAAACCGCAGTATGTTCAGGTCATAGGTGACCGCGATTTGATCAAGCACACGGGCCGTGAAGCGTTCTATGATACGCAGTGGAATCTGATGCCTTTCACCTATAACTATCCCCGCTACGAAAGACCGATTCCTAGACCTGGTGCGCTGGGGCGATTGCTCGAGCTGACGGGGATTTTGTGCCGTGGTTTTGCCTATGCGAGAATAGACCTTTATGTGTTGGATGAGGGCATTAAGTTTGGGGAGATCACATTCATTCCATCGTCCGGCACAGATCGCTGGAATCCGCCGGAGGCCGATCTGATGCTGGGGCAAATGATCACCTTGCCTCCCAGGAAATGGCCTCCCGTCTCCGCCGTCACATCCGGCACCGGGCAATGAAGTTGTGGAGTTCTCTCCCCCGGCAGCCGAGTCCATAGTGCCGCAGTCTCGTGGTCTTGTGGTCCTGTCGTCCCCTTTCAGCATTTCAGCCTTTCAACATCTCAGCTTTTCCCCCTCGTGCCTTCCCCTCTCGTCAGCGTTCTCATAACGGTTTTCAACCGCGAGAGGTACCTTGGCGCGGCGATTGAAAGCGTGCTGGCGCAGACCTGTGGCGAATTCGAGTTGATCATTGTGGATGATGGATCCACCGACGGTTCGCTGGCCGTGGCCCGCCCCTATGAGCGGGATGCCCGCGTCCGAGTATGCGTCAATGAACGGAACCTGGGGGATTATCCCAACCGCAACAAAGCCGCCTCGCTGGCGCGCGGCAAATACTTGAAGTATGTGGACGCGGACGACCTTATTTATCCGCATTGCCTGGATCGCATGGTTCAGGGCATGGAGGCGTTCCCCCAAGCCGCCTTGGGGATCGCCCGCGCCCTGCCGGGAATAGTGTGCCCGGCGCAACTCTCCCCTGGGGATGCTTATCGCTGCCATTTCCTCCTCAAGAACGGGCTGCTGACGCCCGGGCCTTTGAGCGTCATCCTCCGCAAGAGCGCCTTCGACGCCGCCGGCGGTTTCGACTCAGCGCGCCACACGGGAGACAGCCATTGCTGGCTGAAGCTCAGCCGGCGATACCCAGTGGTGCTGCTGGGCTCGGGCCTTGACTGGTGGCGGCGCCACGCCGAGCAGGAACATGCGCGGTCAGCCCAGCCGTTGAAAGCCGCCCAGCGAAGGGCCCGGGAACTCCGGCATACGCTGGACGCGCTCAAGGCGCCCGACTGCCCGCTGACCGAGCCGGAAATCGCGAGCGTCCGGTCCGAGGTCATACGCCTGTTTGCGCGCTGGATAACAGTGGAAATGCTGAAGGGACAATTCCGTAGCGCCCGCACCATGGTCAGTGAATCAGGGGAACCATTGGGCGCCTTCGCCAGGTCTCTTTTGTCCCCGCGCGGTCGCGCTCCGGGCAGAAGTTCGGCCGCCCTGAGTCCCCTGTCGTCCCCCGGCGCCGCGCCTGAAGCACGGAAATCACAGGCAGGTGTCGCGGGCGGCAGCTCCCGTTCCGCGCCCGTCGTAAGTGTGCTGATTCCCGCGCGCAACGCGGAGCGGCACCTCGGGCGAGCTATTGAAAGCGTGGCTAATCAGACCTTTACCGATTGGGAACTCATCATTGTGGATGACGCCAGCGCCGACCGGACCGCCGGAGTAGCGGAACAGTACTGCCAGGACAGCCGCATTCGCATTGTCCGAAACAGCACCCAGGCCGGCAAGTGGCCCAATCATAACCTCTGCAGCCGTCAAGCGAAGGGAGCCTACCTAAAGTTCCTGCATGCCGATGACGGGTTGTATCCGAATTGCCTGGAGACAATGGTTCGCCTGGCTGAGCGGCACCCATCCGCCGCGCTGCTTCAATCCCACGAGGCCAGCCATTATTTGCTGCCCAGGCTGCAGTCGCCCCGGGAGGTGTATCAGCAGGAGTATTTCGGCTCCGTGAGCCTGTGGGAGAGCCCAACCGGCCTGCTCTACCGCCGGGCCGCATGGGAAGGGTGCGGCGGATACGATCCCCGCTGGCCATCGGCGCCCGCGCGGCTCCATTTGGAGATGTGCCGCCAGGCGCCGGCGTTGCTGGTCGCCGCCGGGCTGGCTTTCTACCAACGCGGCAGCCGGCAACAGCGGCACCTGGCCCCCGACTACTCCGGGCGGTCCGGCGGCGACCTGGCCTGGTTGCGGGACATGCTGGAACATCCGGAGTGTCCGCTGAGCGCGTCGGAGCGGGCCGAGGCCAGGCGGAACCTGCGGGCGGTAAGGCGGAACCTGGCTTTGCGCTCTTTCCTGGCGCGGGATAACACCCTCTCCTGGGCGCTTCGGCGGCGCCTGGCGCCACCACACTTGTACGGTGACGAGTACTGGCGCGCCTATTGCAGCCAAGCCGCGTTGAAGTGACATGGGTATTACCGCTTCTTAGCATATAAGCCATGTCCCCCCTCACCTCCATCATCATTCCTTGCCATAACAGCGCGCGCTATTTTCCCGGCCTGGCGGCGGCGTTGGGGCCAGTGTTGGCAGCGCAGCCGGAACGGTTCGAGGCCATCATCGTGGACGATGGCAGCAGTGATAACACCGGGCAGCTTGCCCTGTCGCTGATCCCCTCGGCGAAAGTGGTGCGCCTGGATGATCGTGGTCTTGCGGCCGCACGGAATGCCGGGGCGGCCGTGGCCAAGGGCGAATTCCTGCAGTTCCTTGATCCGGACGATACCATTGAGCCCGGGAAACTGGAGCTGCAGGCATCGTGTGCTTCGGTAGCCGGAGCCGATGTCGTTTACTCCGATTGGCGCATGGTTGTTGTCCGCGGCGAGGTGGTTAAACGGGAGGTTCACGCGCCGGCTCAAGCCCCCTGTGAAATGATTGAAGCGCTGTTGGGAGGGTGGTGGGTGCCGACGCACTGCTATCTGTTTCGCCGATCGGCCTATGCGGAAATAGGGGGATCAGATGAGACCATTACGGTGTGGGAAGACTTTGACCTGTTCCTGCGTTTCGCTCTGGCCGGCAGGCGCCATGTCTATACGCCCGGGATCTTTTGCGACTACTACCGCTACCTGGACGTGACCAGCCTCGCCCGGCGCGATCCCGCCGCCAATGGCCGCAATCGGGCGCGCATCCTGTTCAAGGCATTGGAGACGCTGGAACATTCCGGCGGGCTAACCCTGTCCCGGCGAAAAGCCGCCGCTCGCGCCTTCTTCGCCGTGCTGCGAACTTCGGGCATTAGCGACCCTCAGTGGCTGGGGCAGATCTCAGCCCAAATCCGCCAACTCGATCCGGCTTTCCAGCCTTTAGGGAACCCTGGCTATCGAGTGGCCGCCCGACTTTTGGGACTGATCAACGCTGAACGCCTGGCCATGTTCTTCAGAGGGGAGGGCTGAAAACTGAAATGCGGAAGCCGGAGAGCTTACACACGCCCACAAACCCCTCCCAACGTGATTCTCATCTATCACCACATTGCGCCTGCGGCGCAGGCGCCAGGCGGGTGCAACTCGAATGCAGAGGCGGCGCTGACGCTCACGCCTGAGCAGTTGGACAAACAGTTCCAGGAGTTGTCACGCCGTGGATTCCGTTTTGTGGGCTTGCCCGAATTGGTGTCAACGATTGTGCGCCGGGGCTGGGAGCCTTGGCGCCAGGTTGCGGTGACCTTTGATGATGGTTGGACCGACAATCACACCTATGCCCTGCCGGTCCTCCGCAGGCATAATGTCCCGGCAACCTTCTTTGTGACGACCGCCCACCTGCACAAGACAGTGCCAGACGCGCAGGTGATGGATGTGTCTCAGCTAAAGGACCTTCTGCGTTGCGGCATGACGATCGGCGCGCATTCACGGACTCATCCCAACCTGCTGGAGATCCCGGAAGCCCAGGCGCGGGAGGAGATTTTCGGCAGCAAGGCGGACCTGGAACGGGCGCTGGGCACTCGCATTGACCTCTTCGCCTATCCGTACGGGGCGCATCATCGCGCGCAGGTCAACCTGGTGCGCGGGGCAGGGTACAGGGCTGCGGTTTCGGCCGGGGGCGGCGCGCAAAACACCCGGTTGGGACTGTTCTGGCTCTTCCGCTACGGCCTGAGCGCAGATGGGAACGGTCGCGAGGACCGGCAGGCATTCAGCCCCGTAGGCGGAACTCTGCGCGGACTTTATCGTGATGTCCGGAAAAGACTGGGCTGGCCCATCCGCGCTGCCCTGGCTCGCTCCTGATGTCCGGTTTGGGGCGAAGCAGTCCTGTGGTCCGTAGTCCCGTGGTCCGTAGTCCCGTGGTCCGTAGTCCCGTGGTCCGTGGTCCTGTGGTCCGTGGTCCTGTGGTCCGCTTTGCGCTTTCAGCGTTTCAGCATTTGTCCGTAGTCCCGTGGTCCGTAGTCCTGTGGTCCGTAGTCGGTAGTCCTGTAGTCCCGCCATGTCTTCTCTTGACGTCTTGCTGGTCATTCGCGCGCGCGCGGAACTGTTTCCGCCCACGGTGAACCAGGCGAATCTGCTGGCGGGCGGCGGCCTCAAGGTCGGAATGGTGCACCTGGCCTCGCAGGCGCCCCAGCCCGCTGCGCTTGACGCCCGGGTGCGGCAATGGCATGCCCACACGGCTTGGGACTCAAGCTCCGAGCCGCGGCAGAACGTCGCCAGGCGTTGGACGAACTGGTTGCGGTTTGCCCAGACTTGTCGCGCCGTCATTCGGGGCCAGCGCCCGAAGGTGGTGCTGGGATATGACCCGGTCGCCTGCACGCATCTGCGGCCGGCTCCCGCCCGGCGCCGCACGGTGTATCATTTTCACGAGCTGCCCGAGATCTACCCGAATATGGGAATGGGCCCCCGAAGGGCCTTGAGCCGGGTGGCCGGCTTGGCTCGGAAGGCGGACCTGGTGGTCTTCTCCGACCAGGCGCGGGCGGAGCGATATCAGAACGAAGTGGGGCTTTCCACGTGCCCCCAGGTGGTTATGAATTGCCCCCTGCTGGTAAACACGGTGCCCCCCTCACCGTTGCGGCAACTGCTGGCCGATCGAGGCCTGCGGGAGACGCGGGTGGTAGGTTACGTGGGGTGCGTGGGGTGGCACCAGGGCTTGCGGGAGGCGGCGCTCTCCATGCGCAATTGGCCGGCAGACTCGGTCTTCGTTCTGGTGGGACCGCATTCGGAGGAAGTGCGGGAGGGAATCCTGGCGGGCGCGCGCGCTGCCGGGACTGATTTCCGCGTCCTGTTTCTTGGTCCCCGACCCCATGCGGAAGCCCTGGCGCTCGCGGCGGGGGCCGACCTGGGTCTTTCGCTCATCCAACCGCACAACCAGAACCGCCTTTACTCAGCCGGCGCCTGCAACAAACGCTTCGAGTACATGGCGCTGGGTGTGCCCCAACTGACCAACAACGGCCCGGGAGTGGCGGACATCGTCGAGCGCAGCCAATGCGGCGTGTGCGTGGACCCCAATTCCCCGGAGGAAATCGGCGCGGCTGTGAATCGCCTCCTGCACGATCCCGGCCAACTCCGACAGATGGGCAGCCGCGGGCGAACCGCACACCGCGAACAGTACAACTACCAGGCGCAGTTCCGGCCTGTGCTGGAGTGGATCAGGCAGCGTCGCCGGCCATGAAGAAGATAAACTTCATCACCGCTTACGCTCCGGAAGACCGGGGCGGCGGTTGGAACGGTGTGAACGCGCACCTGTACGAGGGTTTGCGCCGGCGCCTTGAGGTGGTTTACGTCGGCCCCATCAACCCGGGGCCATGCCGGGTCGCCCGCCTCATTTCGAGATTCAAGAAGCTGTGCGGGTTGCCGCGCGAATTCTATCACTACTCACGCCGCCGCCTGAACCGGATCAGCCGCCAGGTGCAAGCTCAAGCCGATCCCGGCGCCGCGTTCGATTTCCATCACGGCGCCGCCCCCTGGAGCGCCTGTACTAGTCCGCGCCCCTACGGCGGCTATATTGATGCCAGCTTCGACACCTACATTTCTCTCTATCACCACCGGCCCGCATTCGCGAAGGCCGATATTCGCCGCATTTGCTCCCGGGAAGCGCAATGGCTGGCAAGAGCGGCGGCGGTCTTTTGCGCCAGCGAATGGACCCTCGGGCAAACGGTGGGTGCCTACGGTCTGCCAGAGCGGAATTTCCGCGTGGCCGGCATCGGGGGAAACGCCGCCATTCCGCCCGCCGCCGGAGAAGCACGAGGGCTTGATTTCGTGTTTATCGCCTGGGACTTTGCCCGGAAGGGAGGCCTTTTGTGCGCGGAAGCTTTCTCGCAAGTCCACAAGGTCTATCCCCAGGCGACCCTGACGATTGTCAGCCAGCGTCCACCGGACTCGGTGCTGCAATTGCCCGGCGTGCGCTACGTGGGACTGTTGCGAAAGTCCAATCCCGAGGAAGCGCGGAGATTCGAGGAGATTCTCGGTTGCGCTTTTGCCATCGTCCACCCGACGACCATGGACACCATTGCCCAGATTCTGATAGATGTGGCGTACCACGGTTGCCCGGCGGTCGCCAGCAACACGTTCGCCATCCCTGAGGTGGTAAAAGATGGCGTCACCGGCTTCCTGGTCACGCCCCCCCTCACCGCCGCGGCCTTCGCCGAGAAGATGCTGCAACTGTGTCGAGATCGGTCGGGCTACCTCCGCATGCGTGAGGCGGCGCGGTCGTTCTCCACCGAAACGCTGACGTGGGAATCGGTCGTGGGCCGCATCGCTCAGTTCATCGAAAGCCACGACCGGAGCACCTGAAAAGTGCCGGCCTGATTCACGTGAAGGAAGAAGTCATGACCGCGCCTGTCCGCTGGGGCATTCTGGGAGCCGGAGCCATTTCCCACCGGTTTGTCAGCGATCTGAAACAGGTCGCCGGGGCACAGGCTGTTGCCGTAGGAGCGAGATCCGCCGAGCGGGCGGCGGCCTTCGCTGCCCAATTCGGCATTGCCCGCTCGCACGGATCTTATGAGGAACTGGCCGCGGAGCCGCAGGTTGACTGCATCTATATCGGGACACCGCACAATTTCCACCAGGCGCACACCCTCCTGTGCCTCGAACACGACAAACACGTCGTGTGCGAGAAGCCTTTCGCCATCAATGCGGAACAGGCGCGCCGGATGATTGCCCGTGCCCGCGAGCGGAAGCTTTTTCTCATGGAGGCAATGTGGTCGCGGTTCAATCCCGTCTACGTCCGCGCCCGACAATGGATCGCCAGCGGATTGATCGGCGAGGTGCGAATGCTCAAAGCCGATTTCGGATTCGCCGCCGCGCGGAAGCCCGAGGGCAGGTTGTTTAACCCCAAGCTCGGCGGCGGGTCGCTCCTGGATGTCGGCATCTATCCCCTGTCGCTGGCCTCGCACCTTTTCGGCCCGCGCCCATCCGCCATTCAGGCGGTGGGACGGCTCGGCCCAACTGGTGTGGACGAACAAGCCGCTATAGTGCTTCAATACCCCGAAGACCAACTGGCTCTGCTTTCCTGCGCGATTCGCACCCGCACTGCCCAGAACGCACTGATTATCGGCACCGCGGGAAAGGTCTGGCTGCCGGCGTTCTGGCGCGCGCGGCTCGCGGTCCTGCGCCGACCGAAACAGGCGCCCCGGATCACCTGGGGCAAAGCCGGATACCGGTTTGAGGCCGCCGAGGCCGTCCAATGCATCCGGGCGGGAAGGACGGAAAGCTCCACAATGCCCCTGGACGAGTCCCTGGCCATTATGGAAACAATGGACCGGATACGACAAAGGATTGGCCTGAAGTATCCCGGGGAATGACTGCTCCGCGAAGAGACACGTGGTCGTTCGCCGCAATCCCAGCTTGTGATTCTTCTCTACCACCACGTCGCGCCCGCTGACCGCATTCCGGCTGCCGGGGAGCGCGTCCGGGATGAGGGCTGGCGCTTCACCCACTCGCCTGCGGCTTTTGAGGGGCAGTTGGCGGAACTGCGGCGGCGGCACTACACGTTTATCTCGCTCGGGCAGTTGCTGGACGAAATCCACGCCCGCGGCCGCGAGCGCCCTGGTTCCGTTGTGGTCACCTTTGATGATGGCTGGCGCGACAATTACGAGTTTGCCCTGCCCGTCCTCAGGCGGCTCGGGATCGCCGCAACGTTCTTTGTCACCACGGCGCATCTGCGGCCCGGAGGACAGGATCCGAAACGGATGGGACTGCCTGAGTTGCGGCACCTGGTTCAGGCCGGCTTTACCATCGGGGCGCACTCCCGTTCTCACCCCGACCTGGCCCGAATCTCCCCGGAGGCTGCCCGGGAGGAAATCGCCGGCTCGAAAGCCGACCTCGAAAGCGCGCTCGGAACTGCCGTGGACTTCTTCGCCTACCCAGGCGGGGCCTTCAATGCAACGGTGGCCCGTCTGACGCGGGAAGCCGGCTACCGGGCGGCCTGTTCCATTCTCGGCCCCAGGACCAACGATCGTCGCTCTCTCTTCTGGCTCTACCGCGACCTGTTGACGCCCGGCCTGAATACGCTGGGCGACCGTTACCGGCTTTCCCGGTTCGCGCGCAGACTTTTGGCTTTCCGCGTCAACCGGCGCCTGAAGGAAAAGCTGAAGAGTTAAGGCGGGAAGACAAGACCACGGACTACGGACCACGGACCACCGACTACGGACTGCTGATTTCTGCTTTTCAATTTCTGCTTTCTGCTTTTCATATGCCCTCCGCATCTGACAAACGCCTAATCTTGTTTCTCGGGGCCGACTGGTGGGGTTCGGACGCCCGGGCTCTGGCCGTGGGCTTTCGGCAGCTCGGGCACGCGGTGATCGAGATCAACTACGAGGATTTCATACCCTCCCAATGGTCGTCACTGCCTCTGCGCATTCTCCGCCGAGCCTTTGGGTTATTGCTGGCGCGCGAATACAACCGGACCATCCTCCGGCATCTAAACAACCGGGCGATTGATTTCCTGCTCGTGTTCAAAGGCAAGTTTCTTCAGCCGGGCACGGTCAAGCGATTCTCCGAGTCCGGGCTGCCGGCTTACTGCTTCTATCCCGATGTCAGTTTTCTGGATCATGGCCGCGACATCTGGGATTGCCTGCCGCTTTACGACTGTGTCTTTACGACCAAGTCCTTCCACCAAGCAGATGCCGCCCTGCGTGGGCGGCTCAAGGACTTGCGCCTCGTATCGCATGGCTTTGATCCGGACGTGCATCGGGCCATCCATCTGTCCGGGAAAGCACAGGCCGCCTATGAATGCGATGTCTCCTTCGTCGGCTGCTGGTCCCTCAAGAAAGAACAGACGCTTCGAGCCTTGCTCGAGCGGTGCGCTGGGATTGATTTGCGCGTCTGGGGACCCGGCTGGGCCCGCGCGGGTGCGCTGGTTCGGGAGCGGTGGCAGAGCCGGGGCGCGTATGGTGATGAGCTGGCGGCCATCTACTGCCTATCGCGCATCAATTTGGCGCTGCTGAGCGAAGCGGGGGGCGGGACAGCAGTGGGTGACCAGGTGACGGCGCGGACATGGCAGATCCCCGCGGCCGGCGGGTTCATGCTTCATGAGCATACGGCCGAGCTGGAGCGGTATTTTGCACCGGGAAGTGAAACCGGGGTCTTCAATTCCCCTGGCGACCTGGCGGAAAAGGCTCGCTGGTTCTTGGACCACGACGAGGAACGCTTGAGGGTGGCCGCTGCAGGCCATCGCCGTTGCCTCGATGGAGGCTACAGCTACCTGCCAGCGGCCCGCGAAATCCTCACGGTTCATGAGGAACGCCTGAAAGCTCCCGTTCGTGAGCGCTGCCGGACTTGCGGCTAAAACCGAGCCTGGCTCAATTATTGGATGTTGGATGTTCGATGTTGGCTGTTGGATGTTCCTTGAATGCATGGCAAGGGAACCGGTTTCGACCGGCCGGGACCGGTCATCGGCACAGCGATTAACCAAGTGAAGGCCCAGTTTCCCTATGAATAATACGCCGGCAGGGCTGCCGAGCACCTCGCCGCCGAGTGCAAAGATCGGCGCGCCCAGGCCTGCAGTTCGGCGACACCGGCTCCGCGGCAGAGGACGCGGAACAGAATCGGGGCCCGGCGCGTCGGCGTCGGCGGTCACTGCCGAAGCCGTGCCCGGGAGCGTGGTATCAGGCACGCAATGGCTGGTGGTGCTCGCCGGCGGAGCCGTTGCCGCGCTGGGCAGCATTCCTCTGTGGCACGACTTCTCACCCTGGGCTGGCCTGGTCGCGGCCTTGCTGGCCATGACGATGTTGCACATGGGCTATTCCTGCGGAAGCGTGGTCGCGCTTCCGCACCTGGCGGTCATCGTTTGCCTGGCCCAATATGGCATCGCTCCCTGGGGAGCCTACTACTATCCGGCCAACAATCCCGTGTATTCAATCGAGGACTTTGCCCATTATTTCTCCTATGCGGGCCCGGCATTGCTGGCGATCACGCTGGGCTGGATCGCAAGCTGGCTTGGGTTGCGGCCGCCCGCGCGACGGAGCCCCGACAACCGGTTCGCGCCGGTGTTGGTTCGTGAGTTGGATTGCCTGTTGTGGGGAGGGATTGCGCTCAAGTTCGCATTCGGCTCAGCACAACTGGGCGGGCTGGCGTTCGTAGTGTTGTTGCTCGCCAACCTGAGGTTTCTGGCTGCCATTGGCCTGATGCTCCTCAGAGCGCCAGGCTGGCAGTGGCGGGCGGCTGTCGTGTTCGTCGTCGAAGTCAGCGGCTCGGTCGAATCGGTCATGTTCCATGAGCTGGTCTTGTGGGCGCTCGGGTTTTTCGCCGCTTACCTGACCATTCGCCGCCCCCGCATGCCGGTCTTCGTGGTCTCACTGCTGCTGCTTTGCGGCGGGGTGTTTTTCCTCCACGACGCCAAGTGGCAATTCCGCCAGGGGACCGTGCGCGTGTCACTTTTCGGCGCGCAAATTCCCGTGTCCAAATGGAATACCCCGCTGGTGGGCGCGTTGTGCCTGGTGCAGAGTGCGACTAAGGCTGTTACCGGCGGCTACGCCCCGGAATCGGTGAGTGACATGGTCTTGCGGTTCAACCAGGGCTGGATCATTGACCGGGTGCTGAACCATGTGCCGGCCAGGGAACCGTACGCATTCGGGGAAACGTTGATCTCGGCCTTTGAGGCCTCGCTGCTGCCGCGCGTCCTGGCCCCCAACAAACAATTCGCCGGCGGCAAGGTATTCATGGAGCGGTTTGCCGGCTATACACCGGCAGAGAATACGAGCATGAACTTGGGCTTTGCGGGAGAAATGTATGCCAACTTCGGGTTTGGCGGAGGCATACTGGGCTGCGGTCTCTATGCGCTCGCTTTGGGATTGGCTTTTCGCTGGCTGGCGCTGCGCGCTCGGACCTCGCCGTTGTGGTGGGCCATCCTGGTTTATGTCGGCCACTGGGCACTGAAGGCGGAATCAGACATCGGCGCGGTGCTCAATTACATCGTGAAGGCTGCGATTGTGGCGTGCGTCGCCGTCATGTGCCTGCCCGCCGTGCGAGCGGAGTTGGCCGGACGCTCGATGGCAACCAGTAGGCCGTCAAGGCGCAGCCGGGAGCGAAAGGTCAAGGCGAGCGGACCACTGACCACTGACCACGAGACCACGAGACCACGAGACAACGAATTATGAGGGACTACTCAAAGATTGAAGCCTGGAAACTGGCGGACGATTTGACAGTCGCGATCTACGAACGGACACAGAGCTTTCCCAGGGAAGAAATGTATGGATTGACGAGCCAACTCCGCCGCGCCTCTTACTCCGTTCCGGCGAACATTGTGGAAGGGGCGTCCCGTGAAAGCAAGAAGGATTACCTGCATTTCCTTCACATTGCGCGCGGCTCCCTGAGCGAGACCCAGTATTTCATTCATCTGGCGCGCAGGCTCGGCCACTTATCCCACGAAGAGGCGGACAAGCTGCACGGGCAGACCAAACTGACCTTCGCCTGCCTGCACGGATTGACTCAGGCCGTTGGAAGGGAAGCCGGTCAACTCAGCAAGGTCATCGCTGCTGTTACGAGCCTGCTCGTAATCGGCATGGCACGATTAGTTCGCAGTCCTATGGTCTCGTAGTCCGTTGTCCCGCAGTCCTGTGGTCTTGTAGTCTCGTGGTCCAGTAGTCCTTTTGTTCCTTGCTTCACATCTCCCATTTCATTCCCTACACCGGCACGGCTATGGGCGGGCCCGTGCTCGGAATGGCGGCTTACGTCGGCCTCCTGGCCGATGCCGGCTGCTCGGTCACCGTGTACAGCACGAAGCAGGGAACTGACGGTGAATCGTTTCCGCTGGATTCCAGGGTCAGGCACGTGCAGGAACCGGCGGCAGGCTGGGGCGGCTTTCGCCGCAGTCCCGCCTTGTGGCGGCAGGCGCAGGCGGCCGAGATCAATCTCATCCATTCCCACGGGTTATGGACCGATGTCCACCGGCTGGCAGGACACCTCGCCAGGACACGCCAAGTGCCGCATTTGCTGGCGCCGTGTGGCATGCTCATGCCTGGGGCGTTGCGCCATCACGGGTGGAAGAAGGTGCCGGTCCGGATTTGGTTCCAGGATCGGGCGTTGCGTGCCGCGCAATGTCTGCACGCCAAATCCGACCAAGAGTGCCGTCAAATCCGCGCTTTCGGCCTGCGCAACCCTGTCGCGGTCATCCCCAACCCGATCGCCCCGCCGCCCGTCGGTGGTCCGGTCGTCCCCGCCCTGTGGTCCGGGGTCCCAAACCGGCGCACCGTCCTGTTCCTTGGACGGCTACATCCAGTAAAAGGTCTGGCGCGGCTCGTCCAGGCATGGGCGGAGGTGCAGAGGTCCGCGGTCAGTGGTCAGTGGTCCAGTGGTCCAACCCCTGGGACCTGGCAACTGGTCCTGGCCGGGCCGGATGAAGGAGGGCACCGCGGGGAAATCGAATCGCTGGTCGCGGAGTGCAGGTGCCGGGACAGCGTGGTTTTCACTGGTGAACTCGACGAGAAGCAGAAGTGGGGGGCGCTGGCGGCGGCGGACTTGTTCGTGATGCCCAGCGACTTTGAGAACTTCGGCAATGCCATTGTGGAGGCCATGTCATGCGCCGTCCCCGTCATTACCACCACCGGCACCCCGTGGGAAGAGTTGTGGCGTGCGGGCGCGGGCTGGTGGGTGGCGCCGCGCGTCGAGCCGCTGGCCGAAGCCCTGCGCGAGGCTTTGGCCATGTCCGAGACCCAGCGGCAGGAGATGGGGACCCGGGCGGCGGGCCTGGCGGCACGGTTCAGCCCGCAGCAAGCCGGCGCTGATTTGATTCAGGTTTACCGCTGGCTAATGAGTGAAATTCCACGTCCTCCGTGTGTTCGGCTTGATTAGTGTACTCCCTCTGCCGCAGCCGGGCTTGTCTCGCTCCCAACAGAATATTCTGCCAACCTCACGGCAAAGCACTTGAACAGCCGTCTTAGAGCACTGAAACAGGTCTTCTCGCGAGTAACGACCTCGGGGCTTTTTGTCCCGAACTTCGACGGGTTGCGCTTCATCGCGATTGCGCTCGTGGTATGGTTCCACATTTTCCAGGAGGGACAGAACGTGCTTGGCGCGAAGGCCCCGCCGACCTCCTTAGTCAGTCTGGCGTCAATTGGATGGCTGGGTGTCACACTCTTCTTTGCCATCAGTGGGTTTGTGCTCGCCCTGCCGTCGGCCAACCACTATCTTAACGGCGGGCGTGCCGTGGCGCTTCCCCAGTACTATCTCCGGCGCGTTACCAGGCTGGAGCCCCCGTATATGATATGCCTGCTGGCATATTTCGTGATGAAGGCATTCATTCTGAAGCAGGACGGCCTTCTGCCGCACCTGCTGGCCAGCATGACCTACACCCACAATGTGATTTACTCCGATGTGAGCAGAATTAATGGGGTGGCTTGGTCGCTCGAAATTGAAGTGCAGTTCTACCTGATCGCCCCGTTATTAGCTCAGATCTACCGGGTTTCCCGGGTCATCGTTCGCCGGGGCCTTCTGATTCTCGGCATGATTGCCATCGGCATCCTGACCGATTGGCGGCTGGCCCCAACCGGCACCACCCACAATTTGTACCTGGTGCCACAACTGAACTACTTTCTGACCGGATTCCTGCTTGCCGACGTGTTCGCGACAGAAATGGCGATGGGCAAGGCCATCCGCCGATCTCTCGTCTGGGATCTGCTGGGGATTGCGGCGTGGGGCCTGATATTTGTGGCCACCTGCCGCTTCAAAGTAGATAGCCTGCTCTTCCCCGTGCTGATCTTCGTTGCCTACCTGGGAGCACTGCGCGGCGTATTGTTGAACGCCTTCACCTCCCATCCGTTGATCTACACGATCGGCGGCATGTGCTACACGATCTACCTGTGGCATAATTTCGTGATTGAAGTCCTGACGAGAAAACTGCACCTGGCCACCCACCTGTACTCGCTCCTCGGCCCCGGGTGGTTTTGGGTAACCTATCTCGGGCTGGCAAGCCTTTGCGTGCTCGTGGTGTGTGGCATCCTTTTTGTACTATTCGAGCGGCCCTTCATGTTCAAGAGCTGGCCGCGCGACTTCACCAACTGGATCATGAACCTCCGTTGGCGGCGGCCGCCAGTACCGCCGGCGGTTAGTCGCGGGGGAAATCCTCCGGTTCTGGCGGAGGACTTGCGGAGCGTGACACTGAGTCCCGAACCCCCAAACCTTAGCCTTGTGAACAGGAAAGGCATCAATTGGTGAGGAAGG
>DAOPPX010000106.1:0-17962 GCA_035358715.1 Verrucomicrobiota bacterium
CTCTCGGAAATCAATCGGTTCACCCCTGCTTTTCCCAAGCTATGGGAACGGAGTGTTCTTTGTTTCATATTCACATTCATTACGGTTGAGGTTTCGAGTTTGCGCATCGCACGGCAGAGTCTTCACGGTTCGCAAGGCACAGCCATGTCTCAGTCTGCATCAAGGTTAAGCCGATGGGAGCAACTTTGGAATACCCGCAAATTAGGGTAGCAAGCTCCGTCCGCGCATTGTCTCTCGGGATGGGCGGCCCGGTTCTCGCGGTCATTCTCTCCGCAGCCGGAAGAACGAGGTTTGGTCACTGGCCGCCGGGGTGGTTACTTCCAGCCACTGCATGGATCCGTGGGGGGTGGCGACTCTCAAAGGACCGCCCGCGCCATTGGTCACGGGCGACCACGCGGCCAGGTCGCTGGAGTATTCGGGGTACACCGCGAGCCCCGGCTGCGCGGTCCAATACAACCGGGCTTTGCTGCCCCCAGGGGGCTGAAGCACAAGCTCGGACAAACTCAACACGGGCTTGCGGCAGGTCAGGCTGCCACTGCTGCCTTCCGTGACGGTAAGTTGCAGGTTGTCATACCACACCGGCCCTTCATGGGCGGCGACGTCGAAGATGAGATACCGGTCGGTAGCCGAGCCGCCGAACCGGAAGGAGCCAGTGTTGACCGTCGCGCCGTTGATCAGGATTTCGTAGGACGAGGCGTAATTAATCAGGTCGGCGTTATAATCCACCACACGCACCTGAATCGTGATGGGCACGCCGATGGGCAGGCCGGCAAGGAGAGTCGCATTGATGTCGGTGCCGCCGCTGCGGGAGGCGCCATCCACCCGTTTGAACACCCCCAGACCGTTCGTGCCATCAGTGCCGATCTGAAGGCCCAGGTCCACGTCGCCGACCTGCAGGTTGCTTGCGTCCGCGAGGCTGAGGGACAGGCGTTGAGCGTAACTGCCGCCAACCACGCTAATGTTCATCTGCACGGACAACTCATACGTGCGGCCGGCCAGGAAGCTGCCGAAGTTGAAACCGCTGACTCCGTCCGGCGAGAACTCGAACCGGCCGTTGCCGTTGCGGGGAGCCACCACCAGCCGGTTGTCCACAACGCTGAAGTCGGAGGGCTGGCGCGGATCGGCGCCGCCGGTTGCGCCCAGCCGGTAATTCGCCACGGCCCCCGCCGCGGCGCCGGTCAAACGCCCGGCAAGCCCGTAATTGACGCCGGCGTTGGTCCCGAAGCCTGCGCCGGGTGAGTTCCCCCCGGTAACATCAAACGGGTCGGCGATGACCGGGCCAGAGAAGTTGGTCGTGCCGCAAGGGTAGGTCGGGCCGACATTGCCCAGCACGATTTCGTCATACCAGGTCATCAGTTGGGCTTCGAGGTTGGTGACCACGCTGGCGTAGGCTGGCTGGCTCACCAGGTTGTCGGCTTCCGCGTGGTCCTGCGGGATGAGATACAGCTCGCGCTGCGAGCCATCGGGATCGCGCATGAACTTGTATTGGCCATCGCGAATGGCGAGCTTGGGAGACGTGGTCGAAATGGCGGAGACAGTTCCGTATTCCCAGTGCAAGGGGCGCACACGGGCCCGCGTTGAGCCGCGGAACACGTCGCTCATGTCCTCGCCCGCAAACGGCGCGTTGGGCAGCGGAATGCCCGCGAACGAGCAGTAGGTGGGGAGCAAGTCCAGCGTAGAGACCACGGTGTTGGAATTCACGACACCCGCCGGCACCGTGCCCGGCCAGCGGATTATAAACGCCTCGCGAATGCCCCCTTCGTACAGATTGCCTTTGCCGCCGCGCAGCCCGCCGTTGCGGTTGAGCAGGGTCTCGAGCGCGTCATTGGGCGCGCCGTTGTCGCCGATCACCACGATGAGGGTGTTGGCGCCGGCGCCCAGCGCGTCAATCCCCTGCACGAGACGGCCGATCTGTTTGTCCAGGTTGTGCAGTTCGCCCAGGAAGAGCTTGCCGGTGGTGTCGCTGGTGATGTGATCGAAGTCGTTCTCCTGGCCGGGCGGCACGTTGTAAGGCGAATGGGTGTCGTTGTAGGGCACATGCACGTAGAAAGGCTTGCCGGCGTTGACGGCGTTGGTGATGAACGAGAGCGCTGCCTCGGTGTGGTTGCTGGCGGCCTCGTACCAGTACATATATCGGAAGGTGCCGACGGTGGCGTCCTCGTTCTGCTGCGAAAGGTTGTACTTGCTGCCATCGTTGTTCCAATAAAGCAGGCGGTCGCCGTTGCCCTCGAAGGCCACGAGGGATTCATCGAACCCGTAGGCGCTGGGCGGCGGGGCGTTGTTGACATCGCGCCCGTTGCCCATGTGCCATTTGCCGAACTGGCCGGTCCGGTAGCCGGCGCGCTGGAACAGCCGCGGCGCGCTCACCGTGTCGGGCTGCACCCAATCCACCATGTTCCGGGCGGCGTTTTCGCTCTTGCTATTCAGGAAACTGTAGATGGCATACCGAGCTGGTTCGATGCCGGTCAGCACCGCCGTGCGCGAAGGCGAGCAGATGGGAAAGGCCACATAGCCCTGGGTGAACCGGATGCCTTGCGACGCCAGTGTGTCCAGGTTGGGGGTGATCGGGCCTCCCTGCCTGGTAAGCACCGGGTTGCCGTAGCACGAAAGATCCCCCCACCCACTGTCGTCAATGAAGATGAACAGGATGTTGGGGCGCGGCCCGGAGGCGCCGGCGGGATCGGCAACCACGCTCAGAACGAGGAACAACGCTGCGAGGATTCTACGCAATTTCACGTGGCACCAAAGCTAAGGGTAAGGGCCCACTCGTGGGAATACCCGCAAATTAGGGTAGGAAGGCACACCCGCGTCTGTGCGGACCCGAATTCGCGGCTCAAAGCCGGCTTCAACCGAGGGCGGAGTTGTGAGCTTCGTGCGGCCCCCACTTTCTATGGTCCTGAAACGCCGAAATTCCGGTTTCTACCCTGTTGGACTACGGTGTGGCAAGAGGCTGCCAATACCGTAGCAACAGGCTGATTCCTCCGTTGCTCCTCCGTCCCTCCTCCGTTCCACCTCCCACCGCCAGTCGGAGGTGGAACGGAGGAGGAACGGAGGAGGGACGGTGGTACTACGGCCGGAGGAGGGGGGTATGGTGAGGGGGGGAATTAGACGTCGTTTCCAACGGGGCAGGATGTCTGAGCCTGCATGGCGCGGGATAATCCAATGCCATTGGCGTTCAAGGTCTGTTCTCGGGCGTCCCGGGTATCCGGGGCGAACTTCAAAGAAAGGGGGGACCGCTGGAAGGCGGTCCCCCGGCACAAGAAACCTTGGAAGCGTAACCGCTACCGGCGGCGACGGATCAAAGCGCCAACACCAGCCAGGAGCCCGAGCGCCAGGGTGGAAGGTTCCGGCACGGCAGGCGTGACCAAAGTGAGTGAAAAGTTATCGTAGGCGGCACTCGCCTGATCGGCGATGTCCCAGGAGAAATAACGGCTGTTGGTATCGAACCGAAAACCGGTTGCCGAAAGATCGGCATCCGATTGCGTGTCGTAAAACCAATTACTGCCTCCGTCCATCGAGAGCTGCACGCGGGAGTTGAAGGTTGTGCTTTCCGCACCGGCATCGGTCACGCGCATCAGAAAGTCAACTTGAGCTCCATAGGAGCCGGCGGGAGTTCTGGCGATTACTTTGTTTAGATCAGCGTTTGGGCCGGTGCTATCGATGGCAGTGGTATAGGATACCCGGTCAATGCGCTTTCCGATGGTGTGCCTATTCATTGTGTTGTTCGTGCGAAACAGTTGAACGCCGAAATCCCAGAAATTGGCGTTATTCTCGACCGTGGCCAGGGCAAACGAAAACCGCTGCTGAGCGGCGGAATTGTTTGCCATGCTAATAGTGATGTCGTACACGATCGGGTTCGCCGCCGTTGCGGATCCCGTTTGAAGAACTGGCCCGAAATCATAAGCCGTTGTTCCATCAGCCGAAAGCGTGAAGCGGCCGGAGTCGCCGGCGGCGGCAACCTTCAGGGCGTTGCCGGTGATGCTGTAGCTGGCGGCGGCCTTGTCCGTAAAAGTGTACAGATAGCTCATGTTGGCCGCCAGTGAACCGGTCATCCTTGTTGCTGGTGGATTGATGCCCGAGTTGACACCGCTGCCCAACGCAAAACCGGTGTCGGAACCAGTCACGTCGTATTTATCGGCGATGATGATCTGTCCGGAAGCGGTGGCGGCTGCCAGCAGTAGGACGGCTGCAGTTTGAATCAGGTTCTTCATAGTTGTACTACGTTGTACTGTGGGCGCATTTAAGCGCCTTGTAACTAGCATGTTGCCAAGTCTAACCACAACGACCGCGATTTGCGAATACCCTCAAATTAGGGTATCACGGGGGCGGCTTGCGGGCGTAATCACTCGGCGACGCCGTCCAGCGCGCGGATGGGGAACAGGGCGGACTTGACATGCTGCTGTCGCATCAGGGCGCTGAGCTGTTTCACGACGTCCGGGTGCTGCGCCGCGACGTTGTTGGTTTCGCCGGGGTCCCGGGCAAGGTCGTAGAGTTCCAGCGGGGCGGGCTGCATGTCGCGCGCGCGGGGCCGGGGGTTGAGATTGGTGCGGATGGCTTTCCAGTCGCCAACGCGCGCGCATTGCTGGCCGCCGTAGCCGGGGGCTTCGCGGTACAGGAACGGACGCGCCTCCTGCCTCTTTCCCAGCAAGGTCGGCGCGAAGCTGATGCCGTCAATGCCGCCGGGCGTGCTGGACTTTTCGCCGATCAGTTCGAGCAGCGTTGGCAGCCAGTCCTCGAAGCCGGTCACACGGGTGCTCACGCTGCCGGGCGCGATTCTGCCTTTCCAGCGCACCAGGCAGGGCACGCGGAAGCCGCCTTCGTAGTAGGAGCCCTTGCGGCCGCGAAACCCCGCGTGGCTGTTGAAGAACTCGGCGTCGGTGCCTCCCAGTTGGTCGTAGAGCGGGCCGTTGTCGCTGGTGAAGACACAGATGGTGTTCTCCTCGAGGCCAAGTTCCTTGACGAGGTCGAGGATGCGTCCGACCTCCCGGTCCATGCGCGCAATCATGGCCGCGTAGGCCGCCCGCGGCGTGCGGTGCGGCAGGTAGCCGCGGTCCCCGGGGTAAGGCGACTCCGGGAACCTGCCCGCGAATTGGCGGAGCGAATCCTCCGGCACCTGCAAGGCGAGATGGGGGACGGTCGTGGGGAAGTAGAGGAAGAACGGCCGGGCCCGGTTCTCGCGGACGAACTTGAGCGCCCGGGCGCCGATGAGGTCGGGGGCGTATTGGCTGCCGGAGAACTCCGCGTAGCTTTCGGGGGCGTTGGGGTCCGCGCCCGCGGGCAGCTTCTGGCGGGCGCTGAAGGCGGGGTTGCCCAGGGCGACCCGCGTGTCGTTGGACCAGAGATGGGTCGGGTAGTAGTTGTGCGCGACGGCCTGGCAGTTGTAGCCGAAGAACACGTCGAAGCCCTGCCGGGCCGGCTCGCCGGTGGTGCCGACCGCTCCCAGTCCCCACTTGCCGAAGCCGCCCAGGGTATAGCCCAGGCTCCTGAGCGTGAGCGGGAGCTTGAGCTCGCCCGCCGGCACGGGTTCCTGGCCTTCGCCTTCCGGGCCGAGGCCGCCGCGGTTGTCGCGGATGTAAGCGTGGCCCGGGTGTTTGCCGGTCATGAGCACGCAGCGGGAGGGCGCGCAGACGTTGTGGCCGGAGTAATGGGCGGTGAATTTCATGCCCTCGCGGGCGAGGCGGTCAATGCTGGGCGTCTTGAACCGCTGCTGGCCATAGCAGCTCAGGTCGCCGTAGCCCAGATCATCGGCGATGAAGAAGACGATATTGGGCTTGTCACCCGCCAGGACGGAGCCGCCCAGAAGCGCTGCGAGCAGGAGAACGACAGGTGTTCTCATTCTGGCGTGTTGTCGCTGCGTGCGCTCTCCAACGGGAAGGAGTGCCTTCGGCTGCCCCGGCGGGTAATCCTACGGCACGAGCTTAATGCGATAGAAGCGTGATCCGCTGGTCGGCGCCGTGTCGGTGTAGCTCTGCAAGGAGGCTTGGCCGTAAGGGGCCGGGTCCAGTTCGTCGTAGAGAAAGCGAGGGATATCCACAAACGGACCAGCGGGGCCGCCGCCGGCATCGCCGTCCGAGTATTGCACGCGGTAGCGCGTGCCGCCGACCGAAGACCACACCAAGTCAATATCGCCCGTGTAAACGGCTTCCACTGAAACAATGCGCAGCGCCGAGGCATTATTGGTAGGGTTTGTGTTGGCCCGGTACTCCGCGATGTTGTTCGAGTCGTCGCCGTCCTGGTCCCCGTCCGGGTCGCTGACGCCATAGAGGGCTTCCCACGCATCCGGCAGACCGTTGCCGTTTCCGTCCGGCGGTGCCTGGAGGGTCAGGGTCAAGTTGGCCGGCGCGCTGTTCGTCAGGCCGTCGCTGGCCCGAAAGTTGATCCGGTCCTGCCCGCGATAACCCCGCATCGGCAAATACGTCAGCGTGCCGGTGTCCGGGTCAAAGTCCGTGATCTCGCCGTTCAAGGGTTCGCCCGTGACTTCAAACGTCACGGGTTCGCCGTCGGGATCAGTTGCCTGGAGGGTCAAGGCCGCGGGGGCATCGCCGGCCACCGACAACAGTTGGCTGCTGGCGACGGGCGGGGAGTTGGGCGCGAACTTGGACAAGGTGCTGAATTGCCACTCGGCGCTCGTCACCGCGTTGCCCGACGTGTCCGCCACCTTCACGTACCAGTCGTAGGACTTGTTGGCCTGTGTCCCAGCCCACGCGTAGCTGCTGAGCGTGTTGGGCGCCACCCCGGTGTTGGTCCCCACTGCAACGTAGGGCGTTCCAGGCGAGCCCGGGCCGGTCGGCAACTGCAACTTGTAGCTGAAGGACATCTGGCTGTTCGCGTCAGTTTGGTACTGGTTGAGCCAGGGGGAATAGGTCTTGATTGTGACGGTGCTGTTGCTTGGGGAGAAATACATCAGCCGCATATACCCGTTGCCGCCGTTCATCCAGCCTTGATAATCCGAGATAAACGTCCGAATGGTCCTTCCCAAGTACGTATCCGTCCGCGAGCCCTCCCCTCCATTGCCGGCGACATGGCCGCCCAGCATCATGAAGAAGTTGGTCTTGGCCTTCAGCCCGTTGTAAAGGGCCGAGCCTTGCGCACTAAAGCTGCTGGGGGTTCGATCACTGCCCGCGTAATGGGTCACGACGATCGCACGATGGTTTGGGCGACTTGCCAGGATGCCATTGGCCCAGTCGAGCACGCCCGAACCATAGCGGCCATATTCGAAGAAGAGGACAATGAAGTCGAAACCGCTGGCACTGAACACGCCGTAATGGTTGTCGTTGTCGTCCCCATAATGGCCGCCGTAATAGGACTTGCCGCTGAAGTGGGACACGCCGAAATACCGGTTGTAGTGGGTGGTCGTGCCGTCCTCGTCCCCCATCGGCTCCTGGTCATGATTGCCCACCGCCATGCCGTAGGGGATGCCATCCGCCAGGCCGGTTGTGGTCGGGTTTTCCAGGCGATACATTGCGTTGGTGGCATTGCGCCATTCGGTGAGGTTCTCGTTGCCGTCCTTCCGATCCCCGTTCTGCACGATGTCGCCGAGCCCTGCCACGTAAACGATGTTGTGGGAAACCCGGTGGTTGACGATCCAGTCGGTCTGGGCGAACCACATCTCCTTCTTGGCATCGCCGCTGCCCGACGCCTCGCGCGCGTAATTCTGCGTGTCGGGTAATACGGCAACGCAGAAGTCTCGACCCGGATACGGCTTGGGCGCTTCGCGCGTGTAGAAGGTGACCGTCAGGTCGCCCGGGACGGAATTGGACACGGCGGCGGTCAGAGTCACTACCGGCCCGACGCCCAACGTGTTGTCCGGCGGCAAAACCAGCGCAGTGGAAGCGAGGCCTTGTCGGACCACGGAGAAACTGTCGTAGAAGACATTGCCGGAGTTGCCGGCCTGGTCCCAAACAAAAACGCGTCCCGGTCCGTCCAGCCGCCAGCCGTTGGGCAGCGCGCTGTCCGTCTTGGTGTCGTACACCCAAGTGCTGCCGTTATTAAGCGACACCTGCGCACGCGAATGATAGTTGGCCCCGCTTTCCGCCCCGGCATCCGTCACCCGGATCAGAATGTTGTTTAACTGTCCCGTGGTGTTGTTGGTCGTTCTAGCCATTACCGCATTGATGTCCGCCACGCCCGCCGAATTGGTGTCTATCCGCTTATAGATCGTGTAATAACTGTCGCTGGCGTTGGTATGCACCAACTGCACTCCGAAATCCAAAGTGGTTACGTCACCCTCGGCGGTCGCCAGCCCGAAGGAGAGCCGTTCGGTGCCCGAGGCGTCGTTGCGCATGGCAATCTTGATGTCATACACCACCGGATTTGCGGGCGTGGCCGACCCCGTCCCCAGTGCCGATGCAAAACTAAAAGCATTCGTGCCGTCCACCGACAGAGTGAACCGCCCGATGCCGCCACCCGGTTCGACCCGCAACCGCTCGTTGCTGATGCCATACAGGCTGGAAGCGCGGCCCCCTTCGATGGTGTCAATGTACCGAAGGTTGGCCGCCGCTGTGCCGGTCAGGCGGGTCGTGGGCGGGTTGATGCCATAATTAACGCCTTGGTTGAGCGTCCAGCCGGTGGTGGTGGTAGTGACATTATAATCATCGCTAATGATCGTGACGCCGCCGGAGGCGGAGTTGAGAGCGACCACAGCCAGCAGGGAGCTGGCCAGGAGAGTCGGCAGGAGGCGGGTTCTCATATAGGCAATACGCTGTCTCGATTTGCTCCAACCATAGGCCAATCGCCGCGGTGTGGGAATACCCGCAAATTAGGGGGTGGCGCCACTGGGAAGTTTGGCGATCGCCTGGGTGCGGGAATGGACGTGGAGCTTGCTGTAGATGGCCTTGAGGTAGCTGCGGACCGTGGCCGGGCTCAGGCCGAGTGCTTCCGCCACCTCCTTGTCGCTATAGCCGCGAGAGACGTAGTTGAGCACATCGGATTCGCGCCGGGAGAGCACTTCGTCCGGGCGGTCAGCCG
The DNA here is from genome assembly GCA_035358715.1 of Verrucomicrobiota bacterium. Taxonomy (GTDB): domain Bacteria; phylum Verrucomicrobiota; class Verrucomicrobiia; order Limisphaerales; family UBA8199; genus UBA8199. Next base: position 8,968 of record DAOPPX010000106.1, read on the forward strand.
GGGCGGGCGCCCGGAAGGACTGGACAACCTTGCGCGCGATGTAGGCGGACATGGGGGCGCCGCCGCGGTGCACGTCCTGGATTGCCTGGAGGATCTCGTCGGCGGAAGACCGCTTCAACAGGTAGCCGCTCGCTCCCATTTGCAGCGCCTGGAAGATGCGGTCGCTGTCGTCATAGACCGTCAGCATGACGATCTGTACCTCCGGGAGCAGTGCCCGGAGCTGGCGGGTGCATTCCACCCCGGACATCTTTGGCAGGTTGATGTCCATCAGCACGACCTGTGGGCGGCGCCGTGGCAAGTCCGCGATGGCTGCTTCCCCTGATGGATAGCTGCCGGCGCACTCCAAGCCCGTGGTCTCGCGAAGCAACAGTTCCAGGTTGGAGCGCCATCGCGGATCATCTTCTACGATTGCTACTCGCAGTGCCATAAACTCAGGCTACCTTCAAAGTCGCCAGCGGCAGCAGAAAGTCAAGCCGGGTCCCCCGGCTCGCCTCACTCGCGATTTGCAGCGTCCCCCCGAGCCGTTGGATGCGTTCGCGGAGGTTGACCAAGCCATCCCGGCCTTCGCCCGCCGCCTGGTCCGGGAGCCCTCTGCCGTCGTCCGCGATCGTGAGACGCAGGCGGCCATTCTCACAGGCCAGATCGAGGCGAACCTCGTTGGCCTGGGCGTGGCGGACGATGTTGTTGAAGGACTCCTTGACCAGCAGGAACAGTTCGTGGCGGGTTTCCGTGGTGAGCGTTTGCGCGGGCAGATTGGCCGGGATCTCCAGCCGCGTGCGCAGGTTCGTGGGCCGGAAGAAGTCCCGGGTGAACTGGGCAACATAGTTGGCAAAGTGATCGAGGGAATCGTTGCGCGGATTGAGCGCCCAGACGATGGCGTCCATGGCGGCCACACTGGCGCGCGCGGTTTGGGAAATCTGGGTGAGTTCGCGCGTCACTGCGGCCGGATCAGCTTTATGGCGCACGCCCAGGTCCGCCAGCAGGCCGATGCTGGTGAGATTGGCCCCCAGCTCGTCGTGAATGTCCTGGGCGATGCGCGCCCGTTCCTGCTCGACAGCATGTTGCTGGCGCAGTCGCTCCAGACGGCGCGCCAGGCGGCGCACATTCGCCCGCCAGAAGAGCCAGGCTCCCCCGCCGGCAACCGCCGCGGCCACGGCGGCGAGAAACCAAGCGCTCTGCCAGAAATAGGGATACACCGCCAGTGCGACCGTGGCGGGCCGTGCCCCCCACTGGCCCTCCGGACTGGAAGCCAGCACACGGAAAACATGACTGCCGGCCGGGATGCTGCCGTAGGTTGCCGATCGAGCTGTCCCCGCCTCCACCCAGTCCGCGTCCACGTCGGTCATTTGGTAGCGAAAGCGAATGCGCTCGGGCGCGCTCAGACAGGGAGCGGTGAACCGGAACTCCAGACGCGCGCGGTCAGGCCGCAGCCGTTCCAGGGCGGCCCCCTCCACCGGTTTGCCGTTTAGCAGCACCTGCTCCAGCAGCACCTGCGGCGTCTTGCCCTCGCGCAGATGCCGCGGATTGAAGTGAATCGCCCCATTGGCCGAGGCGAACCAAAGCTCACCCTCCCGGGTGCGCCAGCAGCGCGGGTCATGCCAATCCCCGAACGACGTCTCGGGCAATCCGTCGCCGCGGCCGTAGGTCATGGCCTGGACCGTCTCCTGGCGCCCGTCCATCACCGCGTTTAGCTCGTCCAGGCGCAGGCGGAAGAGCCGGTAAGGCGTGGTGCCCCAGAGAAAACCCTGGCCATCCGGCAGAAGCTGCTGGATGCAATTATCGGGCAAACCCTGGTCCACGGAAATGCGCGCCGTTTGGCCATGCTTGAAACGCAGCAAACCTCCGGCGTCGGTCCCGATCCAGAGCGCGCCATCCAGGCCGACGAGGCTGCGCACCATATCGCGGTGGCCGCTGGGCTGGCGCACCAATTCCCAATCCGGCCCCCGGAACCGCGCAATGCCGCCCCGCCAGTCTCCGGCCCAGATTTCGCCCGCCGGGTCTTCGATCACGCAGCGGAGGTAGCGGCCTGGCAGCCCTTGCTCCGCCGCATAAACGGCGAGGTTGGTGCCGCTAAGACAGTAAAGACCCGAGCTGTCCGTCACCATCCACAACCGCCCGTGCCGGTCTTCCAGCAAATCTACCGCCGGCTCTTTAAGCGCGTTGGCGTCCAGCGGGTGCGCCCTGGCCTGCCCTTCAAAGCACCGCCAAAGACCCCGTCGGCGGGTCGAAACCCAGACCCCGCCGTCGCGCGCCGGACAGACGCAGAACGCGTCGCGCCGCGGCCAGCCATTTTCCCGTTCCATCGCATGCCACACTCCATCCCGCCACCAGCCAAGTCCCCCCTCCGTCGTGACGAGCCACACCCGCCCGGCCCGGTCCTGCGCCAGGCTGCGCACGAACTCGGTTCGCAAGCCGCTGCCCAGGTCGCACACGAAGAACTGCCGCGGACGCACCCGGATGAGCCCCGCGCCATGCGTGCCGACCCAAAGATTATCCTGCCCGTCCTCCAGCAGGCACGAAACAATGCTGGCCATCGGCACGATGTGATTGAACTCGCCGCCGACGTAGCAGAACAACCCCTGCGAAACCGTCCCGATCCAAAGCCGCCGGTAGCGATCCTCCCACATGCAGGTGACCCGGGACTGGCCTCGCCAGGGAAAGTCAGCCACCTCGCGGGTGTCGCCTTCGCCTGTCACATACCGGAGCTTGGCCTCGCGCGCGACCCACAAGCCCCCGGCCCGCCGCGGCGCCGCCACCATGGACGCGGTCCCCGGCAAAGCGATGCCGCGCCATTTCCCGGCCTCATAGAGCCGCAAGTTCCACTGGCTCGCCAGCCAAAGCTGGCCGCGAAAATCCCGCACCCAGCGCGACGCCCCGGCACCCCGCCCGGGCAACTGCGACGCCCGGTTTGGCGGCTCCGTCCCAACCTGTCCCAGTCTGCCCTCGTCATCCACCCACAACACACCGTTGGTTCCGTCACTGCAAAGACTCTCCGCCCGAGATTGCAGGATGGCCCCGTTAGTGAGCACCCCGACAAATCGGCCCGAATCCAGGTACATGAGCGCAACCTGATCGAGCGCAAGCCAAAGCCGGCCCCGGCAATCAACCTCCAAAGGCCCCACCCGGGCGCCGTAGCGCTGGCCGCTCGGGCTGCGCAGGAAGGTCTCGAAGCGCGCGCCGTCAAACCGCACCAGCCCATGGTGCGTGCCCAGCCACAAATACCCGTCCGGGGTCTCCTTGATCGCCTGGATGTTGTTGACCGGCAGCCCCTCGCCAGTGCTCCACGAGCTGACCACGAAATCGGAAGCCGCGCTTTTCGGGGGCTGCGGCGACACCGCCACGGAATCCTCCTGCGGGCGGGGCGCGGCGGCGCTGAGCAAAGGCAAGCTCGCAGCGCCAAGCGCGCTTATGAGCAACCAGGCTGTCTTGTTCAGGGTCACACGGGCATCCCGGCACAGGTGTGTGCCCGTCCGAACCAGCGATCAGGCCGCAGTTTCATGGCTGCGATAATACCAGAGAACCGAGCCAAGTCACCTATGATGCGAGACTAATCTCTCCACGCAGGTTGGTCTCGACAACACCCGTCCGGGCCGACACCCTATTCGCATGACGAAACACCGTCTGGCGGGCATTCTCCTTCTGGCAGCACTCACGGTTTCGACTTTCACCCCGGCTGGCGCCGAACTGCAACGGGCCTTCGAGTCCCCGCCCGAGTCCGCCAAGCCGCTGACGTGGTGGCATTGGATTGACGGCAATGTGACCAAATCGGGCATCACCGGCGATCTGGAGGCCATGAAGCGGGCCGGGCTCGGCGGCTGCTACCTGTTCAGCATTGGCGGGTTCTTTCCGGAAGGCCCGGCAAAGTTCCGGCAGGAGCAGTGGTATGAGTTGCTCGGGCACACCGTGAAGGAAGCCGAGCGCCTGGGCCTGGTGTTCGGCGTTCACAACTGTGACGGCTGGTCCGAGGCCGGAGGCCCGTGGATTACGCCGGAGACCTCGATGAAAGAGCTGACGCATGCGAGTGTTGATGCCACCGGTCCCTCCCGGTTTGCGGCCGCTTTGCCCGCGCCGCCGCGCAAGGAGGATTTCTATCGGGACATCGCTGTGGTTGCTTTCCGATTGCCTGCCGGGGAAAGGGTCAATGGACCGGCCTCCGGCACGCGCGTCACAGGTTCGCTCGGCGCCTCCGCGCTGGAGGTGCTGGGTGACGGTCAACTGCGGCCTCGCGCGGAGTTCCCCGAATCCGGCACGGGGCACCGGATTGAGTTCGACCTCGGCGCCTCGCGCCTGTTGCGCACCATGATCCTTCACAACGTGAGCGGCTACGTTCAGGATGAGGACTTCCCCACTCTGGTGGAAGCCTCAGCCGACGGCAAGGCCTGGCGGCCGGCCGGGAAGTTCTGTTTCTCGTGGGACACCGCCGACGGCGCCAAGCCGATTACCGTGGCGTTGGGCGAGCTGAACACCCGCTTCCTGCGGCTGTCGTTCACCAACCTCTGGCCGGTTCAAATTGGCGAGGTGGAACTGAGTTCGGCCGCGAAGCTTCATTTCGCCGAGGCCAAGGCCGGCTGGCTGCGCTGCCGTGGTCACGGCGGGGAAGCGCGCAACTACGCCCGTTATCCGGGGCCGGACCGGCATCTGGCGCCGCCGGCCGATTACCGGGTATATCGCACAAACGTTCTGGACCTGACGGCCAAGCTGGGCCCGGACGGGCGCTTGGACTGGGAAGTGCCGCCCGGCCACTGGCGCATTCTGAGGGTGGGCTATACGAGCAATGGGCGCTCGAACAAGCCCGCGACCCCGGCTGGGCGCGGACTCGAATGCGACAAGCTCGACGCCAAAGTAGTGCGGGCTCACCTGGACCAATACGTCGGGCAGCTCGTCCAGCGCTTTGGCCCGGCGGTCGGCAAGACCTTCGCCGCAGTGGAAACCGACAGTTGGGAATGTGATGTCCAGAACTGGACGGCGGGCCTGGAGCAACGGTTGAAGCAGCGCACCGGCATCGAGATCGCACCGTGGCTGCCGCTGCTCCTGGAAGGCTGGGTGGTGGACAGCCCCGACGCTTCCGAGCGCATGCTGTGGGATTGGCGTCGCTTCCTGGCAGATCAGTTTGCCGAGAGCTTCTTTGGCCAGGTCGGGCGTTATCTCCGCGAGAAGGGCCTGACCTATGTCAGCGAAGGATCCGGGCGCCAGATGTATCTGTATGATCCGATTGGCTACCAGCGCTCCGGGGACGTGCCAATGGGTGAGTTCTGGCTGAACACCGGCGCGGGGCAGGGGGTGCGCGTGGACAACAAGGTGGCGGCCAGCACCGCGCACATCACCGGCAAACGCATTGTTGCTTCCGAGTCCTACACGGCCAGCGCGCCGTTTGCCAAATGGCAGAACCATCCCTACTCGCTCAAACCGCTGGGCGATCGCGCCTACTGCGCCGGGGTGAACCAGTTCGTCTTCCATACCTTCGCGCACCAACCTTACGAGGTGACCGGGCCGGGGATCACGATGGCGGTGTGGGGATTGAACTGCAACCGGGCCAACACGTGGTGGGAGCCGGGCCGCGCCTGGATGCGCTACCTGGCCCGCTGCAACCATTTGCTGCAAGAGGGGGGCTTTGTGGCGGATGTGCTTTGGTCCATTGGCGAGGACGTGCCGAACCGAATCGGCTGGCGGGACGAACTCACCCCCCCGCTGCCGCCCGGCTACGACTTTGATGGGTGCGACGCAACCGCGCTGCTCCAGGCGAAGGTCGAGAGCGGCCGCATTGTGCTGCCGAGCGGGATGAGCTACCGCGTGCTGCTGCTGGCGAACCGGCCGACGATGCGCCCAGCCGTGCTGCGGAAGGTGGCAGAACTGGTCCGGGCCGGCGCGGTGATTGTGGGTCCCGCGCCCCAACAGTCGCCCAGCCTGGCCGACATCGGGCGGGGCGATGAGGAGGTAAGGAATCTCGGCCAGCAGATCTGGGGCCCGTGCGATGGCGTCACGGTGAAAGACCATGCCGCCGGCAAAGGGCATGTGTACTGGGGGCTCTCCTTCCCGGAGGTCTTCAACCGCCTGGGCCTGGCGCCGGATTTCGCGTGGGAAGCCAGGAGCGCCGATGCCGAGGTTTTTTACATCCATCGCCGGATCGGGGACGCGGAGGTCTTCTTCGTGTCGAACCAGAAACCGCGGACCGAGCCGATTACCGCGAAGTTCCGTGTGGCGAATCGCCAGCCGGAGCTGTGGGATCCGGTCACCGGGACAGTCACCCAGCCGGCGGTCTTCAAGGCGGTAACGGGTGGCGTGGAAATGGGGCTGTCGCTCGACCCGGCTGGTTCGGTGTTCGTGGTGTTCCGCGAGCCCATGCCGGCGCGGCACGCGGTGGCGGCCAGCGGCCGGGCTGAGCTAGCCTTCGAGGCCGACGGGAGAATGCTCGCGCGCGTCTGGCAGCCTGGCGTCAATCAGGTGGAGTTTAGCGACGGCTCCCGGCGTGAGTTGCCCGGCCAGGCGGTGCCCCCGCCCATCGAACTTGCCGGGCCGTGGGACGTTCAGTTCCCGCCAGGGCTGGGCGCTCCGCCTTCCGCCAGGTTCAGCGAACTGGTCTCCTGGACGCAACGGCCGGAAGCGGGCATTCGCTACTTTTCCGGCACGGCCCCTTACACCCTAGCGTTTGAAGTGAGTGCCGAGAACCTTGGTCCGGGCCGCGAAGCGTGGTTCGACCTGGGAGACGTTCAGGTCATTGCTGAGGTGCGGCTGAACGGGCAGGACCTGGGCATCCTCTGGAAGCCCCCGTTCCGCCTTAACGCCACTGCCGCTCTTAAGCCCGGCACGAACCGGCTCGAAGTGCGCGTGACCAACCTGTGGCCCAATCGGATGATAGGTGACGAGCAGTTGCCGGACCCCACGCGGTGGGGACGCCGCAATTTGATCGGGCGCTGGCCCGATTGGGTGCTCCAAGGCGAGCCGCGGCCTGACGGCCGGGTGACCTTCTGCACGCGGAAAGTCTATACGAAGGACGACCCGCTGCTCCCCTCCGGCCTCCTCGGCCCCGTCCGCCTCATCTTCGCGCAGACCGTGAAACTCTAACTCGGGAGGGCGAGCGTCCCCGCGAGCCGAAGCATCCCTCTGCTGAAAGGAGTCAGGGCTCGCGAGGATGCTCGTCCTCCCAGCCCTGGTTGCCCTGCCTCACCATTTCCTCCGCCGGATCACTCCACGGCCCCGGCTTGTCGCCGCGCCCACCATCCGCACCCGCACCCAGATCTTGGACCCGCGCCCCAGGTGCCACGTCGCGTCCAACATCCCGTCGAAATCCCCCGCCGTGAGCGCCAAGCCCGCCACCTGCCCCGTTGGCCCCACCGCTGTCGTCCAATTTCACCGCCTCTCTGCCCTCCGGCAGCCGAAACTGTCCGGCTACCCAGCCTAGGTCCGCAGTGGCACCGGCGCGGCCTATCTCCGCGCTTGAGGGTTTACACGTGTGAGTGTGGCGGAAGGTCGGGCAAACCAGACCAAGGTTATGTCCACCGCCGTCCTCGATCCCAGTTTGCCGGCAGACAACTCGCTGATCCGCTCCGGCGAATTGCGCGGGCAGTTTCCGACGGGTTGAGGGTTGAGAGTTGAGGGTTGAGGGCGGTAGGCCGTGCCTGAGCGTCTCCCACCCGTTCACCCAAGCCGAAGTCGAGGCCTTCGCCGACAAGTTCGAGGAGCTGATCAATACCTTGAACGCGTAGGGAGCGCCGACATTCTTGTCGGCCTTTGGCGGCTGCACCACGGGGCCGACACGAATGTCGGCGCTCCCTGAATGCCCGAACCTGCGTGGGGAGGAATCCTCCGCTATGGATGACAAATGAGCAGTTGGATTCGAGCAGGGTGTCGGTTAGAGTATGGGGCATGAAGACGCTGGATCGGATTACGTTCAACCCGCAAGTGATGGGCGGGCGGCCCTGTGTTCGCGGGCTGCGCGTGACGGTGGGCACTATCACGGGACTGGTGGCGACGGGCCACACGCGGGCGGAAATCCTCAGACTCTATCCGTATTTGGAAGAGGAGGACATCAATCAGGCGCTGAAGTATGCCGCCTGGCGGGCGGAAGAGGTTGAACTGCCGCTCCAGCCGGCGTGAAGCTGGTGGTGGGCATGAATCTGTCACCCGAATGGGTGGCAGTTTTCCAGGGCGCCGGGTGGGAGGCGGTTCACTGGTCCACGGTCGGGAATCCCCGAGCCGAAGATAATGAGATCATGGCCTGGGCACGGGCGCAGAAACATGTGGTGTTCACCCACGACCTGGATTTCGGGACGCTGCTGGCGCTGACCCGGGCCGGCAGCCCAAGCGTAATTCAGGTTCGGACGCAGGATGTGACGCCCGCGGCCATTGGCGGGCTGGTGGTAAGGGCGTTGCGTCAGTTCGAGGACGCCCTGGAGAAGGGAGCGCTGATCGTCCTCGACGAAGCTCGCGCCCGCGCCCGCGTGCTGCCGCTGGGCGACTGAGACGAGCGGGTGGAGCGTCTGGGCCTGAGCGTTTCCGACTTGTTCACCCAGGTCGAAGTCCACGCCCTCGCCGACAAGCTCGACGAGTTGATCAGTGCGTTGAACGCCTGAGCCCGCGCCGGGAGGGCAAGCGTCCAGGCGAGCCGAAGCATCCGTCCGCTGAAAGGAGTCAGGGCTCGCGAGGATGCTCGTCCTCCCAGCCCCAGTTGCCCTGCCTCACCATTTCCTCCGTGGCACCGCTCCACGGGCTCATAGGTGGCGCTTTCCCCGGTGCAGCCGGTTTGGGGCATACGACGAATCTTCATGGCCCCAAGCCATACCTATCCGGAAGCTCGGCATCAGAACAGGGATTAGCCTGAGGATGACTGGGCCAAACGGCTGTCGCAGAACGTCAACTGGCATGTAACCTAACAGTAACCCCTCTTAAACCCGTCCTAAACCCCTCGTATACCCCTCGTATACCCCTCGTATTTATAATACGAGAGGTCTGGAGTTTGGACATTCTGGAAGGCGCGACTTGGGCGAAAGGGTTTGGG
>DAOPPX010000107.1:0-17911 GCA_035358715.1 Verrucomicrobiota bacterium
TACCTTCCTCACCAATTGATGCCTTTCCTGTTCACAAGGCTAAGGTTTGGGGGAGGGCGAAAGCGCCGTGCCGGAAGGGACGGGCGCCCCGGGACGCTTGCCAGTTTGGTGCCGCGGGTTACGATGTTCCGGTATGGCAGCAAGTGTTCCCATCCGCCTGGTCGCGCTCGACCTGGACCAAACGGTGTTCGGCATTGACCTGGTCGTTCGCCCCCGGGTCCAAGCCGTGATTTCTCAGATCAGGCAGTTGGACACGACGGTGACGATCGCCACCGGCCGCGACACGAAGCTGGCGACGAGGTTTGCGCGCGAGTTGGGGGTGACGGCGCCGATTATCTGCGTCCAGGGCGGGTGCATCTACGATCACCAGCGGGACCAGGTGCTCTACGACGCGCGCCTGCGGCGGGAGCTGGTGCCGCGCATCCTGGCCGAGGCGGAGCGGCACGGCTGGAATGTCCACTTTGAAGTGTTCGATCAGAACTACCTGCCCGCCCGGTCCAATCACCCGCCGGTGCTCTTCGAGTTGATGCGCTATTCCCGCTGGGTTCGGGTCGGGAACCTCGTCGAGGACATGCCCGAGCCGCCGCACAAGTTCATCGTCACCCTCGCCCAAACGGAAGACCGCGGGCGCGTCGTGGCGGAAATGAAGGCCGCGCTCGGCGGCGAGGCGACGATTGTCCCGTCGCACCCGCACCTGGTCGAGGGCCTGCCGCCGGGCGTGGACAAGGGGCACGGCCTGGCCTGGTTGGCAAAGCACCTCGGGGTCGCGCAAGACGCGGTGCTGGCCATTGGCGACAGTGAGGCTGATGTGCCCATGCTCGAATGGGCGGGCATAGGTGTCGCGATGGGCAATGGCTCTTCGGCTGCCAAAGCTGCCGCCGATTGGGTGGCGCCCACGTTGGAGGAGGACGGCGCCGCCGTTGCTCTCGAGAAGTTCTGTCTCGGCGCGTAATCCCGGCGGGCATGACCGTTCGCCGCCGCCGGCTCACGGCACGGCGCAACGCCCCGGGTCGTTCAATCAGTTGCGTGCCCAGCTCCGCCCCGCCGCCCAGGCCGGGGGCGGCAGCGGCGGAATCGCCTGTCTATTCGGCGCGCCACTTGCTAGCCTGAAGGTGAATGGACTGGCGACTGGTCATTGAAGGCTTGATCCTGTATTTGGGCCTGCTCGTGCTGCTTACGTTTCACGAGTTCGGCCACGCGTGGATGGCCTGGAAATGCGGGGATGACACGGCCCGGTCGCAGGGCCGCGTTTCGCTTAATCCGCTGGTGCACATTGACCCGTTCGGGACGGTCGCCCTGCCGTTGCTGCTGGTTTTCATGGCCCCGGGCGGGTTTCTCATCGGCTGGGCTAAGCCGGTGCCGGTTAATTCCGACAACTTCCGCAACCCGCGCTCGGATGACATCATGGTGACGCTGGCCGGGCCGTGGATGAACCTGCTGCTGGCCGTCGGGATTATGGCATTGGCGCGGGTGGACTACGCGGTTCACTCGCCGAGTCTGACGGAGGTGTCGAAGTTGTGTTTAAGTTTGGCCCACCTGAGCCTGCTGCTGTGTTTCTTCAACCTGCTGCCGATCCCGCCCCTGGACGGCTCGCAGGTGGTGCGCAGCCTTGTCGGCATGAGCCACGAAACCTACTACCAGATCGCGCGCTACGGCATCTTCATCCTGATCGTCGTGCTGCAAGTTCCGCTTGTCCAGCGCCTGCTGAACACAACAACGACCAACTCCTGGCTGGCCATCGCCGGATGGTTTGGCATGCCCGTGGGCGCGTGATCCGGGCCATTGTTCATCGGCTGCTATTGTCCATCAGGCGCGCGATCTTCCAGGCCCCGCCCGGCTGACGCTTCCCAACAAAGAGCGACTTCCCCTCGCTTTCGGTCCTCTCTCCGCCCGCTTTCGGCGTGGCCGTCAACCTATAAGTGGACCAAAAACACCCCCAGTCGCCCGACACTTCGACTTCCATCAAGGCGTCCTCGCTCGCAATGGCAACCTCTTTGAACACCGCCTGTTAGAGCGGGCGAATGGCCGCTTTCCCGCGTACCGCTGGTTGACCTTGAGGCATCAATACGGGGTCATCTGCATAAAGGGAAAGCAGCGCCTCCGCGTCGCCGGCAAGCCATCCCGAACGCCAATCCGCCGCAAGTTGCTTATTGGCCTGTATATCCTGATCCCGGCTATTCATTGTCAGATCGCTTGAAACGTAACGCTCGCCGGTACGGGCCGCAGACGCAAGTGCGGCCGTCGCGGCGGCAAGGCGGTTGCGGGGCGTCAGTGTGGTTAACAATGCGGCTCCGCAGCGGCGGGCGCCCCCCCGCCATCTTGGGCGAGGGGTGAAGCGCACCGCCACTCGGTGAGACTCTGCACGCACCACGGCACCTGGCAAGGGTCCCGGCCGACCTCCAGCACCTGTCCGAGGTGCACTCCCCTACGTGCGGAAACTGGAGCCTGGACCGGAAAAGTAATGGCCTCGCGTTCTTGAGAAGAACCTTTCCCGAAGGGGTAATCAACAATAGCCGAAGTCGAGGTCCTGTAAGGAATAGCCCTACAATAGAATCAGCATTTTGCCCTATGGACAGGCACTCTTCTATTGGCTATTTATGAAGCCCTGATAGCAGACGGCTACATTCGCTGCCCGAGTTGTCATTCCGTCACCGGGCGCAGCGAGGTCCCTTTTGGAAGAGCATGAATGGTTCCTGTCAAGAAGCTGGTGAGGGTAAGATAAGGCCACCCAAGGGCGCCCAGGCAACCCAATGCTGGAAGAATCATTGTCGAACGATGGAGAGCATTGCTGCAGTTGCCGCACCATTTCTTAGCCTGAAGCGCTTGGTGCAGCCAGGCCTCAGGGCGGAGTCTGTGAAGGGAATGCGGGGCAATAGGTGTCCTAGCCTTGACCTCAACAGAAGTGACAACCGATTTGCGACGAGCCTGGGGATTGGCGGGCTGATCTTCTTCCTGCTGGGGGTGTCATTTGGACAGGACCGTGCGTCGATTCTCGAAGCCGACGGCATAGTGGCCAGCCTTTATCCCGATGGCATCAACCAAGCTGGACTTGTTTTGCGCATTGGCAAGGTGCGACGGGGTTTCGAGCGGCGGGGGTTCTTTCGCATCGGGGTTTTGCCGACGCTTCTGCTTCAAGATGTCCGGATGGAGTTCCAGAATCCGCAGGATCCGCGCGCCACACTCGATTTGGTGTTCCGCCATATGGCAGAACTTGGCAGCAAGGAAAGGCTGAGGCTCAGCCTGGAAAACGTCGCCGTGCAGTTCCCCGGGGAGCCCCATCCGCGATTGCGGGCGGACTCTGTCAAGCTTGCATCGCGCGGATGCTGGGAATTCGCCGGCAACGTTCACCTCGTGTTCGCTGGCGAGTCGGTTCGCGCCCGGAAAGCGCAGCTCAAAGTCGCCGGCGAGGAGGCCGGCAAGCTGATCCTACATCAGCGCGGCCAAGCCATTATTACAGATCTTTTTGAACCCGTTCTCCCAGTCAAGGTACAACATTACTATCCAGATACACCATGAAAACGAGACTGTTCACGTTTGCACTCGCCACCCTGCTTTCGGCGGGCCTATTGGCCGACACCGATGCTGACAGATTGATTCGCCAAGGTCGCGGCTTGCTGGTGCAACAAGACTTGTGGGGCGCCAAGGCGCGGTTTGAGGAGGCCTTGAACTCGACAAACCACCCGGACGCCAACGCGCTGCTGGCCGTGACGCGCTTGCTGACACTGGAGAAGACCCCGGCAGGCGAGGCGATACTGGACAAGCTCGGCTTCAGTGCCGGCGGGCGGACGATCTACAATTGGCAAAGCGAGCCGCCGAGGGATACCAACGGCATTCCCTTCGCGCCGGCGAGTCTCTCGGCGGCTGAGTTGAGCGCCTTCTGGCGTGCGAGTGTATTGCCGGCCATGGGGGCCTCAGAAACTGACCTCTCGAAGATAACCAACACGAACTACACCTTAATGCTCAGTTCCGCAGAAACGGCGAGTGAGGGCATCGAGGTAGATTACGGGGATATTCTGCTGGCGCGAGCGATGCTCTGGTTTGCCCAGTACGCGAGCTACACCGTTTGCTCCTGGGACCTGGATTTCTTGTTGTCGGAGTTGTCCGCCGCGTTCCGCGAGAGATCGGCGACGGTTGAAAGCATGCTTGCGGCGCATCCCAATATCCTGATGATCGCCAACACGAATGATCTGGCTGCCGCACGCCAAGCGTTCGTGAAAGCCGTTGAGCTTTATCTGCAGGCGTCGGACTTCATACGCACCCGCACTCAAAACACGGTTCGCTTCTTCAACTATGATTTGGAGATGGCCGATGGTGAGGCGATGTTCCGGCAAACTCTTATTGACCTGACCAATTCGCTGACCGCCCCCGTGGTGCTTGCCGCCGACACGAATCTCACGGTCTATTTGGCGCCCCACTTTGCCGGCCAGACCCCTTCGCGCAGTTTTGTGCCTCGATTCCACGAGAATCAGCTTGTTTTGGGGTCGCTGCCGGACAAGACGTTTGGGGGTGTTGTCGAGGGATTGGCACAAGGGGAAATTGAGGAGTGGCTGGCCGACATTTTCGGGGCGGTCATTCCGTTGAGCGGGACGATCCAGGCCAACCCCAGGCGGTTCGAAATCAGATTTCCGACCTTGCCCCAGCACGGTTATGTGCTGCAATGCTCCGCCGATTTGCTCAATTGGACGGATTTGGCTGAGTTTGTCGCCCTGGGCGAATCGTACACGAACACGGATTTCGCCGTGAACAACTCCGCGGAGCGATTTTATCGGCTGGCAGAGTTATCGGACCTGATCATTGTGTCTGGACAAGCGGTAAGTCGGTGCTCCGGTCAAGCGTTGGCCGGAGCAGTCATTTCGACGAGCCTGGACGGAAGAACCGCTGTCACTGACGCTCAGGGACTTTTTTCTCTGCAAACCCGGTTAGGGACCAATGGTTATCTATTTGAGGTGTACGCCCAAGCGGCGAACCACCTGCCATACGCCACAACGATCTACTGGGATGGACAACTGGCCAGTCTGGTAATGGGACTAATGCCTGCCGGAATGTCCGTGCCTCCCAATGATCAATTCGCCAGCCGCATCATTCTACCTGGCTTCCCGGCGCCGACCCCGGGCACCACCTGCGGCGCCACCTGGCAAACCTGTGAACCCGAGTATAGCGGGGGAGTTGTCTGGTGGACGTGGACATCTCCTTACAACGCCACAGTCTGGGTTCGGGCTTTGCCCGCCAACGGATCGTCATATGAACCTGTCGAGGTTTTCACCGGCAGCAGCCTCTGTTCTCTGACCAACAGGGGCAGTTGGTTCAACGCGGTAGCCGGCGAAGAATATCAAATTGCAGTGGGCTCGTGGTCGGCTGAAGCCCAAGGTTCATTTACCCTTGAAATCATCGCCGAACCTGTGCTTTCTCTGACCTGGCCGACCGATGGCTCGGAGTGGACGGCACCTGCGAACATTCAAATACAAGCCGACTTCCAGTCATTCAACGGCCCGTTGAAAGAGGTAGAGATATACGCCAACTCGGAGTTGATCTACGCGGCGACAAATGGCCCCGCATCATTTCTTTGGGGTAACGTGCCGCCCGGTGGTTACTGGGTGGAGGTAGAGGCCGAAGACAGTATAGGTCAATGGACTTACGATTGGGCGTACATCTGGGTTCGCCCGCAGAACGACGACTTCGCAAGCCGCATCGTGCTGACGGGAACAAGTGTGATTGCTGCGGGCGACAACACGGCAGCCACCCGTGAAACGGGCGAACCTTACCACGCCAATACTGCTTCTGGCAGCAGTTCGGTGTGGTGGGCGTGGAGCGCGCCAACCAACGGGCCGGTCACAGTCTCCGCCTTTGGCGACGAGCACAATTCGGGGAACGCGGATTTCCTCGGGATTTACACTGGGAACAGCGTTTCAAGTCTGACGCTGGTAGCGAGCAATGCGTTCGGGATTCCAGGTTACGGCAGCCAAACGACCTTCGCCGCCAATATGGGCACCACTTATTATATTGCTGTGGACGGCACAGAGCCTGAAGGCGGGCCGCTGCAACTCAGGCTGCAAATGTCGCCCATGCCTCACCTGATGCTTCTGTCGCCGACCAATGGTCAAGTCATTGAAGCCGGCGCGGCTATGGCCTTGATCGCTGCTGTTGCGAACTCAAACAGCCTCATTCACAACGTCGCATTTATGGATGAGACGGGAGTCTTGGGGTATGACTCGACAGCGCCCTACTCGCTGGAATCTCTCGCTCCTTTAGCTCCCGGCTTGCATACGCTGCAAGCGAGCGCATTGGATGTTTTGGGGTTAATCAGCTACTCTGAAATAGTGACAGTTGAGGTTGTGCCGACGATTGCGACCAACCTCATCCTGCGGATCACGCGCGACGCCAGCCTGCCGGTTATTGGCATTGCCGGGCAGATTGGCTCCCAGGTGGTCCTGGAATATGTCACTGAGGTTCCTGCCGGCACCAACTGGCAGACGCTGACAAGCCTGTCGCTCACCAACAGCCCGCAGTTCTATACCGACGCTAGCGCTGGTAGTGCCAGCCAACGCTTCTATCGCGCGCGGCTTCTGCCCTGAACTGTTCCACAGCGAAGGCTGTTTGACTTGGCCGTGCTTTTACGCGGGGCGGTGCGGGCCGCAAACCCAAGCGTTGCGGTCGCGGCGGCGTATTACTTCGTTAGTCAAGCCGTAGTTATCCGGCACCCCCTGGCCGATGGAGTCGTGTTTCCGCCAGAGCGCGACGACCGGGGGCGACCGGTCTGCCGCCCCGCATGTCGGCATGGGTTAGCGTCCGGTCTAACCCTGCAGCTTTCGCCGCTTCGCCGTGCTAAAGAGCCGGGCGTATCAGCCCCAGCCGTTCTTAAGGACATCTACACGCCCGCCGTGCTCGCGTTCCAGGCGCTCGCGCAAGGCCCGGCGTTCGGCCGCACTTGCGGGAGGTGTGATTTTCATAGGATTCCCCGGGCGGTAGTCGAAGACCCGGGCAAGCGTTAATCAACTCCCATACCTCTCCGGAACTGTTGCCAACCGCTACAGAGTATGGTCCACTGTTCCCGGTAGCTATGACTGCGAGCACTCATCCTCTGTGGGCGGCATTCTTCGCTGCGACACTCTTCACTTGCCTGGGTAACGGGACTGCCGTTTCGGCGGCTTCGCCGGAGCCCCAACCGGTAACTGTCTGGCTCGATGCCCTGGATCTCTCGCACATGAACCAGGGCTGGGGCCGGCCGGAGGTTAACCGCTCGATACGCCGCCAACCGCTCTCGCTGGGGGGCAGGAAGTTTGCGCGCGGCGTGGGCACTCACGCTTACAGCATTTACCGGCTCAACCTCGCCGGGGGCACGGAGAAATTTGAGGCTACGGTCGGCCTCGATGATGCCGCCGGCGGGCCGGGGTCGGTGGTCTTCCAAATCCTCGCCGATGGGAAGAAAGTCTTCGACTCGGGAGCCATGCGCCCGGGCACGGCGGCCAAAAGCGTCTCCGTAAACCTCCGGGGCGTGAAAACCCTGGCGCTGGTTGTCACGGACGCCGGCGATGGTGTGAACCACGATCATGCGGACTGGGCCGAGGCCCGGTTCACGGTAACGGGGGCGAAACCGACTCCATGGCAGGCGCCCAAAGAGGCCCCCTATCTGCTCACCCCCAAACCCGGTCCCGCGCCGAGGGTTAATGGCCCCACGGTGTACGGCGTGCGCCCGGGGCGTCCGTTCCTTTACCGGATTCCCGCGCAGGGCGAGCGTCCGATGACCTTTGCCGCCGACAATCTGCCCGCCGGCTTGAGCCTGGATGCGCACACAGGCATCATCACCGGCACAAACCCGGAGCGGGGCGAATACAAGGCGACCCTCACGGCGCGCAACAAGCATGGCCGCAGCAGCCGCCCTTTCAAGATCGTGAGCGGCGACACGCTTTCTCTGACTCCGTCCATGGGATGGAATCATTGGTATGCGCATTACCGGCGGATCACCGATGCCATGATGCGCGAGGCGGCCGACCTGATGGTCAGCAGCGGCATGGCCGACGTGGGCTACCAATACGCGAACATTGACGATTGCTGGATGAACACAGACGGGGGCAATGATCCGGGTCGCATCGGGCCCTTCCGCGACAGCGCGGGGAACCTGCTCCCCAACCGGCACTTTCCGGACATGAAAGCGCTGGCCGATTACATCCACAGCAAAGGGTTGAAGGCCGGGTTGTACACCTCGCCCGGACCGAAGACCTGCGCCGGTTTTGCCGGCTCCTATGAGCACGAGGCGCAGGATGCCAGGCAATTTGCCGATTGGGGGTATGACTTCCTGAAATACGACTGGTGCAGCTACCGCAGCGTCGCCGGCACGCCGCCCACCCTCGAGGACTACAAGAAGCCTTATATCCTGATGGGGAGCCTGTTGAAGCAGCAGCCGCGCGACATGCTCTTCAATCTCTGCCAATACGGCATGGGCGAAGTCTGGAAATGGGGCGCCGAAGTCGGCGGCCAATCCTGGCGCACGGCGGGCGACCTTGGCGTGGAACTGAACCGCCTGTTCGAGGTGGCCCTCAAGAACTGCGAGCACCGGGATTGCCAGAAGCCCGGCGCATGGAACGACCCGGACTACATCCAGATCGGCTGGATCGGCAACGCTCGCGGCGGCGGGATGCCGGCCCCCTGCGCCATGAGCCCGACCGAGCAGTATTCCTTCATGTCCATGTGGGCCCTGATGGCCAGCCCGCTCTTCTACAGCGGCGACATGACCCGCCTCGATGAATTCACGCTCAATGTCCTCTGCAACCCGGAAGTGATCGAAGTGGACCAGGACCCGCTGGGGCAATGCGCGCGTGTGGTGACTCTCAGCGACGATACGTTCTTTATGGTCAAGGACCTCGAAGACGGTTCCAAAGCCGTGGGGCTGGGCAACCGCGGCCACGAAACTGCCACCGTGGCCGCCTCCTGGAAAGACCTGGGACTCAAAGGCTCCTGCCAGGTGCGCGACCTGTGGCGGCACAAGGACCTTGGCCGCTTCTCTGACCAGTTCAAGTCCGAGGTGCGCGCCCGCGGAGTGGTGCTCGTCCGGATTCGTCAAGGCAGCTAGAAGACGGGGAAACAGGCAGGAATCCTATGTGGACACCCCGGCTGCCCTTTGCCAGCATTCTCGCCATGCCCGGTGAGTTCGCGCGCCAATTTTCGCTTGCCCGCAACGTGTCCTCCGGCGGCCCGCCGGGAGCCAGCCGCCGCCGTCGGGGAATCGTCCCCGGCAAGTCCGAACAACACAGACCTCAAGCAATGAACTCAACTCCTCACCCGGACGACTCAAGACTCTCACGCCGCCAGTTTCTGCAAACCGGTTCCTCCGCCCTGGCGGGCGCGGCTCTGCTGGGCACCCTGCCCGCGGGGCAGGCGGTTCACGCCGCCGGCAGCGATGTGCTGAAGATCGCTCTCGTGGGCTGCGGCGGCCGCGGCAGCGGCGCGGCAGACCAGGCGCTCAAGACTGCGGGCAGCACTAGGTTGGTGGCCCTGGCCGATGTGCTGCCGGAGAAACTGGAGAATGGTCTGGCGAGCCTTCAGGCGCGGCACCCGGCCAAAGTGGAAGTCCCGCCTGAGCGCCGGTTCACCGACTTCGATGGATACAAAAAGGCCATCGCCCTGGCCGATGTGGTCATCCTGGCGACCTCGCCCGGCTTCCGGCCGATGCACTTCGCCGAAGCGGTGCGCCAGGGCAAACATGTCTTCATGGAGAAACCGGTCGCGACCGACGCGCCGGGCATTCGGCAAGTCCTGGCCGCGGCGGAGGAGGCCGGGAAGAAAAATCTCAGAGTGGGCGTGGGCTTCCAGCGCCGGCACCAGGCCAGCTACCTCGAGACGATTAAACGCATCCACGACGGCGCCGTCGGAGAAATACAGGAGTTGCGCGTCTATTGGAACGGCGGCTCCCGCGACGGCCTCGAGCGCCTGCCGGGCGAAACCGAGATGCATTACCAGATCCGCAACTGGTATTACTTCACCTGGCTCTCCGGCGATCACATCGTCGAGCAGCATTGCCACAACATTGATGTCGGCAACTGGATTAAGGGCGCGCATCCGGTCCGCGCGCAGGGCATGGGCGGCCGCCAGGTCCGCAACGCTAAACGCCACGGCCAGATCTTCGACCACCACTTCGTCGAGTTCGAGTATGCCGACGGCTCACGGATGTTCAGCCAATGCCGCCAAATCCCCGGCTGCTGGCCGACGGTGTCCGAGCATGTCCTCGGCACCAAAGGCACGGCCGATTTGCTCGGGCGCGGCCATGCCATCAAAGGCGCCAACCCCTGGCGGTTCGAAGCGAAGCAGGGAAGGAAGGATGCCTACCAGCAGGAGCACGACGACCTGTTCAATGCCATCCGCAACGACCAGCCCTATAACGAAGCGGAATTCGCCGCCATCAGCACCATGACCGCTATCCTGGGGCGGACGTGCACTTATTCAGGCCAGCAAATCGAATGGGATGACGCCCTCAACTCGAAGCTCGAGTTGCTGCCCAAGACCTTCGGCTGGGACGCTCCCACGCCGGTCTTGCCTGACGCCAACGGCTTCTACCCGGTCGCCATGCCGGGGCAGACGGTTAGCGTTTAGCCCGAATATTGTGAGGTGGCGGCGGACGTTGTGTCCTGCGGCCGGGACGTCCGGGATGGGGGCGGTTACTGGATGGGCAGTAATCGGCGGGCGCGCAGCAGCGTGCGGATGCGGTGCTCGTCGCGGAGCGGAGACTGGGGGTCGAGGCTGCTGATATGCACGCGTCCGGAGGAATGGATGAAGAGCTTGTCGCCGAGGTAGATGCCCACGTGCGCCACCCGCTCCGGCTGGCCGCCGCGGGCCGGATGGCCGAAAAACAACAGGTCGCCCTTCCTGAGATGGCTCAAATCCGGGTCCAGCGGCACAGCCGCGCCTTGCCCCGCCTGCTTGCTGGAATCGCGCAGCAGGTCAATCCCGTTCAGGAAGAACACCATCTTGGTCAGGCCGGAACAGTCAAGTCCTTTGGGCGAGTTGCCGCCCCAGAAGTAGGGTCGGCCCATGAACATCCGCGCGGTGCGCTCGATGTTCTCGGCGGTGGGGCGCCGGGCTTGCTTCCACGCGGCATAGTCCTGCGCCGCGTGCTTGGGTAGGAAACCCGCGCGCTGGTCAGGCAGCTCCACCTGATACCAGTCGCCGGCTTCGCCGGTCTTGCGGACCAGATTGCACATGACCACGTCGGAGACAGGTTGCGCGCCGGCCCGGGGCTGCTCGCGGATGAGCTCCTCCATCGCCGTGACAATCAGAAGGGGGGCGCGGCGCCACGCGTCGGCTTGTTCCTGCGTGCAACGGACGATAGTGCCTGTTTGCATCCAGGCGAGGTAGCCGTCGGCGGTCTGGACGAGATACCAGGGGTAGAGCGGGTTGGGCGAGCATTTCCAGAGGCGGACGACTTCGCCCATCAGGATCTGGGTGCCCATCTCCGCCTTGTGCTCGGGCCCGAGGCGAGCGCCGACGACGCTCAGAACTCCGATGCCCCACACCGCGTCGCCCAACCGCTCCTCCGGCAGCACCTTGATGCGGTCAGTGACTTTGGCCCCCGTGCGCTCGACCGCGCGGATGGTTTCGAGCCTGGCCTCGGCCCGGTCCACTTCGCCGGTCAGGACCAGTTCGCGACCCAGGCGCTCGACGCCGACGTTGAAGATTGCCAGGCGGCTGTCAGGGGCGTAGTTCTGCTTTACGCTCTGAATGGCGCGGGCGGCCTCGCGAGGGCTGTCGGGAGCGGGTTTGACACTATTGCCCGCCGGATGCGAGCAGGCGCAGAACATGCAGGCCAACACTGCGGCTGGAACCCAGGCAAACCAGTTTGGTTTTAGCGCGTTCACAAATTCAGACACTCGGTTACAGGCAAGCGGGAAGCCGGCCCAAAAGCCAGCATAATAAGAAACCGCGCAGCCGCGTGTGCCAATCGCCCGCACCCTCAGCCGTGGTGCTATGCCTGGCTCTGCTCGCGCAGGCAGCGGGTAGGCGCGCCCCAGGCTGCTTCCGCAGCCCCAGACATCCTGACCCGTTGGAAACGACGTGAGTCCAATTCCCCCCTCACCACACCCCATTCCCTGGCCGTGGCTCCTCCGTCCCTCCTCCGTTCCACCTCCGTTCCACCTCCGATCGCCGGTCGGAGGTGGAACGGAGGAGGGACGGAGGTACTACGGAGGAAGCACGGCTGGTCGGGCTGCCCGGCCGCATTGGGTTCCGCCACACATTGAATCGGCCAGCGCAGCGTCTCGGCCTGGCTACCCAAAGCGGTCGTTTGTGATGGACGCCGCCCTGTTGCGTGAGGGATGCTTTGGAGAAGCGCTATGAATTATGGCTGCCGCACGATAGACCACGCGAAGAAGTCCTTTGGCAGGGGCTGGGCGGACGCGGCCGGGAGTCGGGGGGGGCGTCTCCTGTGGAAGTTGGGCTGCGTGCTGGTTTTGGGGTGGGCTGCCGCAATCCAGGCGGGCGCGGCGGCGGTCAGCCCGGCGGCGGTCAAAGCGGCTCCGGAGGGGTTTGCCGGGTCGCGCAGTTGCCGTGAATGCCACGAGAAGTTCTATGAGTTGTGGTCCACGTCGTTTCACGGCCTGGCCATGCAGCCCTACACGGCGGAACTGGCCAAGAGCAAGCTGACGGAGCAGAAGGAGGAGATTGCGGCGGGCAAGCACCGGTTCCGGGCGGACCTTAAGAAGGGCGTGGTGATCGAGCGCGGGCCGGCGGGCGAGCAGAGCTTTCCGATGGTGCAAACGATGGGGGGCAAGAACGTGTTCTACTTCCTGACGCCGCTGGAGCGGGGCATGCTGCAGGTGCTGCCGGTGGCCTACGATGTCCGCCGCCGGGAATGGCTCGACACCACCGCCAGCGCGATTCGCCACTTCGGCGACCGCCGCGACGAGGCGCTCTACTGGAAGGAACGGCCGCTGACCTTCAACACCGCCTGCTTCAGTTGCCACGTCAGCCAGCTTTCCAAGAACTACGACCTCGTCTCCGACAGCTACCACACCACCTGGGCCGAGCCGGGCATCAATTGCGAGACCTGCCACGGCCCATCGGCGGCGCATGTCGAACTGTTCCAAGGGCTGCCCACCAACCAGCCCGCCCCGGCCGACGTCAAGCTCGTCGTCACCAGCAAGCTGACCACCGAGCAGCGCAACGACACCTGCGCGCCTTGCCATGCCAAGATGTCGCCCCTGACCATCAGCTTCGCCCCCGGCGACCGCTACTTCGATCACTTTGACCTGGTCACCCTCGAGCACCCGGATTTCTACCCCGACGGGCGGGACCTGGGGGAGAACTACACTTTCACCAGTTGGCGGCTCAGCCCGTGCGTGAAATCCGGCAAGCTGGACTGCATCCACTGCCACACCTCCAGCGGCCGCTACCGGTTCGCGGACCCGGCCAAAGCCAACGACGCCTGTCTGCCCTGCCACGCCGCCCGGGTCGCGAATGCGCCCGCCCACACCCATCACAAATCCGACGTCGCCGGCAACCACTGCATCTCGTGTCACATGCCGATGACCGAATTCGCCCGGATGCGGCGCTCGGATCACTCGATGCGCCCGCCAACGCCGGCGACGACGCTCCAGTACCAGTCCCCCAATGCCTGCAACCTTTGCCACACCAACAAGGACGCCGGCTGGGCCGACCGGCGCGTGCGCAAATGGCGCGAGCGCGATTACCAGCAGCCGGTGCTCGAACGCGCCGCGCTGATTGCCGCGGCGCGCAAACATGATTGGAGGAACCTGCCCGACATCCTGGCCTGGCTCAACCGCCCCGACCGGGAGGAAATCCAGACCGTCTCGCTGGTCCGCCTGCTGGCCGACTGCCCCTCGGAAGACAAATGGACGACCCTGCGGAACCTCCTGCCGGATCCCTCGCCCCTAGTCCGCGCCAGCGTGGCCGAAGCGCTGGGCCAGCGCCTGGACCAGCCCAACCTGGCCGCGCTGATCAAGGCGGCCGGCGACGACTACCGCCTCGTGCGCGTCCGCGCCGCCGCCGCCCTGGCTGGCATCCCGGAGGAAAGTCTGCCCGAGCAACAACGGCAACCGGTCAACCGCGCTATGAACGAACTGATCGCCTCGATGCGCGCGCGTCCGGACGACATGGCGTCGCACTACAACCTCGGCAACTTCTACATGGCCCGCGGCCAGATGCGCGAAGCGGTGCTCGAGTTCGAGATTGCCACCCGCCTGCAGCCCGACGCCCTGCCGCCGCAGGTCAATGCCGCCCTGGTCTACAACGCCCTGGGCCAGAACGACAAAGCCGAGGCCAGCCTGCGTCAGGCGCTCCGCCTCGATCCCACCAACTCCGCCGCCAACCTCAACCTCGGCATGTTGCTGGCCGAGGTCGGCAAGATGTCCGAGGCCGAGCAGGCTTTCCGCGCCGCGTTCAAGGCCGACCCCAAATCGGGCCAGGCCGCCTACAACCTCGGCGTGCTGCTGGCGAAGGAGCATCCCGAGGAAGGCCTCGACTGGTGCCGCCGTGCCGCCGAACTTCGTCCCGACAACCCGCAGTATGGCTACACCCATGCGTTCTACCTCTATCGTGCCGGCCGGCTCGACGACGCGCTCGCGGTCCTGCGCGCCGTGCGCCAGCGGCATCCCGACCACCAGGACAGCCGGCTGCTCGAAGACCAACTGCTGCGGGAGCAGGACCAGAAACGCGCCGGCGGCCCGGGCCGCTGACCGGAGCCCCGGGGTGCCTGACCAGTGTTGACTGTTGGATCCGGAGAGACCGCCCGCTCGGTGTAATGTTCACGAGCCGGGCGCGGCACGGCGAGCGAGCCCTACCCGGCAAGGATTTCCCGCACAAAAGGATTGGTGGCCTGCTCCTGGCTCAGCGTGGTGGGGGGGCCGTGGCCGCCGAGCAGGCGCGTTGCTCCCGGCAGGTCCATGACCCGGCGGATGGAGGCCTGCATCTGGCGCGGGTCCGAATCCGGCAGATCGGTTCGGCCGATCGAGCCGCCGATGATCAGGTCGCCGCCGACCAGCAGTTGTTCCCGGGGGAAGTGGTACACCACGTGGCCCGGCGAATGACCGGGGGTGTGGATTACGATAACCTCCAGCGATCCGATCTTGAGCTGCTGGTTGTCGGCGAGGCCTGCGTCCGCCTTGAGGGGCGGGATGACAAACGGGAGCCCAAACAGCCGGGTCTGCACGTCCGGATGCTGCGCCTTGGGCTGGTCCAGCGCGTGGAGCAGGATTTGGGCGCTCGGGAACTTCCGCCGCACGACCGCATGATCGGCGAAGTGATCGAAATGCCCGTGCGTCAGCCATAAACCCGTCAACTCCCATCCGCGCGCGGCCGTCTCTTCGAGGAGCGGGGCGGTGGTGTGGTCGGGCGCGTCAAAAAGCACCGCCTGCCGGGCCGCTTCATCCGCGATGAGGAAGCAATTGGTCATCGCGACCCCGCCGGTGTTCGTCAGTAAGATCATGCCCGGAGTGTAGCCGTCTGATTTGGAGGCGGCCAGCCGCAAAGGCTGCCGCAAAGGCTGGTTGACTTCCTGGCGTATTCCCGGTTAACTGTGGCCCGGTAATTTGAGTGCGTGTGCGTGCGTCCATTAACGAATAGCGGAAACGAACATGGGAAAGCCCATTAAAGATGAGTTCGCGGCCCTGCGGGTTTCCCGGCAGTGGCGGTATCAATTGCGGATGAGACGGGACAAACGCTGCATTATCTGCGGCGAACCGGTCGTCCGGGGTCTGATGTGCCTGGAGCACATGGTCAAGGCGCGGGAACGCCAGCGGAAACGGCTAGGGCTCAAGCGCCGCCACCGCAATGCCCTGAGCTATCGCTTGCAGCGGGAGAAGACCTGAGCTTTTCACACGGTTATTCGGCGATGCGCTCGGGCGTGCCCTTGCGGTTGTTGACGCCGAGCTGGTCGAACCGCTGGAACTGGACCGGGAGACGCCGCAGGAAGTGCTCCCAGTTGCGCACGCCGGGCGGCGACCAGGCGACCTCGGCCAGCGCGCAGAGGCGGGGGAAGAGCATGTATTGCGCGTGTTTGAAGTTGGGGATGTATTCGGTCCACAGGTTGCCCTGCGCGCCGAGAATGTGCCGTTGGTGCGCCGGGGCCAGGTTCGGGGGGATGGGCTCGAAGGCGTAAACCTTGCTCAGCGGCACATAGCCGCCGATGGCTTTCGGCTCGGCGTCGTGGTTGGTGGACTGGTAGTAATCCAGGTAGCAATGGCTGGTGGGGGACATGATCACGTCGTGCCCGGTGCTGGCGGCTTCGGCCGCGCCGCCGATCCAGTCCATGACGACGGCGTTCCGGGCCAGGCCGCCCTCGCGGATTTCACTCCAGCCGATCAGCGTGCGTCCTTGCGCGTTGATGAATTTCTCGATGCGGCGGACAAAGTAGCTTTGCAGTTCGCGCTCGTCCTTCAATCCTTCCTGCCGGATGCGCGCCTGGCACCGGGGGCACTGCTTCCAGTTGTCCTTGGGCACTTCGTCGCCGCCGATGTGGATGTACTTGCCCGGGAACAGCTCGCAGACCTCGGCCAGGACGTTCTGGAGGAACTCGAAGGTTTCCTCTTTGCCGGCGCAATAGACGCCCGCGAAGACTCCGCCTTTGGCGTTGGGCGTGTAGGGCCCGCCGCGCAGCTCACCTCGGGCAAGGCGGACAGGGCTACGTATCTGTGCCTCGACACTACCCATCAATGGGGAGGCCAAGTCATTTGGAAAAAACCAGCCGCGTTGCTGCCTGTCTCGGCAACATACTCTGATAAAGAGTGGTCTATTCGAATGGTCTGGGCGGGGCTGGAAAAGGGCACTTCGGCATAGGAAAGAAGGTCGTAGTCAGCCCCGGCCGAGGTCCAGCTCACCCGAGAGTGATGGCCGTCTAGACGATTTATGCACAGCCTTGGCATTTCCATGGCCAAACAGGATGACAAAGAAGTTGAACCACTGACAGCGACGCACGTCAAGGGTCCCTGAACCGCCTGGAAGGGTTGGACGATACCCTGCTTCATGAGCACCGTCTCGAAACGCGATTCGCGTTGGGCTGGATCGAGATAGTTGTGAACGGTCCACCGAAGAACAATCGCTCCACTGACGAAGACGACGGTCGGTCTTTGCTCCCCGTCGAAGGCAAGTGAAGCAAATCCCCCGTCGTCGAGACCCAGCATCCCGCTATCGATGGTAATCCAGCCATTGGTTGTCAGAAACGAAAGCGTAACCGGCCCGCTGCCGCCAATGACGTAGCCAACGTTAGCCACCACAGGCTTGTCTGTGGTCGGTGAAAACAGAATGCTCGAGTTCCCTCCTCCCAGTCTAGCACCAGCAAGCTGCAGCTTGGAGACTACCCAGTTGGTAATTGTGGGGTCATAGGTAGAGACGCTAAGGCCCCAATCACCGTCATAGTAGCTCACCGCCGGAAGCCCGTTGCTTGAAAACGCTATGGACGGGTTGCCAAAATCCCACACCCCGGCACCAACGTTGTCTGTAACCCATCCTTGCGCTCCCGTGTCTGGATTCCTATCGGGGTCACGCCTCTCGTCGTACCAGTTGACCTTCACATAGGTTCCCTACGCCTTGTGGTAGGCAACGGCTCTGCGGCCAGTAGTAGGCGAAAAAGCTAATGTTGTCCAAGCCGTGTTGTCACCGGACAGGTCGATCACCGCTGTGGTCCAAGCCCCACCGGCACTTCGCTCTATGTAGTGAATCTGTCCAAACTCGGAACGGTAAACAATGGCAGGCTGTGCTGTGCGGGGGTTAAACGCCAAACTTGTGTTTGGACTGTCAACATTCGTGACGAGCGGGCCAACTGGTGCGAGCCAGAAGAATGTATTTGTGGCATATCGCATCTCCGCATAGTAAAGCCCGTCTTGGGCGCCAGGAGAAACTACGCCTTTGTATGCCACCCCGAATCCTTAGCGAACGCGCGGAGTGACCCAAACTGTGGCCACGACGCACC
>DAOPPX010000108.1:0-17820 GCA_035358715.1 Verrucomicrobiota bacterium
GCCGACCCGGCCACAATCCAAATCCGCCCAAATCACTTTCTCGAATCCGGCGTGATGAAAAGCGCGTGTTAACCAAATCCGTTTGCCCATTTGCCATCACGTGGCAGAATATCCCGGATGAATCCGCATGACCAGGTCCACCCACGACCCGAGCGGGAGCTTCCCGTGTCGGATTTGTCGCGTCGCACTGCGCTGAAGCTGGGAGTGCTGGGATTGGCCGGTTCGGCCCTGCCCCTGCTCGCGCGAGCAGACCAGAAGGCCGGCATTGTTCCGCCCCGCCGCGCGGCCACCGATCGCAAGCCGGCTGGCGACGGCTTGTGCGCTGGAGCCGTCGCCATCCGCGCTCACCAACTGCTGAGTGTCGTCTGCATTCACGGCGGCGCGAAATGCCCGCTGATGGAAGACTCGAAAGCCCGACAAGTGTTGCAGAAGCTCGGCACCGATCCCTCGGCCGCCATCCGCCTAATGTCGAACGCGGACGAGATTCCGCATTACACTGCCTTGGGGCCGGAGGCCAGGACCTCGGCCGACAGCCGGGAAGTGCTGAACCGCAAACGCGACCTCGATGTGCTCCAGCGCCTGGGCCTTGCGCCGGGCGACACGCGCCGGGCTCGCTACCTCTACGAGCTGCTCTTCGACCGCATCGCCAGCCCGCAAGGTGTCTGCGCCTATGACACGCCGGGGTGGAAAGGATGCTCCTTGGCGAAGAGCGGCGCCTATGAGCGAGTGCGGGCGCAGGGCTGGAGCGCGGTGGTTCATGCCCGCACGGAGGTTGAATGCAGGCAATACCGCGCGCGCAATGTCGAACGCATCCAAGCCGCCGACCGGCTTTTCGTCCGCCCGCACCACCTGATGTGCCTGTCGTGCTGGTATGCCGGCGGCCAGAACCAATCGCCGCGCCCCAGCGACACGCTCTGTGAAATCTGGCAGCGCATCCGTCGCGAACCGGATGTGCCCATCACGCTCGTCGAGGGCACATGCATGGCCTGTGATTGCTGCGACGGTTTTCATCCGGCCAATGGCCGCTGCGTCCACTCGTGCGGGCTGATTCGTGACTACAAGAAGGACCTCGATGTCTTTCAGAAGCTCGGCCTGATGCCGGGGGCGACCGTGAAGGCCCGCGAGCTGTTCGCCCTGCTGTTCCAACGCATTTCCTCGACGCGTGACATTTGCGGTTACGGCGATGGCATCGTGCGATCTGAGGAGTGGAAGATATGCAGCGAGCCCGAGGGCAATCCCGGCTATGCGGCCACACGCCGAACGGGCATCTTCTGAGGCGGGACAACCTGCGAACAACCTTCCCTCTTCGTCGCTCCCCTCACCGAGCGGTTTGATGATACTGATAGCAGGGGTCGGTCCATGAGAATGTCGTATCTGCACCGAGTTGGGGAGAGCCAAGCGTGCAGGCAGGAGGACAAAGCCTTGGCTGGCGTGCTGTCCTCATCACCGTTCTCGTTCTCTTGAACCGGATCAATTTGAGCGCAAGGGGTTTTCTCCTGCCGGCGGGGGCGGCTCAACCGGGCAAGTGGGCTGGCCGGAAAAAGGGCACTGTGGAGGGTTGGTGACGAGGCCAGCGAGGACGGCGAGCGCCATGCCAAGGTTGGTGCCCATGCACTCGATGATGTCGCTGGGCCGGGTGAAGGTATGCTTGCCCACGCGGATCTCAGCATTGCTGCGGAGGAGGTCCATGGCGGTCTCGATGCAGGGTTCGGGGGCGGTGCCGTCAGCGAGCATTGTGTTCATCAGGGTGAGGCCGCCGAGGGCTGCCTCGAGCAGTTCCTTGGGGGCCTTTGCGAGCAGGGCGTCAATGTCTGCGGGACTGTACTTGCGGGGATTGAAGTCTGGCATATAGATGAGGCAGGCGATGACCTGCGGGCCAACGCAGGCCGGTAAATCGTTATTTAAGGCGAACCGGTCGCGGCATGAGAAAAGGGTGGGAGGCAGCCGACTGCTCCGTCAAGACCAAGCTGGGTCCTCCCGCCCGAGTGCAACGCCGTAAAGGGGTCGCCCATTAGCCCTGATCAACAGAAGAACCGTTGTTCCACCCCGGCCTTCATAATCCGGATCCTGCCGAGGCGTTGAAACTGCGTTTTGCAGGCTCTGCCCGAGCCTGCGTTTTCGTTCATTGCGATTCCAGGCCGTTCACCAGCCGCGGCTGGTGAGGCGGTCGGTTCAGGCACCCATCTGGTTCTAGCGCCCTTGGGGCCGATGTCCTGGCTGAACCCTACTTCGAACCGAAAGGAGCGGCCCGGACCTCTCCTGCCGGACTCCCCTCGGCTCGGTTTTCTTGGTCGGCCGTTCTATTGCCACAAGCGCCCGGCGCGCCTCCGCTCTACTCGACCAGTTACACGCTGTGTGTGCGCGTATCAGGAACGTAATTGGCGACCCGCCTTTGCGGTCCGAGCAACAGGCGTTGGATTTCGTCGTAGGTCCGCACGATGTGCGTGGCGCGGCGCAGTTCGTCGGCGGAGTGGGTGTTGGTGATGGCGATTACCTCCATGCCGGCGGCGAGGCTCGCCGCGATGCCGGGCTTGGAATCCTCGATGACGCAGCAGGCCTGCGGCGGCACCCGGACCAGTTCCGCGGCGCGGAGGAAGATGTCGGGGGCCGGTTTGCCGTGGCGGATTTCGGAGCCGGCGACGCTGGCGGAAAAGAACCGTCCCAGGCGCTTGAGTTCAAGGACCTCCCGCACAATCAGGCGCTCCGAACCCGAGGCCAGCGCCAGCACGTATCGTGCGGCGAGTTTTTCGATCAATTCGGCAACGCCCGCGAAGACCGGCTGGTCCCGGCGAATGATTTCGACCACGCGCCGGGTTTTCAGGGCCAGCAGTTCCTCGTAGGACTGCGGCGGGTGGTGGCGGGCGATGAAGTCCTGCCAAAGGACTTCATCGGATCGGCCCACGTAATCCGCAAACCGCAGGCCGTGGGTATCCCCGTAGCCGAGTTCGCGCACGACCTCCAGATAGGCGCGCTCGTGGACTGGCTCGCTGTCCACGATGACACCATCCATGTCAAATATGATGGCCTGGAATTGACTCATCCGCCGGCTGGATTGGTCTAGATGCCCTGGGCGTAACGCCGCAGTTGGTCCGCGTTGGAGCAATCCCGCGTTACCGAGTAGCCCTTGAGCGGCAGCAAGTGCTCATGGACACTGTCAATGATGTCCACCGCAAACGGGAAGAAGGCGTCCTCCACTTCGTCGGCGGGCGTGATCCAGTTGCGGGCACCCGCCACGACGGGGGGGGCGTCCAGTTCGTCGAACGCGAACTGCGTGATCTTGGCGGCCATAGTCTGCAGGGCGCTGCCCCGCTCACACGCGTCCGATGCCAGCAGGATTTTGCGGGTCTTCTTTACCGACTCGATCACCTTGGCATAGTTGAACGGGACGATCGAGCGGGCGTCAATGACCTCGCAGGACAGGCCCCACTTGTCCTCCAGTTGTTTGGCGGCCTCCAGGGCGCGGTAGAGCGTGGCGCCAATGGTCAGGATTGTCAGGTCGCGGCCGGCTTTCTTGATGTCGGGTTCGCCAAAGGGCACCTCGTAGTAGCCGGTGGGAACGCCGCCTTTGACGAAATGTTCGGGCTCATCGTAGATGCGCTGGCTCTCGAAGAAGACCACCGGGTCGGTGCTGACGAGGGCGGAGTTCATCAGGCCCTTGGCGTCATAGGGGGTGGCCGGGAACACGACTTTGAGGCCGGGGATGTGGGCGCACATGCTGGTCCAGTCCTGCGAGTGCTGGGCGCCGTATTTCGAGCCGACGCTGACGCGGAGGACAACCGGCATCCTGAGGAGGCCGCCGGACATGGATTGCCACTTCGCCATTTGGTTGAAGATTTCATCGCCGGCCCGGCCCAGGAAATCGCAATACATGAGTTCGACGAGCGGCCGTCCGCCCTCCAGGGCGTAGCCGACGGCGCTGCCGACAATGGCGCCTTCGCTGATTGGCGAGTTGAACAGGCGGTGATAGGGCAGGGCCTCAGTGAGGCCGCGGTAAACGGCGAACGCGCCGCCCCAATCGCGGTTCTCCTCCCCGTAAGCGACAAGCGTGGGGTCCACATAGAAGCGGTCGAGGACGGCCTCGAAGATGGCATCGCGGATGCCGACGCACTTGCTCTTGGGCAGCTTGTTGCCCTTGTCGTCAAAGGCCGAGCGGCTGCGCTGGGCCAACTGTTTGACGCGGGGATTCTCCTCTTTGGTGATAAGCACCTCGGGTTTCCGGCCCGGCTCCAGCGACTCAATCTTCTGGTTCGAGAACATCGTGCGCTCCAGGAGGCAGTTCTTGAGCTTGAGATCGCTGCGCGGGCTGAGCTTGATGTCCACCGCCTTCTTAAAGGCCTTGAGAATGATCGCTTCGGCCTGGGCGTGAGTCTCGTCAATCTCGGCGCGGGTGCAGATCTTGGCATCCACGAGTTCCTGGGCGAAGGCAACGAGGGAATCCTGCTGCCGCCAGGCGTCCACTTCCGACTTCTCGCGATAGCTGGAGGCGTCCGAGGGCGAGTGGCCGGAGAAGCGGTAGGTTATGGTGTCGAGCAGGACCGGCCCGTTCTTGTCCTCGATGATCTTCTTCTTGCGGGCGATAGCGTCAATGACCGCCAGCGGGTTGTAGCCGTCCACCCGTTCGGCGTGCATTTGCTCGGGGTTGATGCCGGCGCCCAAGCGGGCGAGAACCTTGAAGCCCATGGTTTCGCCGACGGGCTGGCCGCCCATGCCGTAGAAGTTGTTGACGAAGTTGAGGATCAGAGGCAGGCCGCCGCGATGGGCTTTGTCCCAGAGCAACTTGAACTGGTCCATGGTGGCGAAGCAGATGCCTTCCCACACCGGGCCGCAACCGGCGGAGGCGTCGCCAATGTTGCAGATGACGATGCCGGGCTTTTGGTTGACGTGTTTATAGAGGGCCGCGCCCACAGAGATGTCACCCGAGCCCCCAACAATGGCGTTGTTCGGCATGATGCCGAAGGGCGGGAAGAAGGCGTGCATGGAGCCACCCATACCGCGGTTGAAGCCGTAGTCTTTGGCGAAGATCTCCGCCAGCGCGCCATAGACGAGGTAGTCCATGGCCAAGTCCTTCGTGGAGCCGGTGGCGTCCTTTTCGACGACGCGCAGGGTGTCGCCGCCGAAGTAGTCGCGCATGATCTTAAGCAGGTCGCCGTCGGAAAGCTTGGCAATGGCCGAGAGACCCTTGGCAAGGATTTCTCCGTGGCTGCGATGGGAGCCGTAGATGTGGTCATCTACGCCGAGGAGGTAGGCCTGGCCGACGGCGGAGGCTTCCTGGCCCATCGAGAGGTGGGCCGGACCACGGTGGTTGTATTCGATGCCCTGAAAGCTGCCGCGGAGCTTGATCTCGTTGAGCATGTTCTCGAAGGCCCGGATGATCTCCATGTCGCGCTGGATGCGCAGGAAGTCAGCCTTGGAAAACCGCTTCGACGCGAACTCCTCCTTGCAGGTCTTCTGATACTGGTTGATCGGGATGGGGGTGAACTCGATCCGTCCCGGACGGCGGTTCTCGACGGGGCTGACGAATTGGCTCTTGGGCATATTAGCAGTTAGTTTCTTTGCAGTAGGTTGATGAAATTAAACAACGATGTTCAAAGCTGCCGTCCCTTCATTCCTCCGGGTAATCCACTTGAATGCCCTGGGCGCTGAGGAAATCCATCCACTCCGGGCTTGGGGCGCGGTCGGTGACGATTCGGGAGACCAGTTTCCAGTCCACCACCTTGCACAACGAGGCCGCGGCAAACTTGGTGTGGTCCACGAGCAGGGTGGTCTGGCGCGCATTGCGCACTGCGCGGCGATTGAGGTCCGCGCTTTCCAGGTCGGCGGCGGCAGGGCCAAACTCCCGGTCCAGGCCGTCCGCGCCGATAAAGCAAAGGTAGCCGCGCAACTGGTCGAGCGTCGCGGTGGCCAGCAGCCCGACGGTGTCCATGCGGTCCGGGCGATACTGTCCGCCAAGCAGGATCACCGAGACGCCTGGCGCGTCCAGTTCGAGCGCCAGCCGGGCGGAAGAGCAAATGATCGAGAGCCCCCGCTTGGCTTTCAGAAAGGGCAGCATCTCGAAGCAAGTTGTGCCCGAGTCGAGGAATATCTGTTCGTTTTCTCCCACCAGGTCCGCCGCCAGACGCCCGATAATCCGCTTGGCCTCCACGTTGCGCTCGCCCTTCGAACGAAAGGAATAGTCCGACGGACGCCGAAGCGTCGCCCCGCCGTAAACGAGTTCAATCTCGCCCTCAGCCGCCATCGCTTTGAGGTCGCGCCGTACAGTCGCCTCGGACGCGCACAACGCCACCGCCAGATCTCTGGCAGAGGCATGCCGCTTCTCAAAAATGGTCGCGAGTATCTTCTCGCGCCGTTGACGGAACGAACTCATAACTTTCCCATGTCCTTCAGTTCAACACCACTTTGCAGCCGTGGCCAGTGCCACTACACAAAGCCGTGCGAGACCGTGTCACCGGGTCCAATGACTACCATTAAACACCATCCTGACAACAAAGCAACATATTTCTGTCAGAATCTGATTGACTGGTGACACTCTTTAGTTGACTCTTGAAGGAGTTATGTGCTAAATTCAGTCATTAGCTAGCCGATTATGCCAAAACTTACATTGCCGCAAGCAGGCAAATCCGCCGCCAAGGCGACTATTCTTCGCTGGCGAAAGCGGACAGGGGATGTTGTCCGCAAGGGTGAGCTTCTCCTGGAAGTTGAGACAGACGAGGGGTTGGCGGCGATCGTATCGGCCCTGGAAGGCACGATTAAGGAGGTGTTGGCTCCAGCGGGCTGCACCGTTTCCACTGGCTCCCCCCTGGCCAGCATCGAAGACGAGGCAGTTCGACCAGCCACGCAATCCGCCGAAAAGAAAGCAACTTCCGTGACCAATAAGAACGTTTCCGCAAGCAAGGTCATCCCGATACTGATGCCCAAGGCCGGCCAAAGTGTAGAGGAGGGCGTTATCGTCAAGTGGCACGCCAAGCCCGGCGCGACTATCCGCAAAGGCGAAGTCATCTTCGAGATTGAGACCGACAAGGCGACCATCGAGGTCGAAGCCACCGATGCAGGGCGGTTGGCCCGAATCGTGGTCCCGGAAGGCGCCAGCAGCACGGTGCTGCAGCCTGTCGCCTACCTGGCGGATGATGATGCTGACGTTGACGCTTTCATCGCCGCCTTCAACGCAAGTCCGGCAACACCCGCGGCACCCGCCGCGGCTCCACCGGAGGGTGCAGAGCAGCCGGCCGCCGAGCTTTCAGCTCCGGCTGCCAGCGCTGACACGGGGCGAGTAAAAGCCTCGCCTGCGGCGCGCAAGATTGCCCGCGAGCGCGGGGTGGACCTGGAGACAGTCGCGCGAGGCTCCGGGCCGGGCGGACGCATTCTTTCGACGGACATTCCCGCGGCCGGTGTGGCGGCTAGGCCCGCCGTTGCGGTTTCATCGCCGGTCGCCCAGGGCGAGCTGCCCGCCGGGGCGGTCCGCAGGCG
The DNA here is from genome assembly GCA_035358715.1 of Verrucomicrobiota bacterium. Classification (GTDB taxonomy): domain Bacteria; phylum Verrucomicrobiota; class Verrucomicrobiia; order Limisphaerales; family UBA8199; genus UBA8199. The sequence continues at coordinate 7,465 of DAOPPX010000108.1, forward strand.
CATGAGCGGTATGCGCAAAGCCATCGCCCGCAATCTCACGCTGTCCAAGACCACCATTCCCCACTGGTATCTGAGCGCGCGCATAAACGCCGCGCCGATGATGGCCCTCTACAAGAGCCAGAAGGCCAAGGTTGGGTGCAGCGTGAACGATGTTATTGTCATGGCCTGCGCCAGGGCGATCATGGAGTTTCCAGCGATGCACAGCCGCGTGGACGGGGATACCATCATCGAGTTTCCGGGCGCGAACATCGGCATCGCCGTGGGGATGGACGACGGTCTGGTGGTGCCAGTGGTCATGAACGCGGACCGGTTGACGCTGGCGGATTTGGCGGCTGAAACAAAGCGCCTGGCCAACCAGGCCCGCGCAGGCAAGATTGAGAACATGGGCCAGGGAATCTTCACCATTTCCAACCTCGGCATGTTCGGAGTGGATGAGTTTGTGGCGATCATCAATCCTCCCGAGGCGGCGATCCTGGCGGTGGGCGCCGTGCGCGAGGATGTGATCGTGAAGGACGGCGCAATCAGGGCCGGCCAGACGCTCAACCTCACCCTGAGCGCCGATCATCGGCTGATTGACGGCACGCTGGGCGCGCAGTTCATGGCGCGGCTCAGAGCTTTGCTGGAGAACCCGGTCGGGTTCATGCCATAGGCCAGGCCGAGGCAGGCTACGGATACTCTTATGAGCAAGCATTACACTATCGCCGTTGTTGGGGCCGGACCGGGAGGATACATCGCCGCGCTCAAGGCCGCCCAAATGGGAGCCAGCGTCGTCCTGGTCGAGAAAGATCACCTCGGCGGGACTTGCCTGAATAACGGGTGTATTCCATCGAAGGCCATCCTGGGCTCGGCCGAGTTGATGCATCACATACGGCACGCGGCGGAGATGGGCATCGAAGTGCCCGCCGGGGCGGCAGTGAACTGGGGGAAAATTCAGGCGCGCAAGGACAAGATTCTGCAAACGCTGCGCGCGGGCATCAAAGGCCTGATGGGAGCCCGGAAGGTAACGGTGCTTCAGGGACGCGCCGTGCTGGCCGGAGCGGGGCAGGTGGCGGTCACCAGCTCCACCGGCGCGCCCGAGAAGTTCACGGCTGACAAGATCATCCTAGCGGTGGGCTCGGTGCCGTCCCGGATTTCAGGGTGGCCGACAGATGTCAACGTCGTTAGCACGAGCGACGAGGCGCTGCACTGGAAGACGCTGCCAAAGAAGCTGCTCATCGTTGGGGGCGGCGTCATCGGGTGTGAGTTCGCCTGCATGATGCAGCCGCTGGGGGTGGAAGTGACCGTCGTTGAAATGCTGCCGCAGCTACTGCCAAATCTGGATGGGCAGGTGGCGCAGGCGCTCCGGAAGGTCCTCACTGCGCGAGGCATCAAGGTGTTCACCGGCGTGAAGATCGAGAGCCTGGCACTGGGTGGATCGGGCGCGGTGGCGAAGCTGGGCAGCGGCGAAAGCCTGGATGCGGAACGCGTGCTCGTGGCCACTGGCCGGCGGCCGAACACCGCGGAGATCGGGCTGGAGACAGTTGGGCTGGCGACCGAGCGCGGGTTCATCCGCGCGAACGATCGCATGGAGACGGCCCTGGAGGATTACTACTGCATCGGCGACGCCAACGGGCGATGCCTGCTGGCCCATGCGGCCTCGGCGCATGGCGTGATTGCGGTTGAGAACGCGCTGGGCCATGGCCACGAGTTCAAGGCGCCGATTCCCAACGCGGTTTACACCTTCCCCGAAGTTGGCACAGTGGGCTTGACGGCGGAAGAAGCCAAGGCCCAGGGGTTCCCGGTGTCCGTGGGGAACTTCCCGCTCGCGTTTCTGGGCAAAGCGCTGGCGGTCAATGACACTGAGGGGTTCGTGAAGGTGGTGCGGCATCGCGAGACCGGCCGCCTGCTTGGCGTGCACATGATCGGGCACAACGCGACCGAGTGCATCGCCGCCGCCGGGGCCTTGTTGCACCAGCAGGTCAGCGTGCAGGACGTCGCGGAGACCGTCTTCGCGCATCCAACTATCAGCGAGGCCATCAAGGAGGCCGCCGAGGACGCCTTGTCCATGGGGCTGCATTTGCCGCCGCGGAAGGTCTTTCAGGTCGTGGCCGGGGTGGAGTAGGATCGGGCCAACCGGTAGCATTTTTATGACGCAACGAACCGCTGAAGCGCTCGCCTCGCTCAAAGGACTGGGCACGCCCAATGACCTGGCAGTCCTGGCCGGGGCGGGCAGCCCGCGCCTGCTGCGGCTGAAAGTCAACAGCCACATCCACCTGCCGCCGAACTTCTCGGCGTTTCAGACGGTGGCGCAGGCCATCGAACTCTCCGCCGCGCAGGGAGTGCGGGTCCTGGGCGTCAGCAACTACTACGACTACGATGTCTACGGCGATTTTGTGGAAGGCGCCCGCAAGGCCGGCATCTTCCCGCTGTTCGGGCTGGAGATCATCTGCCTGATTGACGAGCTGGTGAAGCAGGGCGTCAAAATTAACGACCCCGGCAACCCGGGCAAAATGTACATCTGCGGCAAGGGCATCACCCGCCTTGAGCCGTTCAGCCCCGAGGCGACCCGGCTGCTTGGCATCATCCGCCAGAACGACAGCACGCGGATGCGCGAGGTTATCCTCAAACTGGCCGAAGTGCTTGCCCAGCGCGGGCTGCCCATCCGGTTGACGGAGGCCGACGTCATAGACATGGTGGCCAGGCGTCACGGATGCCCCCGCTCGCGCATCTATCTCCAGGAACGCCACGTCTGCCAGGCTTTCCAGGAGGCGATCTTCGCCAGCGTGCCCGTCAGCGAACGACTCGAGAAGCTTGCAAGGGCCTTTGGGCTGGCTGCGGCGCCGAAGTTCGGGCCGGAAGATGCCGTCAGGATTCAGAACGAGATTCGCGCCCAGCTCATGAAGGCCGGCAAACCGGCTTATGTGCCCGAGACCTTCGTCAACTTCGAGCAGGCATGGCGGCTGATCCTGGAGTTGGGCGGCATCCCCGCCTATCCCACGCTGGCCGACGGCACCAGCCCCATCTGCCCCTTCGAGCAGCCCGTGGAAGATCTCATCGCAACCCTCAAAGCCCGCGGCTTCCAGTGCGCCGAGTTTATTCCGATCCGCAACACCCCGGAAGTGCTGACCAGTTATGTCCGCGCGATGCGGGAGGCCGGCCTGGTGATCACAGCCGGCACCGAGCACAACACCCTTGACCTGCTCCCCATCGAGCCAGCCTGCGTGAAGGCTTTGCCGGTTCCCGAAGAAGTGAAGGACATCTTCTGGGAAGGCGCCTGCGTCGTGGCGGCGCACCAGTTTCTCACGCTCCACGGCGAGTGCGGTTTCGTGGATGCGCAGGGCAACCCCAACCCGAAATATCCCAACGCGGAGGCACGCATCGCCGCGTTCAAGTCGCTGGGGCAGGGGATCATCGGGCGATATTTGAACCCCGAGTGACATTCTTATGGCATCCAACTTGAAGTGGCCCGTTTTCACCAGGTCCGACACGCCCCTGGAGGCGCTCGTTAAGCTCTCCCGCTTTTACGGCGCTGATCCGGAATTTGTGCTTGCCGGCGGCGGCAACACATCCGTCAAGGTTGGCGACCGGCTGTTCGTCAAAGGCAGCGGCCATGCCCTGGCCACCATTCCACCCGAGGGCTTCGTCGAGCTGGACCGCCGGCAGCTTGAAGCCCTGCTGCACAGCACGCTGTCCAACCAGCGGATGCAGCGCGAAGCCGAGTTCAAGGCGGCCACGCTGGCTGCGCGCATCCATCCGGAGAAGAACCAGCGTCCGAGCGTCGAGGCCCTGCTGCACCACCTCATGCCGGGGCAATACGTCGTTCACACGCACAGCACACTGGTGAACATGGTCACCTGCTGCGTGAAAGGACCAGAGCTCGCCCGGCGGCTGGCCGCCGAGGTGGTCTGGGTGCCCGAGGTGGACCCGGGCTACATTCTCTCCCGCACCCTTTGGCAGGCGTTGACCGATTACCGCAAAGCCACAGGCCGAAACCGCCCCCGCGCGGTGCTGATGCAAAACCACGGCCTGGTCGTCTCTGGTGACACGCCCGAACAAATCCGCCGAGACACCGACTGGCTGGTCCGCACACTCCGGCGGCAGCTCGCGCCTGCCGGCAAGGCGCCGCCGTTCGGCCGGGTCGCCAACGTCGAGCCCGCCGCCGCCCGCAACCTCGTTCAATCCATCGGCCCCGCCCTGCGCGGGCTGCTGGCCGCGGGCGACAATCTGAAGGTCGTCACATTCTCCGATGCGCCCGAAGTCATGGACCTGGTCGGCGGCGCGCGCGGCAAAGCCACCGCCACCGCCGGCCCGCTGACCCCCGACCAGATCGTTTACTGCAAGTCCTTCCCGCTGTGGTTTGAGCCAGCGGTGGGCGCCACCGCAGCCGCCCTGGTCGAACAGCTCCGGCTGGCGATCCAGAAGCACACGCGCAAGACCAGCTCGCCGCCGCACGTCATTTTGGTCAAAGGCCTTGGCATGTTCGCCGCCGGGGACGACTTCGCGGCCGCCGAGACGGTGCGGCAGGTTTACTCCGACGTCATCAAGGTGATGGCCGGCGCCCGCCGGCTGGGCGGCCTCCGCTACATGAACAGCGGTCTGCGAAAGTTCATCGAAGAATGGGAGGTCGAGTCGTATCGCAAGACCGTCAGCGCCTCGGGGCAGGCCAGCGGGCGCGCCGCCGGCAAAGTCGTTGTCGTCACCGGCGCCGCCCAGGGGTTCGGGCTCGAGATCTCGCAGGCGCTGGTCGCGCAAGGCGCCACCGTGGTGCTGACGGATGTTAACGCCGCAGGCGCGCAAGCCGCGGCGGCGCGCATCAACGCCCAGGCTCGCAAGCCCCGCGCGCTGGGCCTGCCCATCAACGTCGCCGACGGCGCCTCCGTGGCCGAGGCGATTTATCAGGTCGTCCGCGCCTTCGGCGGGCTGGACGTGTTCATCTCCAACGCCGGCGTGCTCAAGGCGGGCAGCGTGAAGACGCTGCCGGAGAAGGACTTCGACTTTGTCACCACCGTGAACTACAAGGGCTACTTCCTGTGCGTGCAGAAAGCGGCGCCGATCCTGGCCACGCAGCGCCTGGCACGAAAGGAATACACGTCGGACATCATCCAGATTAACTCCAAGTCCGGCCTGCAAGGCTCGAACCGCAATGGCGCCTATGCGGGCAGCAAGTTCGGCGGTGTCGGCCTGACGCAGTCCTTCGCGCTGGAGTTGGTCGCGGACGGCATCAAGGTCAACGCCATCTGCCCGGGAAACTTCTTCGACGGCCCCCTCTGGTCCGACCCCCGCAACGGCCTGTTCGCCCAGTACCTGCGCAGCGGCAAGGTGCCGGGCGCCAGGACCATCGCCGATGTGAAACGGTTCTACGAAGCCAAAGTCCCCATGAACCGCGGCTGCACCACGGCAGACGTCGTGAAGGCCATCTACTACCTCATCGAACAGAAATACGAGACCGGCCAGGCGCTGCCCGTTACCGGCGGCCAGGTCATGCTCGCGTAACCGCAGCAAGCAATAACAACATGTCAAACCCCACACTTCCCGCAACCCAATACGCCCTTCAACTCGTCGGCCCGGGCCAGCTCAAGCTCAACCCTGCCAAGCCAGTCGTCCCCCCCGGCCCGCACCAGGTCCTGGCCCGGATCGAATGCGTGAGCCTCTGCTTCTCCGACCTCAAGCTCCTCAAGCAGTTTGACCAGCACCCCCGCAAGGGCGCTGTTGCCAGGGGTATCAGTCCGCAGGTGCTGAGCGAAATCCCCAGCTATGTCCCCGGCACCCAGCCTACCGTCCCCGGACATGAGGTCACCCTCCGCATCGTCGCAGTCGGCCCCAACGTCAAGCACCACAAGGTCGGCGAACGCTGCATCGCGCAGACCGACTACCGGGACCTCCCCACCGCCGGCTCCGCCTCAGCCTTCGGCTACAACTTTGAGGGCGCGCTACAGGAATACGTGCTCATGGATGAACGCGTGATCATAGATCCTGCGGGCGAACGCTTCCTCATTCCCGTCAGCGACCAGCCGGCCGCCGCCGCCGTCGCGCTGGTCGAGCCCTGGGCCTGCGTCGAAGACTCCTACGTCAACGTCGAACGCCAGGCGCTCAAAGCCGGCGGCAGGCTCCTGGTCGTCGCCGACGATCCCGCGCGCGTCTCCCTGGACAGCCTCCCTTGCGAGCCCGCCGGCAAGCCCGCCGAGGTGCTCCGCCAGACACCCGGCCAGGTCGGCGCCCTGGCCGATCAGTCCTTTGACGACATCCTCTACTTCGGCGCCAGCAAGGCGGTCCTGGAAGTGCTCAACGACAAGCTCGCGGCCCGCGGCATCATCAACATCGTCCTCGGGGGCAAACGCATCGGCGCCCCGGTCAACGTCGGCGTCGGCCGGATCCACTACGGCATGACCCGCTGGATCGGCACCACCGGGAGCAACCCCGCCGAGCCCTACAACACGATCCCCCGCACCTGCGAGCTGCGCAACGGCGACAGCTTCGTCGTGGTCGGAGCCGGCGGACCGATGGGCCAAATGCACGTCATCCGCGCCCTCTGCTCCGGCGTGCCGAACCTCACCGTCATCGGCACCGACATGGACGACGCCCGCCTCGCATCGTTGCAGAAGAAGGCCGAGCCATTCGCCAAAGCCAACGGCGTCGCGCTGCAGATGGTCAACACCGTCAAAACGCCGCTCCCGGGCAAATACTCCTATTTCGCCCTCATGGCCCCGGTGCCCGCGCTCGTCTCCAACAGCATCCGCGACAGCCAACCCGGCTGCCTCATCAACCTCTTCGCCGGCATCCCCGCCCCGACCAAGCACGAGCTCGACCTGGACACTTACATCGCCAATCGCTGCTTCATGCTCGGCACCAGCGGCTCCACGATTGACGACATGAAGATCGTGCTGAAGAAAGTCACCGCGGACCGCCTCAACACCAACTGCTCGGTGGATGCCGTCAGCGGCATGGCCGGCGCAACCGCGGGCATTACCGCCGTCGAAAACCGCACGCTGGCCGGCAAGATCGTCGTCTATCCGATGCTCCACGACATGGGCCTCATCCCGCTGGTGGACCTGCACCAGCACTATCCCACCGTCGCCGCCAAACTCGTCAACGGCCAGTGGACCAAGGCCGCCGAGGACGAACTGCTCCGCGTGGCGGCCAAAGCCTAGCCGATGCCTGCCCGGACCTTCGTCGGCTTCGGCTTTGGGCCGATTCAGAGCGCGCTCTTCCTCTACGAAGCGTTCCGCTCCGGGCATTTCTCGCGCTTCGTCGTCGCCGAGGTTGACGCCGCCGTCGTGCAGGCCGTCCGCTCCGCCGGCGGCCGCTACACCATCAACATCGCGCGGCCCGACCGCATCGAGCAGGCCGCCGTTTCCGGCGTCGAGCTCTACAATCCAGCCGTCCCGGAGGATCACCGGCAAGTCCTGCAGGCCATCTCCCAGAGCGATGAACTGGCAACCTCCCTGCCCAGCGTCGCCTTCTACGACCAGGGCGGCCAGACCAGCGTCGCCCGCGCGCTGGCCGACGGCCTCGTGCTGCGCCGGGCGCCGCGCCCTACCGTCATCTACGCCGCCGAGAACCATAACCACGCCGCCGAACTTCTCCGTGCCTCCGTGGCGCAACATTGCGTCCCCGCCGCCCTCGAGAACGTTCAGTTCCTCAACACCGTGATTGGCAAGATGTCCGGCGTCATCACCGACGCCGCCACCCTTTCGCGGCTGAACCTGGCGCCGCTGACCCCGGCCGTCCCCAAGGCCGTGCTCGTGGAGGAGTTCAACCGCATCCTCGTCTCGAGGATCAACCTGCCCGGCTTCACCCGCGGCATTGACGCGTTCATCGAGAAGACCGACCTGCTGCCCTTCGAGGAAGCCAAGCTCTACGGCCACAACGCCATCCATGCGCTCATCGCCTACCTCGCCGCCCGGCGCGGCTTGACGGCAATGTCCGATGCCGCCGCGCATCCCGACATCATGGCCACCGCGAGGGCCGCGTTTCTCGACGAGTCCGGCGCCGCCCTGATTCGCAAGCACGCCGCGCTCGGCGACCCCCTCTTCACCCTGGCCGGCTACAAGGCTTACGCCGAAGACCTGCTGGCCCGCATGGTCCGTCCAACGCTTAACGACCTCATCGCGCGCGTCACCCGCGACCAGGTCCGCAAGCTCGGCTACGACGACCGCTTCTTTGGCACCATGCGCCTGGCGCTGCAGCAGGGCATTCGCCCCGTCCACCTCGCCCGGGGGGCCGCCGCGGCGGTCCATTCGTTGGTTGACCAATGGAATGGGCTCGGCCAGGCCGTAGCCTCGCTGCCGCAGCCGGCAAAGCCATGGACCAGGGAATCCGTCGGCAGGCTCCTCCGCGCCATCTGGTCCGCCAAAGCCGGCCCCGAAGCCGACGACCTCATTACCCTGACCTGGGAAGCCCTGGCGGCTTGACGCTGCCCGGCGCCGCTTGCCAAACCGTCATAATGCCCTTAGGGTAAGTCTGTTATGAAACTATCCAAGAAGATGGAAAAGGTCATCAACGACCAAATCAACCTCGAGCTTAGCTCGGCGTACGCCTACCTGGCAATGGCCGCCTACTTCGAAAGCACGCCCTTTACGGGCTTCGCCAAGTGGATGCGGGTGCAGAGCGCGGAAGAACTGGACCATGCCAACCGCTTCTTCAAATACCTCGTCCAACGCGGAGGCAGGGTCGTCCTGCAGTCCATCCCAGCCCCCAACTGCGATTACAAGTCGCCGCTGGAAGCCTTCAAGACGGCGCTGGGCCACGAGCAGAAGGTCTCGGCCTCCATCTGCGCCATTTATGAACTGGCCGGCGCGGAGAAGGATTACCCCACGACCTCCTTCCTCAAGTGGTTCCTCGACGAGCAGGTTGAAGAGGAGCAGAACGTAACCGAACTCCTGGCCAAGCTGGAAGTGGCCGGCGACCATCGAATCGCTATCCTTCACCTTGACCGGCACGCCGGCAAGCGCAGCGAGGAGGAGGAAAAGGACTAGCGTCGAGCGGGCAGCCGGGCCGGTCCGACCGCCCGGCTAAGCGCAGACGCGGCGCCAGCGTCATGCCCTACCGGATCTTCGGCCCTGACGAGGCCGCGAGTTACTTGCACCTCAGCCGGGCCGACCTCGATCGGCTCGTGAAGGAACAGAACATCCCGTTCGAGCGCTTCGGGGATCGCATCATCTTCCGCAAAGTCCACATTGACGCCTGGGCCTCGCAACGCATCCTCGGCATGGAAGGCCGGCCCCTGGCCGAGTACCACCAGAGATCTTCGCGCGGCGCCCAGCAAATCGTCTCGCAGGACGCCATCATGCCCGAGATGATTCGCCCCGCGTTCATCGAGCCCGCGCTCACGGCCAAAACCAAATCCTCGGTCCTGCGCCAAATGACCGCCTTGGCCGAAACGACGGGCTTCGTCTGCGATCCCCAGGCCCTGTTGCACGGCCTGGAGGCGCGCGAGGAGCTCTGCCCGACCGGAATCCCGGGCGGCTTGGCCCTGCTCCACTCGCGCAATCCCGAATCGTACTTGTTTGAATGCGCCTTTGTCGCGCTGGGCCGCACCATCCAGCAAATCCCCTTCGGCTCTCCGGACGGACGGCCCACCGACCTGTTCTTCCTCATCGGCTGTCCCGACGAGCGGCTGCACCTGCACACCCTGGCGCGCCTCTGTCTCATGGCGCAGAAGACCGACCTGCTCCTCGAACTGCGCCAGGCCGCCGATGCCCACGCCATGTGCGACTGGCTCATGAACTGCGAACAAGTCGTCCTGGCCAGCCGCAAACCTGCGCCGGAGGCCTCCGCCGACCCTGAATAGCCGGACCGCAAAGACCGCAATACCCGGCCCGGCCCTGAGCCGCCCCTCCTGCTCTTGGCCCGGATGTTTCATACCTGGGGGGCCGGCGCGCGGGCATCTTGCCCGCTTAGGCCATCCGGACCGTGTAAGCGGGCAAGATGCCCGCGTTTCGATCTGTTGACATTTCGTGCAAGGCATGAAATATGCCGGCCAGGTGTTTATTGTCACCCGCCAGACCAGGAACGGCTGGACGGCCTGCAACAGCGCATTTAGCGCCATCGTTCCGGCGTCATTACCCTCCGCAAAACAGCAAGTAGCTGCAAAGACGACACTTGCGATACCAGCTCCCGTTGTAACGCCTGCGGTCCAGGCATCTCGCGCCAGGGGTTCCTCTCCATTCCACCGTACCGTGTACAAGGGGAGTACGCCGGATGCACGCAGGGAGCACAAGGGACTAAAGCGTGAGCACCCGTTGAGCATCCCTTGTACACCCCTTGTACACGGCGCATTGAGAGCTATCCAGAGGCTGGTTGGCTCGACTGGAAGGCGCAGGCTGCACGGCTGATTCAAGAAAAGCAGTAAGCCTTAATGCGGGTTGGAAGGAGCGT
>DAOPPX010000109.1:0-17762 GCA_035358715.1 Verrucomicrobiota bacterium
ATACCTTCCTCACCAATTGATGCCTTTCCTGTTCACAAGGCTAAGGTTTGGGGTTCACTACGGGCAGAACTCCCGCCGGCCTGAACCCGGCGAAGACGCACGCGCGGGCAGAAAAGGTGTCAATAATATTGTCACATAGGCAGGAGCGGCTGGTTCGGGGACTTGGCCCCAGGTGGGTGTTTGAGCAGGTGCGCGAGGTAGCCGCGGCTGCCCATTTTCAGCCGTTGCGCCAGCCATTCCACCGTGACAGTTGTCTCTTTTCGCAAGCGGCAGGCCAGCGCGACTTTGAACGGGTGGCTTTTGTGCCAGTTGGCCAGGTGCGGCTCACTGACTGCTTCGGCTTTCAGCGCCCCGGCGATCAACTGCTCGGCCTTGGCCTGCGCCGACTCCCACAACTCGGCTCCGTAATGCCGCTTGCCCCGCTGCCGCTCCACATACTCCAGCATCTGCGCCCGGAAAGCCTCCGTCCCCAGGCACCAGCCGCGTTGGAGCGGCTTGAACTCCTCCTCCAACTCGCCCTGGCGTCGTGCCTCCATGCTGGCGGCAAAATGCTGTCCGGCCTCCGGAGGCGTCCAGTCGCTGCGCCACTCGCCCATGAGCCGGTCACCCCTGAGCCAGCCCGGGCGCAAAGCCGGACTGCCGATGTACAACGGATAGCTGCTCCAGCTAGAGTCTTCCAGCGGCTGCTCAGGGCGGAGCAAGCCCGCGCGCACCGGGTTCAGATGCACATAATCGCCGGCGGTTTTAAGCTAGCCGTTGCCGCTGCCGTCAACGAGGAGTGCCTTGTAGCGGCTGGAGAACAGGTGCCCGAAAACTTCATGCCGGGCATTGAAGCGACCGAAACACCTACCATCAACGCTTCTGCTCGGAACCGTTCTACTCCCGTCCCTCCGCCGTCCCTCCTCCGTTCTACCTCCGTTCTACCTCCGTTCCTCCTCCGTTTCAGAGACGGAGGTAGAACGGAGGAGGAACGGAGGTACTACGGAGGAACCACCGAGGGAGAGGGGATGGCGAGGGGGGAATTAGGCCCACGCCGTCTCCAACGGGTCAGGATGTCGGAGCTTTGGGACGCTGCCAGAAATTGAGGCGCGCCCTCGCGGTGTCGCGGGTATCAGCCGCCACAGGCATTTTGCACCCCGGTCGAACTCAAGTGTTGTTCATGGCCCCAGCGTTCACCACACCAGGCCGCCCGGTGACAGGAGGGGTCAGCCTAGCCGCTTACCACCTGCCCGCGGGTTTGCCGAGTGTTCACGGGATTTGCGCGTCCGCATGTGCGCTGCGCGGGTGACTCAATACCCGTCTTCGCTCCAATTCACCGTGCCATTTTGATTGGTCCGTGAATAGGAGGTTGACAGGTCAATCTGGGCGAAGGGGTCGCCTACGCCATTGGTGTCGCTGTATTTGGGCGCGTACATGCCGTTTGTCGGCAACTGGACGGGCGGATTCCAGGCGAAATCAGAGACGGCGGCCCGAACCTGCTCGATCCGGTCCGGGAACACGCGAAGCACCATCTGGTCGAACGACCAGGCGATGTCCCTGCCGAACACGATGTTCGTGCAATGTGCCTGGACGCTGCTGAAGGCGCTGGCGACCGTATCGTCGGCCACGGGGAAGTGTGTGGCGATGGCTAGCCGCGGAGGGGGAGAGATCTGGCTCAACATGTAGCCGTAGGCGCCTTGCGGAGTGTGGGAACTGTCCTGGACCCTGGTCAACTCATCGGTGGCGGCTTGCCAGGTCGCATAGAGCGCTGGGTTATTGGTGGAGGGCGGCGCGTCGAGCCCCATTTGCTTGTAGGCCCATACGGAGGGTGGAACGACCATTTCGTGGATGAACACGTCCACGCCATTGGTCCCGTTGCAGGCGAGATTGACGCTGTTGGTTTCGGGCTTGGTGTCACTGCTATAGATCATAGTCAGGGGCCTGGTGGTTCCCGGCGGGGTCCATTCGAGCATAAAGCCCATCGAGCCTTTGCGCGCGTGAATGACCGGGTAGTGTGTGACCTTGGCGCGAGTCTCTTGATTGTGGTAGGCGACCGCCACGTTGCTCCAGTTGAGGGTGATGGGGACCATGGCGTAGGCGTCGTCGGGCGGATCATTGGAGACGGGGACAGGTTCATGCGGCAGCCCCCAGGACAACCGAGTGGGAGCCACGTAATTCGTGTAGCGGGTCGGCTGGAAGCTGAAGCTCTCCGAGTGCCAGCGGCAGGCCTCTCTCGCGTGCGCGCAGAAATTGCTGACCCCGTCGTCGTAGTAGGTTCCAGGGTTGGTGGGACTCTCCAGGCCAGAAGGGCCCTGCCCGAAGACATAGAGCGGTGACTTGCGGTCGCTTGAAGGGCCGAAGCAGTAGATGTGGATGAGATCGCTCATGTGGTCGCCGTGCAGGTGGTTGATGAACACCTTATCCATCCGGCGGAATCCCACGACCGCGGCGGCGTAGTTGGCCGACACCCCGGCGCCACAGTCGAAGACGAACTGGTCCTCCGCCCGGCCCTTGTAGGCCAGATCGCTGGGGTCCGGCTTCCAGCCCACCTCCACGAACACGCTCATCTCCGCCTGCGCCCGCCGCACCGGCAGGGGAATCATCGAGCCCATGAACGTGATCCGCATCTCGTTGGTTTCGAGCGGCGTGGTTGGATTAAACAGCGGCAGGCTTTGGAAGTAGGTGTAGAAGGCGTTTGACTGGTAAGTCGGGTCAGGGTTCACCATCCGGTAGAACATGGGGACGTAAACGCTGCCCTTGGGGCCCAAGCCGCTCAACTGGGCTTGGGCATCCTGCCAGGAATACCAGTTCGTCAATCCGGCGGTGGACCACTGCACTGCGTAATGTGTCCCCGTCCCGCCGGGATCGTTCCAGCTCAGCTTTCCGTCGCGGGTGAAGGAGTTGATCTCGAGCTGTCCGCGCGCCGGGTTCGGAAGCAGCGCCGCCAGGATCGCCAAGGCAACGAAGGTTGGGTAAGAACTTGCGAATCGGCTCATTGATGGTCTTTTCATGGGGCAATATGCAGGTTGTTAATCGTCACGAACTGATGTCCACTGAACTGAATCTGCCATTTGCGCGCCCGCATGTGCTGAGCGCTGCGCGGGTTACACAATCGCGCCTTGCTTTCGTAGAATGCCATTGAGTTCACCGCCGTCCAGCTCAGAAACACGAATACTCTTCTGACAGCACAGCGCCGCCGCCGTCCCGCCAGCCTGCCCCAGGGCCATGCAGGTGGCCTGTACCCGGATGGAGGCAAAAGCTTCCCTGGTAGCACAGATCGGTCTTCCTGCCACAATCAAGTTGTCCGATCCCACAGGAATCATTGATCGGTAAGGGATGTTGTAGCCATTGCTTACAGCCCTGAGATCCTGCTCGCGGCTCCCCGCTTTATGTATATCAACCGGATGCCCGCCTTTGGCCACGGTGTCCGGGAAATCCTTCGGGGCCATGATATCATCCACCGTCATCTCGTACAAGCCTGTGATTCTCCGGGTCTCGCGTATCCCCACCTGGGTGCCGGTATCCAGAAGATAACTGTTCTTGAATTCCGGGAAGTTCTCCCTCAGCAGCCTCACAAGCTTGAAGACATCCTCGCGCAAAGCACATTCCGCCTGGGTGAGGCTGAGCGCATCGGTTCCGTCGCCGGCATAACGGGACATATTGATGGAGGCTTCGCCCTTTCTGAAAGTGGTCAGCATCCACGGACCGCCAAATTTCGGCACCTGCGCTTTGTTCCCCAGCGCAATGAGCGCATCCCTTATGCGCGAATTGACGTGGCGCTTGCCGGTTTCACGCATGTGCATGTTTTCAAGGTTGTCAGTATCCACTCCTCCGAGTCTGAACCAGAGCGTCATGGGCTGCAGCTCGGTGCTTTCGCTGCCCCCGAGCTGATAGGGGAGATTGGCGCAGTTCACCACATCCGCATCGCCGGTGCAGTCAAGGAAGTAGCGGGCTTCGATTCTCTGCTGGCCTGATTTGTTCTCGACAATAACGCCTGTTATCCTGCCCTTCGTATCTCTATCCAGGATGCACCCCGAAATATAGGAGTGCAGAATCAGCGAGCCTCCAGAGGCCAATACCATTCTCTGGGCCGCAAGTTTATAGATCTCCGGATCAAAGTGAATATTGCCTGACGGATAAGTGGTATCAGCGCCTCCGAGCGACTCCATGAGCTTGGCAAACTCGAGCGGAATTCCACCGATAATCCTCTTCTTCTTTTTGTTGAATACGCTTATCGGGCTGACCAATGACAGCGTCGCCATCCCCCCGAGAAAACCATACCTCTCAATCAGTATAGTCCGGGCTCCGTTTCGCGCGGAGGCAATGGCTGCCATCAGACCGGCGGGGCCTCCTCCGCATACAGCCACTTCGTATTTAACTGATGTGGGTTTGCTCTTGGCGCGCCCGGGCGTGCGCGGCGTTGTGCCGGTGATGCCCGTGCCAGGGCCGCCGCCATGGGGATTCGTCCCTTTGAGCGGGTCGCCGGCCGCTGGCGCGCCGGCGGCCAGACCGGCGGCGACTGCACCCAGGCATTTCAGGGCGTGGCGCCGACTGAAGGTTGCGGTCTGTCCTGGGTTCTCATTTGGTGCCTGGTTCGGGATGCTCATATTATTCCGTCTGTAGCCTGGTGCCTGGTTGCGTTTGCTTTACGGTAGTATCCATCCTTGGCGCTCGAATTTGGTCTTGAGCTGTTCAGCGATTTCCCTGGCGGCCGCCTTGGCCCGGCCCTCGATCGCAAGGAACTGAGAAGAGCCGGCGTGTTGCGCGCCGCGCGTGCTCAGCGCCCTGCGGCCGAGGGAAAATTGGTTTTGGGCCTCACCGAGCATGGTGCAACAATAGAAAAGCCAGTGCGGAGGTGTCAACGGGGCAATTCGTGCGGGCGTGCTGCCTGCCGCTCTGCTCGAACAAGTGTCTTCTCTGTTGGCGCTGGAGGAAGGTTTTGGCGCTGGGCAGGTCGTGGCGCGCAAACTGCGCATCCAGTATCCGGGAGAGATCTACCAAGTGATGAATCGCAGGGACCAGTGGGAAGACGTCTTTCGGGACGAGCAGGACTACGTGGATCCCATGCCCGGCGACGAGAATGTGCTAACCGACTGACCAGGGCTGGCTCCCCAGCTCAGGCCCCGGGGTGAGGTGCGCCAGCCGGCAGTGTGCAGCGGCCCCCACTTGCCCTCCCGCCTCACTTTCCAAGTCCAATCCGGCCCGGGAAACCTCGAAGGCACACTTGCTCTGGCGGAAAATCAGCTATTGACAACCGGCCACGCCCCCCGATAAGCATGGCCCCAGGCTTGGTGAGCCCGAAAACCAATTCTCCCTCACCCGCGGAGCACTCACTACGGGCGGGCGCGCAAAAAGCGATTTATCAGTTCATGGGGGCGGAAAACGGCCTGAGGAAACAGGCCATTCTCAAAGGTAGCCGTTGCCGCTGCCGTCAACGAGCAGCGCCTTGTAGCGGCTGGAGAACAGGTGCCCGAAAACTTTATGCCGGGCATTGAAGCGACGCGTATAAGCACCCCAAAAACCACTTCATGCCTTCGACCAGGTTCGGTGAAGGGGTTTCCAGCACCAGATGGAAGCGTTTGGACATGAGGCAAAATGCATGCACTTGCCAACTGGCCTTTTGACAAACCTCTTCCAAGGCGACCAGAAACAGGCGCCGGTCCTCCTCATCACGGAAGCTGTTCTCCTGGTGATCACCACGATCCATGACATGGTGAAGCGCCCCGGCGTATTGAATGCGCAGCTTGCGGGCCATACACCGCCAGAGAGCTCAGTCCGCTCGTGAAAAAGCCCCAATATGGGCGCATCTCACTTCTTTAAGCTGGCCGATTTCCTGGCGTGGGCCAGCGGACAGGCCGGAGGCAGGAGGCTCATATCAAGCCCCAAATTCGGAAAGGAGCGCCGCCATCGCGTATGCATGCAGGCGTTTGGGCAACCCGAAGGGTTGACAGATGGTAAGCCGGTTGGGCGGCCAGGGCAAAAGGGGCCGACCACCGGTTGGCGATCGGGCTTGCGCCGCATCGCCTCGCGGTTCGGGAGGGTGGAACTGGCCCGCGGCGCCGGCCCCTACTTGTTGGAGGCTTTCTGCTTCCCGGGCCGCGGGTTGGCGGGCTTGATGGGCCAGTGCTCCGATTCGGTCCGCGCTGTCTTCAGGTAGTCCTCGATCTTTGCCACGACCTGGGGATTCCCAGCCGCCACATCCGTCTTTTCGCCGGGATCGGCCTTGAGATCGTAAAGCTCAAGCGGTTCCCCAACCCGGGGGCGCACCGCTTTCCAGTCGCCGAAGCGCGCCGCCTGTTGAAAGCCGCGCTCGTGGAATTCCCAGTAGAGGAACTCGTGTGGATCGGTTTGCGGACGTCCGAGCAGCGCCGGCAGCATAGACCGGCCATCAATCTGCTCCGGCATTCCGGCCTGGGCGATTTCGGCGGCGGTGGGCAGGAAATCCCAAAAAGCCCAGGGCTGCTCGTTGAGGGCGCCGCGTTTGATTCGAGCAGGCCAGCGCACGATCAGGGGCACGCGAATGCCGCCTTCGTGCAAATCGCGTTTGATGCCGCGCAGGGAGCCGCTGCTCCGGAAGAACTGCGGGTCCACGCCGCCCTCCTTGTGCGGACCGTTGTCGCTGGTGAAGAACACCACGGTGTTGTCCTCGATCTTGAGTTCCTGGAGCTTGTCCAGCAGCCGGCCGATGTCGGCGTCCATGCGCGTGATCATGGCGGCCTTGTTCTTTTCCGGCTGCGGCCAGGGCTGGTCGGAGTAAGGGGCATCGCTGGGGACCTGCATGCCGTTGCCGGTGCGTTTGCCCGCTTCATTGTTGGCGTGCGGGATGGTGTAGGCGAGATAAAGAAAGAAGGGGCGATGCTGGTTGAACCGGTCCGGCTTGTTGACCTGGAGAAAGCTCAGCGCCGCCGTGGTAAACAGGTCAGGCATGTAAAGGGCCTGCTTGCCTCCCTGGTTTTCGAGGAAGTCCCTCCGGCCATTGTAACCCGGCTTGGCCGGGCCGGGCGGGTCGTAGCGCCAGAGATGATCCGTGTAGTAATCGTGCGCATGGGTCTGGTCCAGGTAACCGAGGAATTCGTCGAACCCTTTCTTCTGCGGCACGCCGGTTGTTTGCTCATTGCCCAGGCCCCACTTGCCGATGAGGCCGGTGCGATAGCCGGCCTTCTTGAGGACCTCGGCCACCGTCAGGTCCTGCGGACGCAGCGCCACCTTCGCGTTGCCGCGGATCAACGCATGGCCCGTGTGCAGCCCGGTCATAAGCGCGCAGCGCGACGGCGCGCAGACCGTGCTGCCGGCATAAAACTGGGTGAACCGCATGCCCTCGGCGGCCAGCCGGTCCAAGTTGGGCGTCTTGATCTTCGCCTGCCCGTAACAGCCCAAATCCCCATACCCGAGATCGTCGGCGAGGATGAAAATAATACTCGGCCTGCGCATGTCTGCGGCTGGCGGGGTGCTGGCTTGCGCGGCCCAGCTCACAAATGCAAGGGTGGCTGCCAGCCAAAGAAGCAGGGCCTGGCCCGCCCGGCGCCAGTTCCCCAAGAGCTTGCTCGTCATGTGGCAGAATCTGGAGCAGACCCTGCCCGCCGTCCACCCAAATCCGGACGGCTCGCCCCGCAAAACTGCATCCCGGCGCCCCACAAAGACCGAATTGAGCCACCAACCCGGCCCGTCGGGCGAGCAGGAATCCCATGAGAACATCCCCGGCCGCCAAGGCGGCATTTGCGCCAGTTTCCCCTATTTTCCCATACCTTCGTGCCGTGTACAAGGGGTGTACACCGGGTGCTCACCGGATGCACACCGGGTTTTCGCTTGTGCATCCGGTGAGCACCCGGTGTACACCCCTTGTACACGACGCATTGGCAGCTATGGGCGGGGGAGGAGTGGGGCAGATTGGGCGAGAATGGAATCAGCCCTGGCTGGGGGGAGTTGGTTGGCGCCAGGATCGAGGGTTGGGTATATGTCCAATAAACGGACAGTTAGGCAGTATCCAGAGGTTTTGGGTGGCTGGTGACGTTAACGTTACCGGCCCGGCGGTGCGGGTAGTGGAGGCGTTTCCGCCGGTCACTTGGCGTCTGATTGGGGCTTTGGCTGGGCCTTTTCCCATTCGGCGCGCGGGACCTCCTTGGTCTCGTGTTTGAAGACGAAAACGCCCTTTTTGTTGCCGACGACCACGTCCGGGAATTTGGGATTGCTGACGTAGCCGGCGGTGACTTGCGTGCCGACGCCCGAGTCGTCGTCAATCAGGTGGGGGACGAAATCGGCCTGGCCCTTGGCCGGGCGGACGAGCTTGAACCAATAGAGGACCGCGGCGGAATTGGAGTCTGGGTCGGGGCCGTCTTTGCCGTGCGCCCAGAAGCGTTTGCCGGTCACGAAGTCCATGAGGCCGTCGCGGTCCATGTCAACCAGCGCGAAGGCATGGGGCTGCGAGAATTGCACGCCGTAGCGGTTCTTCGAGGGGTCCTTGTTAAGAATGACGTGCTCGCGGAAGGTGATTTTGCCGTCCGCGCGGACCTGTTCGTACCAAGAGATGCCATAGCCGTGGGCGTTGATGCAGCTCAGGACGTCGTTCAACCCGTCGCCGTTGAAGTCGTGGACGATCAACTGCGCGGCGGCGGGAGCGAACTGAAACGGATGCCGGGTCCAGACCGGGTCGCCAGCCACTGAGGCGGGTTGTTCCCACCACGCGTCTTTGTCGAGGATATCTATGCGCCCGTCGCCGTTGATGTCTCCGCAGCCGGTGCCGTGGCTGAACCGCTGGTAATCGCCCTTGGGCGAGACGGCGTGCCATTTCCAAGGCGCGGCGGGGTTTTTCCAATCGGCCTCGGCGTAGCCGAGGTAACCGCCCGAGCAGCAGAGCATCTCGGGTTTGCCGTCGCCGGTTACGTCCAGGAAGTCGGGCGACTCGTTGTCGAGCACGTCGAACACGACATGGCGCTGCCAGTGACCCGGGCGGTTTTGGGGGTTTTCGAGCCAGCCGACTTCCTTGCCGGGGAAGCCGTAAACCAGCACGTCTGTCCAGCCGTCAGCGTTGAAGTCGTAGGTGAAGGTGAGGAAGCAATCCGAGTAGGCGTTGTTGACGCCGAGCGCGCCTTCGAAGCCGGGGATGGTTTTTTCGACGCCGTCGGCTTTCTTGAGTTTGAAGCTGGCGTTGGCGGGGTAGATTTCGCGGCGCTTCTTGAAGTCCGGCCCTTCGTACCAGTAGGCGCCGGAAACGACATCCATCTTGCCGTCGCGGTTGAAGTCGCCGATCGCCGCGCCTTCGGCCCAGAACTGGTCGGTCATTCGGACCTTTTTGAAGGTGTGGAGAAGCTCGGTGGTGCCAGCATACGCCGGGGCGGCCAAGCCGAGAATTGCGGCCAGGAGAATTCCAGTCATGGTGTTATGCTTGGCAGTTCTGCGGGGGCTGGTCAAGCCGCATGATGCGCCGTCCGGGGCGCTGCGAGGGCGGTACAGGAACTGTCCCCCGCCAGGTCTGCTGTGGGCTGTTGCGACACGCGGATATACACAACGGCACACGCATTCCCCGACGGGGGACATTTCGCATGGTTTGCCGGCGCCCTGACCAAGGGTCGGGCACCGGACCATCTTGCCTCCCTCTGGGGAGGCAAATTCACTTACCGGCGGCAATTCGGGTCGGGCGGCTCAAGCAGGCTGCTCGCTGGAGCCGGGATTGGCGCGCGTTTGCGCCTCGATCCCCAGGTGGAAACCTTGTTCGTCCTGGTAGCCCAGCGGAGCCCGGATCGCGACATAGACTTCGAGACTCACGCAACTTGCCAGCACGGCCAGTAGAGCCATTGCGACGTCTGTCATGGTTGCCCACCAGCAGCCCTGATGCCATGTCTGTCCTGGGCATTACAGGTCATGGGCAAGGGGGGCGCGGGCGGAAGGCTGTCCAGCCTTGGAGGGCTTTGCCCATTCCCGGGACAGCCGTTTGGGGCCGGTTCTGAATCGTTATGGCTTATGCGGCGCCGAAGAACTGCTGGATCTCGCGGAGGACTTCGACGAAGCGGTCAATCTCCGAGGTGGTGTTGTAGAAGAAGAAGCTGGCGCGGGCGGTGGATTCGACGCCGAGCTTGCGCATGAGCGGCTGGTTGCAGTGGTGGCCGCCGCGCAAGGCGACGCCGCGCTGGTCGGCGACCGTCACCACGTCGTGCGCGTGGATGTTGTTCAACAGGAAGCTCACCAGCCCGGCGCGGCCGATGTGCGGGCCAAAAAGCCGGATGCCGCGCTTGAACTCGGAAAGTTTGGCGTAGGCGTAGGCGCCGAGCTCCTGGTCGTGCCGCGCGATATTGACCCGGCCGATCTGATCGAGGTAATCCATCGCGGCGTGCAGGCCGACGGCGCCGGAAATGTCCGGTGTGCCCGCTTCAAATCTGTGCGGGGCGGGTTTCCAGGTGCTGCGGTCGAACTCCACGCTGAGGATCATTTCCCCGCCGCCCTGGAATGGGGGCATGGATTGGAGCGTTTCCTGGCGGCCGTAGAGGACTCCGATGCCGGTTGGCCCGCACATTTTGTGGCCCGAGAAGGCCAGGAAGTCGCAGCCGATCTCCTGGACATCAACGGGCCGATGCCCGGCGCTCTGGGCGGCGTCCACCAGGGTGGTGACGCCGAGCTTGCGCGCGCGCGCACACAGGTCTGCGACGGGGTTGATGGTGCCGAGCGAGTTGGAGATGTGAGTCAACGCCAGCAATTTGACCTTTGGTGTCAGGAACTCGTCGAAGCGGGCGGCATCGAGCAGGCCGAGGTCGCCGGTCACCGGCAGCCAAACCAGCCGCGCGCCGGTGCGCTCGGCCAGCAGTTGCCAGGGAACGATATTGCTGTGGTGCTCCATTTCGGTGAGCAGGATGATGTCTCCGGCCCGCAGATGTTTGGGGCCCCAGGCCTGGGCGACGAGGTTGATGCCCTCGGTGGTGCCGCGGGTGAAGATGATTTCGTCGGGGGTGCGTGCGTTGACGAATTTGGCGGCGCGGGCGCGGGCGGCTTCGAAGGCGGCGGTGGCGCGATTGCTCAGCTCGTGGATGCCGCGGTGGACGTTGGCGTTGTCGCGCTCGTAGTAAAGGCGCAGGGCCTCGATGACCGCGCGCGGCTTCTGGGTGGTGGCCGCGTTGTCGAAGTAAATCAACGGCTGTCCGTGGACCGACTGATGGAGAATCGGGAAATCGGCCCGGAGGGCGTCCCAATTGACGGGCTTTTCCCGCGGCTGGCGAGAGGGGTTGTTGGCGGCCATACTAGAGCAATCCCAGTTGCAGCTTGGCTGCTTCGGTCATCATGGCCTGATTCCACGGCGGGTCCCAGACCAGTTCGACGGCCACGTCTTCGACGCCCTCGAGGCTGAGCACCTTGTTTTGCACGTCCTGGGCGATCATCGGCCCCATGCCGCAGCCGGGGGCGGTCAGAGTCATTTTGACTTCGACGCGGTAGCCTCCGGCCTCGAGAGGCGTGAGATGGCAATCGTAAATGAGCCCCAGGTCAACGATGTTGACGGGGATTTCGGGGTCGTAGCAGGAGCGCAGTTGATTCCAGATTTCCGTTTCGAGTCCCTCTTGCGTGACCGGCGCGGCGGGGATGACGGGGGGGGCGGCCACCTGGAGTCCGAGCGCGTCGGCATCCTTGCCTTCGATGCGGAACATGTTGCCGTTGACAACCACCGTGTAGCTGCCGCCCAGGTTCTGTGTGATTCGGGCGGTTTCGCCCTTCTGCAGGGTCACTCGCTCGCCGGCGGGGATGATGGCCGCTTCGACATCGCGGGCCAGGGTGATGGGGGCGTCGGTGTTCATACTGCCTGCGGTCAGGTTTGGTCGTTCTCGGTGCTGACGGGCGTGCCCTCGCCCTTGAGGGCCGCCATGACGGCATGCCACGAGAGGATGGCGCATTTGACGCGCGCGGGGAACTTGTGCACGCCGGCGAACACGGCCAGCTTGCCGACGTTGCCGGCCGCCTTGCCCGTCGTTACCAGCTCGTGGACCTGGTTGAACAGGCTCTGGACTTCGGCCCGCGTCTTGCCTTTGACGGTTTCGGTCAGGATCGAGGCGGAGGCTTTGGAAATGCAGCAGCCGGACCCGACGAAGCTGATGTCTTTGATGACGTCGCCGTCCATCGCCAGGTAGAGGGTCAACTGGTCGCCGCAGAGCGGGTTGTGCCCCTGGGCGGAGCAGGTGGCGGCGCCCAGCTCATGGAAGTTGCGGGGTTTCTTGCAGTGGTCGAGGATGACCTGCTGATAGAGATCGCTCAGTTCGTCAAACACGTTGCTGCTTTCCCACGTGCGGGTTCTGCTCCAGCCGTTCCCAGACCAGCTTGTCCAGTTCTTCCCGGGCCGGCGCGAGCTGAACGCGCTCGATGATTTCGCCGGCGAAGGCGTGAATGAGCATGCGCCGGGCGGTTTCCGCGCCGATGCCCCGCGCGCGGAGGTAAAAGATGGATTCATCATTCAACTGCCCGACGGTCGCGCCGTGGGTGCATTTGACGTCATCGGCGTAGATCTCCAACTGGGGTTTGGTGTCCACGGTTGCCTCGTCCGAGAGAAGCAGGTTCTTGTTGGTCTGCTTGGCGTCGGTCTTTTGCGCCGCGGGCCGCACCAGGATGCGGCCATGGAACACGCCTTTGGAGCGGCCGTCGAGAATGCCGTTGAAGTATTCGTGGCTGTTGCAGTGCGGCTGGGCGTGCTCGACGACCATGTGATGGTCGGCCAATTGTTCGCCGCGGGTCAGGTAAAGCCCGTTGAGCACGCACTCGACCCCCTCGCCGGCCAGGGCGGTGTGGATGGTGTTGCGCGACAGGCGCGCCCCGGTTGCAATCGAGTGCGAAATGAGGTTGGAGCTCCGCCCCAGGTGGGCGCGCAGGGCCGCGATGTGAAAAGCGTTCTGGCTTTCGTCCTGGAACTTGACGTGCTCGATGGCCGCGCCTTCACCCAGCGCCAGCTCGGTTACCGGGTTGGTGAAGTGCGGCCCCTCAGCGAGGCTGACGTAGCTCTCCAGCACGGTCGCCCGGGCGCCCTTTTCGGCGATGACCAGGTTGCGCGGCTGGGCGGTTGCGCCGGGTTCTTTGGCCGTCGAGATGAACAGCAGGTGCACCGGCGACTCCGTCTGCCGGCCTGCCGGCACATAGACAAAGCCGCCGTCCTGGAAGAAGGCGGAGTTCAGGGCGGCGAAGGCGTCGTCATCCGTCCGCGAGTGCTGCGCCAGGTGTCCCCGGACCAGGCCGGCGTGGTCGGCCAGGGCGGCGGCCAGGCTGCGGATCACGACGCCGCCCGGCTGCGGGCCGGGCGCGGACAGCGCGGCGGCGTAATGGCCGTCAATGAAAACGAGCCGGTGGGCCGCCAACCGGCCGAAGGTGAGCTGGGCGATGCGGTCGGGCCCGAGGCCGTCGCGCGACGCGTGCAAGACGGGCTTGAAGGGCAGGCTGGCAATCGGGGCCACGTTGGTGAAGCGCCAGTCTTCCTGTTGCAGGGTTGGGAACCCCAGCTCGGCAAAGCGCGCGATGCCCGCTTTGCGCAGCGGGGCCATCCACGCCGGTTGTCTGGCTTGCGCCTCGAACCGTTCGAACGTTTCCAGATATTGGTCTGTATCCTTCATCGCCGGCTTTGCCGTTCACCGAACCATAGCCCGTCCCGGTTCAAATGTCTTGCAAATTGAGACCTTTAGTGTTCCACGCGTAGCGCGTTTGCGCAAGTTGGCGGGGGAATCCTGGCGCAGCCATCGCCCGGGCGGCGTCCGCAATCGAGCCTTTGCTTCCCGCTGGCGGCTCGCTTACGATGGGGGGAACGAACCATGATGAGTACCCGGCGGTGATTCTGAACCTGATTCTCGGCAGCCTGGCCCTGCTGAGCCTTGCCTTGACGCTTTGGCAATGGCTCGTGGCGCGTCGTTTCCCGCTGCATCAGCGCGACCCTCGACTCGCAACCCTCGGCTCTCAACCGGCTGTCACCCTGCTCAAACCGCTCAAGGGCCGCGATGCGGCCACGGAAGACTGCCTGCGAAGCTGGTTCGCCCAGCAATACGCCGGGCCGGTTCAAATTCTGTTGGGCGTGGCCGAGGCGGAAGACCGGGCTTGCGAGGTTGTTCGCAAGCTCATGGGGGAGTTTCCCGGCAGCGACGCGCGGCTCGTCGTGTGCGGCCCCCCGCTCGGCGCCAATGCGAAGGTCTCCCAGTTGGTGGAGTTGGCGCGCCAGGCGAAGCACGACGTCATCGTCCTCAGCGACGCCGATGTGCGCGTGCCGCCGGATTGCCTGGCGCAGGTGGTCGCCCCGTTGCAGCAGCCGGAGACGGGATTGGTGAACTGCTTCTACTGCCTCGCAAACCCTGCCACGCTGGCGATGCGGTGGGAGGTCATCGCCATCAATGCGGATTTCTGGAGCCAGGTGCTGCAAGCCCGGAGCCTCAAGCCGGTTGATTTTGCCCTGGGCGCGGTGATGGCCATGCGCCGCCAGCGGCTCGCCGAGATTGGCGGGTTCGAGGCGCTGGTGGATTGCCTGGCCGACGACTACCAGTTGGGCAACCGCATTGCGCGACGGGGCTATCGCATTGCGCTTTCGCCCGTGGTCGTTGAATGCTGGGCCGCACCGATGGGCTGGGCGGCGGTCTGGAAGCATCAGCTCCGCTGGGCGCGGACCATTCGCGTCTGCCAGCCCGTGCCGTATTTCTTCAGCATCCTGAGCAACGCGACGCTTTGGCCCGTGCTCTGGCTCGCGGCCAAACCCGCCGCGCCGGCGCTGGCCTGCGTCGCGGGCTGCCTCCTGGTGCGGGTGATCAGCGCGTTGAACCTGGAACACCGCCTGAGCCGCAGCCGGCCTTTGTATGGCCTGGCCTGGCTGGTGCCGGTAAAAGATCTGCTGCAAGCCGCCATCTGGCTGCTGGCCTATCTCGGCAACCGCATCGAATGGCACGGCCAGCAACTCCGCCTGTGCCCCGACGGCGTCATGGTGCGGACTTGAAGCGCAGCCGGCCTGTTCAAGTTCTGGCAAAAGGCGGGTTGCACGCAGGCGCAATGCTTTGGCATGGTGGGCTAATGCATTGTATTCTGAGTCGTCTTATCTGCGCCGCGTTGACCCTTGCCCTGCTGTCCGTTCCCGGCATCTGTCTCGGTCAGGCGCTGCCTGACTCGCAGTCTTCAACCGGCGAGAAGGTGGGACAAGTGGGCGCGAACCGCTACTACACGCCCGCCAATCAACTGTTGACCCCGGCGGGCATTCAGGTGGAGTTGCCCGGCATGAGGCCGCAAGCCATCGCTCTGAGTCCCGACGGCCGGCTGCTGGTCACGGCGGGCAAGACGCACGACCTGGTCGTGCTCGAGCCGGCCACCGGCAGGCTGCTGCAACGCGTGGCTCTGCCGTCCGGCAAAGCGGCCGCCGCAGCGCCCGACGCCGTTGCCGAGGAAATCCTGCGCCCGGACAAGTCCGGCCAGCTCAGTTACACCGGGCTGGTCTTTTCCCCCGACGGCAGCCGCATCTACCTGGCCAACCCGGATGGCGACATCAAAGTGTTTGGAGTCAAGCAAGGCGGCGCGGTGGCGGGGTTGTTCTCGATGCCGCTGCCGCCGGCGGCTGCCCCGTCGCGCGAGAAGGAGATTCCAGCCGGGCTTGCCGTGTCGCCGGATGGCAAGCGTCTTTATGTGGCGCTTAACCTCTCGAACCGGCTGGCGGAGCTGGATGCCGCCAACGGCCAGGTGCTGCGCCTTTGGGATGTCGGCTTTGCGCCCTTTGGCGTGGCGCTGGCCGGCCAGAAAGCCTATGTGAGCAACTGGGGCGGGCGGCGGCCTGACGCCCGGTCGGTCACCGGCCCCGGCGGACGCGGCACGCTCGTGCGCGTGGATCCGGTTCGGCACATCGCTTCCGAGGGGTCGGTTTCGATCATTGACCTGGGGCAGCCGGGGGCCGGGGCTGAAGCGCGTCCAGCGAAATCCGAGATTCTCACCGGGCCGCGCGCCAGTGCAATCGCCGCCTCGCCCAATGGCCGCTGGGTCGTGGTGGCCAATACCGGCAGCGACACGCTGAGCGTGATTGACACGCGCGCCGACCGGATCGTCGAGACCATTTGCGCCCGGCAGAACCCGGGGGACCTGTTCGGCGCCCAGCCCAATGCGCTGGCATTTGACCGGTCGGGCGGGAAGCTGTTCGTCTGCAACGGCACCCAGAACGCTGTGGCCATCTTTGACTTCAAGCCCGGCAAATCCAGCCTGCGCGGACTGATCCCCGTCGGCTGGTTCCCCGGCGCGGTCGCCTGCGATTCGAGCCGCAAGGCGGTTTACGTCGCCAACATCAAGGGCATCGGCTCGACCAAGCGCCTCGAGCCCGGCGAGCCGGTGAAGTTCAACTCGCATCAGTATTTTGGCACGCTGTCGCTGGTCCAAATGCCGGGAAGGCGGGAGCTGTCGCGCCTGACCCAAACCGCCCTGGCGAACCTGCGCTACGGCCTGCTGCAGGAAGCCCGGCGGCCGGCGCGGCCGGGCCAGCCGCCCAGGCCCGTCCCGGAGCGGGTTGGCGAGCCGAGCGTATTCAAGCACGTCATCTACATTATCAAAGAGAACCGCACGTATGACCAGGTGCTCGGCGATCTGCCGCAGGGCAACGGCGATCCCTCGCTCTGCATTTTTGGCGAGCACATCACCCCAAACCTCCACCGGATCGCGCGGGACTTCGTCCTGCTGGACAACACCTACTGCTCCGGCATCCTCAGCG
The DNA here is from genome assembly GCA_035358715.1 of Verrucomicrobiota bacterium. Classification (GTDB taxonomy): domain Bacteria; phylum Verrucomicrobiota; class Verrucomicrobiia; order Limisphaerales; family UBA8199; genus UBA8199. The sequence goes on from DAOPPX010000109.1 coordinate 16,649, forward strand.
CCGACGGCCATCAATGGGCCGACAGCGGGATCGTCACCGACTACCTGGAGCGCTCCTTCGCCGGTTTTCCCCGGAGCTATCCCTTCGGCGGCACGCACGACGCCGTGGATGCGCTGGCGTATTCCTCCACCGGGTTCATCTGGGACAACGCCATCGCGCACGGCAAGACCCTGCGCGACTACGGCGAGTTCGCCCTGACCAAGGCGCGTTGGCGCGACCCCGCCCGAAAAGGGGCGCCCGGGTTTTTGGACTGCTACCGCGACTTCGTGAACCAGACGGGCGAGGTGGAAATCTCGGCCAGCCCGTCCATCGAATCGCTGCGGCCCTACTTCGTCACCAACACCGCCGGCTGGGCGCTGCAGGTGTCGGACGTGTTCCGCGCGGCGCAGTTCATCAAGGAACTCAAGCAGTTCGAGCAAACCGGGGAGTTCCCCAACCTGACCATCATGCTCCTGCCAAACGACCACGCCGCCGGCACCAGAGCCGGCTTCCCCACCCCCGCCGCGATGGTGGCGGACAACGACCTCGCCATGGGCCAGATCGTGGAAGCCGTCAGCCACAGCCGGTTCTGGAAGCAGACCTGCATCTTCGCCATCGAGGACGACCCGCAGGCCGGCTGGGACCATGTCAGCGGCTACCGCACCACGTGCTACGTCGTCAGTCCCTACACCCGGCGCCGCGCGGTCGTCAGCACGCAGTACAACCAGACCAGCCTGCTGCGCACGATGGAATTGATGCTCGGCCTGCCGCCCATGAACCAGATGGACGCCACCGCCACCCCCATGACCGCCTGCTTCACCGACCAGCCCGACTTCACGCCGTTCAAAGCCCTGACCAACAACATCCCGTTGGACCAGATGAACCCCTCTCCGAAGGAGGTTTCCGATCCTCTCCTGCGCAAGCATGCCTACGCCTCGGCCCGCCTGCCGCTCGAAGAGGTGGACCAATGCCCCGAGGACACCCTCAACCGCATCCTCTGGCATGCTCTCAAGGGTTCGCAAGCTCCCTACCCTGCATGGGCGGTCAGCGCCTTCCGGGATGACGACTGACCCGGCCGTTAGGGCGCATCTTGACACTACCACCATAATGGGGATGTGAAACGGTTCCTCATCCG
>DAOPPX010000110.1:0-17757 GCA_035358715.1 Verrucomicrobiota bacterium
GCGTCGTGGCCACAGTTTGGGTCACTCCGCGCGTTCGCTAAGGATTCGGGTCTTTCATTAAAGTCTTTCATTAAAGTTGACCGCCCAGCGAGCGCCCTGTTAGCCTAGCGCGTCAGTTCGTGGTGACAAACTATTGTGAACGACCCAATCCAGCCAGCGCGGCCTGAGACAAAGGCCGCCGCAAAGCGCCCTTCGCCGGCAGCAACCGGAAGCGCGCGCGTTCCGGTGATGCTGACTGCCTGGATTGTCTTCAGCGCCCTGTGCAGTTGTGCCGGGTGGATTTTGTCCGCCCTTCATCAGCTCAACGCCGCCGGCTATGCGGTGGTGTTTCTGGTGAGCCTGGCGGCGGTGTGGATGCTGCGCCGAAGGTTGTTTCCGGAGGGTTTGCGCGGCTGGGTTTTTCGAAAAGCGCGGCGGCGCTTTCGACGGCCCTTCCCGCTGGCGTTCCTGATCCTGGCGCTGCTGGCGATTCTGGGCGGCGTCATTCACGCTCCCAGCAACTACGACGCGCTGGCGTATCGGGTCCCGCGGGTGCTGCACTGGCTGGCGGAGGGGCAATGGCATTGGATTCACACCGACTTTCAGCGCCTGAACACGCGCGCCTGCGGCATCGAGTGGCTTTCGGCTCCGCTGATTGCCTTCACGCAGACAGACCGTTGGCTATTCACGGTCAACGCCGTGTCATTCTGCCTCTTGCCGGGGCTGGTGTTCAGCTTGTTCACACGGGTCGGGGTGAGGCGGCGCGTGGCTTGGCACTGGATGTGGCTGCTGCCCACGGGGTATTGCTACCTGTTGCAGGCCGGCAGCATTGCCAACGACATGTTCAGCGCGGTGTACGCCCTGGCGGCAATAGACTTTGCCTTGCGGGCACGGAAATCCGGAAGAGTCTCGGAAGTCTGCCTATCTGCGCTTGCCGCAGCACTGCTGACAGGCACCAAGGCCACCAATCTGACCCTGTTGCTGCCTTGGGCAGTTGCCTTTGCGCCAACGTGGCGGATATGGCTTGCGCGTCCACTGGTGGTGGCGGCGGTCGTTCCTCTCGTGCTGGGGGCGTCTTTGGCGCCCATCTCGGTGTTAAACGCCGTCTATTGTGGTGACTGGACGGGATGGACTGCGGGGACCCGGCAGATCGGCACCGGACCGGCATGGTTGCACCTGCTCGCCAATAGCATCAACTGGACCCTAAACAACCTGTCTCCGCCCGTGTTTCCTTTCGCCCCCACCTGGAACCGAATCAGCGAGGCGATGACTCCGGCTCCTCTGACCGCGCTGCTGGAACAGCACTTCGAGGTGAACGCCGCGCACTGGAGGCTACTCGAGCTCCAACTCGAGGAAGAGACCGGCATGGGTTTCGGACTAACCATTCTGCTGGGGTTGAGCCTCGTGGCCGTGGTCATCAGGCGCAGACGGCGCACCCGGCCCGAGGTGGCGCGGTCGGGCGACCTGGTGACGCGCTTGGTGTGCTTATCCGCGTGGGTCAGCTTGCTCTACGCGATGAGCAAGCTCAACCTGACCAGCGGACCGAGGTATTTGGCGTCCTATTATCCCTTGCTGATGATGGGACTGCTGCTGAGTCCCGCGCAGGCAGGACTGCTCCGAAGAGCCTGGTGGCGGTCCTGGGCGTTGTTTTCGTGCGGGCTGGCCGGGCTGCTGCTGGTCATTTCGCCGGCCAGACCCTTGTGGCCGGCAGATTGGTTCCTAGAGCATTTTGGTTCCCGGCTGCAGTCCAGCCGACTGGGTGTGCGCGCGATAAACGCTTATGCGGCCAAGGGCTCGCGGGCGGATGTGTTTGCGCCGATCGTCGCCTCGTTGCCGGCCGATGCGTCCGTTCTGGGATTCTTCGCGTACGACTATCCGGAGCCTTCGCTCTGGAAACCCTTTGGGGCGCGCCGGATTCTCCACGTGAAACTCTCCGACTCTCCCGATGAGATACGACAGCGCGGCATCAAGTACCTGCTTCTGTCAGAGGACAGGCTGGGTGAGCCCTGGCCGGCGTGGCTTAAGCGCATGGACGCGCGAGAACTGCACACAGTGAAGCTGAAGATGTATGGAAGCCAGCCACCGTTTGTTTGGCACCTGGTGGAGTTGGCTCCGCCTGGAAGCCAGGGTGAACCGAGGCCAAACCAGAAGCCACCAGGCTAAGAATGAACCCGGCAATCCACCAAGCCGCCCCTCAGTCTCCGTCTCAGCAGCGGAGTCCGCTCCCGCTGCCGACCGTGTCTGGAGGCAAGAGGAAGCGGGAGCGAGGGCGGTCCGCCTGGCGGCGTATTCACATTTCAACAGCTCATCCGGAGTGATTCTATGGCAAATTCACCGGAAGCGTTCCTAATCGAAGAGGATCCGTTTTACGTAGCGGACCTGCTGCAGATGTCGAAGGCGGAAAGGTATCGACGATGGCAGTTTGACGTGGTCGCCCCGTTCGTGAGAGGGAAAGTGCTGGAGGTTGGCGGGGGTATCGGGAATTTTACGCCCGAGCTTGCCGGGGTGGCCAAGTGGGTTACCAGTATTGAGCCAAACGCATACTGTCATGCACGGCTGTTGGAAAAGACCAAAGTTCTGCCGAATGTGCAGGTCCTTAACGTGACGGTGGAGGCTCTGGACAACCAGGTGTCGGCGGCGGATGCTTTCGACACGATCATCCTGATGAACGTGCTGGAGCACATCAAGGACGACGAGGGGGTATTGCGGCGGTTGAAACAGCGGCTGGCGCGAGGCGGGCGAGTCGTTGTATTGGTTCCGGCGGGTCCATGGGCCTTTGGCAGCACGGATGTGCGGTTGGGGCATTACCGGCGCTACTCCAGGAAATCGGCGCGCGACCTGATGGCCAAGTTGAACCTGGAGGTGGAGAAACTCCGCTATTACAATTTTATCGGGGTATGGGCCTGGTGGTGGAATGCAAAGGTTACTCGACGACAGAGCCAGAGGGATGCACAAATCCGCGTGTTTGACAGGCTTTTTGTGCCAATGATATCACGAATTGAGAAAATGTTGCCCCCACCACTGGGACAATCAGTGCTGATAGTCGGCCGCCAAACCCAAAGCTGAACCACTGACGAAGTATGGCGAGTGAGATCCTGACGAATCCTGACATTGCCGTTCTGATACCCTGCTATCAGGAAGAGCAAACCATTGGCAAGGTTATCGCTGACTTCCGGCGCGTTCTGCCCAAGGCCCGCATTTTCGTGTACGACAACAACTGCACGGATGCTACGGCGGAGATCGCCCGGAAGGCGGGTGCCATGGTCCGGCGGGAGAAACGGCAGGGCAAAGGGTTCGTGGTCGCCACAATGTTTGAGCAGGTGGACGCGGACGTCCTAGTGATGGTAGATGGGGATGACACCTATGAGGCCGAGGCGGTAAGCGCGTTGCTGGAACCGATCCTGAAGGGCGACGCGGACATGACGGCAGCCGCGCGGCTGCAGACTTACGAGGACAAATCATTTCGCCCCTTCCATTTGCTGGGCAACAAGCTGATTTGCGGGATTATCAATTGGGCGTTTCATTCGCGCATCTCGGACATCTTTTCCGGATACCGGGCGTTTACGCGCGAGGCGGCGGCGCAAATTCCAATAACGGCGGCGGGATTTGATGTGGAAACGGAGCTTACTTTGCAGGCGCTCTACCGCGGGTTTGTGATCAAGGAGATCCCCGCACCCTACCGGGCCCGCCCCGAAGGGAGTTTCTCCAAGCTGCGAACGTTCTCCGACGGGCTGGCGGTGATGCTGAAACTCTTCTTAATACTGAAATCCTACAAGCCGCTGACATTCTTCGGCCTGTGCAGTATAGCGCTGGTTGTGCCGGGATTGGCCGTGGGCTTCCGGCCCGTCTATGAATACATCACGGAGCGCTATGTCTATGCGGTTCCCAGCGCGGTGTTGGCAGCGTTTTTGATCATGCTGTCATTCTTCACTCTTGGCCTGGGCCTGATCCTTAACAGCACCAACCTGCGCTTGTTGGAGCTGGAGAAGCTGATCTGCAAGCGGCCGGCGCAGCGCAGCAGTCGTGATCCGAAGCCGTGATCGTGCCCAAGCGGGCTGGCCCTATTGCTGACAAACCAGCGGCGCATCGGGGTTTGGTCCTTCGCCGCTTACACCCAGCCCGAAATCATCGGACCAGCATGCGATAGAAGCGGCCAGGAGAATCGGTCGTGATCGGAAAGTCGTTAGTGATAAAGCCGCCGGTGCCGGAATTGGTCATAAGCGGCAGCCAATCGTTGGTGTCCGAGCGCGTATCCTTGTATTGGACGGCGTATTCAATTCCGGCGACGCTCGGGAAAACGAAGTTGAAGTTTGTCATCCCAGTGCCAGCTTCCGATGGTTCCGCCGGGTAAACAGTGAGGTAAGGCCCGGCGATAGTCAGGAATGTGGCCGGGCTGGTCACTGCGGCGGCGAGATTTGCCACCACGACAGCATAGTTGCCGCTATTACTCACTTGGAGCGTGGTGAATACATAATCCTTGGCGGTCGCGTCGAGGATCTCAGTCCCATTGAAGCGCCATTGGTAAGTAAGTTGGTTGCCACAGTCATTGGTGGCGGTGACCGCGAACGTAACCTCCTGCCCCAACGACACGGTTTGGTCGGCGCGACCACTAAGCATCACTGGCGGAGCAACCACAGTCAGGCTGGCGACGCTGCTGGTCTGCGAGCCGGCCAGCATGGCCACCACCAGCTCGAAGCTTCCCGCATCGGCGCATTGCGCGTTGGTGAGGGTGTAAGCGCTGTCGGTGGCCCCGGCAATCTCATCCCCGTTCCAGCGCCACTGATAGATCAGCGCACTGCCGCAGTCGTTGGTAGCGGACGCCGTGAAGGTCGCATCCTGGCCCTGCGCCACCATTTGGCTGACGGGGTGGATCAGGATGTAAGGCGGAGCCGCCACGGTCACCGTGAAGCTGCGCCCGTTCGTTGCTCCCGGTTTCTGAAGCCTGGTGGCCGCCTGATCATCACGGTGCCTTCACCGCAGGTTGATTTCATCCTCAAGGTGCTGCTGGCCCTGGGCCTGATTGATGGAATGTCTGTGGAGGAGCATCACGGCTACGACGTGCGGGAGACAACGAACATTTTTCCGCCGCCGGAGTTTAGGCTCGTGAAGCACCAGCGCTTTCAATTGGGTCTGAACAACCTCTTTGTGATCGAGCGCCAAGCGGACCGGTAGTCTCGCCTGCTGCGCACAATCAACATCTATCAACCCCTCCGTTTCCGAGCGAGCTTGGTCAGCCTCTTGAGGAGCGCTGCTTACTATCCATCCATTTCCCGGTGGGCTGGTGGTTGAAGCGGGCAAACCGATCGAGCAGGCGGTCCATATTGTCCTCGACCACCAGCGTCTCAAAGTGCTCGGGCTTCAGAAAACGCTCGGCGCGCATGTGGGCCAGGAACTCCACCAACCGGTCATAGAAGCCCGCCACGTTCAGCAGGCCGACAGGCTTGTGGTGAAGGTCAAGCTGGAGCCAGGTAAACGCCTCGAACAGCTCTTCCATGGTGCCAATCCCGCCCGGCAGCGCGATGAAGGCATCGGAAAGATCAGCCATCTTCTGCTTGCGCGCGTGCATTGAGTCCACGGCAATGAGTGACGTCACACCCTCATGGCCAAGCTCGCGCTCGATCATCCTGTGCGGGATGACGCCGACGACTTCGCCGCCCGCCGCCAACGCCGCATCCGCAAGGATGCCCATGAGCCCGACATTCCCGCCGCCATAAACAACGGCCAGGCCACGCTCCGCCAGGACCGTGCCGCAGCGCCGGGCCGCCGCGGCGTATTCCGGCAGCGATCCGGGGCTGGAACCGCAGTAGATGCAGACCCGCTTCATTAAGAGGGAGGAGAATGCCCGCTAACCAAGCTAAATGACGCTAAAGAGGTGTAAACTCCCGACGCCTGCGGTGAGAGCTTCTGCGCCCATTTCAGTCCGTGTCCCTTTTAGCGTCTTTCGCGGCTTTAGCGGGCAGAGTTCAGAACTTGTTCTTGCGATAGGCGCCCAAAGCAGGGGCATCGGGGTTTACTTCCGGGCCGAAGTAGCGCAGACAGACAAGAGGCTCAGTCTGGCTGGTATTCTCGAAGGCGACGCCCGCCTTGGCGCCGTCTTCGGTGCAGAAGTATTCGTCCTCGGTCAACTCGGTGAAGCGGATGAGCTTGGGGCTGTTGAGGGGCTGCCCGTTGATCGTGCCGCTGCCCTGGACGCAGATCAGCCCGTAAGCGCCCTTATCCTTGATGGTGCAGCAGACACCGGGCTCGACAGTCAATTCCTTGGCGGTGAAAAGCTGTGCGCCGTCAATCTTGCCATAGACGATCCAGCGGTCCACGAAGCCCTCCTCCCGGGTGTCGGCCACGGGCACGGGTTCGAGGTAGTGGTGGTCCTTGAACTTCGGGTCCACATTGGCCTCCCAGTCAAGCTGGTCCACGATGAAGTCCAGGTCCTTGTGTTTGCTCCTGGGCATATCTTTGACCAGGAGCGACCAGGGGACGTAGCGGCCTTCGACCATGCTCTGATACATGCCGAAGACGTCCGAGCCCCACTGCGGCTCGTAGGTGCAGAAGGAACCGGGGGCGTGGAGGATGCAGGGGCCGACGAGCCAGCCGGTGCCGGGTTTCAGGCGGTAGGCCTTGGAAAGGTCGAGGATGCCATTGTCGCCCTTGTTCCAGTCGGCGATGCACTTGCGGACCTGGGCCTTGGTGGTGCCGGGTTCGAGGCCGAAGAAGGTGTAAGGGAAGTTATTGCCGACGTTGTTGTGCTGCGGCGGGAAATAGTAAGACTCCGGTTTGCCTTCCTGGCCGACGAGCCTGGCCTGCCTGGCATTCTGGTGCATGTGCAGCGGTATGGGGCCCATGTTGTCAAAGAACTTCGAATAGACCGGCCACTTGCCGTACTTCTTCCAGATGGCCTTGCCGACAATCGTCGCGCCGCACTCGGCGACAGCCTGGCGCAGGGTGAAGCGCCGTTTGCCCGCCACGCAATAGCTTAGCCCCTCGTCGGGCACGCGGCCTTCGTTGGCGGCCTCGGTGGTCGAGGCGAACCAGCGCTCGTCAATGCCGCCGCGGTTGGCGCCGTAGGCGTAGGTGTCGTCGGGGTGCAGCTTGATGCGCAGACCGGGCTGGAGGAAGGAGCGCGGCACCCAATTGGGCGCGAGGCGCAACAGGCCGCCGCTTTCCTGCAGGGCGGCTTCGGCCAATGATTTCACGTTCCTGGTGACAGTCTTGAGCGAGGTGACGGTATTCATGATATGACAGTTAATGAGTCAATTGCGTTGAATGTATAAACCAGCGTTCATCGGTTGCTGGAACCAGCTTAGGCCGGTTTGTTCCAGCCTGGCAAGCGTTCGTTGCAGGCGCGGGGCCTATTCCATCGTCTCAGCGCGCACGCGCTTCAGCCAATCCTCCGTGCCCAGCAACACAGCGCGCATCATGTCTTTGCGGAATGCCGGGTCGAGCATCTTCGCCTCGTCCGCCGGATTGGACATGAAGGCCTGCTCGACAAGCATCGAAGGCATCCAGGTGTTCGCGCGCAGCGGATAGTAATTGAAGTTGCCCACGTTCCCGAAGTCGTTGAGCCGGGTGATCTCCAGCAGGCGGGCGTGGATGGCCTCGGACAAATCCCGGCAGAAGGGCCATTTATAGTAGGTGCTGGTGCCGGATACGCTCAAGTAGCCGCGCGAATGGCCAGCGGCGTTGGCATGCACGCTGATGAACAGGTCGGCGTTCGCGGCAATGGCGCGTCGAACGCGCTCACTGAGCGAAAGGGCTTCGTCATTGGGGCGCACAACCACGGTCTTCGCGCCGGCGGCTTCCAACTGGCGCGCCAACTCCTCGACCGCGTGGCGATTGATGTCTTTCTCCTGGCTGCCGCTGATGCCGCGCGCGCCGGAATTGTTGCCACCATGACCAGGCTCCAGCGCGAGGACGAGGCCCTTCAAGGGCGAGCCGGGCGCCGCCGCAAGTTTCGGCGCACGGCGAACGCTCAACACCACCGCGCGATTTGTCACCGCGCACTTGTAGCCCCACAGTTGCTGCCCTTTCAGTTCCACGCAGACCCGCAGATGTTCAGCGGCCACCTGCTGGACGGTCACCTCGCGGATCAGTCGGGCGGTTGGGCGATGGCTGATCCATGTGGCCGCGTTATGCGCGCCGTAAAAGTCAATGTCCACCGCGGCGCGGCCGGCGGCGCTGCGGGAGGGTGTTACCGCGAACGGCACGGGCGCGGTGTAGGGGATGGCAACATAGTCCACCGAGTCGTTGCCGTAGGCCGAGAGGTCGGTGAAGGAGAGGTGCGGCAGCGGTGTGCCGGCAGGAGCCCATTCCACCGCGCGCCTTTCAACCCACCCGTCCAAGCCGGGACTGAGCCGGACGTGGTAATTGTCGCCCCTCACGCCGGTGACACGCAGCAGCGTGCCCGCGGGCAACTCGGTGAGGTAAGGACCTCCGAGCCGGACTTCGTGTATGCCGAAGCTGATCGCCGCGCCGTCCTCGGTTACGCGCACGAGGCGCAGTTTTGAATCATCCCAGAAACCGACTTTCGCCTGACTTGCGACCTCGACCACCGGTTCACCAGTGATCTTGATGGCGTTCGTTCCGGCGGGTTTGGCCCTGAGCCGGAAACGCACCGCCGAGTTGGTGCTGTCGGAGGTTGCCACGGCGACGAACGAGGCCCGGTAAAGGCCGGCGGGCTTGCCCGTGGCTTCGTCTCGCACCTCATTCATCGGCTCCCAGGCCTCGGCGGACAGGCAATACTCAGCCTCTTGCCCCGTCGTGCCGCGGAAACTGAGTTCGAGCACATCCCCGCGTGACAAGACGGTGTTCCATGCCGGCTCGATGCTCTTGCTGTCAATCTCCAGGCGGCTCTCCATCGGTTCGGGCGGGACCGGCGTTTCGGCCTCGCGTTTCACGGTGATAACCTGTTCGAGTTTCTGCCCATCGGGCGCCGTCGCAACCACCGCAATGCGGTTCTCCCCGAGTTGCAGCGGCACGTTGTCGCGGACGAATATCCCGGTCGAAAAGACCTCGGCCGGCTTGCCGCTGACCAATACTTTCGCCTGGGGCGTGGTGCGGCCAAGCACATGCACAACCTCGCGCGCGGTGAAAGTGGCCTCGCCGCGCGGATCGAGTATTCTCAGGGTAAACCCCGGCTTCGCTTCGCCTGAGGCCGTCGGGGCTGCGGGCGCCTGTGCCCAGGTGCTGGTTCCCACGGCAACCATCAGCCCCCACCTGACGAGCCGGAGCACTCTACTTGCGAACACAACGTGACAGGCTGGAGCCTGGTCATTGGTCTTGGTCATGGCGGCAGCATAGGGGTTTGGCCGAGCCGTTGTCCAACCGATCCGGCGCGCTGCGGTTCTTGCGGCGCTGCGCATTTCCGCCGTGCGAGCGGAAGCGACCGGTGCGGGCGGCCGCGTTTACCGGGAGTCGGGCAGCATTTGAGCTTTGAGCCGGGGGAAGTGCTGGCGCACGCCGCTATTGGCTGTGAAGTCCCAGACAGTCGTGCCTTGTTCGCGCAGCGCAAGGAGGGCGGCGGTCCACGCCTGGCCCCAACCGCTTTCGATGGACCATGCGCCCCAGCCGGCGTCCGCCGAGCTGGCCCAGGCTTCCCAGCGACGGTCGTCGAAGGCACGGAACCAGGTGCCGCTCAGGTGCGGGAACTTCCGCGAGCGGGTCTGGATGCGGCAGAGGTAGGCGGCAAGCTCGTCCCCGGCGCGCTTGAGTTTGAGGTCGCCGGTGGCGCCGACAGCTTCGTGGAAGCCGAGCAAGGCGAAGCCGGTGGTATAGAGCTGGTCGCTGACGGGGTCGCCGTTCTGCTGCACGAGCGGCGTTTCACCAGTGCCATACTCGGCATTCGACTGCGGGGTGCGGTAGTGGCCTGCATGGGGAGGACCAAGCCGTTCGTGGATTGCGCCCGAGGGCTGCTGGCAGGCGATGAGGTCGCCGGCTACGCGGTTCAGCCATTCGCGGTGCTCAGGGGTGTCCTCGACTCGGACGAGCCAGGCCAGGCAGAGGAGCATGTGGGCGCGTTCCAGGTTGTCCTGCCAGCGCCACTGGGCGGGATAGACCTTCATGGTCATGCTGATGGCGGTGCGCGCGCGGTCCAGGAACGGCTGAAACCCGGTCTGCCGATAGGCCCAGAGGTAGCAGGCCCAGAGATAGGATTCGAAGTGAGGCGAGTAGCTGACCGGCTCGCCCTCGAAATACGGGCGCCAGCCGTTCTTGTCCAGCGCGGGCATGTCAATGCGGTCGCCGCGGAAGCCGAGCTTGCCGGTGGTGCGGAGGTTGGCGAGCAAGGCGCGCATCAGGCGCTCGTCCCAGCGCGTTGTCTGCAAGGCGGCGCTGGCAACGGCGGTGGCCAGCATGGCGCGGGCGTTGTCATCCCCGTAGTTGGCAACCAGCCAGGCCGGCGCGATGTCGCCCCAGCCGATCAAACCAAAAGCGCCGTGCTGCGGGTCGTTTCGCGCACCCCGGCACATGCCCGAGTTAAAATACACAAAGTCCAGCAGGTTGCTGGCGAGGAGCCCGCTGCGCTTGTGGCGGTTGAGACGGCTGTCCAGCGCGAAGACCATCGCGGATTCCAGGCTGCAGTCGGCGCGCAGTGACAGGCAGCGGCGCTGGTTGCCGTCGGGGAGAATGCCCGAGGTGTAACCTTCGAGTATGCCAAACGCGCCGTCGCCTTGCGGCGCGCCGGGCTGTGGAGGCGCGGCGGTGATCTCTCCCGCCGCCAGGGCCCGATACAGGGCCGGCTTCTCCGAGGAATGAACCAACAGATGCGAGTTGGCAAACCATGCGGCAGCCTGATTGAAGGCGTCGCGCTGGAAACGGCGCGGCAGCCTGGCGGTGGCGCTGTAGGCCGGCATGACGACCGGCGTTGCCCGGAGTGGGTGAGGGTGTTGCGGGTCCAGCGCCGCCAGGATTCTCTCCCACACGAGCGGCCAATCCCCGACCGGGGCATAGCGCCCGGTAACGAAGCTGCTCAGTCTTGTCGTGGCGACCATGATGTTACGCCCCGGGATATCAAAGAGAACAGGAAAAGCCTCCTTGTCCGGAATGCCGAAGATGGCCGTGTCATAGCCCGCCACGCGCGCCACAACCAGATCGGCGGGGGGCGCATTGCTGACCGGTACAAAATGGCAGTCGTGCGCGGTGAGAATGCGGAGCCGCGGCAGGGCGGGGGCGAACCGGCCGGACGAGACCACAAGACGCTCCCAGCTAGCGCTGCGGGGCGGGGCCAGTTCGAGCCCGGGCACTGCGGCGGGGTATTCGACGAACAGGCGAAGTTTCTTCTGGTGTGCAAGGTCGAAGCCGGCTGCGTCGAGAGCCGTTTGCCGCGCGGGATAATTGTCGGCCAGTAACAGGACCGCGGAGCCCGGGGCGGCGCTTTCGATTGCGGCGAGCGGTGCTGCGAAGCGTGGATAACGCTCCTTGCCCAGCGCGAGGTACAAATCATTCTGCGCCGAACAGCAAAACGTCAGAGAGGCGGCGCTTTGCTTTGCAGCCGAGTCGCAAGCGGCGCCGGCGAGCAGCGCGGCAGTGATGAGAGCGAGAAGGGGCGCAGACGGTTGCATGGCCGAAGGATGGTGAAAGCCCGGCACGGTGGCAAGCTGCCTGACAGCCACAACCAGGGCGACGCCCGCGCTCCCGGCGCATCTCAATTTCTGGCAACTTCCCAAGGCTTGGGGCGCCTGCGGCAACGGTTCCCGGCGCCTCCAAAGCGGGCTGCGGCGCCGACTCCGGGCCCCGGACGCCTCCCCCTAGCCCAAGCCAGCCAGGCCCCGCCGGGAACCTATCCGCGCCCTTGCGCGCCGCATTGGGCTAACCGCCTGTCCGCACGGCACTTCCGCCCATTCTCCGCCCCCGCGCCCCACCCTCCGCTCATCGTCCGCTCCCCGTCCCGCTACCGTAGTACCTCTAACCCGGGGTTAGAGGTACTACGGTAGCGGGACGGGGGGCGGACGGCGGGCTTGCCTATCCCTGGCGGGGGGGTGGGCGTGCCTGGAAAATGCGGTGGGGAGGGGTCAATGCCACACCGTGGTTGCTCAACGGCTGCGCTGGGGCCTTTGCCCGGAAACGACCGCTCAGAAACTTAGATGCGCACCGCGCTCCCTTTGGCCAACTCACGGCTTGAAAGACGCGGGCCCAGAGCTGAAACTCCGGGGGTGCGTTGGAAGAAAGTCACATTGATCGGCGTGGGCTTGCTGGGCGGATCGCTGGGGATGGCCCTTCGGAAGAGAGGGCGGGCGAAGTCGGTGGTCGGCTTTGTTCGGCGCACGGCCAGCGTCGTCGAGTGTGAGCGGCTCGGCGCGGTGGACTTGGCCACACTGGACCTGGCGCGCGCAGTAGAGGGAGCGAAGCTGGTTGTCCTGTGCACTCCCCTTGCCCAAATGCGTCCCCTCGTGGAACGAATGCTCCCATCGCTTGCACCGGGCGCGGTAGTGACTGATGTGGGGAGCGTCAAAGGCAGCGTGGTGCGGGACCTGGAGGCGCTGGTGGCCAAAGCGGGCGCGCACTTTGTCGGCAGCCACCCGATGGCGGGAAGCGAGAAGACGGGCGTGGCTGCCGCGCGGCCGGACTTGTTTGCCGGCGCGGTGTGCGCGGTGACGCCCACGCGCAAGTCGAGCCCGGCGGCGGTGCGTCGGGTGGAGCAGTTATGGCGGGCGCTCGGCGCACGCCTGCTTCGGCTCACGCCCGAAGCACACGACGAGCTGGTGAGCCGCTCCAGCCATCTGCCCCACGTCGTGGCGGCCCAATTGGCCAATCTGATCCTCGGCCCGAAACGACCGAAACAGCAGCGCCTTCTTTGCGCCAACGGATTCAAGGACACAACCCGCATCGCGGCCAGTTCGCCGGAGATGTGGCGGGACATCGCCCTGGCCAACCGGGAGAACCTGTCGCGCGCGCTGGAGAGCTTCACGGAGGGCCTGCAGGAATTCAGACACGCGCTGAAGGCCGGGGACGCGCGCGCTATATCAAAGTTCTTCGTGCAGGCAAGGGAAAGGCGCCGTGCATGGTCGCGAAGCGCCGGGGGGCGGTCGGCGGAGTGATGCGTGCGCAGTTAACCGCGTAGCTGCATGGCTCTGCCCGAACTCATCGAAGTCGTTCCGCTTGCCGGGCCTGTGCGGGCGCAAATCACGGTGCCGGGATCCAAGAGCATCACCAACCGGGCACTGGTTCTGGCGGCGCTGAGCACGGGCGAAACAACGTTGGAGGGCGCACTCTGGAGCGAGGACACGCAGGTGATGGTCGCGGCCATGCGGGAACTGGGTTTCGCGGTGAACGTGGCGCCCGACCCGCAGGAGCCGTGCAACCGCAACCTCACCGTCCACGGCCAGGGTGGCGTGGTGCCGCGCGCTGGCACCGGGCAGCAGCCGCTGGCACTTTTCACCGGCAACGCGGGGACGGCGGCCCGGTTCCTCGCGGCGCTGGCGTGCCTGGGCCGAGGCGTCTATCGGCTGCATGGCGTGCCGCGGATGCACGAGCGGCCACAAGCGGCGCTTTTCAGCGCATTGCGCGAACTGGGCTACCGGGTCGAGTCGCCCAACGACAGGCTGCCGGCGTTGATTCACGGCGGCGGCGCCCGCCCGGCGAAATGCAGGGTGAGCATCGCCGAAAGCTCGCAGTTCGCCTCGGCGCTGCTGCTCTGTGCGGATGCCGGGAAATGGCAAGTCGAGGTGTCGGGCGAGAATGCCGAGGAATCCCCTTATGTGGCAATGACGCACAAACTTGCCGCCGCGTTCCCTCGGAACGGCGGGCGATTCCAAATCGAGCCTGATGCTTCCAGCGCCAGCTACTTTTGGGGCGCGGGCCTGCTTGTGCCGGAATCTGCGGTGGCGGTTCGAGCCTGGCCGGCTACTGATTGGCAGGTGGATGCGGCTTTCCCGCGCTTCCTGCCCCTGCCGGCGAGTGTTTCCCGCCGGGGGGAACTGGGTGACAGCATCATGACAGCGGTGGTGCTGGCGCCATTTGCCCGGCAGGCCGTTCGCTTCACCGACCTGGGCCGGCTGCGCGTGCAGGAGTGCGAGCGCGTCCTGGCCCTGCGCACAGAACTGACCCGGTGCGGCGCAAAGGTGGCGGAGGAGGGCAACACGCTGACGGTCTTTCCCTCCCGACTCCATGGCGCGGAGGTCGAAACCTGCAACGACCATCGCATGGCGATGTGCTTTGCGATTCTGGGATTGAAAGTGCCCGGGATAAGGCTCAAGAATCCGTCGTGCGTGAAGAAGACGTTTCCGAACTTTTTTCAGAAGCTGGCGGCGCTACCGCCCAACGGCCTGGGGGCGAAGATTCTCGAGGCGAATGGCGGGCGGGCGCTGAGCCATGCTGAGCTGTTTGCCGAATGAACTGGTCCAACCCCGTGTAAAGCCCATGCCGCAGCCAAAGAACAAAGCGCCGATTGTCATCGCCATTGACGGCACGAGCGCGAGCGGCAAGAGCACCAACTCCAAACTGGTGGCCAGGGCATTGGGCTTCGTCCATGTGGATACGGGCGCCATGTACCGCACGCTGGCGTGGCATTGCCTCCAGCACAAGATTGATGTGCAGAATGCCAGGGCCGTCGCCGCCGCCTGCCGCCGTTGGAAAACGGCGCTCAAATGCGCCGACGGCCATGCTTACCTGGCTGTGGACGGCTACTACCCGGCCCAGGAGATTCGCTCCGCCGAGGTCAGCGCGGCGGTCTCGCACGTCGCGACCGTGCCCAAGGTGCGGCAGTGGATGAAGAAGAAGCAGCGCGAGTGCATCCAGTTCGGCAGCCTGGTCATGGAAGGGCGGGACATCGGCACGAACGTCTTTCCGGAGACCGATTTCAAGTATTACCTGGACGCGAAGCTGGAGGAGCGGTCGCGGCGGCGGGCGGCCGACGGCATCCAGGAGAACCTCGCGGCGCGCGACCAGCGCGACAGCCAGCGCGCCGCCGCGCCGCTGATGATTGCGCTGGGCGCCAAGGTCATCAACAACTCGCAGATGACCGCGGAGCAGACCAGCGGGACGATTCTGGCAGACATCCGGAAGCGGCTCGCCGAAGCGGAAAAGGCCCAGGGCAGATGAACTGCCATGAATTTCTGGTATTTCCTGGGCTGGTGCGCCTACCGAACGCTCTTCAAGTTCTATTTCCGCTGGCGCGTGTATAACGCCGAGCGCGTGCCGCTGCAGGGCGGGGTCATTCTGGCCTCGAACCACGCCAGTTTCCTGGACCCGCCGCTGGTCGGCGCCGGCCTGCGGCGCGGCATCAACTATCTGGCGCGTGAAAACCTGTTCCGGTTTCCGGTCATGGGCTGGGTCCTGCGCCAGTGGCAGGTCGTGCCCGTGGACCGCGACGGCGGCGGAGCGAAGGGACTCAAGGCCATCCTGGACCGGCTGCTAGCCGGGGGCGCCATCATCCTCTTCCCGGAAGGCACGCGCACGCGCGACGGCAAACTACAGCCGGCACGCTCGGGCATCGGGCTGACGGTGATCAAGTCCGCCGCCCCGGTGGTGCCGGTGCGCGTCTTCGGCACGTTCGATGCCTACGGACGGCACCTGCGCCTGCCACGGCCCTCTCGGGTGGCTGTGAAATACGGCCAACCGATGGACTTCGCGCAACTGCGCGCGGAGGCCAAGGCTTGCTCAAAGTCGCGCCTCAAAGAAATCTACCAACAGGTCGCCGATGAGATCATGGCGGCCATTGCCAAACTGGAACCGCACGAGGACAAAACGCGGTTCCCCTGAAGCGCCGCCCGGCACGCTTCGCGCCTCACGCCTCAGAATTTCGGTTCCCAGCCCGGGCGGTAGGCCCGGCTGGTCAACGCCGAGGCGGCTTCGTCTCCGATGATCTTGCCCCTCTTTGGATCGAAGTTGAGGGTGTGCCCGGTGCGCCAGGCGATGTTGGCCAGGTGGCAAAGGGTGGTGCTCTTCTGCCCATCCTCGATCTCGGATTTCAGAGGCTTGCCCTCGCGAATGCCGTCCAGGAAGTTGGCGAAGTGGACGGCGTCGAAGTCGAACAGCCCCTCGCGCTTGCTCTTGATCTCGCGAATCACCTTGTTATTGAGGTCGTAGATGATGGTGTTATTCCCCGCCATGGCCATGCAGCCTTTCTCACCGTAGAAGTTGACCCCCACCGAAGCGCCCTCGAAACCGCGCGGGGCGCAGCTCTGGCACTCCCAGGCGACGCCCTTGTCGCCGAAATCGAAGGTGGCGCTCATCGTGTCGGGCGTTTCCCAGTCATCCTCGTAGAAGTAACGGGCGCCGCCGCAGGTGACGCGTTTGGGCAGGTCCACTTCCAGCCCCAGGCGGGCGAGGTCCAGCATGTGGACGCCGTTGTTGCCGCTCTCGCCTGTGCCCCAGTTCCAGAACCAATGCCAGTTGTAATGGAGGATGTTGTCCCGGAACGGCCGCTCGGGCGCCGGGCCCTGCCAGAGCGAATAATCAAGCCACTCGGGGACAGGGGCCGGTTTGCCGCGGCCGATCGAGGTGCGCCGGTTCATATACCAGCCGCGGGCAAAGAAGAGCTTGCCCAACTCGCCCGCCCGCAGCGCCTCGATGGACTCGATCACCCAGGGCCAACTGCGGCGCTGGTTGCCCATCTGCACAACGCGCTTGAACTTGCGCGCCGCGGCGACCATCAGCTCGCCTTCGAGGAGGTTGTGACTGCCGGGCTTCTCGACATAGACATGCTTCCCGGCCGCGCAGGCCAGGATGGTGGCCGGCGCCTGCCAGTGCTCAGGCGTGGCAATCGAGATGGCGTCCAGGTCGGAGCGGTCCAGGATAGTGCGAAAGTCTTTGACCCCTTGCGGCTTCTTCTGCTGCTTCCTGGCAACAGCGGCGATGCCTTTCTCGACGGCGCGGCTGTCCACGTCGCAAACATACCCGATCTCGGCGTTGGGCAGGGCGAGGTACCCGGCGATGTGCGCCATGCCGCGGCCGTTGCAGCCGACAATGGCGACCACGACCTTCTCGTTGGGACTCCCCGCAGCGCGCAGCGGGGCGGCTCCGCCGAGAACGCCCAGGCCCGCGGCGAGAGCGGAGGTTTGCTTCAGGAAACGACGGCGAGTAATGGAGTCAGTCATACGACAATACAATTAGTTCGGAACGGCGGTGGCAAGAAAACTCTGCGCGACAGGTTCAGCGCGGAAAGGAGGCCCAATACCGTCAGATGCCAAGATTGGAGAGGGTGTTGCTGATGGCGTTGACGATCTGGACGAGGCGTGGGTGGGACCCTTCAAACTCCCGGACCGAGGACCCGAGGCCGTCGAGCGAGAGTTGGAGCAGTTCGCGGTTCTGCTTCGCGCGCGTGGCTTCATGGGCGGAGACCTCTGTGAACCCGGCAATGCTCTGGGCCTGCTCGCCGTGGGTCTTGGACAGTTCCGTGACTTCCGCCTTGAGCGTTCCCAGCAAATCGAGCAGCTCCTGCCGGCGCTCGTCTTTGATGGTCTCGGCGCCCTGAATCCGGGCCTCGATCTTGCCTATTGTGTCCTTGATCATGGCTTTGCTTTCAATTCCAAGCCTAGCATAACTCTCCGCAGGCGGGCGGCAAGCAACATAAACCGGCGCGCACGGCCCCGCGCGAGCTCAAGGCCTCTGATTCGTCAACGGGGCGATTTGGCCGCACGGCCTCTCACGCGGCGCACTGTTGGGGCTTCCATCAGAGTGCCAAATATGCCGGCTGGTCGCAGACGGTCTTGAGGTGGCCGTTACCGCTGCCGTCCACGAGATGTCCTCCCGCCGGTCGCCCCGATTCATCACGTGATAAATCGCCCCAGGATATTAGCCCGCCTTTCGCTACTGGCGGGTGGTTGAATGCGTAAGTGCCTGGTAATA
>DAOPPX010000111.1:0-17625 GCA_035358715.1 Verrucomicrobiota bacterium
GGTTCAACTCCATCATGGACGCCTCTCTACTCTACCGGGCTCTGCTTCTGAATCGCTACGGCTAAGCCCCGGACACGACGCCCCGCCAAAGATGTTGCCCGACCGCTTCCCCGGAACCGGTTGTCGGCACCCCCGGACTTCAAGCCCAACCCATCGCCGTATCCCCCTCTATACCCCCGGTATACCTCCTCTATACCCCCTGTATTAGAATAGAGGGGGCTTACAGGGGGTATAGACGGGGTATAGAGGGGGTATAGAGGGGGATACGGCACGGATGGGGGCGGAGGTGCAATGGCACGTCCAGTCTGGCTGGTGAACCCGACCAGTAAAACGAAACGCACGTCGAATAGCGACTGGAGCTTGCCGGGGGTACCGTCGCGCCTGGGCGGCCAGGGCGCAGGATGGTAATCGGCGCCCTTGAAGTTGCCGATCGTGAGCGACATAAGAATGGTGTCCATCGAGCGGAAGCCGACTGTCGGGTTTTTGGCGGTGGCGGCCAGGCGGGAGAGGGCGGGGCCAATGTCGTTGCGGGTGAGTTTTAGAGAGATGGAGGCGATTGCAGATGTGTTCCGTGCGCAAGGCAATGCGAGCTGGCGGCATGCCAAACGTCCGATTTCACAAGCTCATCCCGGCGTTAAGATTCCTCACACCCTCAGAATCCCCGCGTCGGCTTAGGAGTTCTGAGGTTGGGATGGTCGGAGCGACAGGATTTGAACCTGCGACGTCTTGGTCCCAAACCAAGTGCTCTGCCAGGCTGAGCTACGCTCCGGCAATCAGGCAACAAGTATTCCACAATGGCGCCGGCGCGCAATCATAATCGGGATAAACCTGAGTTCATTTGGCAATCGGCTATCCGGCATGCGCCGCCGCTGCCCCATGCTCGATCTCCGGCGCCGCCGTGCCGGATGGCCGCCTCAGGGTTGTGTGCGCACGCGGCTCACCAACGTTTCCAACCGAGTCAGCAACTGCGCCTCGATGCTAGTGCGAAATGGGCCGTAGAAGCCGTAGTAGATGAGTGACGAATCCGCTTCGTAGCCGCCCTCCTTGATAATGCGCGCGGAGGGGATGTAGCAGGGAACCTCATAAGCATAACCGATCGGCCACGGATGATCCTCGGCCAGCATGCGCTTGATCCGCCGCGAGTAGTCCACCACCACCTCGCCCCCCATGAACACGAAGGTCAGGTCCTCACCGAGGCGCAGGACCGCCAGGGGCAAGGGCACGGACTCCGGCAGCGGCTGGCCCGCCGCCAGCCGTTTGAGGTACGCCTCCGCCCGCAGCTTCACGTAAACGTCCGCGCCCCGGGCGTCCTTGTCCAGTTGCTCGCGGCTCGGGGGAGCAGCCAGCGGGAGTTCGACTTCATCGTAGGCCAGCTTGAACGCGCCGCGCACCGGGCGCATTGGCTGGTCCAGCACACCGATGACCGCGCCAGCCAGTTCCAGACCGTGCCGTTTGGCGTCGAGCAGGCGACCTCGTGGCGCGGGGTCGCAGTCGGCGCCCATGCCGGTGAGGTACATCGCCGCGGCGCCCGGTTGGTGCGCCTCGAGGTGCTGGCGGGCGTAGGCCATGTACTCGCCGGAGACGACGTACCAATCCTCCCCACCCCGAACCGAAGTGCCGTGGCAGGCGTAGCCGAACAGGATCGCCCGAACGGCGCCATTGGTGCCTGTGATTCGCAGCACGGGCACATCCCAATCCGCCGGTCCGTCGGGGTTGTAGCCAAAGTCTACGTTGTCTCCGCGATAGACGCGGCGGTTCATGGCGAAGCCGGCGCGCCCCTGGCCGTATTCCAATACGGCGGGCTGGCAGTCCTCCAGGGCGGCCTCGACGGCCTCACCCAGTTTGGCCCGCAACAATCGGCTGTAGCTCTCGATGCGCTGGCGTTCCTCCGTTTGGGGCTGAATCATATCTGTGAGCGTCTGGTCCAGCACCGGGGCCGAATGGGTGTGGCTGGAGACGACGGCTATCGCGCCGCGGTCCAGTTGCAGTTTGTCGGTCAACTGCTGCACGATCGGCTGCATGAAGGCGCGGCTCACCTCGAGGTTGTCGAGCCCCACCAGCACGAACCGCTCGCCCGAAGGATTCTTTAAGGCCAGCGCCTGGACCACCAGCGGGTGGTCTACTCTATGCGCGGACTGGTTTCGGCTGGCGTATCCCGCCAGGCGGATGGGCAGCTCCGGGGTGATTTCCCGCACGGCAATGCCGACGGTCGGGGTTGTGTTCCCCGCCGCCATCGCGGTGACGGGCAAGGCCACGGCCAGCGCCAGCCCTCCGCGCCAGCCGCGTCGGAACAGACGCGTGATCTTCATCGTTCGAGCCTTTCGCTTAAGCCTTGGCCAGCGCGGCGCTGTGGGCCTGAATCTTCCGAATGGCTTCGAGGATGTCGTCCATGCTGCTGCGGTTGGCCAGCAGCATGTTTTGCCCGAAGGCCACCGTTGTTTCGCAGACCTGCTTGTTGCCCTTCAGCTCCTGGAAGGAGTCGCGGTAAGCTTTCAGCCGCGCGGCGCTCCACAGCCGTTTGAAGCCGCGCGAGGCAATCGCCTCGTCCAGCAGGCCGTCGTAGTACTGTTCGTGGTACACGCCGCCGCACGGGACGCCCTCGGCGCTCATTGCCTGGGCGAACTTGGCATGGGGCAGGCCGTTGAACCGGGACGCGTCGTAGCGGAACGCGTAAAGGTGCCACACCGGCCGGCTGTTCTCGGGCAGTCGCACGGGGGTAATGCCGGGAATCTTGCCGAGGTTAGCGCTGAGATAGTCGGCGTTCGCGCGGCGGACCTCGGTTTCCTGCTGCAATTTGTCAAATTGCTGCATGAGCAGGACCGCCTGCGCCTGGGTCATCCGGTAATTGGCGCCGCGGGTGAAGCAGCCCGACCCCTTGTTCGTGCCCACCGCGCGCCCGCAGTTGTGGAACGAGTCGCACTTGTCAATCAACTCCTCACTCATGCTGGTGATCGCCCCGCCTTCGCCGGAAGGGATGTGCTTGGATTCCTGGAAGCTGAAAGCCCCCAGGTCGCCCAGCGTGCCGCACTTCCGGCCCTTGTATTCGGCCAGCCAGGCCTGGCAGGCATCTTCGATCACGGCCAGCTTGTGCCGGCGGGCGATGGCGTTGATGGCATCCATTTCGCACGGCATGCCGAAGATATGCACCGGCATGATCGCCCGCGTCCGCTCGGTAATGCGGCTTTCAATCTGGGCCGGGTTAATGGTTAAGGTCGCCGGGTCCGTGTCCGCGAAGACCGGCAGCGCTTTCATGCTCAGGATGGCGTTGTAGCTGGCGCTGAACGTGTAGGGCGAAACGATGACCTCGTCGCCGGCGTCCACGTCCAGGACGTGCAGCCCGACAATGAGCGCCGTGGTGCCGCTGGCGGTCGCCAGGCAGCGCTTGGCGCCCAGCAGCTTCGCGTAACCCTCCTCGAACTCGCCCACATGCTTGCCCGAGCCGCGAAACCATTGCCTGCTGCGCCAGACCTTGAGCAGTTCCGGTTCCCAGGCCTCGCGCCACTGCGGCCAGGGTGTCCACCCGCCCTGGTGGACGGGAGTGCCACCCAGCAACGCCGGCTTGGCTGCCTCGGCGGCAAACGCTCTGGGCGCCTGGCCCGCCCCGAGCCAGCTTAGGGCCACAGAGCCCGCTGCCGTGGTGCGGATGAAACTGCGTCGTGTCAGTGTTTGATTGTCTTTCATGGTCTTGCTTTCTCTTGTTGTCTTGTTGGCCGGTGTCACAATAAGCTGTTATGAGTGCTGCTTGGCTGACAGTTTGGCTCGGGTCGGGGATAACGACAACCCCAAACTGAAGCCCAAATCAACGCGAGGGAGTTCCTCAAAGCCGTGCTGATAAACCGACGAGTGAGCGCGGATGAACAAAAGGATTGCGTCCAGGATGGTAATTATGGCTTCATCCTTCCTGTCGGCACCGGCAGCAAGGTAAATTTGCTCCCGGAGGCAGACAGAATATGGCATATTGGCGCGAGTGAACAGCGTGAATCGCAGAAGAATGCGAGTTCTTTATACCGGCCATGTGCAGGGCGTCGGATTCCGCTACACTGTGAAATCGGTGGTGGCGGGTTTCGATGCTACCGGGTTCGTTCGGAATCTGTCCGACGGCGCGGTGGAACTGGTCGCCGAAGGGTCCAAAGACGAATTGGAGGCCTTTCGGAAGGCAATTCGCGAGTCGGGCCTGGATCATTTTATTCGGCAAGAAGACGTTACGTGGCAGAACGCCAGTAATGAGTTTTGCGGGTTCGAAGTAGTAAGGTAGAAGTTAAATGAAGTTTGCAATAATAGCCGACATACACGCCAATCTCGAGGCGCTGCAGGTTGTTCTGGAAGACATCAAGGAGCAGAAGTGCACCCACTACGCCTGCCTGGGTGATGTTGTAGGCTACAACGCCAATCCGAAAGAATGCCTCAACATCATCCGCAAGATGAATATCCCGGTCGTGAAAGGCAATCACGACGAATACTGCTCCACTGACGGACCGCTGGACGGCTTTAACCCGGCTGCCGCAGCGGCGGTGAACTGGACGCGCAAGCAGTTGACGGCTGAGGACCGCCAGTGGCTGCGGGACCTCAAATACGTCCGGATGGTTACCAACTTCACCATCGTGCACGCCACGTTGGATGGGCCGCAGCGATGGGGCTATGTGTTTGAGAAGCTGGCGGCAGCGGCCAGTTTCACCTACCAGAACACATCCGTTTGCTTCTTTGGTCACACGCATGTGCCGGTGGCTTTCATTCGCGACAACCTGGTGCGAGGCGGAACCTACTCCAAGTTCAAGGTCGAGCCCGGCAAGAAGTATTTTGTGAATGTCAGTGCCATTGGCCAGCCACGCGACAACAATCCCAAGTGTGGCTACGTGGTCTATGACACAGATGAGGGAACCATCGAGCTGCGACGGCTGGAATACGATGTTGCCACCGCCCAAAGGAAGATCCTGGATGCTGGACTGCCGCCGCGCCTGGCCGAGCGGCTCGCCTTGGGCAGGTGACGCACCGGGCCGGATGTTTCCGTTCGGCCGGACTTTGCCAGCCCCCTGCCGGTGAGGCGGGGGAGAGCCGTGTCCCAGTGGGCGCGGCTTTGCGTTGCCGTCTGCGTTGCGCCTGGTGAAAATACTGATTCTCAAACCCAGCTCGCTCGGTGACGTGGTGCAGGCGCTGCCGGTGCTGCGGTTGATCAAGCGTCATCTGCCTGGCAGTGAAATCTATTGGTGGATTGACTCCAACCTCGCGCCATTGTTGGCAGGCGATCCAGACTTGGCGGGTGTGGTGCTCTTTGAGCGCCAGCGCTGGGCCAGGCCCTGGCACTGGGGCGAGATGTGGCGGAGCGTGCGCTGGTTGCGGCAACAGGCCTTTGACTGGGTGGTGGATTTGCAGTGCCTCATGCGCAGCGGCGCATTCGCCTGGCTTGCCAATGGCAAGCTGACCGTGGGCCTGGATGAACCCCGCGAAGGAGGGCGCGGCTTCTATGACCTCATCGTGCCGCGACCGTCAGCCGCCACGCATGCCGTGGATTGGTATCTGGGAGTTCTGCCGCTCCTGGGGGTGCCCGTGGATGCGGGATTTCAATGGCTGCCGGAGTGTCCTGGCGTGGCCGAGTCGGTGCGGCGGAAGGGGCCAGTGGAGAAATCGCGCTGGATCATCATTCAACCCGGCGCGCGCTGGCCGAACAAGCGCTGGCCTGTCGAGTTCTTTTCCGAGCTGGTGCGGCGGCTGGCGGTGGCGAACCCGGGCTTTCGCTTCGCCGTCCTCGGCAGCGAGGCGGATCGTGCGCTGGGCGAAGTCATCGCCCGGGAGGATGGTCGGCGGTGTTTGGATCTGACAGGGCGGCTGTCCCTGCAGGAGATGGTTGAGTGGATTCGCCTCGGCGAGTTGATGGTGACCAATGACACCGGCCCTATGCACGTCGCCGCCGCGCTCAACAAGCCGGTAGTTGCGCTGTTTGGCCCCACAGAGCCGTGCCGCACTGGGCCTTATCGCCAGCTCGATCACGTCCTGCAACTCGATCTCCCCTGCGTGCCCTGCCTGAAACCTCGCTGCGCGTACTTCAAACCTTTAGAGTGTCTCCGCGCCCTCCCGCCCGCAGCCGTCTTCGAGGCTGTTCAGAAGCGCCTGGGGAATCTCTGAAGTCGGCGGGGCGCATCCGGCGTGGAGAGCGGCAAGGGGCTGCGGGGGCTTTTTGCGGCTTGCCAGCACACCAGCCCGCCTTAGAGTGGTGTAATGAGAGCATTGGGCTTATCGCTTTGTCTGCTGGCCGCCGCCTTGTCGCCGGTATCGGCTCAGGTCACAGTGGAAGTTACGCAAGACCAGGACCAGTTCCTGCCGGGCGAGGCACTGCCCACGGCGGTTCGTATCACTAATCGCTCGGCCCAGAGCCTGCGCCTGGGCGTAGAGAAGGATTGGCTGGTCTTCTCGGTGCAAGGTCGCGGCGTCGAGGTGGTGCCCAAGATCGGCGAGGTTCCGGTCGCCGGTGAGTTTGTCCTGGAGTCCTCCAGAGTGGCCACGAAGCGTGTGGATTTGGCGCCTTACTTCTCCATCAACCGTTCCGGGCGCTATTCCATAACCGCTACTGTGCGGATCAAGGAGTGGGATCGCGAGATCACCAGCCCGCCGAGAGAATTCAATATCATCGAAGGAGCCAAGTTGTGGGAACAGGAAGTCGGGGTGCCGGTGCGCCAGGGGGTCACCAACGCCGTGCCGGAGGTGCGCAAGTTCATCCTGCAGCAGGCAAACTACCTCAAGACACAGCTTCGACTTTATGTGCGCTTGACCGATGCCACGGGGGCGAGGACCTTTCGCGTCGTTCCCATCGGCCCGACGGTCTCCTTCGGGCGGCCGGAAGCGCAAGTGGACAGATTCAGCAATTTGCACCTCCTCCATCAAGAAGGCGCGCGCTCGTTCAGCTACGTCGTAATCAGTCCGCAGGCAGAGATCATCGCGCGCCGAACCTACGACTACGGGGACAAGCGTCCCCGGCTCCAGCCGGATATGAGCGGACAGATAGCGGTCGTGGGCGGGGTTCGCCGTCCCACCCCCAGAGATGTGCCCCCGTCCCCGCCGGCGACTCCGGTTGAGGAAGCGCCCAGACCTCTGCGCTCACCCGGTGAGATGGCGCCTCCCGGTTCCTGATGGGGGGGCTCAGACCGAGTCCGCTGGCGCCGTCCGCGGGAATATTTGGTGTGGGCGTATAGTTTTCTGGTCAGGCCGAGCCTGCCAGCACCCGGCTGTGCGTCCGCAAACTGAGTATCTTGGCCACGATCGCCTCGATGTCCGGCAGGACGAAATCACGGTGCACATTGCCCAGCCATGGCGACCTCAGCAGAAGCGACGTGCATCCGGCCGCCCGAGCCGTTTCGGCGTCCTGCCACTTGTCGCTGATGACAAAAGACCGGTCCAGGTCCAGATGCCACTTGAAAGCCGCTTCCAACAACAGTCCGGGCTTCGGCTTGCGGCACGGACAATGATCAATCGCGTCATGCGGACACACCAGGATGTCATCCAGCGGGAGGACGCGACGCAGCAGATCATGCATCCGCTCCAGTTCGCGCCGTGATTGATAGCCCCGCGACAAGCCCGGTTGGTTGGTGGTAGCGATAAGCAGCAGGCCGCTGGCCTTCAGTTTGTCCAGCAGAGGGACGATCGCCTTGTTGACATGGAAGTCTTCCAACGTCAGAGGGGCGACCTGGTGTCGTCTTTCGACTCGCACCTGATTCAGTATCCCGTCCCGCTCGATGAACACACCCTGCTTCATGCTTCTGCGAGAGCAAGAATCTCGCCCAATCAGCGCACTTTGGCCAAGATGATGGAATCCCGTGCAAAGAATGGCGAATCAGGGCCCCGGATGTCTCAAAACTGAGAATATCCGTGCCCAGCATCTTATCCGGCGCGCAGCAAGACCGCAGTCATTCTCAAAAGTGATTTCTGATGGCAGGCCCGGGCCAGTTCCATGAAGGGTTAGCTCTCTGGCGCCCGGAATCCGGGCTGCGCCCCTTGGCGGCGCGGCACCCCCCGATTTCTCACTGCAGGTCTTTGACCGACGTAACCTTCTTCTGCATGTTCCGGAGCACCGGAAACGCTCTGGCAAAGACATGCTGTTCCGTTTCACCGGTGGCAGGTTTCATGATCACACGCACTGCGGCGACCGGTTCGCCGTTCCGGTCACGCAACGGCAGAACCGCGGAGACAGACTCCCGTTCTTTCCCATAGTAAGGCATGCCGTTACTAATGACGGCCAACTCCACCTTTCCGCCGGCACGTCCCACTTCACCCGGATTCTTGCTGCCTGCTAGGCGTGTGGTCCCCGGCGCATCACCCCGCGTATAGACTTGCAGGCCGAGCAGCCGCGGAAACTTCTTTACTGTCGCGCGCACCAGGGCCTGTGCTGGCGCCTCGTGTGGGGTGTAAACCAGCCGCGGGTCGGCAAAGTAACTCACCGCGTCGGATTTGGTCCAGAATCCAATCTTCCCGTTCGTAAAGGGGTTCACTCGGTCCGTCGCGGTGATTAGCTCCTTGCCGTTGAGGCGGCAACGGATGGAGTTGCCTTTGCACTCAACGGTCAACTCATGCCAAACACCGCTGGGCACCGCTTGCTCCGGTCCGACCAGCGGGCCGCGCACGCCGTTGAGCACCTTGTAGAAGCGCAGGTTATTGCCCAGGGAACTGGCCCGCACGACATAGTAATTGGTCTCGTCCTGAATCCGGAAGGCGATTCCCGCCATCTGTTCCACGACGCCCTTGACGGTTTTGAAGCGTGTGGTCAACTCGAAGTCTCCGACGGTTTCCTCCTCGTAAATCAACAACGGGAAGTGTTCATCGGTCGGGTCCTGCGCCAGTTGGGCCAGCACCGCCTTCCTGGCGACCGGCCGCGCCCCGGGCGTCAGCGTTGGCAACAGGGGCGGCACCTCGTCCCGAATGACCTGCCAATCCCCCGGCTTGCCCTGCCCGGTCACCGCGCTGCGGAAGCCGGGGGGCATCTGGCCTTCGCGCACCTGGCTGAAGTCAAACTTCCGTTCCGCTGCCGCAACCGGCAGCACCAGCAGGGCCAGTGCCCAGTGGAAAAAAGGTCGCATGTGGTCGCAGCGTAACAAAAAGGCGCATAGCGACAAGCTCAAGGTGGCCCGCGCAGAACCAGCGTATGGCCAAGTCTCAACCAAGAGCGCAAGGCGGCCGCCTTCATCCATTCCTCCCTCCGTGGGCTGCGGTGCCTTCGAGGCCGGTGCCGTCCCTGCTTGCTCCGTTGCTGCCGACCGGGCGAGCACTTCTGAATGCCGTGGTTTTCACTTGGCGCGGCAGTGGCTTCGCCCCTAGGCTGGTGACCGAATAAGAGTATGCAAACTATCCCCCTTGGAGTCAGTTTGCTGATGAGCAGCCGGCTGGCTTATGGTTGTTGGCGCCTGGCGGGGACCTGGGAGCCGGCCGAGGTCACTCCCGCCAGCCGGGCGGCGGGACGGCGCGCGGTGATCGCCGCGTATGAGGCGGGCTACACCCTGTTCGATAACGCGGACATCTACTGCCGCGGCGAAGCGGAGCGCATTTTGGGCGAGGTGCTCAGGGAAGTGTCCGGCATGCGCGACCGGGTGGTGGTGGTCAGCAAAGGCGGTATCCGGCCCGCCGGCGACCCGCAGGCCGACGCGCCGGGACGTTACGACTTCTCGGCCTCGCACCTTGTCCACGCCTGCGAGCAGTCGCTGCGGCGGCTGGGGCTGGAGATGATTGACGTCTATCTGCTGCACCGGCCGGATTACCTGGCCGATCCTGAGGAAGTGGCGCAGGCCTTTTCGCAGCTCAAGGCGGCAGGCAAGGTGCGCTGCTTCGGCGTGAGCAACTTTCGTCCGACCCTGGTCACCGCTCTGCAGGCGGTCTGTCCGATGCCGCTGGTGGTGCACCAGATGGAAATCAGCCTGGCCCGGCTCGACGCGTTTACCGACGGCACGTTGGATCAGTGCCTGATTGAACGGATCACCCCGATGGCCTGGAGCCCGCTGGCGGCGGGCTTGATCGGCGACGGCGCCAGCCGCTTGCTTCCTTCGCAGGAAGCCTACCGGCCGCAGCGGTTTCTGCCCGAGTTGGAAACCATCGCCAGGGCGCGCGGTGTCAGCCGCACTGCAATAGCGTTGGCGTGGCTGCTTAAGCACCCGGCCCGAATCCAGCCAATCATCGGCACCACCAACCCCGAGCGCATCCGCGCAGCCGCCCGGGCCGCCGACCTGGAGCTGACGCGCGAGGAATGGTATCGCCTGCTCATCGCGGCGCGAGGCGAACCGCTGCCCTAGGAGAAGGTGATTATGACCGATATCGAGCGAGTGCGGTTGTTCATCGCGGTGGCAATACCCGAGGCGGTCAAAGCCGAACTGGAAGCAGCGCAAGCCGAATTGCGCCGCGCGCTGCCCGACGCCAAGGTGCGATGGGCCCGGCGGGAACAGTTCCACCTGACACTGAAGTTCCTTGGGGACGTTGAGGCCGCGCGCGTTGAGGCGCTGGGCGAAGCGATTCACAGCGCGTGCCGGGGATTCGCCCCCCTGCGGTTGCGCCTCGAGGGGGTGGGAGCCTTTCCAAATCTGCGCCGCGCGCGCGTCCTCTGGACCGGCGTGCGGAGCGAAGCGGAACAGTTGGGGCGGCTCCAGGCAGCGGTGGACTTCGCCAGCCGGGACTTCACGAGCGAAGAGAAGGAGCAGGAGTTCACCGGCCATGTCACGCTGGCCCGCATCCAAGGCATGAAAAGGACCGAGGCGGAAGCCCTGGCGGAGCTGGTGGCCGGCATGAAGGACCGGGTGTTCGGCCAGTGGACCATGTGCCGGATCGAGCTGATGCAGAGCCAGCTCTTGCCGCAGGGGGCGCGACACACCCTCCTGGCAGCAACCGCGCTGGGCGAGCCGCCCCGGGAATTGGCTTGACCCGCTTTTCCGAGCACGGCAGACTGCGCGCCACTGCAAACGATCTAAACCATTACGACAACACTGCATCTCTCATGAGCGAAACATCCAACCGGCGATCCGAAGAGTTCCTTAAGATCAGCGACCAATTCCAGCTTGGCGTCCTCACGACCGAATCCTCTCACCCCGTCACGGCGAACCTGAGCGAAACGGCCAAGGGCGACGTCAGCGCGGGGCTGGGCCTGCTGTTCGAGGCGGACGGAGACAATGTGCGGAAATACCGTGAATTTGCCGAGTCGGGCCGGGCGCGTCAGATTGCGGATACCGTGCTGCGCGTGGTGAAGGGGGGCGGCAAGGTATTCTTCACCGGGTGCGGCTCCACCGGCCGGCTGAGCATACAACTGGTCTCCATTTGGCGCGACTTCTGGCAGAAGCAGAGCGCGCGCGGCCTGAAGTGTTCGCCCTCGGCGGAAGAGTTCGAGAACCGCGCCTTCAGCGTGATGGCCGGCGGGGACTTTGCCCTCATCAAATCGGTGGAAGGCTTCGAGGACTTCACGGAGTTCGGCAAGAAGCAGATCGGCGACCTGGGCGTGTCGGCCAAGGACGCGGTGTTCGCCATCACGGAGGGCGGCGAGACGTCGTTTGTGATCGGTACGGCATGGAAAGGGCTTGAGGTCGGGGCGAAAGTCTATTTCGTCTATAACAACCCGGATGACATCTTGTGCAAACACGTCAAGCGCAGCCGTGAAGTCATCCAGGAGCCCCGCATCGAGAAGATCAATCTGACGACCGGGCCCATGTCCATCACCGGCTCGACGCGCATGCAGGCTACGACCATCCAGCTCTGCGTGATGCTGACGGTGCTGGAGATGGTGTTGCGCGACCTGATGCGGGAGTTGGAGCCCAAGGGGCCGTGCGCCCTCGATTCATCCTCCGTGGCGGCCGAGTTCCTCAAGAAGCTCACGGAAATGCACGGCAACCTGATGGCGCCGGATTTCCGATCCCAGCTTGCCAACGTGGTGGCCCTGGAGGAGGGCGTTTATCGCTCGAAACACAAGAACAATTACTATGCCGACCGGTTCGGCATTGACGTGCTCACCGACACCACGGAGCGCTCGCCCACCTATTGCTCGCCGCCATTCCGCAAGTTCGACGACACAACGGCGACCGAGTCCTGGTCATTCCTGTTTATGCCCTATGCGGATACCCCGAAGGCCTGGGAGCGGATCATCAAGCGCCAGCCCAAGTGCGTCGAATGGACCGAGGCGGAAGTGCGGGCCCTGGTCAGCGAGGAGAAGGTGGCGCGCACCTACGAGATCGTGCGCAAGATCAGCGCGGCCGAGTTGATGCGATTCAAGGTGGGGCTCGACGGGCTCAAGTACCGGCCGTTGGGCACGGGCGACAGCGCGGTGAGCATCGTGTCGGAGACCGAGAAAGCTTCATTGCTGGCGGCGGACGGCTTCTATCGCCGGCAGCTTGAAGCCGCGCGGACCGCCGGCGCCCGGATCGGACTCATTTTCGTTGGCCGCAAGGAGTCTTTCAAGGAGATCAGCGACTTCGTTGCCCAGTGGAACCCCGAGTGCGTCCTCGTGCTGGCCGCGGTCCCGGGCACCGACTTCCTGCTGGACGGTACGACGCGCGCGGGCCTCAAGATGCTCCTCAACGCGCTTTCAACCTGCACGATGGTGCGGCTGGGACGGGTCATGGGCAATTACATGATTTGGGTGGTGCCGAGCAACCTTAAGCTCATTGACCGCTCGACGCGCTACATTCAGCGGCTCACGGGCCTGGACTACAAGGCCGCCAACCAACTGCTCTTCGAGGTCATCGAATATATCGAGCCCCGCATGAAGGCCGACCAGGCCTATCCGCCGGTGGTGGGGGTTTCGGTGATGCGGGTTCGTCACCAGCTCGACAATGCGACAGCCGAGAAGCGACTCATGGCCGAGATGTAAGTTGTCTCTTTACAGTTCAGTCCCATTCTGCTACGCTGGAGCTACCTATGACACTGGACGACTTTCTACTTGAGGCTGAGGAGAAGATGAGCAAGACCGAGCAGGTGGTCGTGAACGAGTTTGCCGGCGTCCGCACCGGCAAAGCCTCGTCCGCTCTGGTCGAGAACGTCATGGTCGAGGTTTATGGTTCGCAGATGCGCATTCGCGAGCTGGCGGGCATCACTACGCCCGAGCCGCGCACGCTCAGCATCCAGCCGTGGGATGCTAACTCACTCCACCCGATCGAGAAGGCGATTCTCAAGAGCAATCTCGGCCTGACTCCGTCCATTCAGGGCAAGGTGATCCGGCTGTTCTTCCCCGAACTGAGCGAGGAGCGGCGCAAGGAGTTCGTAAAGATCATTCACAAGATGGCCGAGGACGGCCGCGTCGCCATCCGCCACGTCCGGCGCGACGCCATGGATCTCGTCAAGAAGCACAGCCATGACAGCGGCATCACCGAAGACGATGTGAAGCACGCCGAGAAGGAGCTGCAGAGGTTGACAGACGAGTACGTCGCGAAGATTGACGCCCACGTCGCGCACAAGGAAAAGGAAATCATGACGGTGTGACGCGGCCGCAGGTGCCTCAGGGATGTGTCGGACCCGGGACTTGACCTCACTGAGGTTTCTGTTGTCACTCTCCCGCACTGCAGGGACACTGTGCGGCCTCTGCGCGGCTTAGCCGGCACGTTCCCTGGTGAAGGGCGATGGCCCTGATAGCTGCCTCCGTGCCGCGCGCCGACCCCGGCCAGGGCTACTTCCCAATGCAGAACTGGCTGAAGATCAGGTCAAGCAGGTCTTCGGTGGTGGTCTGACCGACGATTTCGCCGACGGCATTGACGGCGATGCGAAGGTCCAGAGCGGCGAGCTCCAGCGGGGCGTCGGCGCGCAGGGCGTCGAGCGTCCGCAAGGTGGCGGCACGGGCGCGGTTAAGCGCGTCCTCATGGCGCGCGTTGATCATTGCCGGCAACATCTCCGTGTTGATCGCGCCGGACCACACCAGCGCCTTGATGGCGTCCTTGAGCGGCTCGATGCCCTGCCCTGTCAGGCAGCAGACCTTCGCCACCGGCACGTTGAGGTCGGCCGGCCACTGCAGCCGGGCTGGCAGGTCCGCCTTGTTGCAAACCAGGATGCGCCGCTTGCCCGCGAACTCAGCCAGGTAGCTTTCGTCGGCGGCCGTCAACGGCTCGGACCCGTCGAACACGTGGAGGATAAACTCCGCCTGGCGCAGGCTCTGGTGGCTGCGGCGGACGCCCTCGGCCTCGATCTCGTCGCGCGCCTCGCGCAGGCCCGCGGTGTCAATGAAGATCACCGGCAGGCCGCGGATGCTGGCGGTCTCCTCGATGGTGTCGCGGGTGGTGCCGGGAATGGCGGAAACGATGGCGCGGTCGCGGCCTAGCAACTGGTTAAGCAGGCTGGACTTGCCGGCGTTGGGCCGGCCGATGATCGCGGCGCGGATGCCGCGGCGGAGGATTTGGCCCTCAGCGGCGGTGCGCAGCAATTCGTCCATGAAGGCCACGCCCTGGTCGAGCCGGGCGACAAGCTGACCGCGGGTATCAGGCGCGATGTCCTCCTCCGGGAAGTCAATGTGCGCCTCGACATGGGCCAGCGCCTCGACCATCTGGCCGCGCAGCTCGTTGATGCGCCGGGAGAGCTTGCCGGCGAGCTGCTCATTGGCGGCGCGCAGGGCCAGCTCGGTGCGCGAGTGGATCAAGTCGGCTACCGCCTCGGCCTGCGCGAGGTCAATGCGCCCGTTGAGGAAGGCGCGGCGGGTGAATTCCCCCGGCTCCGCCAGCCGCGCGCCGCTTGTCAGGACGGTGTCCAGAACCATTTTCACGGCCAGTATGCCGCCGTGGCAGGTGATCTCGACCACGTCCTCGCGGGTGAAGGTGCGCGGCGCTCGCATGACCGAGAGCAGGGCTTCGTCCACGTTCTGCCCGTCGCGCACGACGTGGCCGAAGTGAAGGGTATGCGTCGCCGCCGCTGAAGGCCTGGGCGACGACTCGCCGGCTGGCCTGAAGCAGCGGTCGGCGACCGCCAGCGCCTGCGGGCCGGACAGGCGGATTACGGCCAGCCCGCCTTCGCCAAGCGGGGTCGCAATCGCAGCTATCGTGTCGTCAAGCATGAGAATGCCAGCGCCCGCAGTTCCGGCTTTGAAAAGCAGCGGCGCTGATGAATAGTTCGGCAATGATGCGCCATCCGCACTCACGGGACGAGAGATATTTGGGCGTTCAAGCCGGGGCCACACGCACCGTCGCGCTGCTGGCCGACGGCTCCGGACGCATTCTGCGGCGTTTGGAAACAGGGCCGGCCCACTTGAAACTGCTGACCGAGGCGCAGCTCGCGCGCTGGTTCCGTTCGATCGCGGCGGGGCTGCCACGCCCGGATGCTCTGGGAATTGGCCTGGCCGGCGCCTGGCTTGAAACCGATTCCCATAAGATCCGTTCGGCGGCGGCCAGGGTCTGGCCGCGCGTCCCGTGCAGCGTCACCAATGATCTGGAAACCACACTCATGGCCGGGGCGGACGGAACCTGTGCGCCGCGAATGCCCCGGGTGCTCGTTGTCAGCGATTGCGACTCCGGCAGCTATGGCAGGGGCTTGAACGGCGCTGCAGTCAGGATGGGCGGTTGGGGCCATGTGCTTGGCGGCAAAGGCAGCGGCTATGACATTGGACTGCGCGCGCTCCGGGTGGTGGTTGATGCCTACGACCACAAGAGGGCCTGGCCGCCGTTGGGGCATCGCCTGCTCCGGGCGTTGCAGCTTAACGAGCCAAGGGACTTGATTGACTGGGCGCTGACGGTCGAGAAGGAGGAGATTGCCAGCCTCGCGGCTGAGGTTTTCGCCGCGCAGGGCAGCCGGGACAAGATGTCCGCGGGCATCCTGGCGGAGGCGGCCAGGCATTTGACGCGGGAAGCTGCGGCTTGTGCGCGATTACTGGCCGAACCGGGTGCACGCGTCCAATTTGTGCTGGCCGGGCGTATTCTTCAGGAGCAACCGCGCTTCGCGGCGCAAGTGGGGCGCGCCTTGCGGAAGCTTTGGCCCCAGGCCCTCGTTGCGCCGCTCGAATGCGAAGGCGTCTGGGGCGCTGTCGAGCTGGCAAAACGGGCATTGAAGCCGGGCGAGCGCGGAGGGCAGGGCGCCGAAAGCGCACGGGGATGCGAAAGCGCCATCCCGGAGTCCGGCCGGGCGATCGTGCGATCAAGCAGGCAATCTCCAACCGAACTGCGAAATCCGCGGTCCATGCGCCTGGACAGACTGCCACTCAGTCGGGCGATCATGTTGATGCTTTCCGAGGAGCGCGGCGTGCCCGGGAAACTGCAGGCTGAGCGCCGCCGCATCGCACAGCTCATCCGGGCAATCGTCCGCGCCTTTCGGCGCGGAGGCCGCCTGTTCTATGTCGGCGCGGGCACCAGCGGCCGGTTGGGCGTTCTGGATGCGAGCGAGTGTCCGCCCACCTTCGGCACGCCGCCGGGCCTGGTGCAAGGCATCATTGCCGGTGGGCAGCCGGCGCTGTGGCGATCGGTTGAAGGGGCGGAGGACCGTGTGTGGGCGGGCGGGCGGGCTGTCGAGTTTCGTGGCGTGAACCGGCGGGACGTCGTCGTGGGCATTGCTGCCAGCGGGACAACCCCCTTTGTGTGGGGCGCGCTGGGCGAGGCCAAGCGCCGCGGCGCCACCACCGCGCTGATCTGCTTCAATCCATTCCTGCAAATTCCCCGTTCGCTGCGGCCGGGCATTGTCATCGCCCCGAGTCTAGGTCCGGAAGTGTTAACGGGTTCGACTAGGTTGAAGGCGGGGACGGCGACGAAGCAACTCCTCAACATACTAACCACTCTGGCAATGGTGCGCCTCGGCAAGGTTCGGAGCAACCTGATGATAGATTTGAGCGCAGCAAACTCAAAACTGCGGGGGCGCGCCGTGCGCATTGTGAGGGACCTTACGGGGGCTGACGCCAGCGGCGCGGCAGAGGCGCTCCGCCGCAGCGGCTGGGTTGTCAAAAAGGCAATCGCGAAGCCAGGTCGGAAACCACGAGCTGCAGTTTAGGGAACTTGCCTTCGAGATACGCGCCCGTGACGAACCGCACCGCACCGGTGAGCACCAGGAGCAGCAGCCCGCCCAGGAAGAACAACCCAAAGGCATGTGCCGGATCGGGCCCCATCATCCGGGGCATGCCATGATACAGCGCCCCAAGCGAGAGCACGATTCCTATTGACCAGCTTATCCAGGGCGAAATGGACGAGAACAGGTCCATCAAGCGCAGCAAGAACAACGGACTCAGGCTGTAGGCAACCGTCGCGAAGGCCTGGGTGTAGGTATGTCGGCCCCGGAACGTCTCGCCGATCGCCTTGATGAGGTTGGCGCCCACGAAGACTGTCAGCAGCGAGAGCAACACCTGGGCGCTCTCCACCACCACGGCCTCAGCGATGCTGAGCTGCTTCAGGCGGGCAATCTCGCCTTGCCATCTGCCCCAATTGACCAGCCCGTAGCCCTCAGCCGCCGCAGTGAACAGGAGCAGGGGCAACAGAAAGAAGATCAGAATGAAAAGAACGCTGCGCCGGGCGCGATAAATCCTATTCCACGTCCCGGTTGGCTCAAAGATCAGCAAGAGGGCTCTAATCATTCCCAGGGAGTTATAGAGGCGCGTTGGCGGCCTGACAAGCAAATACCGGGGCCCCATCCTGATTCGCTGACTGTGGAAACGTGAACATGTTCAGGTGCGCCGCGCCTCAAAAGTAACTGTTACCCTAGCGAAGCTCGGAAGTGTTCCGG
>DAOPPX010000112.1:0-17464 GCA_035358715.1 Verrucomicrobiota bacterium
CATCAATGCCCTTGATCTCCAGCACATAGCCGCCGTCCGGCCGCTCCCATTTGCCTGCCAGCTTCGCGAGCTCCGGCGACACCGCAGCGGCAGACGGCGCCGCATTGGTCTGCGAGGCTGGGGGCGCGGGCGGCTGTTCGGTGTTGGGGCCGCAGGAAACCAGCAAACTGCAAAGCGCAACCAGGCCGAAAGCAGTCGGGAGACGGAGGCGGAGGGCGAGTCCAACACGGGCTGACCAGGGAACGGCTGGGCCCCGGCCCGGCGCGGTTCGGTATTCGCAAAATTTCATAATGTTGGGAAGAACATAGCCGCCGGGGCGGAGCGTCTCAACCTTCAATCAGCGCTGAGGCGCTCTTGACTTTTGCCGCGGTGCGACTTGACTCTGGTCCTTGGCTATGAGCTTCACGCTAAATTGCACCAATGGTTCCTTGTGTGCCCGCTTCTTTCCCTGCGCCGGCCTGATCCTGGCTCTCTCCACCCCATTGCTTGTCGGCGGGCAGGCGCGCCCCCCCGGGGGCGCCGGCCCGCGCAGCTATCCGCCAGTCCTGCCCGACGCGCGCGCTGAAACCTACAAGACCGTCGGCCAGACCAACCTCCAGCTTTATATCTTCACTCCGACGGACCCTGCCACCACCAACTGCCACCCGGCAATTGTGTTCTTCTTCGGCGGTGGCTGGATGTCAGGCTCGCCGCAGCAGTTTGAGAAGCATTGCCAGTATTTCGCCTCGCGCGGCATGGTGGCCATTACCGCCGACTACCGAGTCGCCTCCCGCCACGGAGTCAAGCCGCCCCAGTGCGTCGCCGATGCCAAGTCCGCGATCCGCTGGGTGCGCAAGAACGCCACGCGGCTCGGGATTGATCCAAACCGCATTGTCGCAGCCGGCGGCTCGGCCGGCGGCCATCTCGCCGCCTGCGCTGCGGTGGTGCCCGGTTTTGACGAGCCGGGCGAGGACACGTCCATTAGCGCGGTGCCGAATGCGGCTGTGCTGTTCAATCCTGCGCTCATGCTGGCGCCGCTGGAGGGCATGAACGACGCGGAGTTTGCCAAACGGGTTGGACCTGAGCGCATGGGGGTTGAGCCACGGCGGATTTCTCCCGTTCACCACGTGCGTCCTGGCGCGCCGCCGATGATTGTTTTTCATGGCAAGGCTGATACCACTGTTCCATTCGCCACGTCGGAGGCATTCGCGCGAAGGATGAAAGCCGCCGGCAACCGCTGCGAACTGGTCGGCTTCGACGGCCAGCCGCATGGATTCTTCAACTATGGCCGCGGAGGGAACCAGTTCTTCCGCGACACCCTGAAGCAGGCGGACCAATTCCTCGCGTCATTGGGGTACCTCACCGGGCCACGGGAGGTTGACCGGCTTCTTTCCCCATAGGCCGGGTTGACTGTTGGGACAAGAGGTATTGCGCCAGCGCGCGGACGAAATCGTGCCCGAAGGCGCGCGCGTTCTCGGCGGTGACAGTTGTTTCCCCGACGTTCGCGTAGGGAATCTCGATGCTTGTACCAACGCCGATGTTTGGCTGCGCGGCCGTCCAGCGCCCGAAGGTTCGCGGCGGTCCCTGGAGTTTGTTCCACGCCCGGCCATAGGGAAGGTTATCCGAAACCCGATAGTGAAGCGGGCCGCGCTGCACCGCCTCCAGCACCTGGGCACACTCGCCCACCCGGGCCCAGTTTTCCTCCTCCGGCCCGCCCACGAAGTAAATACTCTCGTTATGCGCGCCGCGAATGTAGGGGCAGTGCATGTCGAGTGCGAGGGCGACGTTCCGCGAACCGAGCCGGCCGGTGATCAACTCCCGCACCGCCCGCACGGATGCGTAAAGACTCTGGCCATGATAGTCGCGATTGTGGTCGTGCGGCCTGCGATTCTTCCCCTGGTCGCCGGCTTCGACCCCATCCTTGTCCATGAACGGCACCACGAAGAACTCCACCTGCTCGCGCAGCGGACGGACTTCCTCGAAGTCGAGCACCGCCTCCATGAGGCCTTCCAGGCTGTAGCTGGCGATCATCTCGCAGGCGTGATGACGGCATGCCAGGACGACGCATTGCTTGGCCTTCCCATCAAGCCGGCCCAACCGCAACAGTTCCACCCGGCGCCCATTGGGCGTCTGGCAGAGCGTTTCCACCTTCAGGTTGCGGTGGCGACGATGGCGTCTCAGGAAGTCCTGGAGGTTGCTCTCCAGATACGGGATCGCGAAGCAGAACCGCGCTTCGCGCGCCCCGCCCGGAACGGCGCAGGTGAAGGTCTTCCCTTGGACGGCATTTGTGCCCAGCCAAGACCACGACTTGCCGCCGTCTAGGCTGAGTGCCGGGCCGCGGGTGCCGATGGGATTCGAGCGCGAGAAGCAGAACTGCAGCGTCCGCCCTGCCGCTCCACGGACCCGAAAGTGCCAGTAGAACCAGTCGCCCTCCGTATCGCGCAGGTCCTGATGCAGCGTCACCGTGTCGCCCACGATGGAATCCACCACAATATTGCCGCCGGGAAAGCCGGCATCCACGCGGACTTGCGACTTTGCGGCGGTGCCGGCCTCGGCTGCGGGCAGTGCGGAGGCAATGCTGAACAATATGCCGCCGCCGGCGATAATGCCCCTCAACCGGCTGGTTGCAGTGCAGCGCATACTTGATGGAGTTGCTGCGGGTGGGAGCATGTTAACGTAGCCGCCTGCCACTGAGTATTGGTTTATTGAGCATTGGTTTAGCCGGTTCCGGGGCCGACGCCGGCACCGGCTCGCAGGAAGTTCACCTCTACCGCCGCCTTGACCTGCCTGCCGCTGTCTGACTTCAGGAGAATGGCTTGATTCCCTTGCGCGGCGCGGATCGAGGCTACCCGGTCGAATCCCGCAGGGATTGCCGCCACTCCCATGATATAAGGCACCACCAGCGGCTTGGTCGGGCTCAGGGCCAGGCACGTCGGGAAGCCTCTCGCCGAGATTGGGTTTTTGCGGGCAGCCTCCGCCAGGCCGAAGTGGAAATAGGACGTTACTTCCTCGATCCCCATCACGTTGACATGCCGACCGCTCCAGGGCGGATAGTGCCGCCCGCCGTTGGACAGCCAGAGAATCGTCTCGCGCAGGATCCGCGGGTCCTTTAACGCGAACCAGACATACCGTTCCCTGGGAAAGGTCACCGCGGTCCAGGCGAAAGACACGTGGTCGCCGTTCACCAGCATGACCAGGTCCTCGAAGCCGCGCCGGGCCGGATAGAGGGTCAGGTCGGCAGGCCGCCCGGTGATGGTTGGAACCTCCTCCAGCGAGTCGAATGCCGCCCCTGGCTTTAGCCAGGAGTAGCCTCCCGCCTCCGGCAGTTCAAACGCTCGCGGAAAGACCTGTCCATACACGAAGCGGCTGGTGGACAGCCGCCCGCTGCCCGGTGCCTCCGGGAACTTGAGCATCGCATGATGCCCGAGATTCGTTCGGCCGCTCAGGCCCGAGACCACGTGCTGCGAGTAAACGACGTTCTGGCCGTCCACGAGCCAAATCCGCTTGTCCACCCGTCCCCGGCGAACCTTCGTTCGGAGGCTCAGATGCAGCAAATGGCGGCGGCGCCTGGTCTCCAAGGTTTGGAACTGCCAGCGGGCATTGGCGGTCTCACCGTGGACTGGATGCTTTTCGCCGCGAAACGGAGTGGTGTTATTCCCAAACGGCAAACAGAAGAAATCGCCGCGCAGGACCCGGATGATCGGCGGCATCGGGCAAGCGGGTTTCTCCGTGGCCCACGGGGCGACCGAATACGGCTGCAGCTTCCGGCCTTTGTGCTCGAAGGTGACCGGCCCCAAATGCCCGCCTGTCCCGGTCACATAAACTTCCACCGCGCTTGAGGCCAGCCGCCAGGAAGGCTGGCCATGAATAACTCGCATTTTACCGCGAGTGCTCGCCTTTGACTTCATGGACGCAGACTAGCTGAAGCCCGCTGGCTTGTCCCGAGTTTTGTGCTATCCTTCTGTATGAGATTAGAGTTCCACATGATCTCATTGTGGCCCTCCCGGGCGGGAGGTAACGCATGATGAACCGCCAACTGCAAATCGGCTTGGAGAACCGGACGGACATGCGGTTGTCGCGCCAGGCCCGGAGCCGTTCGAGTCGTGCCCATTGGTGGTTCGAGAAGATGCGAGAGGTTGTGGCCGACGCCCGCGACTGGCCGCCCACCGCCACTCCCGCCACAGGGGGCGATGCCCCGGCTACCCCGGGCTCCTCTCGCGGAAATCGCAGCGGCTCCTGACCACACCGCTCGATCTATAACGCCTTTCATCCGGGAGGAGACTGCACGGGGCCGAAGCAGCATGCATGATAGAATTCCGCGTTCGAGAAGAAATGTGTCTCACACCGACAGGATGCAGCAGGCGAGTGACCATCCAGCCCG
This sequence comes from Verrucomicrobiota bacterium, assembly GCA_035358715.1. Classification (GTDB taxonomy): domain Bacteria; phylum Verrucomicrobiota; class Verrucomicrobiia; order Limisphaerales; family UBA8199; genus UBA8199. The sequence continues at coordinate 4,361 of DAOPPX010000112.1, forward strand.
CTCAGACTCAGCGTGCGTCTTTGCGCGAAGCCCGGGATTGGGCTGACTCGCTAGTGATTAGCCTGGCCTCTATCCAAGGGTATTTGTCTTCTTGGACGTCCGACCAGTAAAGACGCCCGGAGCGGCGCCAGGCATCGAGCACGATGCCCTGCTCGAACGGCTGGCCGGGGGCGGTCAGAACCACCGAGCTGTGTTCCCGCCGCGTCTCGAGGCGCGCCACGCCACGACGGATGCTCAAAGTGCGCAAGTGCAGCGTCTCCAGCTTGACTGACAGGTCATCCGCCCACTGGAAACATAAGCCGCGCTGCCTCAGCCCGACGTTGACCAGCACATTATGGAAGATTGCCGGCCGCACGACGCGGTATTGCCTGGCCAATTCCAGCGAGTAAGCACAAGCGGTCTCGGCGGTCAGCGCGGCTTCGTGCCGATCAACCGAAGGGCCCAGCCCGCGCAACTTTCCGGCCAGGTCCGCCGGGCCGTTCTCGCGATGCCCGGTGGAGGCGCAGCCCGCCAGCAGCAAGAGGCCAAGTGCGAGCGCGCTGGCGAGACCCCGGCAGCCCCGCCTGCTGGCCAATGATATCGCCTCCCTCTCCGCCGGACGCTCCCCCAAACGAACCGCGTCGGTCAACATCGTTGCTCTCGCGCCTTACCGGGTAACTGCCCCGAAGACTTTTTGCAGCACTTCGGTCGTTCGAGCCGCCGGGTTTTCGCGAATGCGTTTCTCCTCTTCCGCCACTATCTGGAACAGCCCTTCCAGCGCCTTGTCCGTGACATAGGCATCCACATCCATGGACTCGGCGCCCAACAGCGACCGCCCAACGGAGCCAAACGCGCTGGCCGTGCCCGCTTGCCCCACAAGCCGCTTGTAAGCGGAGGTCACCCCGGCTTGATCGGTCGCCTGCTTCACAATGGGCAGGAACTGCTTATGCAGGTTCGTCTCGGTGGCGCGCCGAAAATACTGCGTCGCGGCGTTGTTGGTCCCGGCGAGGATGGCTCTGGCATCCGCGAGGGACATGCCCTGGACCGCCTGTCCGAACACCCCGGCGGCGGCGGGCACCGCCTGCTCGGCCGCCTGGTTCATCGTGGTGACGAACTCATCGGCCAATTTGTCCTGCTTGAGAACGCGCAGGGCCTTCTCCGCGGTGCGCAACTTCTCGGGCATGGGGATCCTGACCGCCGGATTCGTCAAGAAGCCGCCGTCGTGGCCGAGCCGGCTCACAGCCTGTTGCACGCCTTTCCCCAAAGCTTCTTTAAGTCCTTGCGCGACCTGCTCCTGCGAGAGAGACGAGGTCAAGGCGGCGGGAAGCCCCGCCTCGTTAGTCGTCGCCTTCTTCCCAAAGCCGAGCGCATCGAGCAGGCCGGCCCGGGCGCTCGTCAGGCAAACCAATAGCGTGAGGGTGAGGGTGATGCGTGTTTTCATAAACGTCCGCTCGAGCACGGCGACACAAGGTGTCGCGAATGGCCAGTGGGAGCCGACCGCCGGGGTGCTCAGTACAGTTGTGTCGCCTCGTCTTTCTGAATTGGCTTCTCGAATTGATCGCTGCTGATGAAGACTTTGAAGCGCGCGTCGTCAGGCTTGAGAGCCTTGATCGTGACAAGCCAGACGGCTTGCTCCTTGGGCGCCAGCACCGACATGGTGCCCATTGTCACTGAGCGGTCCTGGGCTTCTACTGGCGTCGGGCCGGTACCGGAGACGAATTCCTGCGACTCCGGCAAAGCGCAGGTGACTTTGAGGTTGGTGCCGGGGGCAGAGCCCTGGTTGGTCACTTTGATTTCGTAAATGACATCCTTGCCCACCTCGATTGGATCTTCGAGGTCGGCCGTCTCCAACAAGATCGCGGGAATGCCGGCGACCTGGGTTTCGCAACGGGTGTTCACCGCCTTGCCGCTGGAGCCTTCCGCCGTCGCCGCGAAGGCCGCCTGAGCTGACTGACGCGCCACAAATGTGGCGCAGACTTGTTTGGCGGTGCCCGGCTGAAGCTCGGGCAGCGTCCACGTTACATTTCCGTCCCCGCTGGCGCCCTGATCGGTGACGCCGGTCAGTGTCGTTTCTGCCGGAACCACGAGCCGCAGAGTGGTTTGGGGTTCGAGCGCGGTCCCCTGATTGGTGACTGTGAGGCAAACGTCGAACCGGCGGCCTGCCACAGCCTGGCCTGGGGCGCTGCATCCGAACGTCAGCTCCGGCAGGGCGGGTCCGAGGTCAACCGTGTAGAAATTGCTGCACGGCCTGGGGGTGATGCAGCGGTAGCGCCGTCCGTTCGAAGTGAAGTCGAAGGCATAGGCACTAACCGGTTCCTTGCCGTCCCAAAGCACATCTATGAGGGCCTCCGGCTGGCCGTCCTTGCGCGAGGACATGTAGGGCATCCGCGTGCCGACCGGCAGGCTAAGTTCGGTAATCGGCGCAGTGGCGGCAGCCCGTCGCAAGTCCTCTATGTTCCCATTCCACTCCGCCTGCCGCAGAATCTCGGCGACGTCGCCTTTGAGTTTCTCATCGGCAAAAATCGCCCGAAGCTGCTCGGGTTGCTCGAGCGGCGGGGCGAAGCGGGTTAAGGGATGCCCCAGCCGAACGGCGCGATGTTGCTGGGCTTGGGCCGATGGCACCGCCAGCAATAGCGAAGCCAAGGCCAGTGCGGGGAGGCAGAGATTCCTTCTCATACGATAAACAGCGGAGGGTGATTGGGTGGCAAGGGAGTAACCGAACTGCGGTAGTCGAGGATGATTGTCATGGTTATTGAGTTGCCCAACTAACGGAGCGCCGCCCGGGTTTTCCCGGGCGGCGCGTAAATCGCGCGGGGAACTGCGCCTCGCGGCGTCTTGTCCCCGGCGTGCTTCGCTCTCTATCAGTAAACGTGCGTGCTTTCCTCAGCAATGACCGGCGAGGTCAGCATGTCCGAGGTCAACTCGAACCGCGTCCGCCCGTCGCCCGCTTTGACCCCCTTGGCCACAATCTTGTAGGTCACCGCTTCCTTCGGCGCCAATCGCGGCACCACCGGGAACGTCACCGTCTGCCCACTGATGCTCCCATTGCCCGTCGCGCTCACCGGCGCCAGCTCCGACGCAATCGTTACCACCATCTTCACGTTGTTGTCGTCCGATGTCCCCTGGTTGGTGATCTTCACCGTGTAGGTGGTCGTCTCACCCGTGGTCGAAACCGGGTCCGGATCGTCCGCCTTCTCCAGCAGTATCGCCGGCACCCCCACCACCCGCGTCTGGCAACTCGAACTCACCGGCTTGCCGCATGTGCACTTGGCCGTCGGATTGAAGGTGAAGCTGCCCGCGTTCGGAGCCACAAACGTCGCCGACACGTTCTTCGCCGCATTGACCGCCAGCGAACCCAAATCCCAGGTAACCTTGTTCCCCGCTACCTGTCCGCCGTTGGCCGCCGACTTGGCCGTCATCCCCGCAGGCACAGCCACTTCCAATACCGTCCCCGCGCATGCCGTATCGCCCTTGCTGGTCACCGTGAACGCCACGTCAAACGGCCGCCCCATGTAGCGCTGCTCCGGCGCCGTGCAGGCCACTGTCAACGCCGGCTCCCGCACCACGGTGGTGGAGGAGGCTTCGGCGGTGACGCCCTGCGCCGACGAGGCGGTCGCCTTGTTGACAAACTCGCCCGTCCTGGCCGCCTTGGCGTTGAACTTGAATTCCTTGCTCTCGCCCGGGGCCAGATTGCCCGCGTCAAAGGCCAGGCTGCTCTTCCCATCGCTGGTCAGGCCCGCCGGCAGCGGATCGCTGACCTTGACCGCCGTGAGCGCGCTGCTGCCCGTGTTCTTGACCGTCAGGGTCATCGGAATCGGATCGCAGATCAGCACTTCAGCCGGCGCGGTCTTGGCCAACTGGATGTTGGCCTTCACGACCTTGATATCCTCGCACAGGAGCGGACGGTAGGTGGCCCAGCCGCAAGTAGAGATCGAGCCTTCCGCGGCGCTGGCGCCCTTTACGCGAACCGTCCTGGTCTCCTTTGGACCAAGATTCCCCAGTTGCCAGGTGGCCACCCCGCTCCGCACTTCCGTAGCCGGCGGCTCTGCCTCGGCCATGGAGAAGTTGGGGGAGACGCGGTCATTCAATATGACCATCTGAATCGGGTAATCCGTCAGGTTGCTGACCTTGTAGGAATAGTCGAATTTCTGCCCAGCCAACACTTGCGCTGGCACGGTCTTTTCAAGCAGCACACCGCTGCTCTCGCGCAGCCCCGTGGGGAAGGCCATCGAACCCCGGGTCCACCGCACGCCATTCTCTTCGAAGGTAGTGTACGAAGGGCCGAAACCGCCCGGCTTGGCAGGCTGCTCAGGGGCCTTCGCCGGCGCCTGGGTAACCACGGGCACAGGTTCATACTTTGCCCGTTGTTGTTGTTGCGCGCACCCGGCCAGCACCAGGCCGGCAAGGCCGCAGCTCAGAATCAATGCATATTTGGTTGGTTTCATCTTCATATGTAGTCCAGTCTGTTTAGTTCTATTGTCTTTCGCCCGTTTGCATGAGTCGCTTCCGGAATGGTCAGGTATTCTTCCAATGAGCGCTTCAAAGTTTAATGCGGTTTGAGACAGGATGCAAGAGGAATTATGCTTCAATTGTTCCTGGCTTGGTGTCATCCTGTGATCCTGGTGTTGTCGAGATGAGAGCACTGGTTGTTGGACTGCTTGCGCTCGAGAGCACCTGGCAAACTGATGATGGTGAGCGAGGCCGCCCATCACTGACTGAAGCTATGCCGCCGAGAAACAAACACCGCCCAGTCAAGACACCGGGCGCAAGAAAGACCGCAGGCCGACGCGACGCGGGCGTGCTTCCGGAGGGAACTGACGAGCCCTACCGGCTGCTCTTCGAACGGAACCCAAGCCCGATGTGGATTCTTGCCGACGGGACACTGCGGTTCCTGGAGGCCAACGAGGCTGCGGTGAAGCTGTATGGCTGGTCGCGAGAGGAGTTCCGGCGCATGACCATCAAGGATGTCCTGCCGCCGGAGGAAGTGTACAGGCTGGTGCAGAAACTCAGACGGCAGCGGAGTTCTCGGGCGGTGTTTGTCAGCCAGTCGCGCCACTGGACGAAGAACCGCTCGGTATTGGACGTGGAGGTCGCCATTAGAGGCATTCCGTTCCAAGGCCGTGACGCCCTTCTGACGATGATCAGCGACATCACCGAGCGCACGCGGGCGGAGGAGGCGTTGCGCCAGACTAGGCAGCGCGAGCACCTCCTGGCTGACGTGTTGGAGCACGCCACCGTGCCGCTGGGCATCGGGGCCGCTGACGGCCGGTTGCTGATGTTCAACCAGGCGTTTGCCGATCTCACCGGCTACAGCCGCGCCGAGCTTGAGCAGAAGCAACTCAGTTGGAACACAGACCTGACTCCCCCGGAGTGGCGCGCCGCCGAGGCGAAGCACCTGGCCCTGGCACGCCGCACTCGCCAGCCCGTGCGTTACGAGAAGGAGTACGTCCGGAAGAACGGCACTCGCGTGCCCATCGAGTTGTTTGTGCAACCGTTCGTAGACCCGGATGATGCCTCGTTTCATTACCGCAGTTTCGTGACTGACATCACCGCGCGCAAGCAGACCGAGGAGGCACTGCGCAGGAGCGTGGAGCGACTCAAGCGAGCCGAAGGGATCGGGCACCTCGGCAGTTGGGAGCTGGATTTGCTCAGCAACCAACTGACGTGGTCGGATGAGGTCTATCGGATCTTCGGGCTGCGGCCACAACAATTCGCCGCGACCTACGAAGCCTTCCTGGCGCACGTGCACCCCGACGACCGTGCCGCAGTGGACGCCGCCTTTTCAGGCTCCCTGCGCGAAGGACGCAGAACCTATGAGATCGAACATCGGATTGTTCGCGGCAAGACTGGCGAGGTGAGGACGGTTCTCGAGAAGTGCGAGCATTTCCGTGATGCGACGGGCCGGATTGTGCGCTCGGTCGGAATGGTTCACGACATCACCGAACGCAAGCGGGCCGAAGAAGTGGTGCGGGAGAGCGAGGCGCAGGTGCGTCTGGCGTTGAGCGCGGCCAAGGCCGCAAGCTGGTCTTGGGACATCAAGACCAACCGGACCGTTTGGTCGCCAGAGTATTACGCTCTGTATGACTTCAAGTCGAAGGTGAGGCCTACGCTTCAGAACTGGCTCCGGCGCATCCATCCCGCCGACCGTAAAACCGTCCAAGAGCTGGTCCAACGCACGCTCAAAGACCGGCGGAAGGAGTTCCTTTTCGAATACCGCATCCGGTGCCCTGATCGGGGTGAGCGGTGGATTGCCAACCAGGGGTCTGTTATCTATTCCGCCCGGGGCAAACCCGTCGTCGCGACCGGGATCAACCTGGACATCACGGAGCGCAAGCAGGCCGAGTCCACATTGAAGGAGTTCACCGCCACACTGGAACGCCGCGTGGCCGAGCGCACGGCGGATCTGCGCCACACCAACCGTACCTTGCGCATGCTCACAGAATGCGGCGAGGTTCTTGTGCGCGCCACTGACGAGGGCGAGCTGCTCCAAGCCATCTGCCGACTCGTGGTTGAGGTTGGCGGCTACCGTATGGCCTGGGTCGGCTACGCCGAAGAGGACGCAGCCAAGTCCGTGCGCCCGGTTGCCCGGGCCGGCTTCGATGCCGGCTACCTGGACACGGTCAAACTTACCTGGGCCGACAACGAGCGCGGCCGCGGCCCCACGGGCACCGCCATCCGCACCGGCCAGCCTGTCATTGCTCGGAACATTCACACCCACCCCGCCTTCGGCCCGTGGCGCCAGGCGGCTTTGGACCGCCGCTATGCCGCCTCGGCCGCACTCCCGCTTAAGGGTGGTGAAGGCATGCTGGGCGCGCTCATGGTGTATGCCGCCGAACCGGGCACCTTTGATGCCAGTGAAGTAGGGTTGCTGGCCCAATTGGCTCGCGACCTAGCCTATGGCATCAGCGCTCTGCGCACCCGCGCGGAGCATTGGCGGGCCGAACTCGCGAGACGAGAGGCACAACAGCGACTGGTGAACATCGTTGAGTTCCTGCCGGACGCAACTTTCGTCATTGGCCAAGACAACCGCCTGATCGCCTGGAACCGGGCTTGCGAGACCATGACGGGTGTGAAGAAAGAGGCCGTGCTGGGCTCGGGGGATTACGCTTATGCCGAGGCCTTCTATCAGGAACGGCGCCCGATGCTCATTGACCTTGTGAACCGGCGGGCCCCAGAACTCGAGGCCCTGTTCCAATCCTTCAGACGCGAGGGCGAGGCGGTTTACGGCGAGGCTTTCTTCCCCTCGCTGAGAAACGGCCAGGGGGCTCATCTTTGGGGCGCGGCGGCGCCCCTCCTCGACCAGAACGGGAACCGGTCCGGGGCCATTGAGGTGATACGAGATGTCACGCCGTTAAAGGAGACAGAGCAGGCGTTACGGCAAAGCGAGCAGCAGTTCCGACTGATCATGGACAACCTTGCCGACCTGGTGGCGCTGCTGGACGTCCACGGCCACCGCCTCTACAACAGTCCTTCCTACCGACAGATTTTGGGCGACCCGGACCTGCTGCGGGGGACTGACTCATTTGCCGAGGTGCATCCTGACGATCGCGACCGCGTCAGCCGGGCCTTCCGGGATACAGTTCGAACCGGCGTGGGCCAGCGGCTTGAATATCGCATGATAGATCGAGAGGGCCGGACGCGACATATCGAATCGCAGGGCAGCGTGATTCGAGATGAACAGAACCGGGTATCCAGAGTGTTGGTCGTGTCCCGCGACGTAACGGCCCGCAAGCGGGCGGAGGAGGAACTGCACCGGCTGTCGGCTCACCTGCTCCAGGTGCGGGACTCGGAACGGCGCCACCTGGCCCGGGAGCTGCATGATACCACCGCTCAGCACCTCGCGGCGCTCACCCTCAACTTAGGCAGCCTCAAAGGACACTTGGCCAAGGCCTCGACGCCGGCCCACGCGCTGTGCTGCGACTGCATCCAACTGGCCAATCAAGCAGCGCAGGAAATTCGCACGCATTCCTACTTGCTGCACCCCCCGCTGCTGGAAGTAATGGGGCTGGCGGGCGCGGTCGAGGATTATGCGCAAGGTCTTTCTGCCCGCAGCGGTGTCACGATCGAGCTGGAGGCCCCTGCAGATTTTGGGCGCCTGCCGGAAGACATGGAGCTGGCGTTGTTCCGCGTGATTCAGGAGAGCCTCTCCAACGTGTTGAAACACTCCGGCAGCTCCCGCGCCAGAATCCGCTTAACACGCCGGGACTCCTTGGTTACGCTGGAAGTGCAAGATATGGGACACGGCATACCCGATGACAAGCTGGCGCGGATCAAGGCCCGGAGCGGCGGTTCCGGTGTGGGCATCGGCGGCATGCACGAACGCCTGCGCCTCCTGGGAGGCTGGCTGGACATCGAGTCCGGCCCAACGGGCACCACCGTGCGGGCCTCCGTGTCTCTGTCCACGCCTCCCCCGGGCTCGGCCGCCACGGCCTGACTTCACTACTATGAGCCGGCTGCGCATTCTCCTCGCCGATGACCACGAAATGGTCCGTAAGGGACTGCGCGCCACGATCGAAGGCCAGCCCGGGTGGGAAGTCTGCGGCGAGGCCCGCACTGGCCGCGAGGCGGTGACCATGTCCCGCGAGCTGCGCCCCGACGTCGTTGTTATGGACTTTGCCATGCCAGAACTCAACGGCATGGAGGCGACCCGCCAGATCCTCGCCGCGAACCCAAGTGCGGAAGTGCTCATCCTTACCATGCATGATTCAGAGAAGCTGGTGCATGAAATGCTCTCGGCGGGCGCGCATGGCTACATCCTCAAGACCGATGCGGGTGAGTTTCTGGTCGCCGCCCTCCAGGCATTGTCCAAACACAAACCCTACTTCACGCCCGGAGTATCCGCGGTGGTCCTGCAACGCTACCTCAATCCCGAAGCCCAAGGGGCTGGCGACTTAACCGCGCGCGAACGCGAGATCATCCAGCTCATCGCCGAGGGCAAGGCTAACAAGGAAATTGCCAAGACGCTCGGCATCAGCGCCAAGACCGCCGAGACACATCGTAACAACCTCATGCGTAAGCTCGATCTGCATTCCATCGCGGACATCGTCCGCTACGCCATCCGCAACCACATCGTGCAGCCTTGATTTGCCCCGCCGGTCTCCCGGGCGGTTTCCTCCTCACCTGCGCGCTGCCTGCTCCACCATCGCAGCGATCGTTTCCAGCGCATTCCCCTCGAACCGGTTGTTCACATAGATGAATGCCCTGGCTGAGCCGCTGCGTCCGCGTGCTTCCTGAATCAGACTCACCCCGTCCGCGCGGCCTTCCGGATAGGGATCTTTAATGCGGTCGTAGGGGCTGAACAGCTTCACGGCTTCCTCGTACTTGCGGCCCGGTTTGAGCAGCAGGCGCGCGCCGAAGAAATCCGGGCTCGTCCGGCTGCCCGGCAGCGCCCGTTGCTCGCCCAGGCTGGGCATGTCCCGCCAACTGTTGAACACGTGGGCCGCGCCGTGGCGCGCCAGCACGGCAAAATACTCCGGATGCAGAAACGTCCGGTTCCGAATCTCCACGCCGTAACGCCAACCGCGGGGCAGGCGGCCCAGAAACTCATCCAGCGCGCCGACAAACTCCCGCCCGCGCTCGAACTCGCTCGGCGAGAAGTGCGAGAACTCAAAGATCAACAACCCGAGGTTCGCCTGGAACTCGCGGCAGGGACCGAGGAATGCCGACTCGAAAAGGCCCGCATTGAGGAAATGTTCGTTGGTGCTACCGGCGCGGCGCCCAAACCGGGGCAAGTTGGGGAAACGCTTTATCGTGATCTGGTCCGTCACCTTGAGGGCGAACAGGAAGTCCGCCGGCACCTGGGAAACGAGCGGCTCCAGGAACCGGCGATTCGGAAACTTGTAGTAGGCCGCATCCACGCACACGGTCTTGAACACCGCCGCATACTCCGCCAGGCACAGCCGCTCGAAGCGGGCCTCGGAGAACTTGCCGTGCCAGATGTAACGGTCCTCGTGGTAGAGTTGGCCCCGCCAGCCCGGATACTTCCACGACGAGGTGCCAATAAACACGCCTTCCCGGGCCAGGGCGGCTGTCGCCTCTCTCATGGTGTCGCGGTCAAAAGCCATGCGCTGAGAAGAGTCTGGCCCCTCGGACACCGCGGATCAAGAAGGCTTCGGCTCACCGGCAGCCTCACTGTATCGGGTGCTGCGTGCCGCTGGCATCTGCGCACAGTCAGGTCATCAAGGCCATTTGCCTGGGCGTGAGCAACCACTCCAGCGCGGCGCAACGGCCATGCCTCAGCGACTCGACGGAGAGCTTGCCGAGGCCGCCCTTCTTCAGCACGACGGCAAAGCTCTCCCGGCCGGAGACCAGCAGCGAGATCAGCCCGCTCAGATAGGGTTCGTGTCCGACCAGCAGAATGTTCTCCGGAGGCGGCGCAAGGCCGCCAAGCAAAGCGACGAGTCGCCGTGTGCTGCCGTTGGGCGCCAGGCTGTCGGTGAAATCAAGCTTCTTGCGCAGCGCAAGAGCGGTGGCAACGACCTCGGCAGTTTGGCGCGCTCGCAGATAGGGGCTGGAAAGAAACACGTCGAAGTCAATCCCCATCGCCTTCATGGCCCCGGCCACAAGGCGAAGTTTGCGCTCGCCTTCCGCGGTGAGCGGACGATCCGCGTCCGTTTTATAACCGGGGGTGCCTCGTTCGACGGCGATACCATGACGCAGAATGTAGATGTTCATAGGCTGGTGGGGTCAATTGCAGCGGGTTGATGCGGTGCGGCGAGGCCGCCGCGCTGAAGTGGCAGAGGCCAGGATGTGAGCAGCCGGGCGGGGGCTGCTCGGGTCGAGGCGCCGGCTGGCCGCCCAGGTGCCTCGGTGCGACTGCGCCCATGCAGACTTCATTTCCTCTGCTTCCAGGCATCGAAGGGCGAGGGGGCGAGCTTGACGCTGCCATAGCGAGTTCTGCTTTCCGCGGGCTTGCGAAACGCGGTGTCTTCCCCAGTGGTCAATGCCATGAAGCGGGCCTGGCTGCGGCAGCCCGTTTCGCCAAAAACGGCCACGGCGCGCTGATATGAACCGTCGGCTCGCAGCACGCGGGCTTGGGCATTGTCTGCGAGGGACACCGCCAGCACCTCGCTGATCAGCCGCTCGCGCAGCACGCCGTCCTCCACGGGAATTGCCAGCTCGATGCGCCGGAAGAAGTTGCGCGGCAGCCAATCAGCGCTGCTGATGAACACCTGCGGCTGGCAGGCGTTCTCGAAATAATAGACGCGGCTGTGCTCCAGGAAACGGCCCACGATGCTCCGCACGGTGATATTCTCGCTGACGCCCTCCAGCCCCGGGCGCAGGCAGCAGATGCCGCGCACGATCAGATCAATCTTCACTCCCGCCCCTGACGCCCGATACAGGGCCTCGATCACCCGGCGCTCAGCAAGCGAGTTGATCTTCAGGATAATGCGCGCCGGCAGGCCCTGCCGGGCGTTGCGCGTCTCCCGCTCGACCAGCGCCAGCAGGCGGTCATGCAGGTCAAACGGCGCGACCACAAGCTTGCGCAGCCCCTGAAACCGGCAGATGCCCGTCAGCAGGTTGAAGAAGTTGGTGGCGTCTTCGCCAAAGTCCGGGCGGCAGGTGAACAGGCCGAGGTCGGTGTAAATCTTCGCCGTGGTCGGATTATAGTTGCCCGTGGCCAGGTGCACGTAACGCCGGATATTGTGGCCTTCGCGACGCACCACCAGGCAGCTCTTTGCGTGGATCTTGTAGCCGACCAGGCCATACACCACGTGCACCCCGGCCTCCTCGAGTTGCCGCGCCCAGAGGATGTTGTTGGCCTCGTCAAAGCGGGCGCGCAATTCCACCACCGCCGTGACCTGCTTGCCGTTGCGGACGGCGCTCTCCAGTGCGCCGATGATGCGCGGATCCCCGCCCGTGCGGTAAAGAGTCTGCTTGATGGCCAGCACATCGGGGTCCGATGCCGCCTGCTGCAGGAACTCCACCACGCTGTCGAAGCTCTCGTACGGATGATGCACCAGGATGTCTCGCTCGCGGATGGCCGCGAACAGGTTTGTCCGCTGGCGCAACCCCGCCGCCTCCGGCGCCACAAACGGCGGGTCGCGCAGCTCAGGGGAATGATCCCCTTCGGCCAGCGCCATCAGCCGCGTCGGGCTTAGCGGCCCATCGATCAGATAAAGATCGTCCGCGGTCAGGCGCAGGGTCTTGAGCAGCGTTTCTCGGATTACCGGCGGGCATTGGGCGTCTATTTCCAGCCGCACAGCATCTCCCTTGCGGCGGTTGTGCAGCTCGTTTTCGACGGCCTTGAGCAGGTTGGCCGTCTCCTCCTCGTCTATGTAAAGCTCGCTGTTCCGCGTGACGCGGAACGGCCAGTAGCCGAGCAGCTTTGTGCCCGGAAAGAGGTCCGCCAGGTAATGCCCAATCAGCCCATCGAGATAAACATATTCCTGACGCCCATCCGTGCGCGGCAGCTTGGTGATGCGCGGGAGGATGCGCGGGATCTGCACCACCGCCATGTGCTTATGCACCTCCCGGTTCCGCGCCATCTCCAGCCGCACGATCAGGTTGAGCGACTTGTTGAGCAACTGGGGGAACGGGTGGGCCGGGTCAATCGCCAGTGGCGTCAGCACCGGCCGGACCTGCGTATCGTAGTACTGCCCCACCCACGCTCTGTCAGCCGCCTCCAGATCCGCCAACTCCAGCAGGCGGATGCCGTTGGCCGCCAGGGCCGGGACCAGTTCATTGCGCCAGCAGGCGTACTGCTCCTCCACCATCCGTCGCACCCGCTTGACGACAGCCCGGAACATCTCGCTAGCCGTCAAACCGTCCATCGAGCGCTCCACGACCTCGCTCTCGATCTGCTGCTTGAGGCTCGCCACTCGCACCTCGAAGAACTCATCCAGGTTCGAGCTCACAATGCAGAAGAACTTCACTCGTTCCAACAGCGGGTTCTGCGCGTCCATCGCCTCCTCCAGGACGCGGTGATTGAATTCCAGCCAGCTCAGTTCCCGATTGATGAAATGAGCCCGGCCGAACGTCTTCGCTTTGGCATTGGATTCCACTGCTGGCAGCAGGGTAGCCGCCCCCCGGCGGCTTGGAAAGCTGCAAAGCGCCTCCGCACCCGCTATTCCCACGCCGGATTCGAGAAAGTGATTTGGGCGGATTTGGATTGTGGCCGGGTCG
>DAOPPX010000113.1:0-17458 GCA_035358715.1 Verrucomicrobiota bacterium
TGCGTCGTGGCCACAGTTTGGGTCACTCCGCGCGTTCGCTAAGGATTCGGGCGTCGGTTCGCGCTTGAGTTTGGGCTTGTAGTGGAAGCTATCGTTTGTCAAACTGGCGCAGGTATATCGGCATATTAAGCCCATGAGCGACCCGAGCACAGCACTCGCGAGCTGCTTTCCGGCGACCCAGTGGACGCAGGTCATCGCCGTCATTCAACAAGGAGACCAAGCCTCGGCCTGGAGGGCTTTGGAGGATTTCTGCGAGCGGTATCGTCCGGCTGTCTGCAACTTTTTCCTGCGGCGTGGCTGCACGCCCGAACAGGCGGAGGATTACACCCAGGCGTTCTTTGCCAGCCGGATCGTTGCCCGGTGGGAAACGCGGGATGGCTTCCTGCATGCCGCCCGGCGTGCTGCTTGCGGCAAGTTCCGCAGTTTCCTTGCGCACGTTTTATGGCGCTTTCTGCAGGATGAGTGGAAGAGGCAAAGCTCGGCGCGGGCCGGTGGCAAGACGCGCCTTGTGCCCCTGGAAAACGCCGAATCGCTGGCCGCGCCCGGTTCGCGGGATGAGTTCGGCCGCGAGTTTGACCGGACCTTCAGCCTCGAGCTGATCCGCAAAGCCGCCGCCCGTTCCGGGCATTCGCGGCACCTGCAGGCCCATCTCCGGGGTGAAATAAGCCAGCAGCAAGCGGCTCGGGAACTCGGGCTGAGCGAGAACGCGTTCAGGCAGGCGTACCACCGGTTCCGCGAACGACTGGCCCGGGACCTGTGGGACGAGGTCAGCCAGTTGGTCGGGCCGGACGAGCAGGACATCCGCGCCGAAATCGCGTACCTGGTCTCCTTGTTTGGCGATTCCCGGGCGTAACCTCGAAGCCGGCCGTCTCGAATTACGGATTAGCGTTGGTGGAACGGCCGGGCAACCGGCGGGAGCAGCAGGTGCGCACTATGAGACTCTGCGAGTCATGCGGCAGTCAGATCCGCGACGATCATTCGTTTGCGGTGTGCCCGAGGTGTCTCCTAGAGGCGGCTCTCCGCACGCACAGCCACCCGGCGGAACCGCCAATCGCGGGAAAAGCCTCCCCGGCGCCCTGGCTGGAAGCGACCCGCCGCCTTTTTGTGCGGCGCGACTTCTTCGACAAGTACCAAATCCAGGAGCGGATGGCGGAGGGCGGGCAGGGCGACGTTTGGAAGGTGTGGGATTACGAGCTGCGCCGCTGCGTGGCCATGAAGCGGTTGCGGCCGGAAGCTGTGGCGTCCGAGCCGGCCGTGTACCGGTTCCTGGCCGAAGCTCAGATTACCGCCCAGCTTGAGCATCCGGGCGTGTTGCCCATCTTCGATGCGGGCCTGGACCCGGATGGCCGGCCCTTCTACACGACGCAACTGCTGCCGGGCGCCACGCTGGCGGAGCTGTGGCGCAAGGTCCCGGATCGCGGGGCAAAGCTCTCGGAACTGCGGCCGGCGCTGGAGTTGCTGCTGCGGGTCTGCGACGTCATGGCCTACGCCCACAGCCGCGGCGTCATCCACCGCGACCTCAAACCCGCCAATGTGCTCGTCGGCGCGTTTGGTGATGTGCGGGTTATTGACTGGGGCTCGGCCCATGTACTGGGCAGTGCCCGGAAGGATTTCGAGGAGCCCTTCGTGCCGCTCAACCGCCAGGTCATCCAAACCGACCGGGGCGAGGCGATCTGGGCGTTCGCCGACTCGCCGCTGGCGACCGCGCAAGCCGGCCAGCCGATCACGGTGTTATTCATGCCGCCGGAAATCCTCGCCGGGCACGCCCACGAGTTGGGCCCCCAAACCGACGTCTATTCCCTGGGGGTGATGCTCTACCATTTGTTTGCCGGGCGACCGCCTTATTCCGACCCCGGCGGCCAGCTCCCGCCGCGGGCGGTCCTGCAGGAGCGCATCCTGGCCGTTCCGCCTGCCGCGTTGCGCGCGCGGCGCCCGGGCTTCTCGCGGGACCTGGCCGCCATCTGCCAGAAAGCGATGGCGCATGACCAAGCGGCGCGTTACGCAAGCATGGCCGAGCTGGCGGATGATCTGCGCGCAGCGCTCGAAGTCCGCCCCGTGCAGGCCCGCCGGCCGGGCCCGATGGTCAGGTTGCAGAAGTGGGTTCAGCGGCACCCCGCCTACATTGTCTTTGCCGCCATCCTTGTGGCGGTCATCTCCAGCGGCGTGTCGCTCACCCGCGGACTGCGGATCGAGCGCAACGTGGCCCGCCAACTCACGGCGTTGCGCAGCGCCGAACTGGCCTCGCGCAGCGGTCAGTGGCGCGAGGCGCTGAAGCATTGGGACCAGGCCGAGAGCGCCGGCTACGACGATGCGGGGAACCTGGCTCTCCACCGCGCGGAGGCCTGGACGGTGCTGGGCGAGCCGGCGCGCGCGCGCGCCCTGCTGCAGCGCCTGGCCAGGCGTTCCGATCCAGGCGAGCTCCGGGGAACGGTGCTGCTGCGCCTGGCCGAACAGCAACTCTTCGATCAGAAGACCGCCGACCAGGGCGCGGCGCAGGTGCGGGAAGCGATGCGGGCGGGATTGGCGCCCGCAGACCTGGCGCTGGCCCAAGGCCTGATCGCCGATTCCACACCCCGCGCCTTGGAACTGTTCCGGCAAGCGCTCCAGCTTAATCCCTATTCCCACGCCGCGCACCGTCATAGCTTGGGACTGGAGTTTCTCCTCGGGCAGCGGCAGGAATTCCAGGAGCATGTCCGCCTGTTCCGGATCCTTTACCCCGACGACCCCGCTCCGCGCTTCCTCGAAGCCTCCCTCCTGTCCATCCACGGAAGGTTGGCCGAGGGGGAGGCCCTGCTGGAATCTCTGCGCGATCTCTCCAGCCCCCAGGTCCGACAGCAGCTCCTGGCCGGTCTGCGCGCCTTTGCCAGCGCCGCCAGCGCCTTTGGCCTCGACACGCTGCTGGCCACCAACCGGCCAGCGGCGTCGCCCGTGGAGTTTTTCGTCGCGCAAGGCACTGCGTTTGGTTTCACCGGTTACGATGCCGGGCAAAGCCCCCTGCGCATCCCGCACCTGCCCTGTGTCCGCCAGGGAGTACTGGCGGGCAACGAAGCCTTGAGGCAACTGGCCATTCCATTCATCGGCGACCCGCGCGCCGCCGCCGGGCAACTCAAGGCCAGCTGGCAACATCACCCCGAGGCCTTGATCACCGCCATGGCCGGGCTGGTGCTCGACCAGCGGCCGGCTGAGTCGGTCCACCTGTTGGAGTTGAAAGCGGAGCTCTTCCAGCGTGCGGCCGATTCTCCCTCGCTCCTGCCCAAGCTTCCGCGCCTGTGCCGCTTCCTCGCGGCCCAAAACCAGTGGAAACTGGCCAACTGCCCGACTCCTCCGGCGGGCGTTCGCCAGGCTTGCCGGGAAAACCTGATCCGCGCCTCCCGGGCGGAGGACCTTTCGGCGCCCGAATGCCGCGCCTGTTTCGACCTGGCGATGGACCTCGAGCAGGTCGAACTCGCCCGCGCCTTCCTCCTGCGTTGGGAGGGTCTGGCTCACACCGACCCGGCCTTCCTCCGCGCGCGCGTTCGGCTCGACTTGGCCGCCGGCGCCCTGAGCAATGCACTCCAGCAACTCAACCGGGTGCTCGCTCAAGACCCGGGCGATGCCTGGGCAAAGTCCCAGCGGGATGTCGCACTCGAGAAGATCGGGGGCCTCGCCGCCTCGGCCTCGGCCTCTGCCAACACCAAGCCGAAACCTTGACACCAAAACAAAGCGTAGAACCTATGAAACCATTCGTATCCATCACCGTGCAGTTCCTGTGCGTGGCTGCCAGCGCGCAGGTTTCCTTCTATTGTGCCGACCTCCCCCGCCAACTCGGGGATTACTCCCGCGCCTATTACAGCACCAATGTAAACCTCGTCCCGCTGCTCGGTTCGGCCGGCGGCCCGCAACGCTGGGACTTCTCGCAGCCGCAGCAGCCAGGAGAGCAGACATGGCGCACCGACATCGTCAGCCCGAATGAACCGAATCCCGGCTCTTTCCCTGGCGCCGCCTATGCGGAGCGCGACACCGAGGAACCCGCGAGCCAAATCGCCTGGCGCTACTACTCCATGACCAACCAGGGCCGGCTCTACTACGGCTTCAACAACCCGGGCGCTCAGGGTGGCAGCGCGGAAACCATCTTCGACGCCCCCACCCTTGACCTGCCCTGCCCGGTCCAGTTCGGCGAAGGTTGGACCCGTTACGTGTCATGGTATGACACGGTGTTGGAGCTGCCGGTCGCTTATGACTTCACCGCCAC
The DNA here is from genome assembly GCA_035358715.1 of Verrucomicrobiota bacterium. GTDB lineage: Bacteria > Verrucomicrobiota > Verrucomicrobiia > Limisphaerales > UBA8199 > UBA8199. Next base: position 4,232 of record DAOPPX010000113.1, read on the forward strand.
CGCGCAAGTGGATGCCTACGGCGCAATTGTGCTGCCCAGCCTGGGCGAACTCCCGTGCCTGCGGGTCAAGGAACTGCACGACTACGAGGTCAGCTACTATTTCCTTGGGCAGTGGTTCCCTCTCTCCTCACACGTAAACACCTATTACTATTGGCTCGCGCCGCAGGTCGGTGTCGCCGCGCAGGCGATTCTCTTCGGCCCGGACGCTTTGAACCCAACACCGTTGCCCCACACCAACCTGTTCCTGCGGGTCTTCGAGCGCAGCGGCTTTACCAACCCGCCAGCCGCCACACCGGTGGACGGACTTCGCATCCGCGCCCGGGACGGCCAGGCCTCGCTCGATTGGCCCCACGCGACCAACCGCTCCCATTACCGCGTGGAGAGCATCCCGCTGGTGGACTCGACCAACTGGCAGGTCCGCGGCCTGCCGCCAACCAACTCGTGGGTCGAGCCGCTCATTTCCACCCAGCGGTTCTACCGCGTCCTGGTCGTGCCATGACCCGGGAAATGCAGCCATGCATGAATTGCCCGACATCTGTGACCACGAATTGCCTGGATTGCGCGGATGCTTATCCGTGAAATCCGCGCCATCTGTGGATCAGTCATAAGCATGGATATAGCCGCACAAAGCCCCCGCCCAAGCCGGTCCACCTGCAAGGCCGGAGCGCGAGCATCCTGCCCGCTTACATGGTCCGAAGGGCCCAAGCGAGCCAGATGCCCGCGCTCCCGTCTGCCGGCCTATCGTGGGGGGTATGGAATATTCGGGCTAAGCCCTCAACCCAGTCTCCGCGCGTTCACTCTTATCGAACTGCTGGTGGTCATCGCCATCATTGCCATCCTGGCCGCCCTGCTCCTGCCGGCGCTCAGCTCCGCCCAGCGCCGAGCCCGCTCCACCCAGTGCCTCGGAAATCTGCGCCAACTGGGCATTGCCCTGAACCTCTATGTCCAGGAGGAGCATTCCTTTCCCCTGGCCACCGCCGGCGACGGCCTGGGCGCTTGGCAAAAGGCCCTGCGGTCCGCCTCGGGCGAGCAAACCCTCTACTGCCCCCAGCGCAAAATCGCCTCCGCCGATTTCCTCCAGATCTTCTCGCCCCCCAACCCGCGCATCCAGCCCCACTACGGCTACAACTTCATCGGCGCCGTCAAACGCAATGCGCCCAAACGCAACCTGGGGCTCGGCGGCGATTTCGTCTGGTCCGGCAGCCGTTCCGGGCATTACGAGCCCGCGCCCGAGAATCGAGTCCTCGCGCCCGCCCGCATGGCCGCCCTGGGCGACAGCGCCGCCTTCATCCGCCCCCCGGCCATCAGCTCCAACTCGGTGAGCCCGGCCGATCCGCTCTACGTCTCCTTCCCCTACATCTTTCCCGCCTGGGGCTACGCCGGAGTCGGCGACTGGCACGACGGCAAAGCCAACCTGCTCTTTTGCGACGCGCACGTCGAAACCGCCCGGCAAACCACCTGGATGTCCGATGCCGCAGACCGCCGCCGCCTCTGGAACAACGATCACCAGCCACACCCGGAATGCTGGTAAAGCCCACGGCCCCGGCCCGCCGCGACAGAACTCGTCGCCGCCAGCCAAGTTTTCCCGGGAGCGCCGACATTCCAGTCCGCCTGCCGGATTGTGGACAAGACGGGCGCACAGGAATCGCCGCGCTCCTTGGGTTGCGGCTTGGCCGCGCTACGTGCTCGGCGGTTAAGCTGCGCCGCACCGGCAGATATTCAAGCTAAGCCTTTCTTGCTTCTCTCCGCGTAACCTTCGCCCCACAGCCGTCGAATTATCTAGCGGCATGACGCGCAATTCGTCGAAGAATCTCCGCTGCCTTTGGCGCCCGTTCCCTCTTTATGGAACCGAGGCGCTCAGTCTCGCCGCCAAACCGGCGTCACCGAAAGCAATTGGCGCCGTTGGAATCAGCGGGACGCGGAGGGCGAACGCGGCCCGACCCGCAGCCGGGGAATCAAAGCAGATTACCTTTCTTGGCCTGGCAAGGCCAAAGGATGTGGGGAGCGCCGGTGAAAATTTCTCTGGACAAGCCGCTGCATTCATGCTTGTCTTGCCGCGCAACGAGAATCTAGAGCAGCAAGCATCCGCAGTGGCTTGCCGCTTCCACCGGGCTAATTCTCTCAAGGTTCAGGTTGGGGTATGGAATTAGCTCATACAGGTATTGAGGCGGGGCACGGGGCAGCGGGAGACGGTGGAAGATCTCGCGCGCCGGCACCGTCTTTCTCTATCCCTCCCGTCAGCGGCGGGGCACCAACCGGGACATTTCACACCTGCAAGGCCGGAGCGCGGGCATCCTGCCCGCTTACACGGCCCGAATGGCCCAAGCAGGCAAAATGCCTGCATTCCCATCTGCCGGCCAATCGTGCGGGGTGTGAAATACTCGGGTCAAGCAGCCCCCGAGGTCACCACCCATGAAATCGCTCTCTCAAATGCTCCCGCTCGGGCTGAGTTGCGCGCTCCTGCTTCTGCTCGAACCCGGCTGCGCCTTTAACGTCTGGCGTGTGAAGCAGGTTCCGGCGGCATTGACCCCTGCCAGCGACTCCCCTTCGTTCTTGCTCGCAAAGGAGACCAGAGTCCATCTGGGCAGCGGCTCGGCCACCCAGCTCAAGGCCAACACGACGTGGAACCAGGTCGGTGTAACGGAATCCGGGAAGGTTTATTCCACGAAGGACCAAGTGGTCAAAGTGGTGGCGTCCAACATCTACGAGGCTTACATCGTGGTCTCGAACGATTGCCTGGTCGGCTTCTACCTGCCGGTTGAGAAAACCCTGGTCCCTCTGTCCCGCCCGCTTCCGCTAGAAATTCAACGCGAACCTTAGAAACAACACGAATCCATGAAACTACTCAAACTATACAGTTGGTTAATTCCAGTGGTCGCCGTCCTTTCCGGCTGCGCGACCGGTCCCAAATATGCGCAGGTTCGGGACACGATTCCCGCCCTGAATCCAGAGCACGGGCGAATCTTCATTTATCGCCCGAGCGCGGTCGGAGCGGCTGTGCAGCCGGATGTGAAGCTGAACGACGTTAAAGTCGGCACCTCCAAGTCCAAAGGTTTCTTCTATTTGGACCGGCCGCCGGGCGACTATCAAATCAGCACCTCGACCGAAGTCAAACGCACCCTCTCATTAACCCTCGACAAGGCGCAGACCCGTTATGTGCGGACAAAGGTCACCCTGGGTTTCTTTGTCGGCCATGTCTGCCCTGAGTTGGTCGAGGCGGAGCAAGGGGAGAAAGAAATCCAGAAATGCAAGTTTACCGGCAGTAAGCTCCCTGAGCCCCAGGCCGCTCCCACCGCGTCCACCACTCTTGAGGGGAGCATTCCAACTCAACCACACACGATGTAATCACAGAATGAAGCCAACCAATACCAGTCAAAGCCTATGAACACTAAGACACCGTATCAACCATCCGTTGGCCGGCTGACCGGCCTGTTTGTTATCGCTCTTCTCGCCGTCTTCGCCTCGGCAGTCAAGGCCCAGACCACTGTCGTCTGGCAGGACAACTTTGAAAGCCCCACCGTCTGGGACAACTGGGGCGTGGACAACGGCGTTTGGGACATCGGCGCACCACTCACTGGGCCCGCTACCAACAGCGCCGGCTACCGCACTCACGAGGGCACAAATTGCGCCGCCACGGTCCTGGCCGGCAATTACCCCGTCAGCACCAGCTCGCGCCTCATCCGCATCACGCCCTTCGTGGTGCCGTCTGCCAGCCAGAGCCCGCGGCTCGAGTTCTGGCACTGGTATGCCTTCAGCGGAGACAGCTACGGCGTGGTCCAGATCAAGTATGGCACAAACAACTGGGCCGACCTATCACCGCGCTACTACGCCACGGGCTGCGGCGTATGGACCCGGCCGGTGGTGGACCTGAAAGCCTACGCTGGCAAAGCCGTCCAGATCGCTTTCCGCATCGCCGCCGATGGCAGCGTGAACGATGGCTGGAACGTGGATGAGGTCCGCGTCATCAAGGGCGACTATACGGTGGGCTTCACCAACGGCCTGACCGAGAGCTTTGAACTGGGCCTGGGCGATTGGCATGCCGAAACTGGGACTTGGCAGGTGGGCGTGCCCACGAGTGGCCCGAACGCTGCTCACAGCGGCACGAACTGTTTGGCGACGGTGCTCGGAGCGAATTATGAAGATGACCGCAGCAGTCGGTTTATCAGTCCTTCCTTTGTGGTGCCAAGTGCGGATCAGTTGCCGCGATTGCGGTTTTGGGAGTGGTTTAGCATTGGCGGGCATGATTACGTTCAAGTGCAGATCAAGGTGGGAACCAACGCCTGGCAAGCGCTGGGCGACCAGATCACGCTCGACAGCTTCAATCGGTGGACGCGGGCGTGGCACGACCTGACTCTATATGCTGGCCAGACCGTGCAGGTGGGGTTCTACTTTGAATCCCACGGGTACCGAAGCGGCTCTTACCCTTACCCGTGGGTCCTGGATCCCGGCCCAGGATGGTATGTGGACGAGGTGATGGTCGAAACGGGGCCACTGCCGGTGGTGACATTCCCGGATAGTTTCGAGAATGGCTGGACAGGGTGGCGGGTGGATTACATCGGCGGGCAAGTGACCGACTTTGGTATCTGGGAGATTGGCGCGCCCACCAGTGGTCCCGGCAGCGCCCATCACGGCACCAATTGCGCTGCGACTGTTCTAAACGGGAACTACCCGGACGATCGTTCGGCCCGCCTGTTCAGCGCGCCGTTTGTGGTGCCAAGTGCGGATCAGTTGCCGCGATTGCGGTTCTGGGAGTGGTTTAGCATTGGCGGGCATGATTACGTTCAAGTGCAGATCAAGGTGGGAACCAACGCCTGGCAAGCGCTGGGCGACCAGATCACGCTCGACAGCTTCAATCGGTGGACGCGGGCGTGGCACGACCTGACTCTATATGCTGGCCAGACCGTGCAGGTGGGGTTCTACTTTGAATCCCACGGGTACCGAAGCGGCTCTTACCCTTACCCGTGGGTCCTGGATCCCGGCCCAGGATGGTATGTGGACGAGGTGATGGTCGAAACGGGGCCACTGCCGGTGGTGACATTCCCGGATAGTTTCGAGAATGGCTGGACAGGGTGGCGGGTGGATTACATCGGCGGGCAAGTGACCGACTTTGGTATCTGGGAGATTGGCGCGCCCACCAGTGGTCCCGGCAGCGCCCATCACGGCACCAATTGCGCTGCGACTGTTCTAAACGGGAACTACCCGGACGATCGTTCGGCCCGCCTGTTCAGCGCGCCGTTTGTGGTGCCAAGTGCGGATCAGTTGCCGCGATTGCGGTTCTGGCACTGGTATAGTATCGCCGGACACGACTTTTGCGAAATGCAAATCAAGGCTGGCACCAATTCCTGGCAGCCATTGCACCGCTACACTTCGACTGGCAGTGGAGTATGGAATCGGCAGGGGTTTGATCTGTCGCCCTATTCCGGCCAGACAGTGCAGCTAGGATTCTATTCTGAATTCCACGGCTATCAAAGTGGCTCTTACCCCTACCCGTGGGTTCTTGATCCCGGCCCCGGGTGGTACGTCGACGAAGTGGCGCTGGTCACAGGACCGCTCCAAACGCTCACACTGAATGTCGCTGAGGTATTCGAGCCTGGCTGGCGAGACTGGTATGCAGAGGACGGCACATGGGAGATCGGTGTGCCGACCTATGGTCCGCCCACCAACAGCTTGGGATTACGTGCGCATTCCGGCACGAACTGCGCAGGAACAGTTTTGGGCAGTAACTACGCAGACGACACGTATGGGCGATTAGTCAGTCCGCCCTTTTTTGTGCCAGAGGTGGGTGCTCACCCCACGCTTCGCTTCTGGCACTGGTTTAGTATTGCCGGACACGACTTCTGCGAGATCCAGATCAAAGCGGCCAAGGGAGACTGGCAGCCATTGACGCGCTATAATCCGGCGGACAGTGGGGTGTGGACCCAAGTGCCGCCGTTTGATCTCAGCCCGTATGCGGGGCAGGCTGTGCAATTGGGCTTCTACTTTGAATCGCACGGCTACCAGAGCGGATCCTACCCCTACCCGTGGCTGCTGGACCCCGGTCCAGGTTGGTATGTGGACGACGTGACCATTTCGGCCGTGAATCCCCCCTCCGGGATCGTGGAGTTCACGGATGCGCGGTATTTCATCAACGAAGCCGAGGCCAATGCCGTCATCTCCGTGGCGCGGCGGCATGGGAGCGCCGGGCCGGCCAGCGTCACCTTCTGGGCTACGGATGGAATAGCTGTGGGCGGCGATGATTATGATGCCGTGGTGGAGCAAATTGACTGGGCGGATGGGGAGGAGGGGGTGAAGACCGTTTCCGTTCCCATTCATCAGGACGTGCTGGTGGAGGGGAATGAGACAGTGTCGTTGGAACTCATTGTGCCGGGTGCGCTGGCGTCCTCGGTGGCCCGCGAGTCGGCCACTCTGGTCATTATTGACGACGAGGTTGTCCCGCCGCCGATGGTTACGAACATCGCCTTCCTGCGGTCGCTGGTGGGCACGACGAATTGGGTGCCGACGAACATCACCTCGCTCTTCACCGTGGAGGGCACCGTGACCACGCACACGAACCTGAGCACGGTGGCGGCGGACGAGTTGTTCTTCATGCAGGACGGCACGAATGGCATCGCTGTGCTGTTCCGTGGCGGCACGAACCAGTTTATGCCGGACGCGGGCGACCGGCTACGGGTTACGGCGTCGTTGACGAACATCAACGGCCTGCTGGCGCTGGCGCCGAATTACGCGAACCTGACGAACGTCGTATGGCGGTTGAGCAGCAGCAATGCCTTGCCTACCCCGGGAATGCTGGATTTCACGGCGGGCGCCAACGTGCCGGTGATGGAAGCCATCGAGGCGCGCTACCTCATTGCCACCAACGTCTGGGTGAGCCAATCCGGGGGGGCGTCCTTCCCGACGGTGCTGACCAACCTGCTGATCACCAACCAGGCAGGGCTGACGTTTAACCTGACGATCCATCCCAAGACGGACATTGGCGGCAAACCCAAGCCGACGGTGCCGGTGAACATCGTGGGGGTGCTCAACCAGAACGATACGGCGGCACCCTATACCACCAACTACGCCCTGCTGCCCACGCGGTATGCGGACATCATTGGCGGTGATCCCTGGTCAGTTGAGTTCGTCAGTACGAGCGTGGCGGCGCTGGAGTCCGTTCCGTCGGTCACCTTGTCGGTGAGCCGGACGGGCGCGAGTAGCGGTGTCGTGACCGCGGGCTTCAGCATCGGGAGCGGCACTGCGGCCGCTGGCACCGATTACGTGGCCACGAATGGTACGCTCACCTGGGCGGACGGAGAGAGCGGAGTGAAGACGTTCACCGTGGAACTGTTGAATGACACGGTTGAGGAGCCGGATGACTGGTTCCTGGTGAACCTGAGCAGCCTCATTGTGGGCAGCAACGCCACTGCCGTCGTCACCATCGTCAATGACGACTTCGTGGCCCAACCGCCGAGGCAAGTGGTCTTCCCCGGGGCCAGTGCGGCCATGAGCGTGACACCGACTGCCAGCTCCCTGGGCTTCCAATGGTGGAAGGACGGCCTGGTTAAGCCGAATGCCACCAATGCCACGTTGACTCTAACCAGCGTCCAGCCGGCCGACGTGGGGGACTACTGGGCTGTGGTCACGACGACAGCGGGCGCGGTGACGAGCACTGTGGCACGGGTGGAGATCGCCGTGCCGGTGGCGATCACGAGCCAACCGCAGAGCCAGACAGCGGCGGAAGGCAGCCAGGTGACCCTGTGCGTGGGCGTCTCCGGCAGTGAACCCATTTCCTATCAATGGCGGCGTTACGGGTCTGCGATTGCCGACGCCACCAACTCGTGTCTCGTATTGAACAACGTGCAAACCAGCCAGTCCGGTGACTACAGCGTGGTGGTGAACAACACGGCCGGGGTGCCGGCGACGAGCGCGAATGCCACGGTCGTGGTCATCGGCGGCGGCTTCGTGCCCCGCGGCGAGGGGATGGGGGATTACACAAACCTGAACGGCTGTTACGTCGCCTGGGGCTCGGGGGAGGACATCGAAGGCACGGAAGACCGTTTCTTCTTTGTGAATACCGAATGGACCGGGGATGGCCAGATCCTCGCCCGGATGGAGGGGCTGGTGCCGGATAACCCGCTCTCGGAAGCCGGGGTGATGGTGCGCGACGGCTTCACGGGGGGAGACCGGAATGTGTTCCTGGCGTTGAACGCGGAAAGGCGGATGCTGTTCCGCCGCCGCCCCATCGCCAACTACGAGAGCCTGGAGAATGGGTGTAGCGGCACCAATGTCACGTGGCTGAGGCTGATGCGCATGGGCGATACGTTTGTAGGACACTGCTCGTCCAACGGCCTTAACTGGCAGTTGGTGTGGTGGACCACAGTAGCCGAAATGCCCGCCACCCTCCAATGGGGCTTGGCGGTCACCGCTCATCGGCACACGGGGCTGGCGACCAACACATTCTGCAACGTGAGCGTCAGCGGGCTGACGCCGCTACCGGGGGGCATGCCGGGAGGCCGGCCATGGATTCATCTCGGCGGCGAACCCTGCGCCTATCCGCCGATTCAGCAGCTTGGCGGTTTCAAGATGCTGGTTTGCGGTTGCGCGGGTGATCAGTATGAGGTGTACCAGTCCTCGGATCTGACCAGCTGGACCAGCGCCGGGTTCATGACGAACTCCTGGGGCGTTATGCCCTTCCTTGCAACAGGCGCAACGAACGCCCCTCGTCTTTTCTACCGGGTCCGACTACATCAGGCTGCTGTGCCGCCATTCGCCCTGGTCGCTCCCGTGGGATTCTCGGGAGGACGATTCGGATTCAACGTGTCGGCTGCGGTCGGCGAGACGGTGGTTGTCGAGACCTCCAGCGACCTGCGCAATTGGACGCCGCTGGTCACAAATACGCTGACCACAAGCCCGCTGTATTGCAGCGACCCCGATTCGTCCAGCGCAGTGCGCCGGTTCTATCGCGCGGTTCTGCTCCAGTAGATCAGCAAGCCATCATGCATTCGCAGGGCCGGGACGGGTGTTCCGGCCCTGCTTGTTTGCATGACTTGCCATGCTCTCGCCGGCACTACAGCACCGCATGAGCGGCCCGAGCACATCACTCGCGAGCTGCTTTCCCGCGACCCAGTGGGCGCAGGTAATCGCCATGATCCAACAGGGCGGCCACGGGGCGGCGGCGTCTAGCTTGGGCCGTTCCCAACCCGGATATTTCGCGCCCAACGCCGCGTGGAGGCCCGCGGCGTTGGGTGTGAAATACCCGAGCCAGACGGCCAGGCCCGCGGCCAGAGGTTAGCCCCGCCTGCCCGGATTAGCGCGCATGGGTAGGGTACTTACTGGGTACCCACCCTCCCTGGGTAGTGAGGACTCCTGACGAGGAGATCTGAGCCTGTCACCAGCCGACGCGCCGGACACCCGGTCCTTCTGCATTTTTCTGCGTAACCCCGCCACCGCCATTCTCGAATTATACAGTGCATGGCAGTGGACGGAGTGCATGGGCTGACAGATAGCCGTCAGTTGAGCCGCCGCCATGATGCTTCCTCAGAGGGGGCTCATGGTTCCTGGGGCGCAAGGTCGCGCGGCCCGCAGCGGCTTCGCCTCCGACTCACTGAGCCCGGCCCGCCGGCTCGGGGGGTGGCCGGCGGGCTCCACATGCGGCCACTTGTAGGGTTAAGCCCTACAAAAAAATCAGTGCTTTGCCCAACAGACAGCATCGCGCGGTTTGGTCATACTTCACGCCGAAGTGAGAACCGTGCAGCGGCTATGACGAAAAAAACCATTGTATGCGAGAGAAGGGCATGCCTGGGGGACAAGCAGATTACCGCCAACAACAAACACTAAACAAGAACAGGAGATACCTATGAAAGAGCAGCAGGAGAATCGAGTCGAAGTCCATGACAATCACCACCAATATATAGATGTCCAGCCAAGTTGGACGAGGAAGGGCTGGTTGATCACCGCCTGCCTTCTTTTGCTGCTGTGCGGGCTCTGTACAACATGGGCGCAAACTTATGTTTGCGGAACTGTCTGGGGAACGTGGACTAAGGCCAACTCCCCGTACATTCTTACATGTGATGTGCTCGCTGCCGATCTGGAGATTGAGCCGGGGGTTACGATCTGCGCCAGTAACTACACCTTCGAGGTGCAGGGGGTGCTGACTGCGATCGGCACGGAAGCCGAGCCGATTGTCTTCAAGGCCTGCGACCCGGCAGTCGGGTGGCAGGGTATCTTTTTCAACTACAGCAGTCCGGGCTCACAGATGCACTACTGTATCGTCTCCAATTCTGTGAACAGTGGTGTGCGGCTCGTGTACAGCCTGCCATATCTGAAACACTGCACGATTGCGAACAACAGCGCCCCTTATCAGGGCGGGGGAATTAATGCGAGCCCGATGGCAGGTAATCTGATCCTTGAATGCTGTGAAATCCGCGGGAATACAGTGAACCCAAGTGGCAATTCGGGAACCTATTATGGCGGCGGCGTCTATGTGGTTGGGGGAGTGCTAATGAGAAACTGCTTGGTCGCAACCAATCTAGTCCAAGGCTGCGCCGAACGTGAAGCTACTCGCTATGCCAATGGCGGCGGTCTGTACGTTGAGGGCAACGCCGACATCAGGAATTGCACTTTTAGAGGAAACGCTGCCAACGAATGGGGCTGCGGTCATTGGAACGCAGCTTATGCCTACGGCGGGGGAATGATGGCTTCGGGGGCGGGACCATTATCTGTAGCCAACTCCATCTTCTCCGACAACGCTGTTAGCTCAATGAGCGGGAGTTATGGCAGCGGGCTGTATATCAACTCCAGTGTGAGCTCGCCTAGTGTGGTTAACTGCACGTTCGCCTACAACAACATCGAGGGGCTCAATTCTTCTGCCCCCGGCACTGTGGTTATGAACTCGATCCTGTATTTCAATGCTGGCGGCGGAACCCAGCTCGTTGGGACAACCAATGTTACCTACTGCGACGTGCAAGGTGGCTTTGCCGGCCAGGGCAACATCAACTTTGCGCCCATCTTCTGCGGCTCAAGTTTTCTCAGAATCGTGCCAGGGTCCAAGTGCGTAGATGCGGGCAACCCGCTCTCCGCGTACAACGATGCCTGCTTCTCCCAGGTTAACTGCAGCGACCCTCTCGCCCTCTCGTCCCTCGGCACGGTGCGAAACGATATCGGGGCGCACGGCGGGCCGGGGGCGTGCTGTTGGGTGTGCGGGTCCTGTACCGCCCCGGTGATCCGTTCGGAACCGGAGGACGTGACAGCGTGTGTGGGTGGATCGGCGACCTTCTGCGTCGGAGCCACCGGCAGCCAGCCGCTGACCTACCAGTGGCGGTTCCACGGCACAAACCCGACAGGCGCGCCCGTGGACATCGGCGGAGCCACCAACGCCTGTTACACCATCAGCAATGTGCAGTCGAACCACGCGGGTCATTACTCGGTGCGGGTGGCCAATGCGCTGGGCAGCCTTGTCAGCAGGACGAACCTGCTCATGGTGACGCCGGTCTGCGTCTCGATTGACCTGTATGCCGGGTTGTTCATGTCTGGCGGCGTGCCGGGCCAAAGCTACCGGATTCTCTCCACTACGGACCTCACCCCGCCCGTCGCCTGGACGACGAACGCCACCTTCATACAGAGTGGGGGAGGAACGCTCTGGGTGGACACCAACTCTCCAGCCAACAAGCCGAAGAGGTTCTACACGGTGGCCGAGTAACCGTCTAACCGGCTTCAACCGGTCCGAGAAGAAACTGCCTGTGGGGGCCGGGCTCTGTCCCGGCCCTTGCTTTGGGCGAGGGAAGCTCACGGATAGCCGCCGGTGGGCGACGGCGGCTGGAAGGGAATGCCCTCGGCGATGGGTTTGGGGCTGGCGTGGGTCATGCCGTTTGCCAACAGCCTCTCCTTTGCCATCGGAGCGGTGCTGGCCGGCATCTGGAGCAGACTGCACAAGAAGGCATCGGACCTTTACTACGTGCCGGTCGCGTCGGGCCTGATCGCGGGCGAGTCGCTGGTCGCCGCGCTGATTGCCATCGCCTGCACCGTGGTGGGCTTGCTGGCAGTGAAGTAAGGGCCGTGCGGACAGGCTTTTGGCAGGGTGTGGGACAAGCCCGCCGCGTGTGTATTGGGGCTGGGGCGACTTTCCGCCTTGCGCGTTCCGGGCCTTTGCCCATCCTTTGGGCGATGGCTGAACACAAGATCTCAGAGGCGCTGGCGAAGCCGGACATGGCGCTGGAAATGACGCTGCGCCCGTCGCTCTTTTCCGAGTTCACCGGCCAGCTCAAGGTGAAGGAGCGCCTCGAGATCACGGTCGCCGCCGCCAAACAACGGCAGGAAGCCATTGACCACATCCTCTTCAGCGGGCCGCCCGGGCTGGGCAAGACGACGCTGGCCCATATCCTTGCCAAGGCGATGGGCGCCAACCTCAAGAGCACCAGCGGCCCGACCATCGAGAAGGCGGGCGACCTGGCCGGCTTGTTGACCAACCTCGAAGAGGGCGACGTCTTGTTCATAGACGAGATTCATCGCCTCCAGAAGACCATCGAGGAGTACCTCTACCCGGCGATGGAGGATTTCAAGCTGGACATCATCATTGACCAGGGGCCCAACGCGCGCAGCGTGCGGCTCAATTTGCCCCGCTTCACCCTCATCGGCGCGACCACGCGCAGCGGGCTGCTGACCGCGCCGCTGCTGACCCGCTTCCCGATTCGCGAGCGGCTGGATTACTACCATGCCGAGGACCTCCAGCAGATTGTTGTGCGCTCCGCCCGGCTGCTCAACGTCGAGATCGAGAAGGAGGGCGCCCGGGAGATTGCCCGCCGCAGCCGCGGCACCCCGCGCATCGCCAACAACCTCCTGCGGCGCGTGCGGGACTACGCGCAGGTCCGGCACACCGGCCACATAACCCTCGAGGTTGCCGACAAGGCCCTGGCCATGCTGGAGATTGACGAGAACGGCCTCGACGAGATGGACAAGCGCATCCTGGAGACTGTGATTGTCAAGTTTGGCGGCGGGCCGGTCGGGCTAAGCTCGATGGCGGTGGCGGTGGGCGAGGAACCGGACACTCTCGAGGAGGTGTATGAGCCGTACCTGATCATGGAAGGCTACCTCAAGCGCACGCCCCAGGGCCGCGTGGCGACCGAATTGAGCTACAAGAAGCTGGGAGTAAAGGGTCCGGGCGGAAAGCAGGCGAGTTTGTTCTAGCCCGAAGGCTTCAAACCCCACGCCGGATTCGAGAAAGTGATTTGGGCGGATTTGGATTGTGGCCGGGTC
>DAOPPX010000114.1:0-17315 GCA_035358715.1 Verrucomicrobiota bacterium
ATGCGTTCGCACAAATTGAACCGATGGCCCGGCGCGGCATCAGCGTAGTGTCCTCGTGTGAAGAGCTGGTCTTTCCCCAGCTTCGTAATCCGGAGCTCGCCGCCAAACTGGATCGCATTTGCCGGAGGAACGGGGCGCGCGTGGTTGGCACGGGCGTGAACCCGGGATTCGTTATGGACGTCCTGCCGGTGTGCCTGACGGGCGTGAGTTGTGAGGTCCGCGCGGTTCACGTGCAACGGGTAGTGAACGCCGCAACGCGGCGCGAGCCGCTGCAAAGGAAGATCGGGAGCGGCCTGCCGCCGGCGGAGTTCCGCCGCCGGTTCAAGGACGGGAAAGCCGGCCATGCCGGTTTGAAGGAGTCGCTTGCGCTCATCGCCCACTGCCTGGGCTGGACGGCAACGAACATCGTCGAGACCGGTGATGCGATTGTCGCCGATCATAACATCCGCACTCGCTTTCTGAAGGTGGAGAAGGGGCAGACATGCGGGTTGCATCAGCGCGCGGAAGCCAAGGTGAATGGCAAGGTTCGGCTGACGTTGGACCTGAAGATGTACCTCGACGCCAGGGACCCGCATGATGCTGTGCAGATTGAAGGCGAACCGCCGATAGAAGTCGTCATCAAGAATGGCGTGGCGGGCGACCACGCTACCGTGGCCGCCCTGGTAAACACCGCTCCCCGGCTGCCTGGCGTCCCGCCCGGGCTGCGGCTGATGACGGATCTTTCCGTGCCGCGCGTCGCCTGACGCATTGCTGCCGGCTCCGGCCTCACGCCTCGCTCCCTCGGGAGGTGTTCGAAGGCTAGCGATCATGATTCCCGCGAGACCCAGCCCTGATCACCCTGATCCCAATGTGGTCAGGAAGAACCGGAGGTTCATGATGCTGGCGGTGTTGGTGGGTTTGGTATTCTCAGCCGGTTTGGGCTGCGTTCTCTGGGTGCTGAGCCGGTAGGGCGGGCTGTCGGTAGCCTTGGGGCCAGCGTCGGCGCGTTGTTCTTCGGACTTTGAACGAAAACACGCCTGCCAATGTCTCATTGTTGGGATCAGTTTATGGGTTTTTTCATAGACGGGCGCAGTATTCGCTGACTGCGCCTTTTTTTTCGGCCGGAGCACAGAGACGTGGCCATGGCTGTCCAAACGCCGAAGGAAAGCACAGCTACGTTTGCCGGGCGGCCTCTATAGCGATAAGTCCGCCTTGCCCCCGCCCTTGGCGCCTGACGGCTTGCATCTCCCGGGGTGATTGGTTAGCGTCAGCGATCGAACGAAGGCCCATTCACTGCCACCGGCAGCGGAGGGGCCTTTTCTGAGTATGTCCGAATCCTATATCCAGAATCTCCTTGCAGAGCGCATCGGTGGCCGACAATACGGCAAATCGGGTGCCATGTATAAGTTCGAGAAGATCAAACGAGCCAAGCGGGCCGCGATGGCGGCGCACCCCGGCGGGGAGATCATTGACCTGGGTATCGGCGAGCCGGATGAGATGGCGTTCCCCGAGGTGGTGGACAGGCTTTGCGAGGAAGCACGCAAGCCGGAGAACCGGGGGTATGCGGACAACGGCGACCTGGTCTTGAAGAATGCGGCAGCACGCTACCTGGAGCGTGTTTGCGGAGTCAAAGAGATTGACCCGGAGACCGGGATAATCCACTCGATTGGCAGCAAGGCGGCGCTTTCGATCCTGCCATCGGCACTGATCAACCCCGGGGATTATGTGCTAATGACAGTGCCTGGCTACCCGGTTTTCGGCACGCACGCGCAGTATCTCGGCGGACGGGTGCACAACCTGCGGCTGACGGAGGACAACGGTTTCCTGCCGGATCTGTGCTCGGTGCCGGCGATGGTGCTCAAACAGGCCAAGGTGCTCGTGCTGAATTATCCCAATAACCCTACGGGCGCGACCGCAACGCCGCAGTTCTTCGCGGAGGTAGTGGCCTTTGCACGCAAGCACCGGCTGGTGGTTGTTCACGACGCCGCCTACGCCGCGCTGGTTTTCGAGGGGAGGCCGCTGAGTTTCCTGGCGACAGCCGGTGCCAAGGAAGTCGGTGTGGAGCTGCACTCGGCCAGCAAGTCTTTTAACATGACGGGGTGGCGGTGCGGGTTTGTGGCGGGGAACGAGCTGCTGGTGCGGGCCTACGGCGATGTCAAGGACAACACGGATTCCGGCCAGTTCCTGGCCATTCAGCACGCGGCGGCCTACGGCTTTGATCACCCGGAGATCACTGCCCGAATTGCGGCGAAGTATTCGCGGCGGATGGATGGGCTGGTGAAAGTGCTCGGGGATGCCGGATTCCGGGCCCGGAAGCCGAAGGGCTCATTCTTCCTCTATGTCAAGGCGCCCAAAGCCGCGGTGAGCAAGGCCGGTGCCCGGGTTGATTTTAAGAATGCCGAAGAGGCATCCCAGTGGCTGATCGCCGAAAGGCTGATCTCCACAGTGCCGTGGGACGACGCGGGTGCCTACCTGCGCTTCAGCGTGACTTTTGCCGCCAGGGACCTTGCTGACGAGGACCGCATCTTCTGCGAAACCGCCAGGCGTCTTGGCGATGTGCAGTTTAGGTTCTGAGATATGGCGCTGATATTCTTGGGTGGACAATCCAGCACAACGCTCCCCGAGCGGGTGGCTTTGAGACAAGAGAACATAAAGAGATTGCAGAGAACTATGAGAAGCGAGGAAATTGTAACAGCCTCAGGCACTTGGAAGTTGCCCGTGCTGCTGGCGGTTTGCGTAAGTGTTTTTCTAAGTGTCGGTTGTAGTACCCCGGGCGAGCCGGATTCAGCGCACTTCGCCTCCGTTGAGGTGCACGACCAACCGGCCGAGCGCGTCTCCGATGTTACCGCGGAGGTGTTTCTCAAGCACGGCTACACGGTGAGGCGCCAGGCCTGGGGGAGGTTCTTCTTCGAGAAGCAAGGGTCGGCGATGAATAACTTGGCCTACGGCAACTGGATGGGGGGGGCCGTTTGGGTGCGCGTCAAGGCGTCAGTCCAGGAGTTGTCGCCCGGCCACTGCCAGGTCAAGTGCGAGGCCTTCCTGTTGCGGAACCGGGGAGAGCCGCTGGAGGAGGAGATCAGGGTCAGGAAGGTTCATAGCGGTCATTACCAGGAACTCCTGGACGAAGTGGCGAAGCGTTTAACCGGCGACGTGGCGAAGCCGAATTAATCCGAGTTGCGCCCCGCGCCAGGTTTGTCAGGCTGCGGATGGGGTGTTCGGGGCTGGAGAACAGTCGCTGCTCAAAGGCTCCACCCAGCGCGGTAGTCGCGGCGGAGGAACTGGTTGGCCTCGTCGAGGTTGGTGAACCGGAGGTTGGCGGAATCCCAGAGCAGTTGACAGAGGGTCAAGTCCTCCCGGAGTTGCGTGCGCAAGGCGACGTTGCCAAGGAGCACGGACTCGGCGAGCGGACCAGCCCAGTCGAAGTTCGCGCCGGCTGGCCGCCCGCCCTTGCAGGCGCGTATCCACTCCTGGTAATGGTCTCCGCAACGCGGTATGGATTTGGGGATGTCGCGGGTGACTTTGCCGCGTCTCTCAGGATAGACCTCATTGCCAAGGATGAATCCTCTCTCGCCAACCAGCAGCCAGCCATTGTCGCCCATGGGCTTTCCATTGGGCAGACCTTGAGGTCGTGGTGGGCGCAGTCCGCCATCATACCAGACCAGTTTGCAGGGCGGCATAGGGACGCCGCCCGCTGCCACGCCTGCCAAGCCTGTGATGTGGGGGTTGTTGGCCTGGGCGGTGGCGGGGCGCGCGGGGAACTGGTAGGTGACAATCGAGCCGAGCGGAAAGCTCTCCTGGTTGACACGCGTGGAGGCGCCTTGGACGCTGAGGGGCGCGCCGAGCTTCAGCGCGCGGAATACCGGGTCCATCGCATGGCAGCCGATGTCGCCGAGGGCCCCGGTGCCAAAATCCCACCAGCCGCGCCATTTGAAGGGATGGTAGGCCGGGTGGTAGGGACGCAAGGGGGCGGGGCCGAGCCAGAGATCCCAATCGAGCGTCGCGGGCGCGGATGGGGTGTCCGCCGGCCGGGCACATCCTTGCGGCCAGTACTCCTCGAACAGCCCGCGCGAGGGACGGTCCGTCCAGATGTGCGCCTCAAGGACCTTGCCGATGACACCGGACCAGACCAACTCGCAAAGGCGGCGGGTTTGCTCAGAAGCCTGTCCCTGATTGCCCATCTGGGTTGCGACTTTCGCCTCCCGTGCCGCCCTGGCCAGGTGGCGCGCTTCCCACACGGAGTGCGTGAGCGGCTTCTCGCAATACACATGCTTGCCGCGTTTGATGGCTTCCATCGCTGCGAAGGCGTGGTGGTGGTCGGGAGTGGCAATAACAACGGCGTCAACCTCCTTTATTTGGTCAAGCATCTGCCGGTAATCGGAGAATTGCCGCGCATGAGGGTACTTCTTGAAAACGCGCGCGGCGTGGGTCCTATCCACGTCGCAGAGGGCCACGATATTCTCGCTCTCCATCTGGCTGAGGTCATGAGCGCCCTGCCCGCCGATGCCGATGCCGGCGAGGTTGAGTTTCTGGTTCGCGGAAGCGGCGGTGCGCGCCCGCAGCACTGTGCCGGGCGCCACCATAAAAACGGCAGCAGATAAGGTGGCGCCACGCAGGAATCGGCGGCGTGTGAGGTTGCTCTGGATAACGGGCACTTCGGTTTGCATGAGTTGAGGATATAGCAGGCGGGTTGAGGGGACTCAAAGTCCAAATTAGAGGAGGGTGGCCTGCCCCGAGCGGCTGGTTCCGGCAGGGACTGCGTGGAATCACTGCCTTACGAGGGCTACTTGCCCTTCTGGAGCCCGGGGTTTGGATCCTTTGGTTTTCCCTCGGCCTCACCGGTCATAGGAACGAAGCGCACTGGCAGGCAGGCGTGCTTTTCGAGTTTGCCGGAACGTTTGCGGAGCAGCACCAACTCCTGATTCCAGGCGGGCCCGACTGGAATGATCATGCGTCCGCCGTCCTTGAGTTGGTCAATGAGGGGCTGCGGTATCTGCTCCGGGGCGCAGGTGACAATCACCGCGTCGAACGGCGCAGCCTGGGGCCAGCCCAGGTAGCCGTCGCCAGCGCGCACATGGACGTTGGTGTAGCCGAGGCGTTTGAGATCTGCGGCGGCTCGCTGCGCGAGGTCGGTGACGATTTCAATGGTGTAAACCTGAGCCACCAACTCTGCCAGAACCGCAGCTTGGTACCCGGAACCGGTGCCGATCTCCAGCACACGGTCTGTCGGCTTGGGGTCGAGTTGTTCCGTCATGAAGGCGACTATGTAGGGCTGCGAAATAGTCTGCCCGTGGCCGATAGGCAGGGGATGGTCCTGGTAAGCGTTGCGCCGCAGGCGCTCAGGGACGAATTCATGGCGTGGCACCCGGCCCATCACGGCCAGGACTCGGGCATTGGTAATTCTGCGGCCCGGGCCGGCGAGCTGTTCCGCCACCATGCGCTGACGCGCCGGGGCATAGGCATCACTCCCCGCAGCGACGGGCGGAGGCGCTGCCGGACCGCGGCCGGCGAAGCCAGTCAGCCACCCGGCCATTACTAACGCCAGTCTTCGCATTTCCGACCTGGGATACGTGACGAGAGCTCAGCTACGGCTTCTTGTCGCCGATGCGAACGAGCGAGTAGATGATCGCGGCGGGAATGCCCGCCAGGAGCGCCAAAGCAATGAACAGTCCCGAGCCTTCGCCTCGTTTGCGTATATCGGTAAAAATCCAGATGGCCAGCAGGATGTTGAAGATGAACCCGACCAGCAGGCACATCTTGACCAAGCCGGCGATGTCCTTGTAGCACTTCGCAGCGTACGCGGGCGGGGCAGCCGCCGGAACAGGTGCTCCCGGTGGCGGGGTCAGTCGGGAAACACCCGTGCCGCCTGGTGCGCCAATCTGTCGGCGGAGATTCTCTCGGAAGGGTGCTACTGACGGTGCCTGGCGCTCCTGTTGGACGCCCAGCCGGCGCAGGAATTGTTCCTGACGTTGGGCAATGTCGTTTACGCGGCGCTCCAATCGCTCGAGGCGGTCCACCGGGACGTCACGACCCTCTTCTGCGGCGAACGCTGGCGCCGCAAGGGCTAACAGGGCCACGGTGCCGCACGCCGCCGCCAAGCCGAATTTCCATGATAAGCGTTTCATCATCTACCCCTGCTTGTGCTGTTGCTCACTCTGAGAGGAAGCCGCCATCCGCTTGGGCGACAGCCTGAAACATCGGCTTCCGCAGCGCGGCTTCCAGATTCATCCTGCCAAACACTCCAGCCAAAATAACCGGAAGTCAAGCGGCGCAACTGCCGGCGACGCGCCGAAACGGCTCAGCGGCGCGGCGCGAAGCCCATTTGATTTACGATGCTTTGCCCGCGTTCGGACTGCACGAACTGAAGGAAATCTTGCGCTGTGGGAGTTTCATTCGCCTTATCGGTGTAAAGCCGCAAGACCCGCGCGTAAGGATACTGCCCCTTATTGACGGCCTCGATGGTCGGGGCGACTCCGCCGATAGAAACCGGCTTAACACCCGGCGAGCTGGCCAGGGGAATGGTTGTATAACCGATTCCGTGCGGGTCCTGGGCAAGCGCTTGGACGATTTCGGTGTAATTGGTAAAGGTCCTCAAATGGAGCGCATAGGGCTTGTTCTCCATCGCCAGCTCCCGAAAGCCCAGGTGCGTGCCGGAGATAGGGTGGCGGATGTACAGATTCACAGGCGCATCCGGTCCGCCCACGTCCTTCCAGTTTTGGACAGTGCCGACAAACAGGTCACGCACCTGCTCCCTGCTCAGGTCAGCCACGGGACTGCCCGCATTGACAACAACGGCGACATCATAGGCGCCGATGACATGTTCTTTGAACTCGATGCCTCGCGCCCTGGCCAGTTCCACCTCGTTGGTGGTCACCTCCCGCGAGGCCGCCGCGATGTCGCAGCGGCCCACCATCAATGCGCCTATTCCATAGCCCGTTCCTTTGAATTCCAACTCAAACCCGACGTTCGGATGGTCCTGCTTATACTCGGCGATCAGGCGAGGGGCTAGTTCCTCGCCCACCGTGTTGGACCCCAGCATGGTGAGTAATTCGGGTTTTCCCCCGGAACAGCCCGCCAGCACCGTGCTGACCAGAATCAGACACAGGCAGTTGGGAAGATTCGCCGGTCGGAAGCCGAGCCATTTGGAGCTTATCGCTGTGTTCATGCCGCGTTCCTTCGTTCATGGGTTAACCGAAATATGAGCTCAATTCTCTTTGGTTGGCGCAAGGGAGTCAAGGCCCAACATGGGAGAGCCTGGAGTGCGGGCGGGCGGCATGCTGGAAAAAGGGCTGGCGATTCCGAGGCAAAGAAGGCAAGCTCGAAGTAATGCATGCGGTTCAACACGGAAGAATCGTCATTACACCTTCGTTGCCCGCCGGTCTTGCGGACCGCCCTGAAGCGAGGAGGGATTTCCGCCGGATTTCGTGAATGAGAACACCGGTGGAAGGGCGCTATTTCCGGCAATGAGGATTCTTTCGATGCGTTGGCTTCAGCGAAACAAGGAACAGCGGCGATTCTACTTGCTTCCCGGCATGGGGGGGCGGGCGCGCCGGCGCAAGGAACTGCTTTACCTGCGGTGGTCGCTCGCGGTTGCTCTAGTAGTTTCGGGTATGCTGGCTTGCGTGTTGTATTTCCTTAGTCTCCGAAGCTAAACGCCAGCGGCTGGCATCCGGGTCAGGCAAACAGACTGATCGGCCGCATTCTCACGGTGTCAATCAGGCCCTGGTCGGTCAATTTCAGCGCCGGAATCGGAGAGAGGCTTAGAAAGGAAAGGGTCATGAACGGCGCAGCCAGCCTGCAGCCCATTGCGCGCGCTGCGGCGTTCAGATCGGCTATGCGGCCAATGACTTCCTGGAGCGGACGATCGGAAACCAGCCCCGCGATTGGCAGCGCAAGTTCAGCCCGCACTTTCCCGTTGCTCACCGCCACCTGGCCGCCCTGCATTCGGACCAGTTCGTCAATGGCCAGCGCGATGTCGGCATCATTGGTCCCCACCACCACCACGTTGTGAGCGTCGTGCGCCACCGTCGAAGCCAGGGCGCCATGCTTGAGTGTGAACCCCCGCACAAATCCCACTGCCACATTGCCTGTGGCATGATGCCGCTCGACCACCACCAGCTTGAGAATATCGCGCTCAATATCGGGCGCAACCCGCCCCCGCTCTGTCCGCGGCGTTTCAATCACCTGCCGGGTTATGATTTGGCGCGGCACAACCTCAATGACCCTGATCCTGGATGAGCCTTTGGCGCGAACAACGAAGTCATCCGGCGCTTTGCAGCGCAGGTTCATCGTGCTGCGCGGCCGCGGTGCCAGCGCGGGTTGCCGGGCCAGGTATTCTCCATCCTCGGCTACCAGGATGCCCTTTTTATAGGTCTGCCGGACGACGAGCTTGCGGGGATTGTCGAAGACAATGAAATCCGCCCAGTAGCGCGGGGCGATGGCGCCGTAGTTTCGCAGGCGATAATGCCGCGCGGTGCTAATCGTGGCAATCTGCAGAGCGGTCACCGGCGGCAGCCCCATCTTGATGGCTTGGCGCACGCTGTGGTCAATATGGCCTTCGGATACGAGATCAACGGCGAGTTTGTCATCCGTAGCGAAGGAACAATTCATGACGTTGTGCGGATTGATCAACGGGACCAGCGTGGCCAGGTTTCGTTCGGTGCTGCCCTCCCGCAGCAGAACGTGCATGCCCAGCCGCAGTTTCTCTTTCGCCTCCGCCAGCTCGGTGGACTCGTGATCCGACTGCACCCCCGCCAGCACGTAGGCGTTGAGATTGCGGCCTCGCAGTCCCGGCGCGTGCCCGTCAATGTTCTTGCCCTTGCCGGCTTGAATCTTGGCCAATTCGCTCTCCGTGCCGCGATAGACGCCTGGGAAATTCATCAACTCCCCTATGCCGGCAATGCGCTCATCGCCAATCATCAGCCTGAGATCTTCCGGTGTCACCCGGGCGCCTGAAGTTTCCAGCGACGTGGCCGGCACGCAGGAGGGGAGCATGACGAAGAAATCCACCGGCAGATTCGCGCTAGACTCCAGGACGTAGCGGATGCCGTCAAGACCCAGCACGTTGGCGTACTCGTGCGGGTCAATCACCACTGCACCGGTCCCGTGCGGCACCACTGCGCGGGCAAACTCCCGTGTGGTCAGCATCGAACTTTCCACGTGGAAGTGGCCGTCAATCAGGCTCGGCGCCAGGTAGGCACCCTTCAGGTCAATGGTCTGCCTCCCGCGGTAGTCGCCCAGGCCGACGACCCGCCCGTCGTCCACGGCCACGTTCGTGCGATAAACCTCGCCGCTGAGGACATTGATGAGATTGGCATTCTTGAAGAGCCGTTCCGCGGGCCGCTCCCCCCGCGCTATGCTCAGCTTTCGCTGTAGTTCTCTCATGGCCAAGGATGTTCCGCATTTCACGCCCTCGCGAGCAAAAAAAGAGACCCGCACACCAAGCCGGAGAGCTCTGGCGGAAAAGCCCCCACCCCGCGCCTGGTCGGAGCCCGGCGCAGCGAGCCGCGCCCTCGCGTTCTCCGAGATGGGCCATTGGGCGTCGAGGGGGGGAACTCAAAACAAGAGTTGAATTGGCGAGCGCTCACGGCGAATAATGGGCTATACGGATTATGAGCCTGGATGCAGCACAACGGACCAAAGTGGCGGAGTGGGTCAAGCAGGGCCTGAAGCTCGCTGAGATACAGAACCTGCTGACCTCAGAAATGGGCGTTCGCATGACCTACATGGAAGTGCGCTTGTTGGTGGACGACCTGAAGCTCACGCCCAAAGATGCGGAACCGCCCAAAGCGGTTGAGTCCGTGTTCTCCGACCCCGCGCGCGGTGCGACCCCGGGCGCGCTTCACGCAGAAGCCAAACCACAGCCAGCCGCGCCATCGCCCGCTTGGCCTGCCGGCAGCCCCGGGGGGGTAACAGTGTCCGTGGACCAGATTGCACGTCCCGGTGCCGTGGTAAGCGGCAAAGTCACCTTCAGCGACGGCAACAGCGCCTCCTGGCAATTCGACGAACTGGGCAGACTGGCCCTGGCATCCCAACAACCCGGCTACCGGCCGTCCCAATCCGATTTGGAGGAGTTCCGGAATGCGCTGGATGCCGAACTGAACAAACTAGGCCTTTGAACAAAGGAAGTATTCGGACCTTGAAATGAGCAGACACGATTCAACGCACCTGACTCGCCGGCGGTTTCTTCAAGCTGCGGCGTGCGGATTGGCACTGGGCAACTTGGGTCTCGCTGCCGCCGCCGGCCGGCGCGCCCCAGCCCCTTTCTTCCGCACGCGCGGCGTGGTCCTGACCGCCGAAGACCTGACGCTCGCCGATTGGCCAAAGCGCGCCAAGGCCGCGGGCTTAACCACTATCGCGCTCCATGCGCCCAGGTCGCCCCGCCTGCTGGTTGATTACATCCGTTCAAAACCAGGCCGGAAGTTCCTCTCCGCCTGCCGGCGCCACGGCCTGGCTGTCGAATACGAACTGCACGCCATGCAGGACCTGCTGCCACGGGAGTATTTTGACCGGGCTCCCAAGCTGTTCCGCATGGACGAAAAGGGCCAGCGGGTCCGCGAGTGGAACTTGTGCGTGAACTCCGCCCCGGCCATGCAGATCGTGGCCGACAACGCCGTCGCCCTGGCGCAGACGCTCCGCCCCACCACCGGCCGCTACTTTTACTGGGGCGACGATGGCTGCCCCTGGTGCCGCTGCCCGGAATGCCGCGGCTTGAGCGACAGCGACCAGGCGCTGCTCGTCGCCAACAGAATACTCGACGCCCTTCGCAAGCTGGATGCCGGGGCGCAAGTCGCCTACCTGGCCTATCATAACACCTTGCCCCCGCCTCGGCAGGTCAAGCCCGAGCCGGGCGTCTTCCTCGAATACGCGCCCATCCACCGCCGCTACGATGCGCCCTTCGAGCAGTCCGATGATGCCAAGACCCGGCAGGAGTTCGAGATGCTTGACGCGAATCTGGAGGTCTTTGGCCGGGCGAACGCCCAGGCGCTGGAATACTGGCTCGATGCCTCGCTCTTCTCCAAGTGGAAGAAGCCCGCCGTCAAGGTGCCGTTTGATCCGCAGGTCC
Organism: Verrucomicrobiota bacterium; assembly: GCA_035358715.1. Lineage (GTDB taxonomy): Bacteria > Verrucomicrobiota > Verrucomicrobiia > Limisphaerales > UBA8199 > UBA8199. The sequence continues at coordinate 11,042 of DAOPPX010000114.1, forward strand.
TGGCAGCCGATTTGAATACCTACGGCCGTCGCGGCATCCGGCACGTGACGACCTTCGCGGTTTACATAGATGCCGACTACGTCGCGCGTTACGGTGAACCGCCGCTCACAGTCTATGGTGAGCAACTGCGCCGGTGGGCGCCCGGCAAGTAGGGTTGCTGTCCCGAGACGGAACTGCAACACGGGACGCGAAGAGGCGCCGTAGCGGCCCAATCCAGAGAGAATCAGGCGCCTGGCGCCGTCTCCTGCGACTTTCCGCGCCTCCGTTGCGGCTCTTGCCGCTGATAGGTTTTTGTTTGGAGTGGAACCGCCTTTGGGCGAAGATGCCGTTTATATGCAAGCGCCTAAGCTCGTCGAGTTGTTGCGGCAATCGTCAGGAATCCTCTTTTTCACCGGGGCGGGCATCTCCACCGGCAGCGGCATCCCCGATTTCCGCGGGCCGGACGGGGTGTGGAAACGCCGGCAGCCGGTCTACTACCACGATTTTATGCGGTCGGAGGCCGCGCGCATCGAGCACTGGGACTTCAAGCTCGAAGGGTGGGAGGCCTTCCGGACGGCCCGCCCGAACGCAATCCACGAGGCCATCGGGTGCCTGGATCGCGCTGGCAAGGTGCGGGCGGTGGTGACGCAGAATATTGACGGCCTGCACGCGCGGGCCGGCGCGCCGGCCGAACGGTTAATCGAGCTGCATGGCACCAACAGCCTCATCGAATGCCAGACCTGCGGGCGGCGCTCGGATCCCGAGGCGCACTTCGAGTATTTCCGCAAAACCCGCCGCCCGCCCGTGTGCGAGTGCGGCGGCTTCCTGAAACCGGCGACGATTAGTTTCGGGCAGAACCTCCGCAACGAAGATCTGGAGCGGGCGGAGGCCGCCGCCCGGGACGCCGACCTGGTCGTGGCGCTGGGCTCGACGTTGTCCGTTCACCCCGCGGCGGATATCCCGCTGCTGGCGGCGAATCGGGGTGCGCCTTATGTGATCATCAATCGCGGACCGACCGACCACGACGCTTTGCCGGAGGTCACGCTGCGGATCGAGGGCGATGTGGGGGAACTCTTCCCGCCGGCGGTCACGGAGGCGCTGCAGGCTTAGCCCGCCAGACTAAAGTTCCCAACCTTTCCGGTAAGCGCGACGGATGAAAGGCGCCGCCTCGGGAACATTCCTGGCGCGCATGTTCGCCGCATCCCACTCAATCTTCCCGCCCACCCGCAGCGCCACGCAGCCCAGCAAAATAATCTCGGTCAGGTAAGCCGCGATTCCGAAGCTTGAATAGCCCGGAACTCCGCCTTTGCAGGCGGCAATCCATTCCAGATGGTGGCGCTGGTCGGCGCTGCCGGAGAAGGCGTTTCGCGGCACGCTTTGCGCGATCGCCTTCACCGCTTCGTGGCTCTTGCCGTCGGTGAGTTCCTTCTCTCCTTCCAGCTTGACGAAAAACTGGGCGCCGTAGGCGTCGGGCGAGAAGAGCTTGCCCTTGTCGCCGAGCAGCAGGCAGCCGCTGCCCGGGACCTTGTCCATCAACTCCTGTATATCTGTCAGGACATCCTTCGGCGGCTTGTTGCTGCCGTCATGGTCGTAAGGACGGTCCGGCTTTGGATCGCCGCCGTCATACCACCAGAAGTTTACTGGAGGCAGACCCTGGCGGGCTGGAAACAGAAAACGGATGGTGGACTTAAGCGGGTAGCTCTCCCGGTTCATGGCCGGTGATGCGGCCTCGATTTCCGTTGGGTAGCCCAGCTTGAGCGCGCGGAAAGGCATGTTCGCAGTGTGGCAGGCCATGTCGCCCAGCGCGCCAGTGCCGAAGTCCTGCCAACCGCGCCACGCAAATGGGTGGTACACCAGGCCGCGCTTTCGCCGGCTGCCGCCCGATGAGCCGTCGGGCCATGCCGCCCGGTAAGGCCGCATGGGCGCCGGCCCAATCCAACCATCCCAATCCAACGAGGCCGGAATCGGGTCCGCCCCCACAGGCCGGTCCATGCCTTGAGGCCAGATGGGGCGATTGGTCCACACATGGACCTCACGCACCGGGCCAATCAAGCCCGCCTGGATAACCTCGACCGCGCGGCGCAGACCGTCTTCGGCGCTGCCCTGGTTGCCCATCTGCGTGGCGACCTTGTATTGCCTGGCAAGTTTCCCGAGGAGCCGCGCCTCAAAGACCGTCTGCGTCAGCGGCTTCTGGCAATAGACGTGCTTGCCCATCCGCATCGCCGCACCCGCCGCGACAGCGTGAACGTGATCAGGCGTGGACACGATAACCGCGTCGAGTGACTTCTCCTGGTCGAGCATCTTGCGCCAATCCTTGTAAACCCTGGCATTGGGGTATTTCGTGTGCCGTGATGCCGCGGTTGTTTCATCCACGTCGCACAGGGCGATGATGTTCTCGCCGGCGCAGCAATCCGTGTCACCCGCGCCTTTCCCGCCGGCGCCGATGACGCCAATGTTCAGCTTGTCATTGGCCGCGAGGCGGCGGGGCTGAGCCGCGGCCCAACCGGTCATGGCGGTGGTCCCGGCGGCGAGCGCGGAGCAGTAAAGAAACCGGCGGCGGGTTATGCCGGCGAGCGGAGAGAATTGGTGTTTCGGCATAGCCACCTAACTACGCCGGGCTCCGCGCGCTCACAAGCAGATTCTGGCGCTGGTGCTTGGCTGCACAAATAACCGATACATGGGCCGCCGCGTGAGGGCACGCGGCCTACAACAGGTTTGCAGGCCGCGTGCCCTCACGCGGCGATATTGCTCACCTCAACAACAGGCTTTTGCTGCTCCTGGTTTTCGTCCATCCTGCCGCCGTGGAAGCCTTGTCGGCAGAAGAAATTCGCCAAGTCGTCCGGTCCGCGCTGGCCGAAGACATTGGCAGTGGAGACGTGACGACGCTGGCGGCGGTGCCTGAAAACGCGCGTGCCAGAGCGGAAATTCACGCGCGCGAACCGCTCGTCGTGGCGGGCCTGGCCCTGGCCGAAGCGGCCTTTCGCCAGATCAACCCGGCTGCGCAAGTCACCCGCCTCACCGCGGATGGCCGGCGTGTGGCGGCCGGCAAGCCTCTGCTCGCCATTGCCGGCTCGGCCCGTACTCTGCTCAGCGCCGAACGGGTCGCGCTCAATTTCCTCCAGCGCCTCTGTGGCATTGCCACTTTGACAGCTCGGTTTGTCGCCGCCGTCAAAGGCACGCGCGCGCAGATTCTCGATACCCGCAAGACCACGCCAGGATGGCGGCGGCTGGAAAAATATGCCGTCGCGTGCGGCGGCGGGCGCAACCATCGCTTCGGCCTGTTTGACATGGTGCTTATCAAGGACAACCACCTCGCGGCGTTGAGGAACGAGCCGCCTAATGCCATTGCAGCCGCCGTTCAGCGGGCCCGGGCCTGCTGCCCGAATCTCAAGGTCGAAGTCGAGGCCGATACGCTGCGCCAGGTGGACCAGGCGGTTGCCGCCGGGGCGGACATCGTCCTGCTCGACAACATGAACCTGCGGCAGTTGCGCCGGGCGGTGGAGAAGTGCAGGGGTCGCGCGTTCACCGAGGCCAGCGGCGGAGTCACTCTGGCGCGCGCCCGCGCTATTGCCCAAACCGGCGTGGACTACATCTCGGCGGGCGTGCTCACGCACTCCGCCCGCGCTGTTGACATCGGGCTCGACTTCAGCTTCTAAGTCTCTCGCATCCATGAGCCTGGACGTCCGAATCCTGACCGCTTTGCGGGCCGCCGCGGATGGCGCGGTCTCCGGCGCGGAATTATCCCAAAAGCTCGGGGTGAGCCGCGCGGCGGTGTGGGCCCGCATCGAGGACCTGCGCTCGCTCGGTTACGACATCGAAGCCAGCCCGCACCGGGGCTACCGGCTGCTGAGCGCGCCGGACTTGCTCCACGCCGATGATCTGATGTCGCGCCTGGGCCAGACCCGGGTCATTGGGCGCGATATCCGGGTGTTTCAGGAGACCGCCTCGACCAACGACGTGATCGAGAAGCTGGCCCGCGACGGAGTCAGGGAAGGCGTCGTGGTCTTCGCGGAGTCCCAGACGCGGGGCAGGGGACGGTTGGGGCGAAAATGGGTGTCGCCCCCCAGGCGCGGGTTGTGGTTCTCAGTCTTGTTGCGGCCCGACCTCCGGCCCCAGGAAGTTACACGGTTGACCGTGGCATCATCCACCGCGCTGCGCCGGGCCATCCAATCCCAGACCGGCCTTAAACCGGAAATCAAATGGCCAAACGACATCCTGATTCGGGGCCGGAAGGTCGCCGGCATCCTCACAGAGCTCAGCGCCGAGGTGGACTGTGTTAAGTATGTCATCCTCGGCATCGGCGTGGATGTCAACCTCAACCCTGGCGATCTGCTTCCCGAGCTGCGCAAGCAGGCAACCTCCCTGAAAGCCGAGCTGGGACACGCTGTCCCGCGGCCCGCGCTCGCCGTGGCGATTCTGCGCGAATTGGACCACGATTACGCCCGCGTAGGCTCCGGCCAGTTTGCGGCGCTGGTGGAGGAATGGGAGGAGCATGGCATCACCATCGGCCATCATGTCGTCATCCGCGCGGGCGAGCGCCAGATCCGCGGCCGGGCCGAGTCGTTGGACGATGACGGCGCGCTGCTGCTGCGCACAGACCACGGGCGCCTGGAGCGGATTGTCGGGGGAGATGTGACGCTGGAAAAATGATCCTGCTCTTCGACATCGGGAACACCAACACCCACCTCGGGCTGGCGAATGGCCGACGCGTGGTGAAACAGGCGAACATGCCGACTGCCGCCTGGTTTGACAACACGGCGTTGAGAGGAGTGGTCAATCTCACCGGTCGCACGTGGGTCAAAGGGGCTGCTGTCTGCAGCGTCGTGCCAATGGTTACGCCTCTCGTGCACGAGATGGTCCAGCACATGTGGCGCGCGCGGTGCCTGGAGCTGACGGCCGAAACGCTGCGGGGCGTCGGTATTAGTTATCCGCGGCCGCGGACCATCGGGCCGGACCGCCTGGCCAACGCCGTGGCGGCGCGCGCGCGGTTTGGCGCCCCGGTGGTGGTGGTGGATTTCGGGACGGCGGTGACCTTCGATGTGGTGAACGGGGTGGGCAACTACGTAGGAGGGATCATCACGCCCGGACTGGCAGTTATGACCGATTACCTGCACGAGAAAACCGCCCTCCTGCCGCGCATCCGGATTCGCGAAGTCAGCAGCCCCATCGGCAAGAGCACCGAACAGGCGATGCTGGTGGGGGCGGTGCACGGCTACCGGGGGCTGGTGCGGGAGCTGATCGCGGAGCTCAAGCGCGAGCTCAAGGCGCGCCGCTTGCCGGTGGTGGCGACGGGCGGTTATGCGCGGCTGATCGCGGCGAAGCTGCCGGAGATCACGCGCGTGGACCCGCTGTTGACGTTGGAAGGATTGCGCCTGGTGTGGCAGGCGCATTGGTGTGGGTAGAACGCCCGTGCTGAGTGGTGCCGGGCCAGCGACGTCTGAATGGAGACATGACCGCGAGCCCGGCATCCACTGCAGCACTATGATTGGACGTCGTCATTCAAAGCTGAATTGCGGCGGTCGGGCGGCGCAGGCACGCACCCGGGGGTCTTTGGCTCCCAGCAAAGCTCTTCGTGCTCGGAAAAACTGCTCCTTCGGCACAACCCAGTCAATGCCGCCGCACATGCCGGCTGAGCCCCAATCTATCCGCGCGTTGCTCAAGACAGCGTTGACCGCTTCTGGTATTCCTTCATAGCAATGTCCGTGTGCGACGAACCAGGAGCCGTGGATAGACTCTCCGTCTTCAGTCACCAGTATCTGTTCCCGCACCCCGATTCTGAACAACTCGCTTGGTGTCAGCCTGAAAAGCACTAGATCCAACGCCCGCTCGTGACTTTCCAGATCCCGTGAAAGGCGAAGTTCCTGCAATTGGTGCAGCTCTTTCCTCGAAGCACGCGCTCCGAATCTGGCCAAAACCTCCTCACGAGACAGCGGCAAATAGAAATGGCAGATGGCGTCTTTGGTGGGGGCAAGGCTTACCGTGATGTCAGAGATCTGTTCGATAACAGATGGCTCTCCCTTGAACGCAAAGACGGCACTGGCACGCTTTCCATTGACGGTGTTGGTGTTGATCAGGGCCATGTCGAAGAAGAAGCCCCCAAACCTCTGCTCGTGGGGCCAACAACTCGCCGAGACCTTAAGTCGTGACCAGTCGGGCGGATGCCGCTTTCTCGCCTTTGCCATGATTGTGAGCGTCAGATGCTCCGCGTCCTTTGTCAACACGGCGTCAGCTTGTTCCCGGTCGACCCGAATCCTTAGCGAACGCGCGGAGTGACCCAAACTGTGGCCACGACGCA
>DAOPPX010000115.1:0-16668 GCA_035358715.1 Verrucomicrobiota bacterium
AGAACCAGCCAAGCTTCGCTTGGCGCTTTCCTAAACACGCGAAATGACGCCAAAGGCTGAGCAAAGCCAGCTAGTGCTCACGCTCACGGATCAGTGAGGACGCCCCACAGTTCTATGGGGCCATATTCGCTACTCTTTTAGCGTATTTCGCGTGTTTAGCGGGCTCTGCTTCCCAATCGTTACGGCTCACAGGTCCGCGCCCTGGCTGAACACGATGACGCGGGCGCGCGGGGCAGGCGGATCGGAAGATTCGCACGTGAATTGCATCGCGGTGGCGCCGGCCGGGAGCCGGGGCCAATCTCCGCGCGGGGTCACTTTGCCCAACGCCTCGCCGCGCGCGCCATAGGCGGCGCAGTCGTCCGGGCCGGTGCCTTCGAGCCAGCATCCCGACGCCAGCTCGATGGGAAACTCGACGGTCTGGCCGCCCACAGTCAATCGCGGATTCTTCAGACTGCCCGCGCGTAGCGGCACCGCCCGCACGGTGCCAAGCCGGCATTTGGTCTCCCGCCCGGATGGGAGATTCTGCAGCCAGATGCTGACGGATTCGATTGCGCCGAAGTCAATCGTCTCGCGATAGACGTTATAGGGGTGCTTCCCGTCGTTCCACACGTAGTCGCTCCAGCGGGTGGATTCGGTCTCGACGAGGGTGAACGCGCGCGGGCCGGTGAAATTCACATCAAGGTAGCGGTCGGCGACGGCGCCGTAGGCGATGGCGCGCGGGCTTCCGAGGCGGATCGCGATGACGGCCCCGGAGCCGTCTCCATCAACCTCGAAGCTGAGCGCCTGCCGCTCCTTGAGGTTGAGCACCGGGTCGAAGCGGTGTTCGAGCCTGGCCCACGCGGCGTTGCGGGCGACCTTGCCGGCGTTGGTGGCGGTCAGCAAACATCCGGCGTCACTTCGGTTCGTCACGGGCGCCCACCTGAACGTCACGCCGTCGGCGCTGGTGGCTTTCCAGGAGCTCCCATTGGTCCAGGCAAGGTCCGCGAGCATGAGCGCGTTGGTATCGTTGGGCAGCGCGGCTGACATCAGGGCTTCCAGGCGGAACCTGAGGGGCTGGGGCTGGAAGGCATTTGTTACATGCCAGGCCAGTGTCCAGGGCTCGGCGGAGGAAAGGACGCGCTCCTGGGGCACTACGCGGCGAAAGCGGGGCTGTCCGGCGGCGTTGGTGACCAGCAGGAAGCGGCTGCCGGGCTCGCGCAGGGCGGCGCAGGCGGCGGGACCGAACGCCTTGGCGTGGCGCAGTTCCTCGCAGGTCCGCAGGGTGTCCACCGCCCGGCGGAAGAGCGGCGTGGTGCGGAGCGCCTCGCGGTCTATGCCGGCGGTGAGCGAAATGCCGGCATCCCAGCCGATAAGCCGGGCGCCGAGGGTTTCGATCACGTCCGGGTAGGTCGGCTCGATTTGCGGCGGGTTGAAGGTCTGGAAGCCCCACCAGCCCAGGTGCAGCGGCAGCAGCAGCCCGCCGTTGATGGCCGCCGCGTGCAGGTCAATAAACCGCGCATGGCCGCGCTGCGGATAGTCCCACGCCTGCCAGCGGGTGCGGTATTGCCAGAAATGGTGCCACATGTCGCTCATCTCCATGCCGATCGGCTGCTTGAGGCGCTGTTGGATTTCCACGACGAATTTCTGGGCCCAATACCAGCTTTCCTCCGGCCCGCGCAGGATCGAAGCGCCGTCAATGGCATCGAGGTAAATGCCGTCGAAGCCGCAGCGGTTCACCACCTCGGCATGGTTGGCGGCGATTTCCGCAAACAGGGATGATTCCGGGTCGGGGACGAACAGGCCGAAGCACTCTTTGAGGTGGCGGGCCCGGGCGCCTGCCTCGTGCGCGGAGGCCCGGGTGCCGAGCGCGCCGCGCTTGACGCCGGTGAACCGCCACGGCGCCTGCCGGCTGACGCCGCCGAAGGTCACCAGCTCATCGCCGATGTGCAGCACTATGCTGTTATGCTCGAAGAAACCCGTCACGGTGGTGAGGTCGGCAGTGGTTTCCTTCACCGCGATCTCGGCGGCGTCCGCGCTGAGCGGCTCGGCGAGCGTGAAGGCGCGGAAGGCATCCAGCCGCCGGTCCGGCACGGGTGTCACATACCGGGAATGCTTGTCTATGAAGAACGCGTAGGTGTGGAAGATGGAGCCGATGCCCGCCGCGTGGAGCCGGGCCACGATCCGCTCCCAACCAGCCCAGCCGTCCGGCCATTTCTCCCGGTTCAGCTCCATGCTGCCAAAACGGAAGAAGCCGCCGCCGCCGTGATTGTCAATCTGGTTGAAGCCCAGGCTGCGGCTCATCTCGACCCAGTCGGCAACGTTGGTCTCCGTGAGCGTGCCGAAGTTGAACAGGTAAGAACCGTGATTGAAGGGGACTTCGCGCGCCCACGGTCCGGCGGTGCGGCAGACCGGCAGCTCGCTGGCGCCCGCAAGCGTCTCTTGCAGCGCCGGCAGCAGTCGTTCCATCGGCGCGGCGACGATGGCCACGCGCGCGCCGGTCAGCCCGAACTTCTTCTCGCACGCGGCACGCAGATCGCGCTGCAGCGCGGGCAGCGCCGGCACCCGGGTGAACAGGTTGAGCGAATGCGCGCAGGCGCCGAACGGCTCGTCGGGCGTTCCCTTGAGTGTGAGTGGGACATTCAGAAACACCAGCTCGTCAACGTCCGCGCCGCTGACCGACTCGACGCTCAGCACGATGCAGTAAGGGCGCGACTCGGTCTTGAGCACGGCCTGCGGGCCGTTGGCGCCGAAGCGCAGTGTCAGCCGTCCGTCGGCCAGCGCTGCGGCGGTGGCGGGCAACTCCTGTCCCCGGACCCGTGCCAGCGCGCAAGGCGAGGAGCCGGGCGCGCGGAGAAAATTCGTTCCCGTGGCACGGTCCACGAAGGCCAGGTTCCGGCCCTCGGACGAAATAACGTAACGGACCAGGGGGTTCTCCAGGACGAGGGGCACAGGCTCCCCGGCCCAGGTGGTTGCGGCAAGAATCGGCAGGCAAAGAATGAAGGATCGCGTTCGCATGATGCGTGCGGCTGCCAGCATGATGCTCGGCATTGTGCCCGTCAAGCGGGCGAATGAGTTTTCAACGCAAAAACGCCAGGACGCCGGGAAGACCGGCTGTTCGAGAGTCGCCTGACCAGGCGAAACCGTGTAGCTTGGCCCTATCTATGCAGTTGCACGGGTTGTTCCCCCTCACCCTAGCCCTCTCCCCGGGGAGAGGGAACTGCTCTCGGCCGGTCGGGATCTATCGCTGAACGGTGAGCCTTTTCCAGCGCGGGCCCCGCGCCCCACCTTCTCCTCATCGTCCGCTCCCCTTTCCTCTACGATTGCCGCTTGCCGCTTGCATCGCCATGGGCGTTCCACTAGCGTCGGCTCCGGCTCATGCAGTCGAGTAACAACGCCTCCACCACCACCGGCGCTGCCGATCGCTCCTGGATGGAGGCGTTCACGCCGGGCCGGCTGGCGCTGCTGATCGCGCTGTTCTTGTTCGTGCTTTATCCCGCCGTCATCCTCGGCGCGCAAACCTTCTTTTACCAGGACTATGGGTTGTTCACTTATCCCAACGCGCGCTACCTGCGGGACAGCCTTTGGCGCGGGGAAGTGCCGCTCTGGAATCCGCTGAACAACTGCGGCGTGCCGTTCCTGGCGCAGTGGAACACGTCGGTCTGCTATCCGCCGTTGCTGGTCTGCGCGCTGCTGCCTCTGCCGTGGTCATTGAATGTGTTGGGGCTGGGGCATCTCGTGCTGGCGGGCGTGGGCATGTATCTGCTCGCGAGGCGCTGGACGCAGGACCGGCTGGCCGCGAGCATAGCCGGCGTGGCGTTTGGCTTGAACGGGCTGATGCTCAACTGCCTGCTGTGGACCAGCAACCTCGCCGCCCTGAGCTGGCAGCCGTGGGTGATCCTGGCGGTGGCCTCGGCCTGGCAGCGGGGCGGTGGCCGGCGGCTGGCATGGGCCGCGCTGGCGGGGGCCATGCAAATGCTGTCCGGCGCGCCCGAGATCATCCTGTTCACGTGGCTGATGCTGGCGGGGCTGTGGCTGCGGCAGTTGGCGTGCCGCCGTGTGCCGGCCGGGCCGGGGCTGCGACGGTTTGTCATCGTGGTGGCGCTGGTGGCGGGTCTGGCCGCGGTGCAGTTGCTGCCGTTCCGGGACCTGGTGGCCCATTCGGAGCGCGACGCCTCGTACGGCGAGGCCGACGCCTGGCCGCTGCCGACATGGGGCTGGGCGAATTTCATCGTGCCGCAGTTTCATGCGTCGCAATCGTTGTTGGATACCTACCACCTGGCGGGGCAGTATTGGACCAAGTCCTATTATGTCGGTGCGGGCGTGCTGGTCCTGGCGCTTGTGGGCATCTGGCGGGCGCGTCAATGGCAGGCCCGCTGGCTGGCCGGCGCGGCGCTGCTGGGGCTGGTGCTGGCGCTGGGTCATAATGGATTCCTCTACACCTGGCTCAAGGAACTTGTGCCGGCGATTGGATTCGCGCGCTACCCGATCAAGTTCATCGCGCTGCCGGTCTTTGCCATTCCGCTGCTCGCCGCCTGCGGATTTCATGCCTTGCAGAATGCCCCGGCGCAGAAGGCTGGACGAAGCTTACTCCTTCTCCTTGGCACAGGCGCTTTCGTTTTGATTGTGGCCGCGGGATTGCTGGTTGCCGCGCACCGGTCGCCGGTGCCCGGGGAAAGCTGGGCGTTGACACGTCAGGACAGCGCGGCGCGAATGGTGTTCCTGGCGGGGGTAATCGGCGGCATCGGCGGGTTGCTGTTTGCGGGCCCAACGCGCACGCGCGCCTTGCTGGGGGCGGCAGTCGTGGTGCTGGTCGGATTGGACCTGACCGCGGCGGGTCTGCGGCTGCACCCCACGGTGGACCAGCGGGCGTTCGGACCGCTGGAGTTAAACATGTCCTCCCGGCCGCGCCTGGGGGAATCGCGCGTGCTGGTGAGCCGGCAGGCGGAAGCCTTTCTCAACCGGCTGGGCATGACCAATGCCGTCGCCTATTGCGCCACCGTTCGGGGCGCTCTGTTTCATAACAACAACCTGCTGGAGAACATACCAAAGGTGGACGGCTTTTCCTCACTCCGGCTCCGGCGGACCACGGAACTCATGCCGGCTCTTTGGGATACGAACACGCTCACCTACACCAACCTGCTCGCGTCCCCGTTGGCAGACTTTCTGGGCGTGGCGTGGGTGACGGCGCCGGACAATGTATTCGCGTGGCAGGCGCGAGCCGGTTCCTTGCCGCTGATCACGGCCGGACAACGCCCGGTTTTCGCCGACGATCAGCAGTCTCGGCAGGCGGTCACCGCCAGCGACTTCAAGCCCCGCGAGGTTGTTTATCTGCCCGTGGAAGCGCGGACGTTGGTGGGCGCTGCCGCCATTCCTGGCGCCGGCATTCTCTCCCCGCAATGGAGCGCGGATCGAGTCCGATTCAGCGTCCAGACTCCGGCGCCGGCGATGGTGGTGATCGCGCAGTCGTTCTACCCCAACTGGCGCGCGATGGTGGACGGGCAGCCGGTTCGGCTCTGGCGGGCGAACTATGCCTGCCAGGCCCTGGAGGTTCCCGCCGGCCAGCACGAAGTGACTTTGGTTTACCGGGACCGGGCGTTCTATCTCGGGGCGGCCCTTTCGGCGCTCTCGCTGGGGATTTGTTTGGTGCTGCTGTGGCGGAACGGCGACCGGACCGCTCACGTGGCCGGGTGATTGTTCAACGGGCCTGCGGTGTTGCGGCGGGCGGGCGGGCGGCGAGTTGCTCTTCGAGTTCCTTGATCTGGCGCTGCAAGGCCTCCGGGTGGGGGGAGGCTTTGGTGGCCAGTTGGAGCAGTTCGATTGCACGGGCCAGGTTTCCCTCCTTCTCCTCGAGTCGCGAGAGGTGCACGGCGAGCTGATCCAGATGGAAGAGTTCGGGCTTCTTGCCGGCGGCTTCCTGCTCCGCCCACTTCCGCAAGCCCAGTTCCCAGACCTTGCGGGCGCGGGCGGGGTCGTGATGGTAATCGGCGTAGAGGCGGCCCAGCTCGAAGAGGATTTCGTGACTGTCCGGGTTGTTGCGCAGCCCCTCACGCAGGAAATCCTCCGCCTCGCTGGCTTTGTTCAGCTTGTGCAGCCAGAAGGCGGCCACGGTGTAGGTCTCGACTTTCTGCGGGTCCAACTCAGCGGAGATTCTCAGCCAGGGCAGGATTTCGCGCTCTTTATTGCCCTCCAGGTGTGTGTGTTCGTTGACAATGAAATGCCGTCCGAAGCGCTCGATCCAGTCCCGGGGCGGGCCGAGGAAGCCCATGCTTTTTTCATGCTCCTCGTGCGCGGCATCTCCCTCTTCGGCGGTGAGATGGCGGGTGCCTTGCGCGGCGCGGGCCTGGTCGAAGATGGACGGGTAATACCCGCTGTGAAAAGAGACATCGGCCTGGATGAAGAAGTGGTTGGCGAACAGGCGGCGTCCGTCCCCGAGCAACACCTTCAGGATGTTGTCAGTCTGTGCCCGCTTGCTCCAGCCATAGGCGCGTTGCTGGAGAATCGTGGCCAGGCTAAAACACGCCGCCGCCAGCAGGCACAGAATCAGATACGGGCCAATCCTCTTCACAGGTGCAGGGCTTTGCGCCGGAACAGCAGCCAGGCGCCGAACAGGAGCAGCGCCGCATAAACCGCGGCATAGAGCGTCGCCAGGGCGCAGTCCAGCCATCCGATCAGGTTGTGGTCGTAGATGATGATGTCGCGCACGTCGTACCACTCAAGGTGCGGGATAAGGAAGTAGAGTCCATACACGATCGAGCGCAGGGGTTCAGGCTGCTGGAGGGCGACCTGGTTCAGATGGCGCCCCAGCAGCAGAATGCCGAGCACCACGATAAAGCAGATGGTCGCATTGGACGAGGGGGCGGCAAAGACGAGCGAGCCCAGCAGCACCAGGGCGACGACTATGCCCAGCATGGCCCATTGCAGCCACAGGGCCTGCACCAAATTCAGCACCGGCCAGGAATGCTCGCGCGAGCCGCTGACCACGCCGAAGAAGAGGTAAAAGACCACCAGCGCCAGGCCGCACGCCAGCCAGCAGCCGAGGAACTTGCCGAGAATCACCTGGGCGCGCGTCACCGGCTTGGCCAGCAAAGGGAAGATGGTGCGGTTCTCGCGCTCGGCCGGTATCTGGCGGGCGGTGGTGGCAATGGCGATCACCAGCGCCGAAACCCAGATCAGCAGCAACGCGATCTCCTTCACGTAACGGACGGCCCGGGTGTCCTCGAAGAAATTCACCGATCCCATCAGCAGGGTCAGGACGGCGGTGAGGAAGAACAGGACGTAGAAGTCCTTGCGCCGGCACAGTTCCTTAATGACAACGCTTGTAAGCGCGAAGATGGTATTCATGCCGAGGGTTCAGGTTGGTAGCCGATGATGTCCAGAAAGATCCTTTCGAGGTTGGCCTGGTGCCGCTCGACCAGGTCGGCCACGCGCCCCTCAACCTTGAGCTCGCCCTGGTTGATGATGGCGACACGGTCGCAGACGGTTTCCACCTCCCCCAGCTCGTGCGAGGAGAAGAAGACCGTCCTGCCCTCATTCTTGAGCCGCTGGATGATCTCGCGGACTTTCATGCGGCCCAGCGGGTCCAGGCCGCTGGTCGGCTCATCCAGAATCAGCAGGTCGGGGTTGTTGATCAGGGCCTGGGCCAGCCCCACCCGCTGCTGCATCCCCTTGGAGTAGGTCTTGATGGGGCGTTTGCGCGCGGAGTCCAGCTCGACAAGCTTGAGCAGCTGCTCGATGCGCCGGTCCGCCTCGAGGCGCGGGATGCCGAAGATGCGGGCGTAGAAACGGAGCAATTCCTCCGCGGTCAGGAACTTATAGTAGTAAGTCAGTTCGGGCAGGTAGCCGATGCGCTGGCGAGCGATGGGCTCGCGCACATCCACGCCGAAAAGGAAGGCCGCGCCGCTGGTGGCGTTGACGAACCCCAGCAGCACGTTCATGGTCGTGGTCTTCCCCGCGCCGTTGGGGCCGAGAAAGCCGAATACTTCCCCGCCGCAAATGCGCAGGTTCAGGTCTTTGACTGCGACCTTCTTCGCTTGTCCTGAGTTCTGCGCTCGAAACTCGACGCGCAGATTCCTGGTTTCAACAATCGGTTCCATGGTTACTGACGGGTCTCGTTTTCACGCACAGCATAGCTTGTGCCCGGCACCAGACAATCACTTTGAAGCTCAGCCAACGCGTTCCTGCCGCGGGGCAAGTCTGGCGCGTGCCGGGTGCACCACTCGGCCCGTTTGTGCTCCCCCGGCGTACACAAAAAAGGCTTGAGAATCTCTTCTCAAGCCTCGGTGAGTATTAAACTGCCCGACGGTTAGTTAGTCGGCGGGAGAACGTGCTCGGTCGCATTGATCAAGCACGTCGAGTTGGTCGAGAGCTGAGGGCTGTAGCTCGTGGCAAAGGTCGCACTCGCGCCGCCTGCAGGGCAAACCGGCGGGGCCTTCAGATAGGGCACCAGCTCCGCAGTGGTAACGGTGGCAGTGGCAGCGAGCTTGTTTTCGAGCGCAAGCTGCTGAGCCGCGCCGTCAATCTGGCGCAGGTTGTTGATGCAGGCATTCTTCTGCGATTGCGTGCGGGCGCGCACGAAGTTGGGAATAGCGATCGCAGCCAACAGGCCGATGATGGCCACTACGATCATGATTTCCACCAGGGTGAAGCCCGATTTACGGGAGGTCATGTTTTTCATACGTGCTTTCTGTTTTTCTGTTATTGCGGCGTGAACTAACAGCAGGCGGTTTATTTTATTACTACGGTTCCAGTTCACTTATTGCCCGCTGCGACCGCGTCTGTGGTGTCTAGCACTCGGGATGCCAACCCTTGGCGGCGGCGAAATCTCCTCCTGGGATCCGGCCAAAGAAAACGGCCCGGGATCGCTCCCGGGCCGGTCTGAATGAGTAACTTCGACTGGCGGCTACTGCAGCGTTTCTTCGAGCTTGTGAGTGCTGGGCTGCTTGAGGCACGTTGGCCGGGCCGCCACCGTCGTCAGCGAGTAGCTGTCGGCAAAGGTCTTGCCGCCCGAGGGACAAACCACCGCGTTCTTCAGGTACGAAAGAACATCGGTGGGAGTAACCTGGGCCGTCTCGCCCTGTTTGGTATCGAGGGCCCATTGCTGAATGGCGCCGTCAATCACACGCAAGTTGCTGATACAAGCGTTCATTTGGGCTGTGGTGCGGGCTTTGACGAAGTTGGGAATCGCGATCGAGGCCAACAGACCGATAATGGCCACCACGATCATGATTTCCACCAGCGTGAAGCCCCCGGTATGGGATGCTGTTCTTTTCATGATTTAGTCTTTCTGTCGTTGCGGCGTGAACCGAGCACCCGGCGGTTATTATTATTACGGTAAGTGTTCACGTATTGCCGGTTGCTCACCGCATACAAAAGCATAGGCGTTCGGTGGGCGAAGTCAACGCCGAACCTTGCCTCGGGGAGTCCGTTCTTTACCCGACACGCTGCTCGGGCTTGAGCCAAGAAAACAGTCAGTGTCTTAAGACAGTGTCTCAAAGCTGGACTGGCGGGTGGGGCAGCAAACGGGCGGAGGCCCGCGCCCCGAGTCATTTTTGCGCTGCCGCCAGCAGGGTTTCAAAATGGGGCGGCTGTTCTTCGCGGGCCACAATGCTGATTTCGATGCGTTTGAAGCCGGCGGCTTCGAGCCAGCGGTGCAAATCACTCTCGGCAAAACCAAGCCAGTGGTCCCCGTAGAGCTTGTGCGCGCGCTCGAAACTGTGCCGGGCCAGGTCGAGAATCATGATCTGGCCGCCCGGTTTCAGGATATGCCAGGCCCGGCCAATCGCTTTGGCCGGCTCTTGCGCATGATGCAGGGCCTGGCTGAGAATCGCCAGGTCCACGCTGGCCGGCTCCATCGGCGGGTCCTGCAGGTCCCCGAGGCGAAACTCGAGGTTCTTCAGCTTGTTCTTCTTTGCCTTGGCCGCGCCGAAGGCCACGATCTTCTCGGAGTTGTCCACCGCAATGACTTTACGGCAGCGCCTTGCGAGCAGTTCGCTCAGCAGGCCCTCGCCCGCCCCCAGGTCGGCCACCACCAGGGGCGGCAGGATCCGCAGCAAGAGGTGACCAAACGCCTCCCAGGAGCGGCCCGGCCCATAGACCCGGTCGAACCGCCCCGCCACTTGGTTGAAGTAAGCCTGCGCCTGCTGGCGCCGTCGGGCCAGGATGCGCTTCAAGTTGACTTGATCGCCGGCGTGCTCGGGGAGTTCGCCGGCGGCACGAATCGCCAGTTGACCGAACTCGCCAGCCGTGGCGTTGGCCGGCGGACTGAGCCTGTAGAAGGTGCGCTTGCCCTCCCGCCGGGACTGCACGAGGCCGGAATCCTGCAACAACCCCAGGTGGGTGGAAATGCGCGATTGGCCCATCCGCGTGATCTCCTGCAGCTCGTTGACGGAGAGTTCGTCCTTGTCCAGCAGCGCGACGATGCGCAGACGGGTGGGATCGGACAAGGCCCGGAGGCATTTCAGGGTGAAGGACATGATTATGAGAGAAACCTGTTGACAGCCATGCCGCGAACCTATCATGCTATCCTGATACGTCAATATGTCCGTTAGACCGATTTATACAGCCTAGTGCAATGAGCAAGAATTACATCTTTTCCTCCGAGTCCGTCGGCGAAGGCCATCCGGACAAAGTTTGCGACACCATTTCCGATGCGGTGCTGGACGCCTGCCTGGCCCAGGACACTCGCAGCCGGGTGGCCTGCGAGACCTACGCCAAGAGCAACCTGGTGGTGGTGGGCGGCGAAATCACGACCAAGGCGAGGCTCGATTTCAACGCCATCGCCCGCCAGGCCATCCGCGACATCGGCTACACGCACGACGACGACGTTTTCCACGCCGACCGGGTGCTGATTCTGAACGCCATCACGTCCCAGAGCCCCGACATCGCGCAAGGCGTGGATGCCCGGTCCGCCGAAGGGAAGAAGACCGCCGAGCAAGGGGCGGGCGACCAGGGCCTGATGTTCGGCTACGCCACGAACGAAACCCCCGAGCTGATGCCGGCGCCGATCATGTTCGCCCATCAGCTGGGGCGCGAGCTGACCCGCATTCGCAAGACCGGCGCGGTCAAATGGCTGCGCCCGGACGCCAAGAGCCAGGTCTCGGTGCAGTACGTGAACGACCAGCCGGTGCGCATCACCAACGTCGTGGTGTCCACGCAACACGCGGCGGACGTCAAACACCGCGTAATCGAGAGCTTCCTCATCAAGGAAGTGGTGAAGAAGGTCCTGCCGGCGCGTTTGCTCGACAGCAAGACGACTTTTCTAATCAACCCGACCGGCCGGTTCGTGGTGGGCGGCCCGCAGGGTGACACGGGGCTGACCGGGCGCAAGATCATCGTGGACAGCTACGGGGGGATGGGGCGGCACGGCGGCGGCTGTTTCAGCGGCAAGGACCCGTCGAAAGTGGACCGGAGCGCGGCCTACATGGGTCGTTACGTGGCCAAGAACATCGTGGCCGCCGGGCTGGCGACGAGCGCCGAGATTCAATTCGCCTATGCCATCGGGTATCCCGACCCGGTGTCGGTATGCATCAACACGTTCGGCACGGGCGTTGTAAGCGACGAAGAGCTGGAGCGCGCTGTGGCCCAGGTGTTCAGCTTCAAGCCGGCGGACATTATCAAGCAGCTCAACCTGCTTCGGCCCATTTACCTAAAGACCACCAACTACGGTCACTTCGGCAAGAACGACCCGGACATCACCTGGGAGAAGACCGACAAGGTGGCGGCGCTGCGCAAAGCGGCGAGCCAGGGCGCGCCGGCCGTAGCGGCGGCAACGTTGAAGAAAGCCGCGGCGCTGCTCAAGCGCCGGGCGGGCCGCGCCTGATTCATTCCCGGTTCACCAGCACCAGCAACACGTTTAAGACTACCAAGCATCATGGCGACTTTGACCAAGACCAATGGCAAGACGCGCGCGACCAGCGACTTCAAGATCAAAGACATCGGTCTCGCCGAGTGGGGCCGGAAGGAAATCTCGGTGGCAGAGCAGGAAATGCCGGGCCTGATGACGGTGCGCGAGAAGTACGGCTCGACCAAACCCCTCAAAGGCGTCCGCGTGACCGGCTCGCTGCACATGACCATCGAGACGGCGGTGCTGATCGAGACGCTGGTGGAACTGGGCGCTTCGGTGCGCTGGGCGAGCTGCAACATCTTCAGCACCCAGGACCAGGCGGCGGCGGCGATCGCCAGGGCGGGAATCCCCGTCTTCGCGTTCAAAGGCGAATCGCTCGAAGACTATTGGGACTTGACCCTGGCGGCGCTGACGCATCCCGGCGGCCAGGGCCCCGAACTGGTCGTGGACGACGGCGGCGATGCCACGCTGCTGCTGCACAAGGGCTACGAGATGGAACACGGCAGCGACTGGGTCAGCACCCCGAGCGGCAGCCACGAGGAGGCGGTCATCAAGAACCTGCTCAAGCGCTGCGCGAAGGAACGTCCCGGCTGGTTCACCCGGGCCGTCAAGGAGTGGAAAGGCGTCAGCGAGGAAACCACCACCGGCGTCCATCGCCTCTACCAGATGCTCGAAGCCGGCAAACTGCTGGTGCCCGCCATCAACGTGAACGACTCCGTCACCAAGTCCAAGTTCGACAACCTGTACGGCTGCCGCGAATCGCTCGCCGACGGACTCAAGCGCGCCCTTGGCGTAATGATCGCCGGCAAGACCGCCTGCGTCTGCGGCTACGGCGATGTCGGCAAAGGCAGCGCGCACAGCCTCCGCGGCTTCGGGGCGCGCGTGATCGTGACGGAGATTGACCCGATCAACGCCTTGCAGGCCGCCATGGAAGGGTTTGAGGTCAAGACCGTCGAGGACACGCTGGGCGAGGCGGACATCTACGTCACGTGCACCGGCAACCGCGACGTGATCACGCTCGAGCACATGCTCAAGATGAAGGACCAGGCCATCGTCTGCAATATCGGCCACTTCGACAACGAGATTCAGGTCGAGCGCCTCAACACCGCCAAAGGCGTCGCGCGGGTGACCATCAAACCACAAGTGGACCGCTACGACATGCCCGGCGACCGGAGCATCTACCTGCTGGCCGAAGGCCGGCTGGTCAACCTCGGCTGCGCCGAGGGCCATCCGAGTTTCGTGATGTCCAACTCGTTCACCAACCAGGTCCTGGCCCAACTGGACCTTTGGACCAACCGCGCCACCTACAAGCCGGCCGTCTATCGCCTGTCCAAGAAGCTCGACGAGGAAGTTGCCCGCCTGCACCTGGCCAAGATCGGCGTCAAGCTCACCAGGCTGACCCGCAAGCAGGCCGACTATATCGGCGTGCCCGTCGAGGGACCCTACAAGCCGGACCATTACCGGTACTAGCGTTCTGAGCCTGATCTACGCTCTGACCTCGATTGTCGAGCGGCTCGACCCGGCGAAGCTCTTCTGCCAGGCGCAGCCGCTGGAGGTGGAGTTGGGCAGCGGCGACGGGTCGTTTCTGGCGGAGTATGCCCGCCTGCACCCGGGGCACAACTTCATCGGGGTGGAACGGTTGCTCGGGCGCCTGCGAAAACTGGACCGCAAAGGGCAGCGTGCCGGGCTGACGAACCTGCGCGGGGTGCGCATCGAATGCGCTTATCTGGTCGAATACCTCCTGCCGCCGGGCTCCGTGGAGGCGCTGCACATCTACTTTCCCGATCCGTGGCCCAAGCGGAAGCATCGCCGGCACCGCCTCATCAATGAGCGTTTTCCAGCCCTGGCCCGGCAGGCCCTCGTGCCCGGGGGCAGAGTCTACCTGCGAACCGACGACCAGGACTACTTCGCGCAGATGGTCAGAGTGTTTGGCGCGGATGCAAAGTTCAAGGCCGTGGACGCCCCCGCCGAATTGGCGGCGCTGCTGACCGACTTTGAGAAGGACTTTCTGGCGCGCGGCATCCAGACACTGCGCGCGGCTTACCAGGTCGGGCAATGACGGATCGTTCAGGACGGCGTCCAAGCTCAGACGTCAATAACCGGCCCGCTGCCGCCCGCATTCGAGTCTGAGGGCCGACGCCCGCGCCGGACCCGGACCTTGGCGCGGCTGCCGCCGGTAACCAGGTTCAGCACCAGGGACACGATGCTGATAATCAACGCGCCAAGCAGGGCCGCCCCGAAGTTGTCCACCGCAAAGTGCTGCGCCAGCAGGAAGCTCACAAAGTAGAGCAGCAGCGCGTTGATCACGAGCGTGAACAGCCCCAGCGTGTAGATCAGCAGCGGCAGGGCCAGCAACATGAGAATGGGCCGGATGAAGGCGTTGAGGATGCCCAGGACGAGCGAGGTGATGAGAGGGGTCAACAGGCTGTCGTCGGTAAAGTGAATCCCCGGCACAATATAAACCGCCACCAGCACCGCGAGTGTGTTGATCGCCCAGCTCTTGAGAAACTTCCTCATGCCGCGACCCGAAGGAAGGTAGCCGCCGCCTCGGCCCGCACAGCAACCTGCTCCAGGCTCGCCGGGACGAGGCCGAACTGGCCCGACGCCAGCGAAAGCGCCTCGGGGCCGCCGCCGACCTTTGCCCGCCCGGTCAGCACCGCGACGATTTGCAGCTGCTTCGGCCGGAGCGGCACGCTCACCCCCGCGCCGGCTTCATACAGCTCGACGGTGAAAAAGGGAGTGCGCACGAGCGGCCGCACCTTGTGCGCGCCCTCCTGGACGAACGCCGCCGGAAGCAACCCCGGCTCGAAATCGTTGAAGTCAATGCTGGCCAGGGCTTGCGGGATATGCAGCGCGCGGGGCTTGCCGTCCAGGCCGACCCGGTTCCAATCAAACACCCGGTAGGTAGTGTCCGAGTTTTGCTGAATCTCAAAGATGACCAGGCCGGCGCTGAGCCCGTGAACGCGGCCGCTGGGCAGGAACATCGCGTCTCCCGATCGCACGCTCACCCGATGGAAGCAGTCGGCCACCGTGCCGTCCTTGATCTTGCGTTCAAACTCCGCGCGCGTGACACCGCGTTTCAGACCGACAAACAGCTCCGCGCCCGGAGCGGCCTGCGCGATATACCACATCTCGGTCTTGGCCTCGCCCCCGAGCTCCGCCGCCCGGGCAGCGGGCGGATGCACCTGCAGTGAAAGCTTCGTTTGCGCGTCAAGAATCTTGAGCAGCAGTGGAAATCGTCCGCCCTGGGGCCGCGCGCTTCCCAGCAGCTCGGCCGCGCAATTCTCCACAAGCCAATGCAGGTCTTTGCCCGCCAGCGGCCCGTTGGCGATGACGCTGACGTCGTTGGTCCGATCGCTGATCTCCCATGACTCCCCCACAGGCACGCCCGGCGGCAGCGCCTTGGCGTAAAGCCGCTCCAGTTCACGCCCGCCCCAGACAAGCTGTTTGAAGATGGGCTGGAAGGTCAAGGGGTAGAGCATTCTAGCCTCCAGAGTTCGGAACCCGCGCTTGTGCCCCTCAGCTTGCCGCGACCTCGGCTGGCGCGGGCTTGTTCTCGCTGAAGCGCCCAAACGCGCGGAACTTGGCGTAGCGCAGCTTGAGGCGGTCGGCCACAGACAAGGCTTTGAGCTGGTCAAGGTGCTTCAGCAGATATTCCTGCAGATTCCTGGCGGCCGTGGCGGGGTCCGCATGAGCGCCGCCCAGCGGTTCGGGGATGATCTCGTCCACCAGCCCCAATTCGAGCAGGTGTTTGGCGGTAATCTTCAGCGCCTCGGCTGCCTTGGCCGCCGCCGCGCGTTCTTTCCATAGAATCGCCGCGCAGCCTTCCGGGCTGATGACCGAGTAGTAGGCGTTCTCCATGATAATCACCCGGTCCGCCACGCCGATGCCCAGCGCCCCGCCCGAGCCCCCTTCCCCGACGACCGCCGCGATGACGGGCACCTCCAGAACCATCATCTCGCGCAGGTTCACCGCGATGGCCTCCGCAATATGGCGCTCCTCGGCTCCGATCCCCGGATAAGCCCCCGCCGTGTCAATCAGCGTTATGATCGGCAGCCGGAACTTGTCGGCCAACTGCATCAGCCGAAGCGCTTTGCGATAGCCTTCCGGATGCGCCGAGCCGAAGTTGCGGAGGATGTTCTCCTTGGTGTCCCGGCCCTTTTGCGTGCCGATCACCATTACCTTGTGCGCGCCCAGGCAGGCGAACCCGCCCACGATCGCGCGGTCCTCCGCGAATCGCCGGTCGCCGTGCAGTTCGCTGAAGCCCTTGAACGCCGCCTTGATATAATCGAGCGTAAATGGCCGCCGCGGGTGCCGGGCTATCTTGACCCGGTCCCAGGCGCTTAGATTGGCGAATATCTGCCGCCGGGTTTCCTCGATCTTCCTCTCGATCATCCCGACTTCCTCCTCCACGTTGATGTTCATGGAGTAGTCCTCCGGATGCTTCTTCAACTCGTTGAGCTTGTTCTGCAGCTCAATAATGGGCCGCTCGAAGTCGAGCTGGTGTTTCATCGCATCAAGGTTAGTTGCCTTTCAGAGCCCGCGCAACGCTCATTTCGTACACGCGAAGAGCCGGATTCACACCCGGCTCTTGCTGGTGACGAGGTTTATACGCCTTCACCCAGACGCTCAGAAGGGTAATGCGGCCAACTATTCGTTCGCTGTTCGAACCGCATTACAAGCAAAACCTCTATGCCAACCCTAAACGAACAGCGAAATCATCTGTCGTCCTGAACTTAAGATAACATACGCCACGGAATTGTTCAAATATATTTCAGCGCCTCGGCCCGAGGCGGGCGCATCTTGACACTACCACCATAATGGGGATGTGAAACGGTTCCTCATCC
>DAOPPX010000116.1:0-2820 GCA_035358715.1 Verrucomicrobiota bacterium
GCGGCTTCAGAATATAGCTGAGCTGATCGGAGAAGTACTTCACTATGAAATCGGACTGCTCCTCTTCAACAAACCGCACGTTTCCTGGCGGAGAGGGCGGCATACGCGCCCAACCGATGACAGGGATTCTTGTTTTGTTCCCGCCTGCGAACACCAGATACCCGCTGTTCGTGCCCGGCGCCTTTGGCTCATACCTCACCTTTAGCGTGTGGCTTTGGTCGCTCTTTAGGTCGTAGTTCTCGCCCTTGATAACACGGAACGGGGCTGAAACCGTGGCCTTACCTTTGAGGCTGGCGGCACCGGTGTTCTGGATCTTAAGAGTCAGGATGCGATCTCTGCCCACGCCGACCAATCCAAAATCCAGTATGCTCGGCGAATGGGCAATCTGCGGGCCACCCCTATTAGAACTGGCGACTGACGTGGTTGGTGAGGAAAAAGCGGCTCGGGACCCTGCCGCTGCAAAACACAGCAACAACCCCACACCTGCGTACCGAATTCCGCCGTAAACCTTGTTCATAGTGGGCTCCCCGTGACCACGCGCACGCCACGTAATCCCGATGTGCCAATCCACTCTACACGCAAGCAGACGAGATGGCAATGCGGGTGAGTACGAATGCGGGCGCGTGGAAATACGTAGGCCGGCAACAAGTCCCCGGCGCAAGACCGCCTGCAGCCAAATGGCCGCGTTTGGCTCGCTGTGCCCGCCCTGCTCTGCCGTGATAGCAGGAACGGCGAACCCGCCTGCTGCGAAGGGAACTATTACTGCCGGCTCACCGCAAAGGCGCAGCGAAACAAGACCGACCTTGACGACTGCCGCCACGCGGCGGCATATTATTGGAAGAAACCGCAGGCGCAGGAGCGGCTGCGTTAAGATTGAGCGCAAGGGTCCGGTGGCGAGTGCCGTCGGAGGACAAACCTGGATGGTCGGGCCGCCATCCGAACAACTGGACTGGTCTGCGGCGATGAGGCTGCTTTCACAGCGCCCCATGGCCGCGAGCCAAAAACGCACACAAGCATGTCTGACTTCTTTCAAACCGGCGCTATTGCCACCCTGCACCGGCTGGGGCGCCCCGACGTGGCGCGGCTCGAACAGGAGCTGGAGAGATTCTCGGAGGAAGCGCCGATGGCCCTGGTGCTGCCCTGCCATATCAGGGAACTCGGCACGCGCGCGCTGAGACTGATAGTGCGCGAGCTTAAGAACGTTAATTACATCAAGCAGATCGTCGTGGGCATTGACGGAGCAACGCGGGCGAGGGACTACTGCAAAGCCCGGGAGTTCTTCCGTCAACTGCCGCAACGCCCGATGCTGCTTTGGAACGACGGCCCGCGCATGACGTCGCTATTCCAGAAGCTCGAGGAGGCCGAGTTGAACGCCGGCCCGGGCGGCAAAGGGCGCAATGTCTGGATATGCTTCGGCTACGTGCTTGCCAGCGAACAGGCGCGGATGGTGGTGGTTCACGACTGCGACATCATCACGTATAGCCGGGAACTGCTGGCCCGCCTGGCGTACCCCGTGGCACATCCCAGCCTGGGCTTCGATTTCTGCAAGGGCTACTACGCCCGTGTCACCGACCAGCTCAACGGCCGCGTGATGCGACTGCTGGTGACGCCGCTGTTGCGCGCGCTCAAGGGCATCCTCGGGCACCATCCTTACCTCGTTTACATGGATACCTTCCGGTATCCGCTGGCGGGCGAGTTTTCGATGGATGCGGATCTCGTGCGCCGCGTGCGTATTCCGCATGACTGGGCGCTGGAGGTAGGGACACTGGCGGAAGTGTTTCGAAACGCCGCCCCCCGCGCCATCTGCCAGTCTGAGTTATGCGAGAACTACGACCACAAACATCAAGAAGTATCGGCGCGCGACCCGGACAAGGGCTTGAACAAGATGGCGGTGGACATCGCCAAGTCCTTCTTTCGCCGGATGGCGGCGGAGGGCATCAAGCTTGACACCGGCCTCTTCGACACTCTGCTAAGCGCCTATTTGCGCCAGGCCGAGGAAACCCTGCGGTTTTACGGTGCCGATGCCGCCGTCAATGGCCTGTCGTTCCCAAGGCACGAGGAGGAGAAGGCCGTAACGACCTTCGTGCACAGCATTCAGATCGCTGGGAAGGCGTTCCTGGACAATCCGCTGTCGTCGCCGCTCATCCCCAACTGGAACAGCATCCAATCCGCCTCGCCCAGATTCCTGGAGGAATTGAACACGGCCGTGCGGCTGGACAATGGGGTTTGAAGCCCCCAATCCGTCACGTCGCCTGAACGGGGGGGCCCGGTCCATGACGCCGCGCATTCTCGAATGCCTACAGCGTCTCTACGGCGCGGAAACCGCTGCGCTGGCGGGGCGGCGTGTGTCTGCTCTGATCGAGCACTGGCGTCGGCTCATGCCACGCGTGCCGGACCGCATTGCCCAACCTCTCACCGAGCGCGATGCCCTGCTCATCTCCTACGCCGACCAGGTGCGCGCGCAGGACCAGGCGCCAATGCAAACGCTGGCGGCCTTCTGTGAGGCGCACCTGCGCGAGGCGGTCAGCGGTGTCCATATCCTGCCGTTCTACCCTTCCTCGTCGGACGACGGCTTCGCGGTAAAGAACTACTTCGCAGTGGACCCGGCTTTGGGCACATGGAATGACGTGGCGCGCCTCGGGCAATCGTTTGATTTGATGTTCGACGCCGTCGTCAACCATCTTTCGGCGGGGGCAGACTGGTTCCGGCGGTTCCAGCGCGACGAACCGCAATTCCGGGACTTCTTCGTGACGGTCGAGGGGCATCCGGACCTGTCGCAGGTCGTGCGCCCGCGCGCGCTGCCGCTGCTGACGGAGTTTC
>DAOPPX010000116.1:2920-16629 GCA_035358715.1 Verrucomicrobiota bacterium
AACTGCTGCGCATTCGGCGCCGTCAAAGCGCATTCCATCCCTGGGCGGCGCAGCGTGTGTTGTCCGGCGACAGGCGCTTGTTTGCCGTCTGCCGAACCTCGCCGGACGGCGCGGAACGCCTGTTGTGCCTGCACAACGTCTCGGACCAGGCCGTGCCTGCCGCCAATTTGTTGGCGGCGGCGGGCTACGCGCCAGTCTGGACAGACCTGCTGCGCGGCGGACGCTACGAGGCGGGCAGCGCGAACCCGGCAAGCGCGCGGCTCGAGGGTTTCCAGACCTTTTGGCTGCGAGCCGGTACCACGCAATAGCACTGGCTAAACCCCTTCTCCGAACAGATTGGAAATGCGGGCCGCAAGTTTGCGCCGGGCCACGGAATAAGAGAAGTACTTCACCCCCAGGGCGTAGTTGGTGCATGCCCACTCTGCCGAAAGCCCCCGGTCCTGCAAGACGGCACGGGCCTGTTCGACCACATCCCTGGTCACAAGCTGTGTCAACTCGACGGTCTTGAATCCCAGCGGGTCAATGTCGCGCGCATACACCGCGTAAGTGTTCACAACCACTGGCTTGCCAAAATAGACAGCCTCCAAAAAGGCGTTGCCGAACCCTTCATAATGGCTCGGATACGTAACCAGGTCCGCGTGCGGGTAAACGTCGGCGAGGGTGTAAACCTTCTTTCCGGCAGGGTTTGCGCCACGCGTTTCGCCGACCCGGTCGAAAATAAAGCGCACGTCAATGCCAGCGTCCGCAATGCGGTCGTGGAGCATGGCCATGTAGGCGTTTCCTTCGTCGCCTGGGGGGTGAGAAATAACGAGCTTGGCGCGCGAATCATTGAGGCGGCGCACCAGTTCGATGGCGTGCTCGATGCCTTTGCGTTGAACCACGCGCGTGGGCTGGAGGATAAACCAATCGTCCTCGCGCAGGCCGATGTCGCGGCGAAGGTCGCGGTTGTAGTCGTCTAGGCCCGGTGGCGGCGTCTCGAAGTCCAATACATTGGGGATGATTTGCGAGGGAATGCCGAGCCGCCGAGCCAGTTCCTTTTGCTGCATCGAGTTGATCACCACATGCTCCATCTTGTAGAAGAGCGGCGGGAAGGCGGCTTGAAGGTAGTCGTTGACAGCATTCAGCGTGAAGCGCTCCCGCTCCCAGGCAAAGTCGTGATGATGGGCGATCACGGGCAACGTGGCTTCGGCGATTACCTCGGTCATCGCCAGGCCGAGCGGAACGTGCATTGGGATAGCCAAGATGTTCTCGGGCAGAAGGACTTCGATCTGGAACTTCTCGATGAAGCGGTAAATCTCGTCCTTGAGGCGCTCTTTGAGGGACTGGATTTGGTTGGTGACGGCGCGGGGTCGGAACGCCACGCCGAAGAGCTTGCTCTGAACGTCGGCAATCTCCGGATGCCCAAAGAACGCCAGCGGCGCGACGTGACTTGCCTCCGGTGGGGCGTCAAGCAGCCCGGCCATCCAAAAGCACGAGTGGCCCATGCCGGCCAGAATCTGGGCCCATTTTCGCGCTTCGAGCGTAACGCCGTCAGTACCGTGGAAGCGTGTGGAGATGAAGCCGATGCGCTTGGGCGCGCCTGCAGTGAGTATGCAGAGGGACATCAATAAACTCTACGCCCCCAACGGCTGATTTCAAGACCGACGCGTAGCCGTCGCTGGCCAAACCGCCGCCGGCCGAACCCTTCAGGACTGCATGGCTCTTTCGTCCGCAAGGCGCAGAAGCAGATCGCGCAAGCTCCCAGCATTGGGAGTAGGGGCTGCACCCTCGGGTTTGACGAGCCAAGCATGCCAGCCAAACGCGCGGGCTGGTTGGGTGTCGTTGTCCGGGCGGTCGCCAACAACGAGGGTTTGAGCAGGAAGAATGCCGCGCGCCTCCAGCCGGGCGCTGAGAATCTGAAAGACGTGCGGGTCCGGTTTGCTGAAACCGTGCTCGAACGACCAGAAACAAAGGTCGCGCTCGAACAGGTCCATCCCGAGCCCATGGAGCGTCAGTGCCTCCTGCAATTCGCGCAGAGTGTAGGCCTGGGCGTTGGAGGCAATCCCAATCAGGCAACCGCCCTCTTTGAGCTTGCGTAACGAGGACGCCGTAGCGCTGGTCATGCGCGGGGTGTGGCCGATCTGGATTTGGCGATAGAGAAACTCGTCCTGCTCGGCGCGAGACAGGCGGCGCAGTTGCGGCAACACCTCCAGGACCACTGACGACCACTGCACCTCCGGCCAGGCAATGCCATGCGCCCTGCAGGTTTGGTGGCGTCTGGCTATGAGTTTGTTGGTGGCGACGTAGAAGTCCAGACGGCCGATCGGAGGCTGGATGCGGAGCAGGTCCTCAAAGAGCTGCTGCCAGCGCTCGTTGGCGTCCGCCGGCGGCGGACCGATCTCCAGGAGTGTGCCATAAATGTCGAAAACAACAACTCGTATGCTCATGTCTGCGGACTCCATAAGAGTGGGTAAAGGTATTCGGCGCGCAGTTTTCGCTGGAGAAACTCCGCTTGTGCCGCCTGACCGGCTCCGGAACGCGGGGCACGGCCCGCCAGCGGCGGAATGAGTGACAGGAAACGCCGCGCATAGGCGCACCCGCCGAGCCACTGCTGAGCCTGGCGCGGCCAGGGACTGGCTCCGAGTGTGCCGGAGGCCGCCCGTTTGCGCCAGAGCTTCAGGAATGGATTAAGCGGAAGACAGCATTCCCATGACCGCTCAACCGGCCGGGCAAGCACTTCGAGTTGGGCGGTAAGGGTCAGGCGGCTGAAGGGGACTGGCCGCGGCTCTCTTCCCGCCGCGAGCACGGCCGGCTTGTCGGCCAGGCGGGCGGCAGCAGCGGGCATCAGGCTTTTCCATTCCGCAAACCAGCGGGCCTGGCGCTGCCGTTCGCCGCGCCAGTCAAACAGCTCCGGGTCCACCCGGATTTCGCGGTAGGACTGCGGGAAAGTAAACCCGAACTGCGCGAGGTCCGGCGCGATGTTCGGCAGCTCTCGCGCCACCAAAGGGCGCCGGGCCGCCGCCGCTTCAAGGTATGGCAGGCCAAAGCCTTCCTGCAGCGAGGTGAGCAGCACGGCTTCACTCGCGGCAAGGAGTTCCCCCACAGAGGGGCTGGCGTTCTCATTTCCCTGCAAGATCCCAAGCCTCAGCCGCCAACGGCCCTTTCGCGCGGCATCGGCCAGCGCCTGCGCGTAGGCGGCTTCTTCCGCGGAGCTGCTCCCTCCCGTCGTGACCAGCCACGCCTCGGGCCGCAGCCAGCGGCTAAGCAGCACCGCCTCCGCGATGTTCTTGCGGCGCAACAAGCGGCATGGCAGCAGCCAAACGGGCGCCTGCTCGTTCAGTCCTCGCCGCAGCCACGTGCGGACGAATGCCACACGCCTGGCGGACACTCGGATCGGCGATGACACCGGGTTGGGCAGCCAGCCCCCCAGGTTGTGGAAGTGCCGCCGCAGCACCGCGGCATCAGCACGGTTAATGGCCACATGAGAAATGTGCGCTGAGGCGGGCAGCACGGCGTTTGCTACCGCAGGCAGCGTGCGAAACCGCGGCCCCCGGCTCGCGGCGAAATGATGCCACCGGTTTTCGAACCACCAATCGTGGTGGTGCGCCACCAGCGGGATGCCGCCGCAGTGGCAGGCAAAGGTCAACTCGCGAGCTAGTTCAAGATTGCGGCCCAAGCCCAAGTTGTGCGCCCAGATCAGGAAATCCTCGCCTGCGGCGGCACTGACCAAGGTCATAATGCCCGCCACGACGCGCCGTTTCAGGTTTGGGCCCGTCTCCCCCAGTTCGGACTGATAGCCGAACGACGGTTGCACGACGACCGTGAGCCGCACACCTCGCAGCTTGCTGCGGAAACTTCGCAGCCAGGCGGCCTCCGGCGCCTCGCCGGTGGCTAGCACCACCGCGCGGATCGGCTCCGGCCAGTGCGCGACCAGGTGCGGCGTGGCCAGCTCGATCACCCGACGCACACCGCCAGGCCGGAAATGATGATGGACAATAACCAGTTTCACAACGAGCGCACAAGATTATGCCCCAGCCACAGGCGCGCGCCAGCGGTAAGTTCCAGCCCCCCGCCCCAATGCGCTCGCCACTCACACGCCTTTTGCGTTGCGCATCTACAGCTACGGGTTCCTTTGTGTGAGGAAGTTCTAGCGTGGTTCTGCGGGGGGATGTCTGCCCTGAGGGTTACACTATCGAAAGGACTCGCGTCGGCGTCGGGTGATCTCCTCATAGACCTTGATGAGACAATATCCCGAAATGCGCAAGTGAAGGCCCTTGCGCAGCAGGCCGTGATTCAGGGCAAGGTCCTGCCGAATGCCGTTAGCCAGCGTCCAGAATGCATCCCAGGAGGTTGCCTCGCCGAGCCGCTCGGTGTATTCGAGATCGTTGCGGAAGTAGGTGGGGAACAGGCGGCGAACCAGCCAGGCCAAGGGACGCAAAGGAGGGTGGATGCTCTTCCTCAAGAGCGCTTCCGGAAATGCCTCAATCGGGCACCCAAAGCATTCGCAAAAGTCAACCTTGAATTTCCTGGGCGCCGGGACAACATGCTTGTTCGCGTCCACGCACTCAGATTAGCCAACTTCCCAATCGCCTGCAAGCTCTTAACGTGGAGCCGTGAAGTCGCGAGCTTCGCTAAGGTAACAGTTACTTTTGAGGCGCAGCGGTCGTCCTCACTGGATTGGGGCAAGCACAGTGCGGAACCCAAAGTCGTTGTACGCATCAGCGGGGCTGCCACAGAACCGATATGCCGACCGGCAGCACCTGGCGCCGTTGCCGCAACAACCGCCGCGGGCCACGCGCTGCGAACCCGATGCAGGCCCCTGCGGATCAACCACGCTTCCGGCCGGATAGGCGCCGTACCAGTCCTGGCACCATTCCCACACATTGCCGTGCATATCATACAAGCCCCACGCGTTCGGCTCGTAAGTCCCCACCGCCGTTGTCCGCCCCAGATAGGGAATCGCGGGATCGGAAATGTAGATCTCGCCGACGGCCGCGTCATACTCGTAGTAGTTGTAGAAGTTGGCCATCCCGCCCTGAATGGCGCTCCCAAAGTTGAACGCGGTGGCTGTCCCTGCCCGGCACGCATGCTCCCACTCTGACTCCGTCGGCAACCGATAGCCCCAGCCCGCCGGCAGGCGTCCCGCCGCCTGCTCCCGTTGCGTCAACTGGGCGCAGTAGTCTGTCGCGTCATTCCAACTCACTGTATCCACTGGGCGATTCAGGTCGCCGGTAAAGAAGCTGGGGTTGTGCCCCATTAAGGCCAGGTATTCTGCCTGAGTCACCTCGTGTTTGCCTATGTAGAACCCATGCGTCAGCGTTACAGCGTGCTGGGTTTCATCCGCACCTCGCTGCGCCTCGGTGGGCGGGCTTCCCATGATGAATGTTCCGGGCGCAATCCAGACTGCGTCCGCAGTTGCTACATTGGTGGGCACTTGTTGGGAGAACGCGCGATAGAAACGCGGCGCAAGGGCGGCCTCTGCGTCGGAAACCGAATGGGGGCTGTTCAACAGCGGCGTCAGATTTGTCAGGAACCGCCAGTTATTCGTGGGCAAGAGGCTGGCACAGTATTGAATCGTGCAGGCGGCGCCGATGTCTGCTTCGAGGTTGAGCCATGCGCACCCGTTAGACCACTGCACGCTCAGCGCCGGTGGAGACTGGGCTGAGGCCAGCGAAGCGACGAGCCAAAGCGCAGCACACAAAGCAGAAGGAAGCTGAAGGCATTTTGAGGATTTCATCGTCATAATCTCATGACTATCTTCTTCCCACCCGGCACCCCACCGCATCGTGCGCCCCGGCCAAGAGACTGGCAAGCCCATTTCGATGCTCTGATCGGACGCTGCTTCCTAATCGCATCAAGGCCGACGCCAAGGGGCTTTGCCAGAAGCAACAGTCGTCGCTATTCGTAGCCGAACGCTCGCAGCAGGGGCGCGAGTTTCGGCAGGTGGGGCTCGAAATACTTCTGGTAGTTTTTCCAACGGCCGACCGAGGCACGATAGAGCGGCTTGGTGACCTCGGCGAAGGTGGGCGAGCGGACGACCTTGCTGCTGGCGTGCTCGTGAAAGCGCATAACGCGGTCATCCCAGGGCAGGCCCAGAAACTCCAGCACCCGCCGGGCGGTGGCCGCCAGGTTGTCCACCAGGTCCTCATAACGGACCTCGACGGCCAGATCGGCAAGGCAGGGCTTCCAGGCAGCCCACAAACCCATAATGGCGGCGTAGTGTTCCACGGTTCCTTCCAAGCTTAGCCAAGCGGCGGTATCGGGCAGAATGTTCACCGGTTGCATGAAACAGCTCAGACAAACATCGCGCGGATCACGCAAGGCGGCGACGAACTTGTTCTCCGGGAAAATGCGGGTGACGGCGGGAACATCGAAGGTGTTCGCCGGGTTCTTGTCCAGCAGGAGGCGATCGCCGATAGGTTCGCCGAGGAGGGATTCAATGCCGCGGAAGTATTCGGCCCGAACCTGACGCATGGTCCGGGCGGGGAACCAGTCCAGCGAAGAGACGAAGGTGGCGTTACGGGCGACGAGCCGGCCAAGCGGGTAGTAGGCCTTGTTATGGAAGACCATGCTCTCCTCGGCGGAGATGACGCCTGGGTGCGCGTCAATCACATACTCCAGGAGGGTGGTCCCGGAACGGGCGTGCCCACAGAGCAGGGCGAGCTTGCGGGCGGGTTGCAGATCGGTGGCCCCCGCTTTGCGCCAGCGCTGCACCACCTGTTCGCCGGCGCTCCGCTGCATCTCTTTGAGGTGCGCCTGCTTCTGCTGCAGAATCTTCAACTGTTGAGCCGTGCCCTGGCGCATGAGAACCTTGGCTTCGAGCAGAGCGGACATCGCCTTGTCGTATTCCCCCTTATGATCGTGGAGGCTGGCCAGTTCATAGTTGCCGAAGGCGCGGACCAGAGGGTCGCCACTGGGCCTGGCCACGAGGACATTATACAGTTTCTCCGCCAGGTCGAACTGCCCCATCTGACGGTGCACATTGCCACGCGCCAACAGGACGGCGTCCTCTGGACCATAAAGGTGCAGCGCGCGTTCGGTGATTTGGTCGGCCTCCGCGAGCCGCCGGCGGCGGATGTAGATTTCGGACAGGCGAATGAAGGTGATGACCGGAACCTGTCTTTCCTTGAAGACCCGCTCGAAACAGGCTTGCGCGGCCTCGTAGTTGCGCACCTCCAGCCAGGCATGGCCGATGGCGTTGAGGGCGGGGATGGGGGTTGGCGTGATGCGGACGGCCTCGTCGAACCAGCGCTGGGCGGCGGCGAAATCATACGCCTTGGCACAGGCGGAACCGAGGTCCACCAGTATCTTGTCGTTGGCCGGCTCGAGCTTGCGGGCGCGCTGCAGCACCTCGATGGCTCCCGCAAAGTCGTAGCGGGCGTTGCACTTCGTCGCCTCGAGGAACAGCGCTTCCAGATTATTCGAGAGCACTGGGGCGTTTCGGTTCATGGCAATAACGCCTGGGCACGACGGTCTTGACGTGTAGGTGTATCACCCCGGCGCAAGCCGGCGAGGAAGGAAACCGAGTTAACTTTCACAACGCCTGGCCGTCCAGCCGTCCCGCATGACCGGGGCAGCAAACAGCAGTGGCGCGCGACCCTGTAACGCCACGCGCCACTATGAGGATACTATTCGACTCCAACGAATTGTTGACGGAGCCGGCTTACGGCTTCGGCGCGTCCTGCACCGCTTTCGCAGCGTCATCAACAACCTTGTCGGCTCCTTCGACGACCTTGCCTGCAGCATCGCTAATGGCGCCTTGAACCTTCGCCAGAATGTCCTTAACAGCTTGCTGCTGCTCGGGGGTCACCTTGGCATCTTCGGCGAGCTTCTTCAACTCCGTCACGGCGCCCGCCCAATCGGAGGACTTGATAGCGGCGATCGCCTTATCTGCGGTTTCCTTCACACTGGCTTCCGCCGACTGGAAGCCCGACTCCAATGCTGCCGTGTCAATGGCACTGCCACTGTCTGTTGGCTTGCTGCAACCAACCAGCGCCAGCGTAGTGGCCACAACTGCTGTCAATAACCATGCACTAAGTTTCATTCTCTGCCCTTTCTATGTTGCTTTGTTTATTTGATTCTCAGGTTCGGTAATTCCTGTTAACGGCTTGCACCTTAACACCGCTCTCGCCAAGGGTCAATACGGATTTGCGCACCGTGTCGGGCGAGATCAGGAGCTACTCCTCGATCGGCTGGCGTTTGAGTTGCCGGAGTTCCTGCTGTCGGCGCAGGATCTCATTCCGTTCAATCTCGGTCACTTCGGGCTGGTGGGCGCGCTGCATTAGGGCAGCCAGTTGACGGTCAATGGACTGGTTCCGCAGCCGCGTGGCGATGTCATTAAGTTGCTGGACCGGATTGGGGATGGGGCGGGGTTCGGTCGTGGCCTCCGTCACCAGGCTTCGCATTTCCAGGCCCGCACACTCATCGAGGAAGCCTGCCAGGCTGTTCCAGGTCTGGTTCGCATGAGCTGCAAGCCGCTGCGCGACGATCTGCCTTGCCAGTGGATGCTGCACCCAGGCCGGGTCCAAATGCGCCGCCGCCCAGCCCACGAGATCCTCATGCAGCAGAAGGAGCTTCAGCAACCAGAACTCCGGAGCCGGGGGCTTTTGCGGGCTGCCAGTCTCTGCCGTAGATGCTTCGGCAGCTTCGGGCGCCGCTGCTCTTGGCCGTGAGAGCTTCCTGAACTCGGCACGGACAGCATCCGGCGTCACGCCCAGGCGCAAGGCGGTCTTTTGCGCGTACTTGTCAACCAGGACCGCGCTGCCGGTCTTGTGCACGGCTTCGGCCATGCCCCGAAGCACGGAGAGCCGCCCTTTATCGGTGGCGACCTCGTTGGTGGCGCACAGGCGGTTCAGGTAGTAATCAAAGAACCCCTCGGCGTTCTCGATAAGCTGCTTGAAGGCGACGCCCCCTGCGGCTTTGATAAAGCTGTCCGGGTCATGCGGCGATGGCACCACCGCCACGCGCACCGCCAGGCCGGACGCGAGCAGGTGATCCAGCGACCGGACGGCGGCATTTTGGCCGGCTGGGTCCGAGTCGAAGCAGAGAACCACCTCCTCCACATAGCGCCGCAGGATCCGGGCATGGTCAGCGGTGAAAGCCGTGCCTTGAGGCGCCACGATATTTTGGACTCCAGCCATGAAGGCGGCAATCAGGTCAAGCTGCCCTTCGCAGATAACAGCGTAACCGGCGTCAAGCACGGCGCGCTTGGTCTTGTCCAGCCCGAAGAAGACCTTGCTCTTGGTGAAGATGGGCGTTTCGGGCGAGTTGACATACTTGGCGGTCTTCTCATCACCGGCGAGCACGCGCCCGCTGAACCCAATCACCCGGGCCTGCTCATCGCAGATGGGAAACATCAGCCGTCCGCGAAAGCGGTCGTAGTATCCATCGCCGTCCTGCCGGCGCAAGATGAGGCCGGCCTGCGCCACCAGGGCGAGGTCGTGGTCCTTGCTCTTCGCCCAGTTCACCGTGTCATCCCACAGGTCCGGAGCGGCGCCAAGCCGGAAAAGCCTGACTGCCTCGGCGGAGACGCCGCGTTTGGCCAGGTAATCCCGCGCGGCCTGCCCGGAGGCCTCGTTGGCGAGAGCGTTTTGCCAGCGCTGGGCGATCTGCTCGTGGATTTGCAGCAGCCGTTGTTTCAGATGCCGGGATTGGGGCTCGCCGGCACCCTGCTCGTACTCCAGCGGAATCCTCGCCCGCTCGGCCAGCCGCCGCACTGCTTCCGGGAAATCTATGTTCTCGTACTCCTTGACGAACTCGAACACGTCTCCGCCTTTTTGGCAGCCGAAGCAGTGAAATATCTGGCGGTGCGGGTTGACGTTGAAGCTGGGGGTCTTCTCCTTGTGGAAGGGGCACAGCGCGACGAAGTTGGCCCCGGCGCGTTTGAGCGGCAGGTACGACCCGATCACATCCACGATGTCGCTGGCAGCGCGGATTTGTTCGCGGGTCGCCGGGGAAAACAGGCCAGCCATAAGGTAAGCTTAGATGCCCTGGAGGAGCAAGTCAGCCAGTAAATCCATCCACCCGATGGAGACGGGCTCGGTCAGTTCATACGAGCGTGAGAAGTCTTCCTCGAAGAGCTCTCGTTTGAGCCGAGCGGCGAAAGCGGGGTCGGAGGTGGCGACATTCTGTTCCTGGCACACGCGAAGGCTCAGGTGGTTCAGGTTGGCCGATCCAACCGAGGCCCAGCCATCAACCAGCAGGGCCTTCACATGGGTCATGCCGGGGTAGAAGTAAACGCGCACGCCATGTTCCAGCAGGTAGTTGGCCAACACCAGGTTGCTCCGGCCGCCGGTCTTTTGGTCGTTCACCCGCGGCAGAACGATACGCACATCCACTCCCCGATTTCGCGCCCGCACCAAACTGAGGATCACGCGTTTGTCGAAGAGGTATGGATTCTCCACGTAAACGTAGCTCCTGGACTTGCCGATGGCCTTTCGCACCGCGGCGCTGAACGGCTTCCAGGCCGTCTTGGTGGGCAGCAGGCGCAATTTGACCCACCCCCCCGAAGGCGTTCCCTCCACGACCTGTCGCGGCCCGCGGGTGAGCGCCGCGACATAGGCAAAATCGCCCAAGGCGCCCTCGTGGGCCCAATCCCGCCTGAACCCCGCTTCCAGGGAGGCAACGACCGGCCCCTGCAACTCGACCATCAGGTCGTGCCATTCGTAGCGATACTCCCGCCCCAGGTTCATGCCGCCCAGCCAGGCGTGGGTGCCATCCACCAGCAGCACCTTCGCGTGGTCCGACGAAAACCATGGGTTAAGAAACGGGCGCACCCGGACGGACGAATCCTTCCTCAGATAGGAGTAAATCGAGGCGGGACTGCGGAAATCCTCCGGCAACGGTGTGCCGGGGGGAACCGCTCCTCCGCTAATGGTCCCCAGGCGGTCGAAGATCACCTTGACCTCGATCTCGCTGGAGCGTTGCTTCAGATGGTCCGCAACGCTGACGCCGACA
This sequence comes from Verrucomicrobiota bacterium, assembly GCA_035358715.1. Taxonomy (GTDB): domain Bacteria; phylum Verrucomicrobiota; class Verrucomicrobiia; order Limisphaerales; family UBA8199; genus UBA8199. The sequence goes on from DAOPPX010000116.1 coordinate 13,856, forward strand.
TCGTCCTTGTCGAAAATGTAAATGTTGAAGTGGATATGGTTCGTGGCAGCGGCGATCGCCTGCTTGAGCCGTGTGAAGAACTGCACGCCATCAATCAACAGGTCAAGCGAGCCGTCCTCCTGCCGCGTGCCGGTGTAGCGGTCCAGCCACCCCTCCCACGCCGCAAGGTCCATCCCCGGCCCCTGGCTGAGCTCCGGATAACGGGTGCTGGGTTTGGGCAAGGGCACGCGCACAAGACGGAACACCGACTGAACCGCCAAGTCTGCGAGGCGGGCGGCGCTGGAAACCGGGTTCTTGAGCATCGCCAGCCCGTGGCTTTCAAACAGCAGCGCGCTGAGGCCCTGTGCGGTCGTCGAACGCCCCAGGCCGCGCTCGGTCCGGTCATACATGGAAGCCGGTATCAGCCAGATGCACTGCCGCTGGGCGCGGTCCAGCAGGAACGGTTGTGTGGCTCTCCCTGGATTGGGCGCCAGCAGCAGGAAGAGCGACTCGCCCGAATGATGCCGCTCCAGGTCCTGCTCGACCAACCGCGCCACCGTCGAGAGGGTCTCCTCGAAGGAAAGCTGCCGGTCAACGACTATCCCCGGCGGCGGCTCGTCCATCGAGCTGGACCGTGGCACGCCCCGGGCATCGCGGTACAGGAGGCGATCGGCCAGAAACCCGTGGCAATACACTCCATGTCCCGGTGTGCATGGCGCCAGCGCCTCGACCAGATTTGTGGTGAGCCGGGCCCACTGAGCGCCGGCAATCACTGTCGCCTCGCGCCAGTCGCGCCCGCCGGCCGGCATGTGCGACAGCCGCCGCTTCCACCGCAACACGGCGGAGCTGGCGCGATACCCGTCGCTCGGCACTCGATGCCGGTCCCAGTCCGCGCTGAACTCCTCGAGTTTGGTAGAGACCTGGAAGTAGACCCGCACGCGGTCGCCCTTCACAAACACCCGCGGCACGGGCGCGCTTGGAGCGGTAAGGCTCCGCCACTCGTCCAGCGCTTGTTGTTTGGGAGCGGCGGCCGCCGCGCGCCTTCCGTCCGCATCGCACAAAAGCATCGTCAGGACCAGCGTCGCCGCAGCCGCACGCCTTGCGGTGCGTCCTACAATCATCGGCAAGACAGTCAACAACCTCGACCGACGGAAGTCAACCGCCGTGAACCCGCTCGGGCGGGGCGTTGGCGCGGGCCCAAAAAACCGGGACACCTGTCCAGCCTCTCAATGCACCAGGGTCCGGCAAAAACGTTCGATCCGCTCCAGCCCCTTCTCGATGTTCGCCATGCTGGTGGCGTAGCTCAAGCGGATGTAATTATCCGCGCCGAAAGCGATGCCGGGCACGGCGGCGACCTGCTCGGCTTCGAGCAGTTTGGCGCAGAACTCGGCCGACTTGAGGCCGGTCCCGGCGATGCTCGGGAAGAGGTAGAAGGCGCCTTTGGCGTTGACGCAAGTCAGGCCGGGGATGCTGTTGAGCTTGTTCCAGGCGCAGGTGCGGCGCTGGTTGAATGCATCCAGCCAAATCTTAAGGTGGTCCTGCGGGCCGGTCAGCGCGGCGACGGCGCCTTTCTGGGCGAAGCTGGTCGGGTTGCTGGTGCTGTGGCTTTGGACGGCGTCAATGGCTTTGGCGATCGGCTCGGGCGCGGCGCACCAGCCAAGCCGCCAGCCGGTCATGCTCCAGGCTTTGGCGAAGCCGTGCACGATGATCGTGTGCTCGAAGTGCGCCGGGGAGAAGCCGGCGACGCTGCGGGCGACGGCGCCGTCGTAGAGCAAATGCTCGTAAATCTCGTCGCTCATGATGAGCACGTTGTTGGCGATGCAAACGTCGCCCAGGGCCTTGAGCTCGCCGGGCGTATAGACCGAGCCGGTGGGGTTGCCCGGCGAGTTGAGGATGAACAGGCGCGTGCGCGGTGTGATGGCGGCCTGCAGAGCCTCCGGCGTGAGCTTGAACTCGGTCTGGTCGGTCGTCTGGATAATCACAGGCCTGGCGCCGGCCATCTTCACCATCTCCGGGTAGCTGAGCCAATACGGGGCTGGGATGATCACTTCGTCGCCCTCCGAGCAGGTGGCGAAGATGACGTTGAAACATGAGTGCTTGCCGCCGCACGAAACGATGATCTGCGACGGCTTGAAGGAAAGGCCGTTCTCGCGCTGGTGCTTGTCGGCGATGGCGGCGCGCAGCTCAGGCAGGCCGGCGGCGGGCGTGTATTTTGTGAAGCCGGCCTCCAGCGCCCTGGCGCAGGCGTCTTTGATGTGCTGCGGAGTGTCGAAGTCCGGCTCGCCGGCTCCGAACCCCACCACATCCAGCCCTGCGGCCTTCATGGCCTTGGCTTTCGCGTCAATGGCCAGAGTCAGCGAGGGAGAAAGCGAGGCGGCGCGGCTGGAGATGTTGTAGTTCATAGACAGGCAGAGGATTGTCGCGCTGTTGCCGCAGCGCAAGCGGCAAGTAGGCCCAGGGCTTCCACCGGGCGCATCTCAATTCCTGGCAACTTCCCAAGGCTTCGGGGGCCTGCGGCAACGGTTCCGGGCGCCTCGAAAACGGGCTGTGGCCCGGACTCCTGGGCCCGGACGCCTTCCCCCAGCCCACGCCAGCCCGGCCCCGCCGGGAACCTATCCGCGCCCCGGCGCCCCGAACCGAGGTAACCACCTGTCCGCACGGCACTTCCGCCAATTCTCCACCCCCGCGCCCCACCCTCCGCTCATCGTCCGCCCCCCGTCCCAATACCGTAGTACCTCTAACCCCGGGTTAGCCCGACTTTCGCTACCGGCGGGCGGTTTAGGTTTTTTGGGGGT
>DAOPPX010000117.1:0-16411 GCA_035358715.1 Verrucomicrobiota bacterium
GGATGGGCAGGCCCGCCGTCCGCCCCCCGTCCCGCTACCGTAGTACCTCTAACCCCGGGTTAGAGGTACTACGGTAGCGGGACGGGGGGCGGACGATGAGCGGAGGGTGGGGCGCGGGGGCGGAGAATGGGCGGAAGTGCCGTGCGGACAGGCGGTTAGCCCAATGCGGGGCGCAAGGGCGCGGATAGGTTCCTGGCGGGGCCTGGCTGGCTTGGGCTGGGGGAAGGCGTTTGGGGCCAGGAGTCCGGGCCGCAGTCCGCTTTCGAGGCGCCGGGAACCGTTGCCGCAGCTTCCCCCAAGCCTTGGGAAGTTGCCAGAAATTGAGATGCGCCCTCCGTGCGCCAACTGGGCGGGTCTTGTCCACCACAGACTGCCGCAACTCACTTCGTTCAAGCCCGGCGGAAGACCGTTCCTGCCGCTTGTGGAGGGCGGGAACGGTACACAAAGCCGGCCAGGACGAGAATGGTCACCACGTATGGCAGGACCTGGATGAATTGGACCGGGATGGGATTGCCATCTTCCAGGCTTACGCCCTGGAGCCGGAATTGCAGCGCCTCGGCAAAACCGAACATCAGACACGCGATGGCTGTCGGCACAGGCTTCCATCTCCCGAAGATCAGGGCCGCCAGCGCAATAAAGCCGCGCCCGGCGGTCATGTTTCGCGAGAAGGACGAAGACAGGAACACCGAAAGAGTTGCGCCTCCCATGCCAGCCAGCGCGCCGCTGACCAACACCGCCGCCCATCGGACGCGATTGACCCGGATGCCTGCCGCATCCAGCGCCTCGGGGTGTTCGCCCGCAAGACTGACCCATAAACCGCTGCGCGTGTATCTCACCCAGAACCAGCACGCGGCGACGAGAATCCAGCTCATGTAGAGTGGAGCCGATTGAAACCTCTCGGCCAATGGGATGGCCGGGGTTTGGCCGGTCACGTCATAGAGGATCTTAGAGACGAAAGGGGTCATGCCCAAAGCCAGCATGTTAATCGCCGTGCCGGCGACGATCTGGTTGGCGCGCAGCCAAATTGCGAACAGCGCATAGAAAGCAGCCAGAAGGGCGCCCGCCGCCATCCCGCCAAGCGAACCCAGCCAGGGTGAATGGGTGACATAAGTAACGACTGCCGCTCCGAAAGCACCAATGAGCATCATGCCTTCGAGAGCGATGTTGATAACGCCCGAGCGCTCGCTGAACATGCCGCCCAATGCCGCGAATATCAGCGGCGTTGAAACGCGCAGCGTGGATTCAAGGAGTTGGCGAATCATTTGCCGTTGGCTCCAGGACTGGTGCGGGGCTTCATGTGCAACCTGTTAGCCTGGCACCTCTTGAATTCTCAGCTCCCCGTCCCTTCATAAGACTCCAGAGTCCCTCCGCCGACGCCGACAAAATGATCAACGCCTGGAATACCAGAGACAGTTCCTGCGTCACCCGATCGGTTTCCATGTCCAGCGCCGTCGCACCCTTGTGCAGCGCGCCGAAGAGCAGCGCCGCCGCGATGACCCCGGCTGGATGATTCCGGCCCAGCAGGGCCACGGCAATGCCAATGAAGCCATACTCCGGCGAGAACCCGACCCGGAATTTGCCGGCATTCCCCAGCACCTCCCCGACGCCCACCAACCCGGCCAACGCCCCCGCCAGCGAGAAGGCAATGATCCGGATCCGGCCTGCGTCAATGCCTGCCGCGCGAGCGGCGGCTTCGCTCTGCCCTACAGCGCGCAGATCAAACCCCAGCACCGTTCTCCACAGCAGCACCCACACGAGGACGGCAACCACCAGCGCCAGCGGCAGCGCTACGCTGACGGGCGCACCAGCAAAAACGCCGAACTGATGAACCAGGAAGCCATCACCGACAGGCCGCGTTTCCGGGTTCTGCGACTCCGGATTCTTCAGCACGTAGAGGGCTACGTAGCTGGCAAGTCCGGCTGCGACGAAGTTAAGCATGATGGTGTTGATAACCTCATGGCTGCCGCGCCGTGCACGAAGCCAGCCGGGGATCGCCCCCCAGAGCGCTCCCGCGAGAATTGCAGCCAGCGCCGCGAGCACTGGCGCCAGTGGCGACCACAGGTTAGGCCAGATCGCGCCCGCCGCTGCTGTTGCCAGTGCTCCCAGCGTGAGTTGTCCTTCCGCGCCAATGTTAAACAGGCCCGCGTGAAAAGCCACGGCGACGGAAAGCCCTGTGAAGATGAGCGGGGTCGCGTAGAACAGCGTCATGCCCAAATCGTAACCCGAGCCGAATGCCCCCTTCGTGAGAACTTTGCAGACGTGCCAGGGATTCTCACCCGCCCCCCAGGTCACCACCAGTCCCAGGGCAAGCCCCAGCCCGACGGAGAGGATGGCTTGGACGGCCTTGCGCATGTCAGGGCCAGGTTGCAGCTGCGAAGCCCCGCCGACGGAAAAAGAAGGCACCGCAGGCCATCACCGCTGGGTTGAGCGTCGCCTGCCCCGGTGCTCCCCATGTCGCCTGGCACGGCGGTGAACCGCCTTCTTCAGTTCACCCTGAAAAGCACGCATGCGACTGAAAGCTTCGCCCAATTGCGCCCGGAGTCCTTTGGCGCCAGCCTGATGACGCCGTTTACGCCGGCGACGCTTGGCCAGATCGAGAACCAGCAGGCCAAGAAAGCCGATCGCAAGCAGCACTGCCACCGCCAGCAGCAGCAACTCGCCGCTGAAGGGTGTCAGGCGCACTAAGATTCCGTCTTCTTGCATAGGTCCGCGCCGAGTTGTGTAACCGGGTACAAGTTTCTTTTCAAGACTGCAGGCACCGAGGGTGGAATCGCAGGTTGCGATTCTCCCGGCGGAGTGCTATTTATAAAGCCAGCAGCTATCCAATCACTATTAGCATGGATTGTATGGACTCTTGTGGCGCAAAGGGAGGCTGGGAGGCGCGTTCAGGGTTTACCTTGATCGAGCTGCTGGTCGTCATTGCTATCATAGCCATTCTGGCCGCGCTGCTGCTGCCTGCGCTGGCCCGCGCCCAGGATCGCGCCAGACGCACCGCCTGCCTGAACAACGGCAAACAAATGGGCCTTGGCAGCCAGATGTACGCCGATGAAGACAACAAACGCGCGCTGAGCGGCACGGCCAACTGGACAGATGACGACCTGAACTGGCTGTTTCCCCAACACCTTGCCACCGTCAAATCGTTTATTTGTCCGACGACGAAGAACGGTATTCGCTTCACCAACGCGCGTGAGGTGACGCCGGCTACGGCCGATCCCTACACACCCAATGATACCGGGGTAGCGCCCTACCAGGAGCGTCTGCACGGGGCCACCCGATACCTGCCCGACCTGGTCAACAACGCCGCTGGCAAAGCAGGCACCGTCGGGCACAGTTACGAAGTCGCCGGCTGGATCAACGCGCGACAAGCGTATGGTGCCGGCGGAGCCATGATCCGCAAGACGCAATCCTCGGTAACGAGCTACACCTACCGTCTCAACAACACCGCAGGCGGACACCCGCAGTACAACTTCCACGGCCAGGGCGGCGGCCCTTCGGACCTTTGGATTATCTACGACGCCGACGACAAGCTGAGCACAGACCCTTCACGCAAGAATGAGGATTACCCGGACGCCGGGGATAATCACGGCACCGCCGGCGGCAATGTGGTCTTCTGCGACGGCCACGCGGAGTGGGTGCCCAGGAGGCTGTATCTCTGGAAGTGGTTCCGCGGCACCGACGAGTGGCACGATCAAGTCGTGCCTTGAGCGACGGGGCGCCGAGCTCCATTCGAGCAGGCGGCAACCTGCGAGTCCCAAAACAAGGCGAGCACCTCCTTGCTTGACATCGCAGCGTGTCAACACCTACCCTCCCGTCCATGTTACGCAATCTGACTCTTGCTACGATTGTTGTTATGACCATAACCGGATATGTTCCCCGCCATGCTGACGCCGCCAGTTTTGGCGACGACGCGGCGTTTCTGAAGCGCCACACGGATCTAATCGTATTGAGCGACGAGAAAGGCCTCGCCAAAATCGCCGTGGTGCCTGCCTGGCAGGGGCGCGTGATGACGAGCACCGCCGGCGCCGATGCCGGCCTGAGCTTCGGCTGGATCAACCGCGAGCTGATTGCCTCGGGCAAGATCCTTCCCCACATGAATGCTTTCGGAGGCGAGGACCGCTTCTGGATGGGGCCCGAGGGTGGGCAGTTCTCGATCTTCTTCGCCAAAGGGGCGAAGTTCGAGTATGATGACTGGTTCACCCCGGCTGTCTTTGACACGCTGCCCTTCAATGTTGACGCGCGCTCGCGCGACAAGGCCGCCTTCTCCTCGAAGTTCAGCCTGACGAACTACTCCGGCACCCGGTTCGAGGTGGCGGTAAAACGCGAGGTCCGACTGCTGCCTGGGAAGGCGGCTTGGCGCAAGCTGGGCGTGAAAGCCGCGCCAGGGGTCAACCTTGTGGCCTTCGAGTCTGAGAACAGGATCACCAACGCCGGCAAACAGGCCTGGCGGCAGGATACGGGGCTGCTCTCGATCTGGATTCTCTGCATGTTCACCCCGTCGCCCTCCACCACCATCGTGGTGCCCATCAAGGGTGGCCCCGAGTCCGAGCTCGGCGTGCAGGTGACTTCCGATTACTTCGGGCAGGTGCCGCCGGACCGGCTGGTGGTCAGGAATGACGTGATCTACTTCTCGGCGGATGGCAAGTATCGGAGCAAGATAGGGATCAATCCGAGGCGCAGCAAAGGCGTTTCGGGCAGCTACGACGCCGATAACAAGGTCCTGACCATAGCCCAGTATGACGTTCCGGCGGGCGTTACCGACTACGTTAACTCGCTCTGGAAGCTGCAGGACAATCCCTACGGCGGCGACGCGGCCAACTGCTACAACGACGGCCCGCCCGCGCCGGGCGTCAAGCCCATGGGCCCCTTCTACGAGTTGGAGTCCTCCTCCCCGGCGGCGGCTCTCGCACCGGGCAAGAGTCTTTCGCACACCCATCGCACGATCCACATCAGCGGACCCGAGTCCGCGCTCGATCCGATCGCCCGCACCGCGCTGGGTGTTTCGATAGCCGACATTAAGAACGCGCTGCAGAGCAAGTAATCGGCAAGCGGGCGGGCGTCTCCGCGAGCCCAATCTCTGCGAATGCCATTGGCCAGGCCCACGACCCTAATGAAAACCAACAAGCAAGGCATGTTTGTCCTGCCCGACGGCAGGAACGTTTTGCTCACCTTCACCCTCGTCAGCTCGCTGTTCCTGCTTTGGGGCTTTTGCAACGGCATGATTGACGTGATGGACAAGCACTTTCAGGAGGAGCTGCACTTGAGCCTGTCCCAGTCGGCTTGGGTGCAGTTTGCGCACTGGATGGGCTACTTCCTCATGTCCCTGCCGGCGGGTTGGCTGGCAACGCGGCTGGGCTACAAGGGCGGCATCATCGCCGGGCTGCTGCTGGTAGCGGTGGGCGGCTTCTGGTTCATCCCGGCGACGAAGATCGCGGCGTTCTGGGCATTCCTGCTCGGGGTGTGCGTGGTGGCCTCCGGCCTGACGTTCCTCGAGACCGTGGCCAATCCCTATACCACCGTGCTCGGGCCGCCCCGCTACGCCGCCACGCGCATCAACCTTGCCCAATCCTGCAACGGGGTGGGCTGGATTCTCGGCCCGATCGCCGGCGGCCTGTTCTTCTATGCCAAGGACGCCTCTGGACGGAGCACGGGGGCCGAGACGCTTTGGATCCCCTACGCGGGCGTGGCGGTGGCGGTCCTGATCCTCGCCGTCATCTTCTTCTTCGCGCCCGTGCCCGACATCAAGGCGGAGGATGATTACAATATCGAGGGCAAGAACGGCAAGAACGTGGAAACTGCGGCGCCGGCGATCCGGAAAGTGAACCGGGGGCTGAGTTACTGCCTGCTGATGGGGAATATCGCCGCACTGTTCGGCGTGTTTGGGATGATCGCCTGGCTGGCGCTCGGCTCGCTCGGCCTGGGCCCGCACCTCGTCGGCTTCGCCTCGGCGCTGCCGCACCCCGCGAGGATGGCCATCACAGCCGAGACTGCGCTGTTCATGACGCTGGTCGTGGCAGGATGCGTGGCGTTTGTGGTGGTGGGCATATGGCTCTTTGGCGCGACGAAGCGCCTTTCCCACCATAGCATCTGGGCACACGAACATTTCTCGGGCGCCACCCTGGCCCAGTTTCTCTACGTCGCCGCCCAGGCCGGCATTTTTAGCTTTCTGATCAACTACGTCACCTCCGAACCGCCCTCCCTGCCCTCTTCATGGCTGACGGGGAGGACCGGGAAATGGGTGGAGGTGAGAACGGCCTTTGCCGGCTCAGACTTCCAGGACGTCCCCGCCCTGGCGGCCAAACTCCATGACCAGGCAGAACCTGTCTCCGCCTTCCTCGCCTCCAGGCTCTCCCCGAAGACGGTGGAAGTTCTGGCCCACCACAAGCAAGGTCTCTCGAGCGACACCGCGGCCCGGGTCGCGCTGATGCAAGACCTGAACAGCCTTATCCTGAAGGAGAGCATCTACAGCCCCGAGCGGTTCGGGGGCGTTGCCTTGCAGGACGCCACCAGGCAACTGCTGGCCCAGGACCCCAGCAACCGCAACGAGGCGCGGCTCAACCGGCTGTTGCTCGCCGACGCGTATCCCGGACAACTGCGCTTTCGCGACGGCGTCATCGGCGTGACGAACCAGTTTGCCGCCACTTTGGCCTCCGTGGGTTTCGTGTGCTTCCTGCTGGGCCGCGTCAGCGGCGCGGCGCTGCTGCGGCGGGTCTCGGCGCACAAGATCGTGGGCCTTTACGCCCTGCTCAACGTGATCATGTGCCTGCTCATTTTCCTGAAGCTGGGCTGGCTCTCAGTGCTTTGCGTGTTCCTGAGCTACTTCTTCATGTCCATCATGTTCCCCACCATCTTTGCCCTCGGCATCTTCGGCCTGGGCGCCCGGGCCAAGGGGGCCGCCGCCTATATTGTGATGGGCATTGTTGGCGGCGCCTTGCTGCCGAAGGTCATGGGCTCTGTTGCCGACCACTACGACATGTCGCGCGGGTTCATCGTGCCGCTGATTTGCTTCGCCTTCATTGCCCTCTACGGCTATTGCTGGCCCAGGCTCAGCCGGGCCGAGTCGTTGCACGGCGTCGGCGGTGCCGGCGACCACTGAGTCAGCCAGCCAACCAGAACCTTTACTTAAGCCATGAAGAAACCACTTGCCTGCGTGTTAGCCATAGCCGTCTGCCTGCCGCTTTTCGCGGCAGAGCAGGAGTTGACGTATGTTGACCTGGTCAAACGCCTGACCGACCTGGAACGCCTGGCCACCGTGCCGGCGCCGGGCGAACAGTGCGTTCAGTGGTCCAGCTATGACCGCGCCAGCCGCTACGACGCGGCGACGGGCAAGTACGTGGGCTGGGACGCCAACGGGGACAATGATGGCATCATCCGGAAGGAGGACGGCAAACTCGTCTTCGCCGAGATGGAAGGGCCGGGCTGCATCTGGCGCATTTGGTCGGCAGCACCCAAAGAGGGGCACGTGCGCATCTACCTGGATGGCGCGAGCGAACCCGCGGTGGATTTGCCGTTCATCGGCTACTTCGACCGCAAGCACGCGCCGTTCACACGGCCGGCGCTGGTGCACACCGTGGGTTTGGGTTGGAACAATTACACGCCCATCCCATTCCAGAGGTCATGCAAGATCGTTGCCGACCCCGGATGGGGGGCCTACTACCATTTCACCTACAGCACCTTCCCCAAGGGGACGAAGGTGCCGACCTTCGAGCGGAATTTGGGGGCGGCCAGCCTGGCGGCGCTGGACCGGGCGAATGTGGTCCTTTCTGAGTGCAGCTTCGGCGCCGGTCAGCAGCACGCGGATCAGAAGCTCCGGCACAAGGCGGTGAACGTCCCAGCCGGCAAGACCACCGCCGTAACGAGGCTAAAAGGCCCGCAGGCTATCACCGGCATCCGCGTGAAGCTCGACCTGCCGCCGTCGCCGGGCGACCAGGATGTACTGCGCGAGCTGGCCCTGCAAATCAAGTGGGATGGCGAGGCAACGCCGAGCGTGTGGACGCCCCTGGGCGACTTCTTCGGCACCGCCCCCGGAGTTAACCACTACCGCTCCCTCCCACTAGGCGTGGGCGAGGATGGCTGGTGGTACTGCAACTGGTATATGCCGTTCGAGAAGGATGCGCGGGTCGAATTGGTCAACGACGGCAAGGCGGCACGGAGGGTGACCTTCGAGGTGGCCCACGCGCCGCTGTCGCTTCCGATTGCGCAACTGGGGCGCTTTCACGCCAAATGGCATCGGGACGCCTTGCTGCCGCGAGAAGCCGAGCGGGCGATTGACTGGCCGTTCCTGAAGGCCGAAGGCGCGGGCCGCTACGTCGGCGTGATGCTGCATATCTGGAATCCGCGCGGCGGCTGGTGGGGCGAGGGTGACGAGAAGTTTTTCCTGGATGGGGAGAAGTTCCCTTCCACCATCGGCACGGGGTCGGAGGATTACTTCGGCTACGCCTGGTGCTGCCCGCAGTTGTTCCAGAACGCGTATCACAACCAGACCCACAACGGCGGGAATAACCGGGGCCATGTATCCGTAAACCGTTGGCACATCAGCGACGAGGTGTCGTTCCAGAGGTCGTTCGAAGGGTGCATCGAGAAGTACTACCCGAACCGGCGCCCGACACTATATGCGGGGGTGGCCTACTGGTATATGGCACCTGGCGGTAACGACCCTTACCGCCCCGCGCCATTAAGCGAGCGCGTCGGCTACTGGACGGAGGTTCAGACCTTCAAAATCAAGGGCGCACTCGAGGGCGAGAAGCTGAAGATTCTTGGCAAAACCGGCGGCAACCCGCAGGAGCAGGATTTGACCGCCTTCGGCGACCAATGGAGCAACGACGGCCATCTGTGGTGGATTGAGGCCAAGCCGGGCAACAAGCTGGACCTGGCTTTGCCGGTGAAGCAGGCGGGCAGATACCGCTTGGGCATGCAACTGACCAAAGCGCCGGACTACGGCATCGTACAGCTCTATCTAGACGGACAGAAGCTCGGCAGCCCTATTGACCTATACCACCCGTCGGTGATCCCCACCGGGCTGGTGGCCATGGGTGAGCAGCATTTGACCGCCGGCGATCACAAGCTGACGATCGAAATCGTGGGAGCGAACGACGAGGCCATCAAGTCCTACATGTTCGGCCTGGACTACGTGAAACTGGACCCGCTGTAACGAGAGGTTGACACTGATAAGAACCTGCTTCTTGAGCGCCCGCAGGTAATCAACGCTGCGCGGGTGGCCACTGACCGGGGGGAGACCGGCGTGGGAGCAGCACCGGAGCGGCCGCTAGACGGCCACGTGGCGGCCGGTCCCCGGAAGGAGGAGCGGACAGGCGCGGCTGCGGGACGGGCTGTCCGGCTAGCTTCTGATACCACTTCCAGCTTGGAACTGCATGATTCTATGACTGAGCAGTCCCCTCCCCTTGAACCTCCCCCAGGTTGCACGTCGCAACCCATTTTACCATCCAACCTGGGGCGGGCGATTGTGAAGGTACCTTCCGGGGCTACCTCTTGGGGCTATTATTTTTCTTCCAGCTCCGCGTTCGTCTCATATCTGAGGTTATACGGGAACGGGCGAGTTCGCGGCGCCGGGGATGAGCCGTCCGCGGATTTCGCTGCGGCGCCCGCAGGAATCTCGCGCGAGACGGCGTAGTGGTAGAAGTAGAGCTCCACGTCATCCAGCTCCTCAATCTTCATGACCGGCACCCCCAGATCCCAGGTTGGGATACTTAACACCCAGCCGGTCGTGGCGACGCTGCGTTCCTTGAAGATGTTGATCTCGCCCACACTCGGCGGCATGCGGGAGTCGTTGGTGAGGGTCATGGTCACCGGCGACTTAAGAGCTTCGCTAAATCGCCAGGCGGCGCTGGGCGGATGGAAGAACCAGTAGCGCGTGCTGTAGGCCGTGAGTTCATCGGCCAGGCGGTCCGGGCGTTCGGGGACGAAATGGCCGACATCGAAGTTGCGAATGAAGCCGCTGCCGCCGTAGGTCATTTCGCCGGCCAGGTGCGCGCGCCCCAGGCTGTGGCTGCCCGGCAGGCTGATCTTGATCCACTTGATCTTGTCCAGGAACAGCCCCGCGCTGAGCACCCTCTGGTTGGTGTCAAAGCGCGGGCCGCGGAAGAACGTGCCGCCCGGAATTTCCCGCACGGTGCTGAAGTCCAGCCGGATTGTCCCCAGGGAATTGGTCAGGCTCTTGAGCTTCTGCCGGAAGGCCTGCACGGCGGTGAGGCTGGCCGGGCCGCCCGGATTCGCCGGGTCCGGGTAGTGCATCAGGTTCGTGCCCGTGGCGTCATACTTCTTGTAGTCGAAGAAATCCTCCCGCACCGAGAACCAGTCCCAGTAATCGTCGCTGGGCAACTGGACGAGGCTGTTGAAACTAACCATGGCATGGTAGAACTGCTCCAGCTCCTCGGCATTGCGCAGCTTGTAGAGCGTGCCGGTAGACCAGCGCCGGCCCAGGTAGAAATAGTTCATGAAAGGCGTGTTCCACTTGTATTCGAGCGCGCGGACCATGAAGTAGAGCCATTTCTGCGCCTCGTCGAACGAGAGGTTGGCCAGCATGGTCTGGTGCAGGTAACGAAGGTGATGGACCGGGTCGGCGAAGTAGCGCCCGGCCAGGTCCCGCTGGCTCTCAGCCACGCTGTTCTCCAGGTCGGCCTTCTCGCGCAACAGGGCAGTTAGCCGACCCACTTCCTGGTTGGCCAGCAACGCGGCTTCTTTGGAGTCAATCGCCAGCGTGCTGAACTGCAACATCAGAGTCTTGACTTGTGCCTCGCTTTCTATGCCTTCAACTTCGGCCTGCTCCATTCCAGACTGCCGTTCCAGGTCCGCCTCCTTGTCCGCAACCGTGAAGCCGACGGCGGCTTGCGCGGCGCCGGCGATCGCGCCGGAAACCAGTGTGCCCAGGAATTCGCCTGAATTGGAAAAACGCAGGTTGCCGAAGAAGCTGTTTGCGGTTTCTTGCGCTGCTTTGAGTTGATTAATCTCCTGGACCAATTCCGCTCGTTTGTCCGCATACCTGATATGGGCATCGGAAACAGCGCCCCCTCGCCAGATTTCGATATTGATCTGTTCGGTCAGGTTGTTGATCTCAGCTCCGTTCTTCTCGACCCGCAGTTTCGCCGCCTGGATACTCTGCAACTGCTGCCAGATTTCGCTCCCGGCATTGTTCTCGGGATGGTCGTATTCCGGCGTGCCGGGGTGGGCACCCACAATCTGGAATAGGCGATCTTCGGCCGAGCCGCCCACATTGGCTAGCTGAATCTCCAGTTGCTCCTGGAAGCCCTGGTAGTCGTCATAGGAATCCCGCGCCTCCGTCTGTAGATCTTTGGCGTAGCGCAAGGGACTGGACAGATCCGTCGGGTTCAGCCGCAACTGCAAGGCATCAAACGAGTCGAAGATGTCGCCCGATTGCCCGGCGTACTTCTGCGCCAGCATCAGGAAATCGCTTTCGAATCCCAGCACGTTGCCCTGGCCCTGAAGGGTCTGTCCCAAGGCCTCCAGCTCCGAGAGGCTTTGGCTCACCCCGGCGGTGGCTTCGGCCATGCCGGAGGCTACGTCCGCCGGCGAGCTGCCCTGGTCCAGGCCCGGGAAGACACCTCGGAGTGTGCTGGTTCGTAAAAAGAGAAATCGCTCGCCTTCGGTGATCAGGTTCCTGGCCTGGTCAACGTCGCCCGCATTGTTCCGCGTGGTCAGCAGCCGGGCCAGAGGGACGATGGCGCGGCCGTAATCGCGCAGGCCGTTGAGCAATAGGACCAAGTCCCTGTAGCCGTCAAACAGGGCGTCAGCCGAACCGCTGACCGAGACGGGCACCCCGTTGCTGAGCCAGGTGGCGGGAGCCAGGCCACGGGCAGGCACGAGCTGTCGGAACCACTGGTATCCTGCGGGCGGCACTTGAGTCGTGCCCAGGTTGTCGCTGAGCAGGGAGAAGTGTGCCATCAGTGCGGAACGATAGGCCTCCAGCGCTTGCCGGTACAGACCGATCTCATCATCAATGACCAGGCCGGTGGGGACCGAGGGCGGCCCCATGCGAATCTTGTCCGCCGCAGTCATCGAGTTGCCCGCCAGCACGAATTCCGCTGCCGTCCGGTCGTAATAAATGTCCAGCAGCAGATCGCCCAGCAATGCGCTGGCGGAATTGCTGGCCAGTCCGAGCCGCAGTTCCGTCTCGGCGGTTTGCGCCCGGTCGCGCTCAGCGGTGCGGTAATAGGAGTTCATGCGAGACCGGTCCGGTCGAATGCCCGTGGTCTCGTTGGTGTAGAGCTTGTCCTTGTAACGGAAAGCAGCGATGTCCCTGGTTGCCGGATCCGCGTCTGTCCAATAGAGCAGGCCCTTAACGTAGGCCGCCACGACCGTCTCGTTGGTGTAGTTGGCGGGCTGGGCCAAGGCCGTGGTGGGCAACGCGAGGCACGCGAGCCACCCCAAGAGTAGCAGGGAGAGCAAGGCAAGGCGCTGAGGCCAGCGCGACAGCGTCTTGGAGTGCGGCAGTCCTCTGCCGCTTTCGGTTGACGCCGGCCCATTCCAAAGCGGCAGAGGACTGCCGCACTCCAAAACCTCGCGGATCGTCGGAGTTGTCAGCGGGAATGTGCCCGTGCCGAACTGAGCTTGTCCGTTCATATTGGCTTCGATGTTGAAGGTTTGCATAGTCATGTTCCTTTCTCCATTACGGGGCAGCCGGGTAAAGCGGCACTTCGTTCGTCGCAGGCGACGTTGGTGGTCTCAACAATTCGAACGTGCCGTAAACCGCGGCGTCAAGGTAGGCGCGGTTCGGCGCCTTGCTCACCAGCGTGGCCACGCCTTGCATTCGCGTCGGGCTGACGTTCGTTTGGTTTGGGCTGTTGGCCGCGTCCAGCCTCAAGTCCAGGTAATTCGTAAACCTCAGAGCCGGGCTCTCCGTCAGCACCGGCAGCGCGACATCGGTCGCCACCAGCGTGAACGCATCCGCCGTAAGGTTCAGTTGCGCCAGGGCATTGGTCGGGAAGAAGCCCGGGTTGGCGCTCCGCATCAGTCCCTGGAGTTGGTCGTTGGTCTGCACGAGGCTGAGGCTGAATCCCAGGATCCCGTTCTCCGTGTGCAAGACGCCCTGCCAATCCGCGTCGTTTTCCTCGATGGTGACCGTGCTTTGGGTGGCTGCTCCCAGGGCAAGGCCTGTCCCCCCCTGCAATTGCAGGGTCAAGTAACTCAACTGGCCGAGCGTGGCATTGTCGGCCAAATACGCCGCCGGGACCGGGATGACCGCCGTCGTGCCATTGACTTGCATCTGGTTGGTCCAGCTTGTGCCCTGCTGGTCGGTCCAGACGCAGGTCACCGTCCCGTTGTAAATGCCGTTGAACACGAGGACGGCACCAGCCGGCCCCGCGCCTTCCTCCGCTGTGACTCCTGCGGAATCAAAGCCGACCGTTATCAGCCGGAAGCCCGTGCCCTTGGCCCGGTAGAAGCCAAGGCTCGACTGCGGCGGGCCGTTAGTGACCTCGAAGACGCCGCCAGCCAAGCGGGCGACGTTTGTCGCCGGTAGCCAGGCATTAGTCGGAGCCAGGCTCGAGCGGTATTCGACCGCGTAATTGGTGTAGCCGGTCCCCGCATCGGCCACGCGGAACCGCCAGGTGTGCGTGGACGCCACCTGCGCATTGGTCAGACTGAGCAAGGGACTGCGGTACTCTGCCGATGGGGTAACCGTCACGTTGAACGTTTGGCTGGCGGAGCGGCTGCCGTCAGTGGCCGTCACGGCCACCTGGGCGGAGCCGGAATGGCTAGGGGCCGGCACGATCGCGAGGTGGCGGATGCTGCCCGAACCGCCTGGAATGAGCCCGACAGCCGGCAGCAGGAGAGGGTTGCTGCACCGGACCCGGACGTCCACACCGGGCGGCGACACATAAAACTCGCTGGAGGTGCTGCCGCCCTGCTCGAGTATCACATCTATCAGACCCCACAGGACTGGCTCGCCCACATACGGCGGCGCCGGGAGCGTCACGGTGGCGTCAAGGCCCACTGCGACCCCCACGCAATTGGAGGCCACAATGCGGTAATGATACGTCAACCACGGCAGCAGACCCGTGGCGGTGAGGGTGCAGGCCAGCGCGTTTGTGCCGCTGCCGAGATTGGCGACAACGGTCGCGCTGCCGTATCGAGCATCCAGGCCGTATTCAAACCACGCCGTGGTTTCATGTTCCATTGGGTTGACCGTGCCCCGGAGCGTCGCTGCAGTGCAGGTGACGTTCGTGACGCCGACCATCTCGACTGCGGGCGGGTATACGAAGAAGTGAGCCTCCGCGGCAAAGGCAGAGCCAGCGAAGACCATGTCAACCGCCTGCACGCTCCAGTAATAAATTCCGTACAAGAGCTCCTTTTGGGTGAGAATCCCTGGGCGTACGCTTCCGGCCACCGGCAGGCGGCGGAAGCCATCACTAACCGAGGCTTGCGGTGAGACAATATCGCCAGCGCCAGGGGTCGTGCCTATGCGCAAATTGTAGGTTAATTGGCCTGCCGGGGTCTGCGCGTCACTCGCTGCGTCCCAATTTAAGGTCACCTTACGTCCGGTCAATCTGGCAGTGAGATTCGTAGGGACGGTCGGCGCCGTGTTGGTTAGGGGCCCGAGGTTTCGCCACAACTGGGCAACGCTCCCTGAAGCTGTGTCGCCTGTCAGCAGCAGGTCTAGTCGCCCATCATTGTCATAATCGCCCCAAGTCACAGCGCCATACCAAAACCCCGCCAACCCGGGCATGGCTGCGGCGGTCACATCAGTGAAGCCATTGCCCGTGTTCCGCCATAGTTGGGCAATTCTGTTATTAGCACTGTCTGGCTTGCCCGTCAGCAGGATCTCCAACCGCCCGTCGTTGTCATAATCGACCCAAGTGGCGGAATTGTAGACAACTCCCGGCAGGCCGGCGTTGATGCTGCTGAAGGTTCCGTTTCCATTGTTCCGCCACACTTGGGTAATGAAGTCGCGGCCCGTGGTACCCGTCAGGAGGATATCCAACCGTCCGTCGTTGTCGTAATCGCCCCAGGCGACGGAACTGTAGTAAATGCTCGGCAGTCCAGCGTTGATATTACTAAAGGTTCCATCTCCGTTGTTATGCCAGACTTGAGTGCCACTAAACCCCGCCACCAGGATATCCAGCCGCCCGTCATTGTCATAATCGCCCCAGGCAGCCGAACCAATGGAAAGCCCCGGCAGCCCGACATTGATGTTGCTGAAGGTTCCGTCTCCGTTGTTCCGCCACACCTGGGCAATACCAGCACCTGAGCCTGTCGTGCCCGTCAGCAGGATGTCCAGCCGCCCGTCATTGTCATAATCGCCCCACGTCGAGGAACTTTGGGTAACCCCTGGCAGGCCCGCGTTGATGTTGGTGAAGCCACTCTCCGTGTTGCGCCACACCTGGGCGAGAACGCCCGAGGCTCCGGAACCGGTCAGCAGAATGTCCAACCGCCCGTCGTTGTCATAATCGCCCCAGGCAGACGAACCGAAGTAAGCCCCAGGCAGCCCGGCGTTAATGTTGGTGAAGCCACTGCCCGTGTTTCGCCATACCTGGGCCAGGGAACTTGAACCTGTGGAGCCGGTAAGCAGAATATCAAAGAGTCCGTCATTGTTATAATCGCCCCAGGCGACGGAGCCGGCTGAAACCGGCGGCAGCCCGGGGTTGAGGTTGATGAAGGGCATCGTGGAGTTGGTCCAAGCGGGGCCGTTGACGAGCGTGCCGTTCCGGTGGTTGGGCGTCGCGTCAAGGGCGACGGTGCCTGATCCATCATTAAAACGATAATAGGCCACCAGGTTGGCTTCCGTGCCAGTTAGCGGACGGCCCACGCTGGCCTGTATCTCCGCCTGGCTGCGCGCTCTGCTCCAGAGGCGGACCTCATCGATGACCCCCTTGAAGAAGCCAGTATTCACCTGCCCGATATGCCGAACGGGGGTGCTGGACGGGACGGCGGTGGTGCTCGTGGAAAAGACCGCCTGGCCGTTCACATACACACGGTAGTCGTTCCCGTCATAGGTGGCGGCCACGTGGTTCCACGCATTCAGTTGCAGGACATTCGTTGTCTCATAAGCCACCCATGCCGAACCGCTGCCGTATCCCACTTGCAGCTTCGTCTTTTGATACACATACATGCAGGGCGACCGATAATAGATTCCCGTGGGAGGTTGGTAGCCGAGAATGCCGTGATAGTAGTTATCAGTGACCTGCGGCTTAATCCACGCTTCCTGGGTGAAATTCGTGCCCAGGACCGGCCCGCCAGTACCCAGATCTACAAAGTCATCCGCCCCGTCGAACGACAGGGCGTTGCCCCAGCTCGTTTGTGCCGGTGCGCGGGGTGGGACGGTGCACAGGGTGATGACTGCCAGGAGGGTGAATGCGGCATGACGAATGCTGAATGTTGAATGCAGTTCACAGGCATCCCATAGAGGTGTGAGAAAAGCGTTGGCACCGGCTTGATTCTC
>DAOPPX010000118.1:0-16110 GCA_035358715.1 Verrucomicrobiota bacterium
GCCGACCCGGCCACAATCCAAATCCGCCCAAATCACTTTCTCGAATCCGGCGTGTGGAGGGCTTGGTCTGGCTGGCGATGGCGTTGAACTTCTTCGCGCAGTTCGGCACACTGGGCTCGATTTTGCCCAAGAGCGCCGCCGGGGTTGATTCGTGGGGGCTGCTGTCCTTTGTCGGCATGGTCGTGATCCTGTTCTCTGGCGGTTTGCTGGCCTGGGCGGGTGCGCGGTTCTTTCAAGATGCCCGCCGTCAGCAGGATTTCGAGCTGTTGCTGACCACGCCCCTGGGCGGCCGCAACATCCTCGCCGGGCAATGGCAGATATTGCGGCGGGCGCTGGCGAAGCCGGTTGGGTTGATACTGCTCCTGGCACTCCCGGCGGGCCTTTCTCTGCTCTATGACTGTGTCAACGGCTACCGCACTGATTCGTCTCTCGTCCAACCGTTCCTGATCGCCGTAAACCTCGTCCTCGAGGCATTCGCGCTCTGTTGGGTCGGCATGTGGTTTGGATTGCATGGACGCAACCCTATGACGGCCGTAACGGGGACAGTGGGGCTGGTGCAGTTACTGCCGCTGGGGGCGGCAGTCGCGCTGATGTGGTCCTGGGTTTGGCTGCCTTACATCACCTCCCCCCAGGCCGTCGCGCGCGGCAGGATGCCACCCGTAATCCTCGCCCTGCTGTTGTTTGTGGGAAAGAATGCGGCGCTCATCCTCTGGGCGCGATACCGTCTGCGCCGCGAGTTGCGCCTCGGAGCCCGCTCTGCGCGAGCGGGCGCCTACGCGCCTCGCCTGGTTCCACAGCGCGCGTGAACTGTGTCAGGAGGATGGGAACTGCGCGGCCGCCTTCGGCGAATGCAAAGGGGTTTGCGAGGTCCCTTTGAGCCACAGGACATAGTCGCTGTAAAGGCGGGTCGAGTCGGGATGGCCTGCAAACGCCCGGCTGCCCGGCTTGTTCATCAGGCCCTGGTATTGATAGATCAGGACCGTGTCCACGAACGGCGACACCGCGGCCAGTTGCTCCCTTACCCGCGAGAACGGCGCGGGAATCAGCGGGCTGCTCTGCTGGTTCGGCGGGCCTTCCCAGGCGAAAGTTTCCACGTCGGCCCAAAGGGCGCGCTGGGGCACGCGGTCGTGCGCGCGACGCAGCTTTTCGAACGCGACCGCGCTCTGCGCCGCAGTCATCCGCAAGCACCCGACCTCGTCCTGGTAGGCAATCATGTCCACGTCCAGGCGTTCGAGTTGGCGCACGAACCGGTCATCGCACACCGCCCGGTTTGTCCCGTATGGGGCGATCAGCGTCTTCGCCCCGGGCAGCAGTTTGCGGCCCTCGGCGCTGCAAGCATTGACGTAGGCGATGAACTCGTCTGTGAAATACGGCCCCAGCGCCGCCTCGTTTGGCCAATACCAGCCGTGGAAACTCCGGTGGTGGCCGTATTGCCGGGCCACCTCGCCCATCATCTGGAACCGCGCCCGCACCCGCGCCGGGTCGCGCAGGCACTGATAGTCCCACGGCCCATACCAATCGCTGCTGATGAAGAATTTAACCCCGTATTTGTCTGCCGCCTTGAGCAGCGCCCCGATGGGGTCTGCACACGCCAGCTTGAGCTTCGGCAGCAGCGGCGTGTTGTAGAAGGCCTTGCTGTCCTTCGCGATAGCGAGCAGCACCAGATACTCCATCCCGATGTCCGCGACCTCCTTCACCGCCAGCTCCCATTGCTTGGCGCTGTAGTTCAGGCAGGCCTCATTCCAGTAGAAGTGCCTCCGGTCGTCCCACCAGATGCTGATCCAGCTCCCCTTGATCGGCTTGATTCGGCCCGCCTTGCGCCAACCGACAGGCCCGCCCCGCGCAATGCTCAGCGCAGCCGCCGCTACGCCTGCTCCGAGCACGCGCAGGAAGGCGCATCGCGAGAGTCTGTTCATCGGAGGCCTGATTGGCGTGTCACTTATCGCGGATGTATTCGTAGATGTTGAGGTAATGCCCGCCGGGGTGGTTCCATGAGAAGTCGTAGCGCATGCCGTTGGCCATCAGCTCCCGGAAATACTGCGGGTAGGAATACCACATGCCGATGGCCCGGTGCAGCGCCGATTCGATGCCCGCCTGGTTGTAATCGTTGAAGACATAGCCGTTGCGCTCGTGATATGGCCGGTCGGAGTAGTCGGCGTCGAACACGGTGTCCGCCAGGCCGCCCGTCGCCCGCACGATGGGCACGGTGCCGTATTTGAGCGCGAGCATCTGCGTCAGGCCACACGGTTCGAAGAGGCTCGGGACGATGATCATCTCGGCCCCGGCATAGAACAGGTGCGAGAGTTCCTCGTTGAAGCTCAGTTCGATGTGGCAGTCGGGATTGTCGTTGTATTGTTGTTTGAGGCGCCAGAAGTGGTGCCCGATGCCCCCGTTCGGGCTGGTACCCAACAGCACAAACTGTGTGCCGTGCTGGAGGCAGTAATGGATTGCGTGGGTAATGAGCGGGACGCCCTTCTGGTGATCCAGGCGGCCGATGTAGGCGACGATGGGTTTGTAAACGTCCTGGAGCCACAGCCGCTGCCGCAGCGCCCGCTTGTTCTCGTACTTTGCATCCAGGCAGTTGACGTTGTACTGGCGCGGAATGTGGCGGTCTATCTCCGGGTTCCAAACATCGTAGTCCACCCCGTTGAGGATCCCGCCCAATTTGCCCCGGTGCGCGTGCAGCGTATGGCCCAGGCCGAAATTATGAGAGGTGTTGAGGATTTCCCAGGCGTAATGAGGCGAGACGGTGGACACGAAATTGGAATAGACAATGCCGCCCTTCATCAGGTTGAGCGCTGCTTGATTGAAGTTGTCCTGCAGCCGGTCCCGGTGAAAGAAGTAGGCGTGGCGGTTGAGGCCGGTGGCACGGAGGACATGCTCGCCGGTGATGCCCTGGTGCTGGAGGTTGTGCAGCGTGTAGCAGACCCGCGGATGCGTCATCCCCGCCCACTTGTACATTTCGTAGAGCAGCACCGGCACCAGCCCCGTCTGCCAATCGTGGCAGTGGATGATGTCCGGGTGCTTGCCGCTCTTGAGCATGAACTCCAGCGCCGCCTTGCAGAAGAACGCGAACCGCTGGTCATCATCACGCTGCCCGTAAAACACATGGCGGTGGAAGAAGTTCTGGTCGGAGTGCGGCTCGATGAAGAAGCACTTGCGCCCGTGCACGAACCCGAAATACACGCTGCAATGCACCGTGTGGCCATACCACGGCACCCACAGGTCCTTGAACGAGAGCCGCAGGTCGTAGATCTGGTCATACCGCAGGCAGTCGTACTTGGGCAGGATGATTTCGACCGAGTTGCCGCGAATCTCCAGTTCCCGGCTCAGCCCGAACACAACATCGCCCAACCCCCCGACCTTCGCCACCGGCGCGCACTCGCTTGCTATCTGGATGATGTACATGATGCGGTTATACGGTTAGCTCGTTTGACAGGCTGCCTGAGCATCGCAGGCCGGCGCGCCAGGCAACGATGTAATTCCTGGAACCCATGCAACTCCCCGGCTCACGCCTTGCGCAGCGCGTTCATCGCCGCGTCCAGCAGGCAGTAGGCCTGCTCCAACCCGTCGAAGGACCGGTGCACCCAACGGCTGCCCCAGTAGAAGTTGCAGCTCGTCTCCGCGGCCAGCAGATGGTCGAACGCGCGCACAATCAGGTGCCGCACCTCGTCCGCATTGGCCAGTTTCCCCTGCTGCTGGTCGAAGCGCCGTTTCACCTGCCAGTAATACTCGCTGGCTCGCCGCACCTCGTCCCAGCCCTTCTTCTGCAAGAGCGAGCCGGTCCACTGCGTGAAGTCGCCGCCCCAGTGGTGCTCCGTGTTCCACGCCCCGGGATGCACCTCCACTTCCTCCGTTGGCGGATACTTTTCCAGGTATTGGCTGATGTGGATGGGCGTGAACCCGAGCGTGCCCGCCCGGAAACGGTCGAGGATCGGCCGGTAGAAGAAGCCCCAGAACCCGCTCTCGACCTTGGTAGTGCGGAACCAGCCGCCGTTCTCGCCGTCCGTCCACGTCGTCACCAGCGCCGGGAAATTGCAGTGCCTGGTCCGCTCATACACCTCGTGCTGGAACCACCCGGGGTCGGTGCCCGAAAGCTGCGCGTTGGACAGCTCCCGGTCCCGCGGCACGACGATGATCTCCGCTCCCCCGTGCCGGGCTCGGTAAGGCCGGTAGCGCAGCTCCTCCCATCGCATCTCCCGCTTCGGCTTGATGTAGATCGAATCCACCAGCACATACTTGTAGCCGTGCCGCGCCAGCAGCGGGATCATCTCCATGCAGAAGCCCATCTCCGGCGGCCAGAAGCCCGCGAACTTGTCCCGCCCCAGCAAATGCCGCCCCAGCCCCTGCCACCACTCCGTCTGCGCGTCCCAGTCCGCCGCTGGCGCCAGCGGGTAGACCGGGTGATACAACCCGCTGCCCAGGAACTCGATGTTCGACCGCTGAAACCGGCCCAGGAAGTCCTCCACGTTCACAATCTCCGCGAACGTCTGCCGCACCCCGGCGTCTTCAAGCTGCTTGAGCAGCGTGCCCGAGAAACTCACGTGCAGCCGCGCCACGTCCTCGTAGCCTTCCAGCATTCGCGTGGTCCGGTCGTAGCACCAGAGAATCTGCCGGGCCTCCCAGCTCTCGCCCGAGTTATGGAGCGCCACGAGGTTGCCCGGCGGCTGGTGCATGTGCAGTCCCAAGGCATGATAGACTTCCGCCATAAAGAGTGCTTATTATCGTCCAGCCCAACCTACAGGCTCAAGCCTGAACTTCAAGTGTTGGAGCATCGCGCCACAAGGCGAAGCCGCTTTGCCCTGAGTCGCCGAAGCGGAATTTGCCCTCTGGGCGATTTGTTACATGGCTCCCTTGGTGTGGGCTACCGCCAGCCCGCTTTGGCCCCTCCCAGCCCCCTTGGGAGCGAAGGGCGCCCCCTTCCCCGCACCTCGCCCACTCGGCCAACTGCAATGCTCGGCTTGGGTTTTGGTTCGCCGGCCGAGCGCAGCAACGGCGGCGGTTTGCTTGTTACTCGCCGCCCTGCGCCTTTTCTTCCCCCGCGCCGAGCAGCAGCACCTTCTCACGCCGATCGGCGAGCAAGACTTGACCGCCTTCTCCGCCGCCGGCCTGCGGCGTTCCCTCCCGACTGGCAGGGTTGGAAACAGGCTTGGCCTCGGGCCGCGCCACCGGCGCCTGCTCCGGCGCCGCCTGCGCGTCCGCCGCCGTAGTGTCCGCCACCCGTTCGGGACGGAAGACCAGGATGCTCAACGGCGGCAGGACGAAATCAGCGGAGCACGGCTGCCCGTGCCACGGCCTTTCTGCTGCCACGACCCCGCCCAGGTTCCCCATGTTGCTGCCGCCGTAGGCCGCGGCGTCGCTGTTGAGCAATTCCCGCCACTTGCCCGCCCGCGGCAGCCCCACACGGTATTGCTGGCGGGGGACGGGCGTCAGGTTCGCGATCACCACCAACTCGTGGAAATGCTCGGCGTCCTGGCGCAGGAACGACAGCACGCTGTTCATGTGGTCCGAGCAGTCAATCCAATGGAACCCGTCTTGTTCGTAGTCCGACTTCCACAGCGCCGGCTCTGCCAGGTAGAGCTTGTTGAGGTCCTCCATGAACTGCTGCAGTCCGCGGTGATACGGCCCCGCCTCCAGCAGCTTCCAGTCCACCTCCGCGTTGGCGTTCCACTCCGCCCGCTGCCCGATCTCGCCCCCCATGAACAGGAGTTTCTTGCCCGGGAATAGCCATTGATAGCCCAGGAGCGCCCTCAGGTTCGCGAACTTCCGCCAGTCGTCCCCCGGCATCCGCCCCAGCAACGACCCTTTTCCGTGCACCACCTCGTCGTGCGACAGCGGCAGGATGAAGTTCTCGTGGTGGTGGTAGAGCATCGCGAACGTCAGGTCGTTCTGGTGATACTTCCGGTGCACCGGGTCCCGGCTGAAGTAACCCAGCGTGTCGTGCATCCACCCCATGTTCCACTTGAAGGAGAACCCCAGCCCGCCCAGGTACGGCGGCCGCGTCACCTGCGGCCAAGCCGTGGACTCCTCCGCGATGGTCATCACCCCCGGGAACTCGGTATGCGTCAGGTGATTGAACCGCCGGATGAACTCGATCGCCTCCAGGTTTTCCCGCCCGCCGAACTGGTTTGGAATCCACTGGCCCGGCTTCCGCGAGTAATCCAAGTAGAGCATGGACGCCACCGCGTCCACCCGCAGCCCGTCCACGTGAAACCGGTCGCACCAGAACAGCGCATTAGCCAGGAGGAAGTTCACCACCTCGTGCCGCCCGTAGTTGAAGATCAGCGTGCCCCAATCCTGATGCGCTCCCTTGCGCGGGTCCTCGTGCTCGTAGAGCGCCGTGCCGTCGAACCAGGCCAGGGCCCAGTCGTCCCGCGGGAAGTGCGCCGGCACCCAGTCAATGATCACGCCCACCCCCGCCTCGTGCAGCGCGTTGATCAGATACTGCAGGTCCTCGGGCGTCCCGTAGCGGCTCGTCGGCGCGTAAAAGCCCGTCACCTGGTAGCCCCACGACGGGTAGTAGGCGTGCTCCGCCGCCGGCATGAACTCCACGTGCGTAAAGCCCATCTTCTTCACGTATTGAATCAGCGGCCCGGCCAGCCCGCGGTAACCCGGCGACTCCGCCGCCGACTTCTTCCGCCACGACCCCAGGTGCACCTCGTAAATGCTCAGCGGCGCGCGCAGCGGGTCGCGCAGCCGCCGTTGGGCCAGCCACGCTTTGTCCGTCCACTTGAACTTCCGGTTGTTCCACACGATCGCTGAGTTCTTGGGAGCCGCCTCGAAGAAGAATCCGTACGGGTCTGTCTTCAACACCACCTTCCCCTGCGCGTTGCGGAGCTCGAACTTGTAGTGCGCCCCCTCGGCCACCCCTGGCACGAAGATCTCCCATACACCCGACATCCCCAAGGGCCGCATCTGGTGGCAGCGCCCGTCCCACCCGTTGAAGTCCCCCACCACGCTCACCCGCTGGGCGCTGGGCGCCCAAACCGCAAAGCTGGTGCCCGCCGCCCCGTCAACCGCTCGCAATTGCGCCCCCAGCTTGTCATATATCCGGCGCTCGTCCCCCTTGCCAAACAGGAACAAGTCCACCTCGCCGATGGTGGGCAGGAAGGAATACGGATCGCGCAGGCGCCGAACCTTGCCCTGCTGATCGGTGATGACCAACTCGTAGGCATAGACCTCCTTGGCCGCCGCCGTCACGCCCTCGAACACGCCAGCCTTGTGCAGGCGCGTCAGTTTGATCGTCGGCTTGTCCTTCTCGCGCAGCGGTTGCGCCTCGATTTTAGCGGCGTTGGGCACCAGCGCCCGCACCACCAGGCCGGCGTCGCCGGTCAGCGGATGCATCCCCAACAACTGATGCGGCGCGCGCTGGTTGACTTCAACTAAACTCTGGAGTTCTGCCTGAGTCAGGAGCATGGTGCGTCCAATCTAGCAGAGACCCCCGGAATTGCACCGGGAAAAGCAGCTTTCACAAGGCGGGCGCCTGCCCGATACTCTGCTCCGATCCAAGTAGCCGGGCCACGCATGTATCACGTTACACAATTTGAGAATGGTCTGAAGGTCGCGACGGCGGAAATGCCGCACATGATGAGTGTGAGCGTCGGCTTGTGGGTGGGTGTGGGCTCGCGGTACGAGCCGGCGCCGCTCAACGGCGTGTGCCATTTCATCGAACACCTGCTGTTCAAAGGCACCAGGAAACGCTCCGCGCGGGAAATCGCTCAAGCCGTCGAAGGCATGGGCGGCTATCTGAACGCCTTCACCAGCGAGGAGACGACCTGTTTCCACGCCCGCGCCGGCCATGAGCACTTCGACGACCTGCTGGATGTGCTGATGGACATGGTGC
This sequence comes from Verrucomicrobiota bacterium, assembly GCA_035358715.1. GTDB lineage: Bacteria > Verrucomicrobiota > Verrucomicrobiia > Limisphaerales > UBA8199 > UBA8199. Next base: position 7,844 of record DAOPPX010000118.1, read on the forward strand.
TGGAGTCAAAGTTCGCGCCGGCAGAAATCGCGAAAGAACGCGAGGTCATCAAGGAGGAGATCGCGATGTACCTGGACGAACCGCAGCACCAGGTGCAGGAATTGCTCAATGCCACCCTCTGGCCCCGCCAGCCGCTTGGCCGGCCGGTCACCGGCACACGCAGAACGCTGGACGCGATGACGCGAGCACAGTTGCTTGCCTTTTGGCGGGAGAATTACGCGGCCCGGAACACTGTAATTGTCGCCGCAGGCAGAATCCGGCATGAACGGGTGGTGCGGACGGCAGCGCGCTACGCCGCGCGGTTTGGCGCCCCCACAAGCCCGCGCTTCAGCCCGGCCCGCGAAGACCAGCGGGAAGCGAGAGTCCGTCTTGTTACCAGGCAAACCGAGCAAACGCAGGTTGCGCTGGGAACTCGCACCTGCTCGCGGCGGGACGAACGGCGCCACGCTTTGCGCCTGCTCAACACTATCCTCGGGGAGAACACCTGCTCGCGGCTATTTCAACTCCTGCGTGAGGACCTCGGCCTGGCCTATTCCATTTACAGCACCCCAAGCTTCTTCGGCGACACCGGCGACCTGGTCATCTACGCCGGCCTGGACACTGTCAATGTAGCCAAAGCCCTGCGACTGATCTTGCGGGAGTTGCGAGTTCTGAGGAACTCCCGACCAGGCGCCGCCGAACTGCGCCGTGCCCGGGACTATGTCATCGGCCAAATCGAGCTTGGGCTGGAGAGCACTGAGAGCCAAATGAACTGGCTGGGAGAGCAACTGCTCGGCTACGGCAGAATCCTGCCGCCCGCTGAGGTCAAACGCCGCCTGAGCAAGGTTACGGCCGACGACATCCGCGCCGTCGCGCAGGATGTTTTCCAGCCCGAGCGCCTGAACCTGGCGCTGGTGAGCCCGCTCAAGATGGCGCCCCGGCTGGCGAGGCTGCTTCGCTAAACCACCGAGATCGCCTGCGCGGGCAGGATGCCTGGCGCCCCGGAAGCGACTGTTGCCCGCGCCTGGACGCGAGAGAATGGCAGCGCATCCCAGCTTTTTGAGCGGTGTTCTCCTGGCAAAGGCGCCAGCGCAGCGACTCAGCAATCCCGGTGTGGCATTATCCCCTCCCGACCCCATCTTCCAAGCACGGCCATCCCCCCGCCAAGGATGGGCAGGCCCGCCGTCCCCTCCCCATCCCAATACCGTAGTACCTCTAACCCCGGGTTAGAGGTACTACGGTATTGGGATGGGGAGGGGACGATGAGCGGAGGGTGGGGCGCCGGGGTGGAGAATTGGCGGAAGTGCCGTGCGGACAGGTGGTTACCTCGGTTCGGGGCGCGGGGGCGCGGATAGGTTCCCGGCGGGGCCTGGCTGGCTTGGGCTGGGGGAAGGCGTTTGGGGCCAGGAGTCCGGGCCGCAGTCCGCTTTCCAGGCGCCGGGAATCGTTGCGGCAGGCCCCCCAAGCCTTGGGAAGTTGCCAGAAACTGATATGCGCCCGCACGCCTCAAAACTCAAAAATACCGCTTGATTTGCCAGGGTGCGCCTCGTATATTGCGCGCTCTTTTCAAGAGAAAGCGAATTGATTTATGCGACGTCCAAAAGGCATCAAGACCAAGAAGTCGGTGGCCAAGCGTTTCAAGATAACGGCCAGCGGAAAAGTGTTGCGCACGAGCGCCGGCCGGCGGCACTTGTGTCAATCCAAGCCTCCCAAGCGCCGGCGCGCGCTGCGCGGCCTGGCTGTGGTTGACCCCACAGACGAATATCGCGTCAAGCAAAGCCTGCCGTTCAGCCACTAAGCCCCTTTTACAGAGAAACCATCAGCCAGTAACGATTCATGCGCGTAACTAACGCTCCCGCTTCCCGCAAACGCCGCACCCGGATGATCCGAGCCGCCAAAGGCTTCCGGATGCGCCGCTCCAAACTTTACCGCTACGCCTCGGACGCGGTTGACCACGGCCGAGTTTACGCCTACCGCGATCGGAGGACCAAGAAGCGCACCTTCCGCGCGCTGTGGCAAATCCGCATCAACGCCGCGGCCCGCGCTGCCGGCACGACCTACAGCCGCTTCATGGAGGGGCTGAAGGCTGCCAAGGTGGAGCTGGACCGCAAGATCCTGGCCGACCTGGCGGCGACGGACGCCGCAGCTTTCAGCGAGCTGGTCAAAGTCGCCCAGGACGGCCTGAAGGCCAAAGCCGCGAAGGCTTGACGTTTCAGACGGCCGATTCCCAATTGCCAAGAGGTGGACGGGCGACCCGAGCCGGCTCGCCCGTTTGCTTTTCGGGCCCCAGGCGTCGGACGTTGCATGGCGGAGAATGATTTATGGCTGGATTCCTGGACCAAATCGAACCTTTGAAACAGGCGGCGCTCGCGGAGTTGGGCGGCGCAGCGGACCTGGCGGCGCTCGAAGCGGCGCGCGTCAGTTACCTCGGCTCGAACGGCAAGTTCACCGCGCTGATGAAGCAATTGGGCGCGTTGCCCAGGGAAGAGAAACCCGCCGCCGGCAAGGCGGTTAACAGCGCGAAGGTCGAACTGGAGGCCGCGCTGGCCCGCCGTCGCGGCGAACTTGAACTCAAAGCGGCGCTGCCCCAGGAGCCGACCGACTTCACGCTGCCCGGCCGGCGGCGCATGCTGGGCAAGCTTCACCCCCTGACCCAGGTCACCGAGGACATCGTGCGCAGCTTCCGCAAGATTGGGTTCGTCGTGGCCGATGGGCCTGAGGTGGAAGACGACTATCATTGTTTCGACGCGCTCAATACGCCGGCAGATCATCCGGCGCGGGATATGCAGGACACATTCTACCTGGGGAACGCGGGAACCGGGTCCCCTGCTCCCCTGTTGCTCCGCACGCACACTTCCTCCGTCCAGGTCCGGGTGATGAAGAAGCAGCAACCGCCCGTGCGCGTCATTGTGCCGGGACGCTGCTACCGACGGGATAACGCCGACGCCACGCATAACCCCACATTCCACCAGGTCGAAGGGCTTTACGTGGACCGCAACGTCACCGTGGGCGATCTGAAGGGCACGGTCGAGTTTGTTTTCAAGGAGTTGATGGGCGAGGAGACGCAGATTCGCTTCCGGCCGCACTACTTCAGTTACACGGAGCCGAGTTTTGAAATAGACTTCAGCAACGCGGTGACGCGCAAGATGGGCAAGGAATGGCTGGAGATCGCCGGCTGCGGCATGGTGCATCCGCAGGTCCTGGAGAACGTCGGCTACGATCCGGAAATCTGGACCGGCTGGGCCTTTGGCTTTGGCATCGAGCGCATTGCCATGATCCGCTACGGCATCAACGACATCCGCCTCTTCTACGAGAACGATGTGCGGTTCCTGAAACAGTTTTGACCGCCATGAAAGTCACCTTTAACTGGCTCAAACAGTACGTCGAGTTCGATTGGTCGCCAGCCGAACTGGCCGAGCGGCTCACCATGCTCGGCCTTGAGGTCGAGGACATCAAGAAGCTGGGAGGCGAATTCGAGGGCGTCGTCGTCGCGCAGGTCGTCACCAGGGACAAGCACCCCAACGCCGACAAGCTGAGCGTTTGCCGCGTCAACGACGGCCAGGGCGAGCGCCAGATTGTCTGCGGGGCGCAGAACTTCAAAGCCGGCGACAAGGTGCCGCTCATCCTGCCGGGGTTCAGCCTGCCCGCCAAACCCGGCGAAGCGGCTTTCCCGATCAAGGTCGGCAAGATTCGCGGCGTCGAGTCGCATGGCATGATGTGCTCGCCGCAGGAACTCGGTTTGGGAGACGAAGTGCAAGGGCTGCTCATTCTGCGCGAGGACGCCAGAATCGGCCAGCCATTCTCCGAGCATCTCGGCCGGAGCGGCACCGATGTGGTTTACGACCTGGAGATCACGCCCAACCGGCCCGACCTCAATAGCGTCATCGGCATCGCGCGCGAAATCAGCGCCGTGACCGGCAACCCGCTGCGGTTGCCCGAGGTCAAGCTCAACGAGGCAGGCGAGGGGGTGGAGGAATCGGTGGCGGTGCGCATTGAAGACGCCGAACTGTGCCCGCGTTACACCGCCCGGGTGATTCGCGGTGTGAAGATTGCAGCGAGTCCGGACTGGCTGCGGAGCACGTTGGAGAAGGTGGGCGTCCGCAGCATCAGCAACGTCGTGGACGTGACCAACTACGTGATGCTGGAGACCGGCCAGCCGCTGCACGCGTTTGATTACCATTTGCTGGCCAAGTCCAGCGCGAACGGTCTTCCCACAATCGTCATCCGCCGCGCTGCCGAAGGCGAGAAGTTCATGACCCTCGACGGCCAGGAGCGCACCCTGGCCGAGCGGATGCTATTGATTGCCGACGAGACCAAGGCCATAGCCCTGGCGGGCGTCATGGGCGGTCAGAACAGCGAAATCAACCTAAACACGGTGGACGTGCTGATCGAAAGCGCCTGCTTCAAGCCGCAGAATATCCGCGCCACCTCCAAAAAGCTCGATCTGCGCACCGAGTCGTCCTACCGCTATGAGCGCGGTGCGGACATCGAGATTTGCGACTGGGCCAGCCAGCGGGCGGCGCAGTTGATCCTGGAAACCGCGGGCGGCAGGCTGGCCAAAGGGCTGGTGGATGCCTACCCGCAGCCGTTTGCGCCAAGACAGATCACCTTGCGCCACTCGCAATGCGACGCCGTGCTCGGTGTGACGGTTCCCGTCGAGCGGCAAATCGAATTCCTGCGGCGACTGGAGCTCAAAGTTGAGACGACGCCCGACGGCGCACCGCAGGCGACCGCCTTCCGCGTGCCATCGTTCCGCGTGGATCTGAAGCGTGAGATTGATCTCATCGAGGAAGTGGTCCGCCTTTACGGTGTGGACAAGATTCCCGCCACGCCCCCGCGCGGCGCGGTCGGCGCCAACCCCTACGATGCCGTGCACGACCTGCTCGCCGATGCCCGTCGTATTCTGACGGGCCTTGGCCTGTTCGAGGCGCAGGGGCAGACACTCATTGCAGACGCCGCGGCTAAGCTCACACATGGCAGCGCGATGGTCCCGTTGTCGAATCCGCTGAGCAGCGACATGAACGTGCTGCGGCCAAGCCTGCTGCCCGGGTTACTCGACGCGCTGCGCCATAACGTTAGTCACAAGACCTATGACATCGCCTTGTTCGAGGTTGGCCGTGTCTTTGCCGAGAGCGAAGGCCAGCGCCGCGAGGAGCGCCGCGTGGCTCTTGCCCTGACCGGCCAGCGCAACCCGCTCTTCTGGAGCGGCGAAGGACGCGAGGCGAAGTTTGACATCGGCGATCTCAAGGGCCTGCTGGAGGAATTCCTCGATCAGTTTGGCGTGCGCGGAATGAACTACTCGCGCCGCGCGGAGAGCACAGCACTCTTCCTGGAATCCGCCACCGTTCACCTCGGCCGATTCCAACTTGGCGAGTTCGGCCAGCTCTTGCCGCCACTGGCCCGGCAGTATGACTTGCGGGATGCCGTGCTGCTGGCCGAGTTGAACCTCGACCTGTTGCTGGCGCGCCGCAACCCGGCCAAGTCGTTCCGCCCGCTGCCAGCCTTTCCGGCTATCCGCCGCGACATGGCGATGATCCTGCCCGAGGCGGCCACCCATGAGGGCATCCTGCAGGTGATTAAGCAGGCCAAACCCGCGAACCTGGAGACGGTGGAGTTGTTCGACGTGTTTCGTGGCAAGAATGTCCCGGCCGGTCAAAAGAGCATGGCCTATGCCTTCACCTATCGCCACGCCGAGCGGACGCTCACCGACGCCGAAGTCAACGCCGCGCACGAGAAGCTGGTGGCCCAGTTGAAACAGAAGCTGCAGGCTGTCGTGCGGGAGTAGTTGGCGCAGGCGCCAGCCCGCAGAGCACTGCGCGCAACCTCGGTGCCGAGGCGGGTTCAAGGGCGGGCGCGCTTGCGCCCCGCCGCCCCCAGCCCAGGCCAGCGTTCCAATACACCCGCTGGCGCTCGATCTATCACTTCTGCCAGTTGGCCGCGTCAACCGGACGGGTGAAAACCGCCCCGTGAATCGGCGCGGGATAGGGGGCGTCCACGCCTTTGGCCACGGCCCACAGGATGCGGTTCAGCGCGTCCTCGGGCGCGCAGTCGTAGTCGCGGAAATTCATCCGGGCGGATTGCCTGGCGCCGGGCGACTTCCTGGTGTTCTTGGCGTGCAGATTCACCTGGGGCGTGAGCGGTTTGAAGGGCGTGGCCACGGGGATGTTGGTGAAGCAATTGAACATCGGGGTTGCTCCCGCATCGTACTGCGTCAGCGGCGGCAGCCCCAGGATAAGCTCCATGGTGCGTATCATGCTGGCCGTTGTATAAAGGGTGCTGTCCACGAACGCCCGTTTGCAGTACGGGCTGATCACGAGGCCGACCGTCCGATGCGCATCCACGTGGTCCGGGCCGTTCTGGGCGTCGTCCTCGATAACAAAGATGGCCATTTGGTTCCAGAACCTGCTGCGGGAGGCGGCTTCGACGATTCGAGCCAGGCCGATGTCGTTGCTGGCAACGCAGGCCTCGGGCGTGAACGCGCCGGGGGTGGTGCCTCGGGTGTGGTTCTCGCCAAGGGACATGATCATGAAACGGGGCAACTCCCCGGTCCGCTCAGCCTGGTGGAGGTCTTCGATCCACCCTTTCACGCGATCCATATCGCGCCCGGCCGGCCAGCGGCCGCGGTTGGCGGAAGGCACCAACCGCGCGCCTTCGCCGTAGCACTTGTAGCTGACCCCGTGCCGCCGGCACAGATCCCACAGATAGCCTGCTGAGGGCGTCTCCATTTCCGTGTTGCCCGGCAGCCGCCCGTGCCCGGAGTAGGACATGATCCAGGAGCGCTGCCTGTAATCAGTCGCAATGGCCGCATCGCACCAACTGTGGCCGTCGGCGCTGACCTCTCCGTTGCAGTAGAGGTTGTCGAGCAGCACATAGTCCCGCGCCAGTTGATGCTGGTTGGGGGTGACTTTCTCGCCGTAGATCGTGAGCGTCGGGTCGCCGTTACCGATGGGTTTGCCGGCGGCGTCTTTCATGTCGCCGAGGACCTGGTCGTAGGTGCGGTTTTCCTTGATCACGTAGAGCACGTACTTGATGGGGCACGGCTCGCCGACTTTTTGGGGAATCACGCTTCCGGCGGGAACGGGCGCCCGCTGCAGCGCCTCGGGCGTATAAGGCGAGTTGCGCCGGACCTGCTCGGTGTAAGCGGCCATCTGCGCCGCATCGGGCCGGCTGATGAACGACACCGAGCCCTGGAACAACCGCGCGATGTGGTCAAACGCTGGCGACTGGGACCGCCTGGGCCGCGTGTTGCCCCGGGCGGGGTAGTTTGGCTGGGAAGCCAGTCCCTTGCCGTTGCCGACAAACAGCGTTTGATTGTCCGGGCTGACGCATACCGCGCTGGGATACCATCCAACCGGGATGAAGCCATCTACCACGGAGACCGATTCGCGGTTGCGCCGGGCGCCTTCAGACAGCGCGTTCGAGATATCCACCACCATGACGCTGTTGTTATCCGCATTGGCGACGAAAAGTGTCTTGCCGTCCGGCGACATGGCCAAGCCGCCGGGCGTGCTGCCCTCGGGCGCCCCCGGATAGAGCGAAGTGGAGATGATCTCGCGCGCGGTCTCCGACACCCGGCGCTTCAGGTTCGCCTCCGGCGCCGGTTTCTCCACCGTCTGGGTCTGGATCACGTGCACGGTGTTGTCCCCGCTGCACGCGACAAACAACCGCCCATCCGGCGCCAGCACGAGGTCGTTGGGCCGGATGCCGACGGAGATGTTGCGCACCCGCCGCTTTTGCTGGGTATCCACCACGCTTACGCTCCGGCTGCCCCAGTTGCTGACGTAAAGATGCCGCCGGTCCGCCCCGAGGACGCACGAATGGGGAAACTCGCCGACGCTCACCGTGGTCTCCAGCGCAAGCGTCTGCGCGTTCAATACCCACACCTCATCATTGGCTTCATTGCAGACGTAAACCTTGCCTGTCACCGGGTGCACCGCCATGCCCGCCAGGAAGACCGCCCCGGCGTTCGGCGACGGCTTGACGAAGCCGGCGGGCTCAGCCTTTCCATCCGCGTATTTGAACACGTTGACCCGGCCGGAGTCGCCGCCCGAGACGAAAACACGGCGGCCATCCGAGCTGAAGGCCAGGCCGTTCCAGATCTTCGGCAGCGGCAGGAACTGCGTGACTTTGCGAGACCTGATATCCAGCAAGCTCAGGCCGGTGTCGTTGAAGCCCGCACTGGCCGCCAGCAGCATGTTCTTGTCGGGCGACACCACCAGCTTGAGGGGCAGGTCGGTAGAGTAGAGAGGCGTCCATGATGGAGTTGAACCGACCGCAGTTGTCAGTCT
>DAOPPX010000119.1:0-16103 GCA_035358715.1 Verrucomicrobiota bacterium
CGACCCGGCCACAATCCAAATCCGCCCAAATCACTTTCTCGAATCCGGCGTGCCCCAAACCCGCTATAGCACTTTCAGGAATTGCCTTCGCTCCCCAGCTCTGCTTATAGTTTAAGCGTGGGTGCTGCCGCTTTACATGAGAACGGTGGTTTGAGACGGGTTCTCTCACCTTCGAGGTTCAAGACCAAGGATACTCACCCCCTACCCTGGCCGCTCCCTTCCCTTCGGCCTGCCGTCAAGCACACGGTTCCACACCTCGTAAATCGTAAACATGAATACGTCTCTCAGGCTCCTCCTTCTGCCTCATTTAAATCTTTTAACCCTTTTAACTCATTTAACTGCCCAGGCCGTCCATTACCACGGCAACGGTGATACCGGCTTCGGTGGGGCTATCGGCAATGGCACACTCACCCTGGCCGACGACGGGACCAACATCTCCGGCACCCTTACCGTCGGCGGCAGCATGAACGACGTGCTGGTCCTCTATATCCAAAGTGGCCCGGGCGGCTTTGCCGACACCTCCGGCTTCAACGACCAGGGCGACGCCTGCCGCCAGGCCATTTCGGGCGTCTCCGCCTCGGGCCGCAGCCTGCTGACCTTCGCCAGCGGGTTCCATCCCAACTACGCCATCGCCCTGGCTCCGACAGCAGCGAGCACGGGCGGCCTGTGGCAGTTGGCCAACGGCACCAACAACAGCCTGGTGTATATGGGCAGCGTCAACTTGACACCGCTTAACAACTCCGGCCCCTACACCTTCAGCCTCCCGGCAGCGCTCATCGGCATGATCCCCGGCGTCCGGGCGAATATCCAGGTCTTCGGCACCTACGTCAGGACTGACGGTTCCCGGTCCACTGAGGCCATCGCGGGCAACCTCACCGGCGCCCTGGGATGGAATCCCTTCACCCAAACCGCCTACGCCGACTACACGTTTGACGCCGGCGCTGTCCTGGTGAGACTGGGCTTGGGGGTCTGGGCGCAGGGCGCCTTGGGGATTCCGCCCACCGCCCGTGCCAGGCACACAGCGGTGTGGACCGGCAGCGAGATGATCGTCTGGGGCGGATACGCCGGCACCAGTTGCTTGGCCACCGGCGGGCGCTACAATCCAGCGGCCAGCACTTGGACCACCCTGTCGACCACCGGCGCGCCGACCGCGCGCAGGTTTCATACGGCAGTGTGGACGGGCAGTGAGATGATCATCTGGGGCGGACAGAGCACCACCAGCTTGAACACCGGCGGGCGCTATAATCCAGCGGCCGACAGTTGGACGGTCGTGCCGACCACCGGCGCGCCGACTGTGCGCCACTTCCACACGGCGGTGTGGACGGGCAGCGAGATGATCGTCTGGGGCGGCGCAGGCGGCAGCGGTGCCCTGAACACCGGCGGGCGCTACGACCCCGTGGCTAACGCCTGGACGGCGATGCCCACCGCCAGTGCGCCTGCTGGACGCTATTTGCACACGGCAGTGTGGACGGACAACGAGATGATCGTCTGGGGAGGAGGGCCTAGCGTCAGCCCATACTACTGGAGCGATGGCGGACGCTATAATCCGACGGCCAACGCTTGGGCAGCTCTGGCCACCAATGGCGCACCCGCCGCCCGGATGTACCACACTGCCGTGTGGACCGGGACCGAGATGGTCGTCTGGGGCGGATACAGCAACACAACCTACTACGCCGACGGCGGACGCTACAATCCGGTGGCTAACCATTGGACGGTGGTGACCACCAACGGGGCGCCCGTCGGGCGCGGGGAGCACACGGGACTGTGGACGGGGAGGGAGATGATCGTCTGGGGCGGGAGGCGCGGCCCCATTTTGAATAACGGCGGGCGATTCAATCCGGCAGGTAACAGTTGGACGGGGATGCCGGGAAGTGGCGGGCCCGCCGCGCGCTATGGGCACACCGCGCTGTGGACCGACAGCGAAATGATCGTCTTTGGAGGATATGGCAACGGTGATCTCTCCGACACCTGGTCCTATTATCCCTACGCGCCGGCGGTGCGGATTTCCCCGTCCAGCCCAAGCAGCGCCGAGGTTGCCTGGCCCGTTTGGCACCCCACCCTGCGCCTGTGCCAGACCACCAACCTGACTGCAGGCCCATGGACCACCGTCACGAATGAAGCCACCCAGGTCGGCTCGGAGAACCGCGTCACCGTTTCGCCGCTGAGCGGCGGGCAGCTCTTCCGGGCGATGCATCCCTGATTCAGGAGTTGCATCGTGACATGGTTACAAGGTTACATAACTGCCACGTGCGCTGTGACTGCACTCATGTAACCATGCAACCTGGTACCCTTGTAACCAGCGTGCTCCTGCCAATGCCGTCCTTGCGCCACTCCACCCCGGCATGAACGCCTCCGAACTGCCCCTGTTTTACGAGAGGCTGGTGCAGCGGCTTCGGGAGCGGGGCGTGGTTTGCGCGATAACCAGCGGGCTGGCGTGCGTCCACTACGGGATTGCCGAGACCACGCAGGATTGCGACCTGCTTTGCCATACCCGATCCTTCGAGGAGTTGCTGGACTTGTTGAGCGTCACGCGTCCCGAAGGGAGGGACTGCCATTACCGGGGCAACCTGAGCCCGCCGCTGGACGCCCGCTGGCATCGCGGCGGCTGGACCAGCCACTTCGAGTGGGGGGCCGGGCTGGAGGCCGTGACCCTGGATGTGTTTGGCCATGCGCTGCGGGAGTCAACGCCGTGGGAGGACGGCCTGATCGGGCTCTACGCCGGTCCGCATACGGTCGCGGAGATGAAGCGGACGAGCCGCGACAAAGACTGGGCGGCGGTCACGGCGCTGGGGGTGCGCATGATCGAGGCGGATGACGAGCGGGGCTGGCTGCACATCTTCAACGCGGACACGCTCGCCGAGTTGCTCCAGGCCCAGGCCTGCCCGAGCGCTCTGGCGGCGGCGCGTCCCGCCCTGCAACTGGCCTTGGCGCGCGACCCCCGCGCCCCCGGGGCGCTCAACGCCGAGCGCAGGTTCTGGGAGGAATTGGACCGCCGCCGCATTCAACTGCTAGAGGGCCACCTCCGCCCGTACGTGGCCGCGGTTCGCCAAGCCCGGGCCGGCCAGGCGCTGTCGCTGCGCGAGGACCATGCACTCAGACTCGAGTGCGCCGCGCGGCATCTGCCGCCCAACCCGTTGAAGGAATACGGCTTGCAGCGCTACGTGGGCGAAGCCAAAGCGGCGTTGGTGGAGGGTGCGCTAATTCCCGCCGATGCCTTGACCTGGCTGCCGGACGTGGCGATATATTTTGAGTGGCTGAACCGATGAAACGCGCGCCTCTGACTTACCGCCGGCGCCCTTGGCCGCCGCAGAAACTCGCCCGCCTGCGCGAGATCGAGCACGCTTTCCAGGTCCGGGCCTTCGGGGAAGAACTGGCGCGCGTCAACTTCGAGCTGACCATCAAGGAGCGGCATCGTTACCTCGAGGGGATGCGTGAACTCGGCCGCCAAAACCGGCGGGCGGAGGCGCTGGCGAAGACCAACTTGCCGGCCGACGAAGCCAAGAAATGGCACCGGGACCTGCAGGATGCTCGCAAGACACTCAAGCCTCCGGCGGACAAATGGCAATAATCCTCGACCGGCCGCCTGGCAACGGCCGGCCTTTCCCGCAAACATGCGCATGAACGTGTGGCTATTCCTCCTGCCGGGCATTTGCTACGCGGCGCAAACCATCGCGGCGCAGGCCGATAACCTGACGGCGCTCGTGCGGGACCGGACCGCCATCGAGCGCGTGTATTACAACCATCGTCTGGGCCAGAAACCGCCCTTCGACCAGGCGACGCCGCCGTCGCTGCTCGAGCGGTTGGTGCAGGAAGATCGGCGCAAGGAAGCCGCGCTGCGGCAGGTCTATGGCGTCGTCATTACCCCCGCGCTGCTCGAAGCCGAGGTGCAGCGCATCAACACCACCACCCGCGCGCCGGACATGCTGGCCGAGATCAAGGCCGCGTTGGGCAATGACCCGGCGAGGTTCGCTCAAGCCTTCGCCAAGCCGTTTCTGGTCGAGCGGCTGCTGCGGGACAAGTTCGACAACGACGATGCGCTGCACACGCCCCAGCGCCGGGAGGCAGAACGCGTGCGAGAAAAACTACTCACGTCGGCTGCTACGAACGATGCCGTGCCCACGCTCCTCGCCATCCTGAAAGCCAGCCACAGCAACGAGGTTTCCGAAACCACCTGGCAACTGCGGTCGCGCCCGGCCGAAACTAACGCTCCCGCCCCCGACGAGCTGGAAATCAAGCAACGCTTCGGCCCAAACGCCCGGTTGCTCTCCTCCCCGCAGAGGGCCGAGAGGGACCATTACTTCGAGGATTTGCCCGCCGAATTGCAGCGGGTGCTGCGGGTGCAGCTTCGCCAACCGGGCGACGTCAGCGCCGTGATTGAGACCCCCGGCGGTTTCCTGCTCTATCTGGCCAGGGAGAAGACGGCCACGGCGCTCAGCGTGACGTGCCTGTCCTTGCCCAAGCGCAGTTACGAACAATGGTTATCTGAACAGACCCAAGAGGCCAAATAAGAGCGCGAGAATGGAAGAATGGGAATGGAGGATGGAGGCTGCAGCCAAGTTGCTCAGCCGTCAGAATTCAGAAGCAGACCCCGCTAAACACGGTAAAGACGCGAAAGGACTGAGGCATTGGGCTCAACGTAGCCCGGCCCAGAACCTCGCCAACAGGTGAACCTGCCGTTTCTATTGCCTCGTTTGGTCCTCTTCCGCTTTAGCGTCATTTGGCGTGTTTCGCGGGCAATCTTGCTGGATAGCTACGGCTCAGTTGCCTTGGGTGCGGCGCAGCCCCTCCACTCGCAGGATCGTATAAGCCTCGGACCTGGACAGCCTCCCCGCTTTGTCTTTCGTGAAGAAGTGGAAGGTTTCCTCTCCACTCACATCGCTGCGCCAGGTGAAGTTCGTCCCGGTGCCGTGGTAGATGGTGCGGCCGTCCTTTCGCTGGATGACAGTCTCCGCGAAGCTGCTTTGACGGAAGTTCTGCAAGGAGAATGTGACCGAGTCGCCCCCGGCTGATCTAGTCGCCTGGAGGTCGAGCGGCGGCGCCGGATCTAATCGCGCGATCGGGGCCGGCTGAGACGGCGGGCGGCCATAGCCGCCGTCTTCGACCCAGCCGGTTGCATAGTAGCTGGCGCTCTGGCGGAGATGCTGGCGGGCGTCCCAGAGATTGTAGTGCGGGTGCGCGTCGAGAATTTGGGCCAGCTTGCCGGCGACCACTCCCGCCGCATCCATTTGGTTGGTCAGTCCGATGGGCGCTGACCTTGGCGCAGCCGGGGTGTCGAAGAATTCCAATCCCGGACCGAAGCTCAGGCGGTTGGTGGTTGTGCCTTCCCCGACGGTTAAGGCGGAGAAGAGGCGCGGCGGGGAGAGCCGGCGCGCCTGCGGGTTTCGCGAGGGCGACATCGAGCCATGATGCGGCAGCACGACCAGCACCCCAGCCGCCGTGGCGCGGTCCCATTCGCGCTTGTAGCGGTAAAGGTCCCGGTCGGGGTGGGCCACCGGCGCGATGAGAATGCGGTATTGGTTCGAGAGGGCGTAGCTGACCATGGTGGAGAAGTCAGGCAGGACAGCGACAACCGGCCCGGCGGGCATTTGAGTGCGCGGGTCGTAGTCGGCGATTCCCGAACGGACTGCCAGGTCGCACACCCAGTTCGTCGCGACCTGCCGGAACCGATCACTCAGGTTGCGGGCCAGCATCTCCTGGTTGGGCGGCGCTCCCAGCACCAGGCAGGTTTGATTGAGCCGGCAATTGAGTCCGGTGATGGCGCGCGTCTGGTACGATTCCATCCGCGACTTCTCGCCCGCGTGGTTCTTCGACCAATAGGTGAAGACCTCGTCGCCATCCACGTCGCTGGTCCAGACGAAGTTGGTGCCGGGGCCTTCGTAAATAATGCGGCCATCCCGGCGCGCAATGACGGTGGCCGCGAAATCGCTTTGCCGGAAGTTGCGCCAGGCAAAGCCCACCTTGTGCCGGTTGCGGGATTTGACAGCCTCGAACTCGACGGGCGGCCCCGGCAGCAGTCGGCCCACGACGGCGTGTTCGTTGACCCGTCCGTAGCCGTTGGTTTCGGTCCAACCGGTGGTCCAGAAGCTGGCGGCCTGGCGCAGGTGTTGTCGGGCATCCCAGATATTATAGTTGGGATGCGCGTCCAGAATCCTGGCGAACTTGGCGGCCAGACCCTGGTTGGCCCAGCTTTGGGCGGTATCCTCGTATTTGGGTGGATTGGACCAATCGGGCACGGCGTCGAAGAACTCCAGGCTCTGCCCATAGGTGCTAACATTCACCGTGCGCCCGCCCGCCACGCTCACGGCCGCCCTGATCCCGATCGGGTCGTCGAAGCGGTAGCCGCGCATGTTATTGCAGTGGGGTGCGAAGGGCATGATCCCGTTATCCACGGCGCAGCGCCAATAGCCTGCGGTCTGGCCCATGGGCCCGCAGTTCATGGCAATGCGGTAGCCGAGCCGGTGCCGGCCGATATAATTAAAGAGCGTTTCTGCGGGGGTGTTGGTCGGGTTCATTCCCAGGCGCACCTTCAGGTCCCACTCCATATCGCAGGTCCAGCCTTTAGCCGGGTCGTTCTCCAGGTTGCCAACCAGGCGCAGGAAAGTCATCCTGGCTCTTGGGGCGTGCCCGTCGCTGGGTTCGCCCGGAAAGGGACTGCGCCCCATCATGAGTGCTTTTCTCTGATTGGCCTCGGGGTAATGACCCGCGCTGCCTTGAGCAACACCCGGGCGGGCACCCAGCATCGAGCCAAGAAGCATCAAGGTCACGGCGGGGCGCTTCAGGAAATGGCTCAACATACGTAATGGGGCCAGTGCGGCGGAGGTTTGGTCCGTGTCCGCATTGTGCCGCAAGCCAAGGTAACCACAAACGACGCCGTGTCCACGCCTGACAGCACAATTGGCTCTTGGCCTGCCGGTGCCTGGCGGTAGATTCCGGGGGTGATCGTCGAACTCATCAACACGGGCAGCGAGCTGATGCTGGGGCGGGTGCTCAATACCCACCAACAGTGGCTCTGCGGCCGGCTGGCGGATATCGGATACACAGTCGCCCGCCAGGTTGCGGTGGCGGATACGGGCAACGATATCTGCCAGGCCGTTCGCGAAGCGCTGGCGCGCGCCGACTTGGTTATCACCACGGGCGGACTGGGCCCGACCTCGGATGACCTGACGAGGGACCTGATGGCGCGGTTGCTGGGGAGAGCGCTGCGGGAGGATGCAGCCGTTCTCGGGGACATCCGGCATTTCTTCGAAAGCCGGTCGCGGGCGATGCCGGACCGAACGCGGGTGCAGGCCCTGGTGCCCGAAGGCGCGATGGTCCTGCCCAACCCGCATGGCACCGCGCCGGGCCTGGCGATGGAAGTCCAGCCCAATCCGTTTCGCGCCGGGGGCCGGCTGAGCTGGCTGATCATGCTGCCCGGTCCGCCGCGCGAGCTGCGGCCGATGTTCACCGGGTCGGTTATGCCGCTGCTTCAGCGCGTGCTGCCGCCGGCGGACAAGTTCGTCTGTCGCACCCTCAGAACGACCGGCATTGGCGAGTCCGCGGTTCAGGAGAGGATCGGCGAGCCGCTGCAACGCCAGGTCGAAGTCGGCCTTGACCTGGGCTATTGCGCCCGGCCGGGCCGGGTGGATGTGCGCCTCTCCGCGCGCGGAGGCGATGCGGAGCAGCGCGTGGCTGAGGCCGAAGGAATTGTTCGCGGGCTTCTCGGCCGGCGTATCTACGGCGTCGAGGACGAGGACCTGGAAACGGTCATCGTCCGGCTGCTCACGGAGCGCAAAGCGACCCTTGCGCTCGCGGAGTCCTGCACCGGGGGCTGTGTTGCGCACCGGGTGACGAATGTCCCTGGCGCTTCGGCGGTCCTTCTGGCGGGCCTGGTTACTTACAGCAACGCCGCCAAGCAGAAATTCCTCGATGTGGGTGCGGACACGCTGGCCCGTCACGGCGCGGTCAGCGAGCCGGTGGCGCGCGAAATGGCCGAAGGCGCCCGCCGCCAAACCGGGGCGGATTACGCCTTGTCGGTGACGGGGATTGCCGGCCCGGGCGGCGGCACGCCGGAAAAGCCTGTCGGCACGGTGTTCATCGGATTGGCCGGTTCGTCCGGCACGGTGGTGGAGCGCCACCTGAACCCCTACGATCGCGAGACATTCAAGCAGGTTGCCGCCGAGCAGGCGCTGGACTTGTTGCGAGGGGCAGTTGTTTAGACCGCCCCGGGTTGGGGCCCAGCCCCCGGCAACCCTCCCACACGGACCCGGACGCGACGAAGCCGCGCGTTGGCCAGGGGAGTTTCAGGCTTGTATTTATGCCGAGGAATGCCATATTCAGGTAATGCCGCGTCGTATGTTTCGCTCTGTTCTTCCCGCTTGTTGTGTTTTCATCGCAGCCACTGTTTTTGCCGGCCTGGAAGACCGGTTGGTGGATGAATCGCTGATCCCCAAACTGCCGCCCTCCCCGGACTGGTCGAGCATTGATGTGCCGGGGGCCGACGCGGGCAAGTCGCCCGCGACACCGGCTTATGGCCCGATTGCGCCGGCGGCGGGCCAACCGTCGGGCGCGCTGTCGGGCAAACTGGTCTTCATGAACGCCGGGCACGGGTGGACGTATCTATCGAGTTGGGTCCTGCTGCGCCCGGTGCTGCTCGAGATGAACGAGGATTACGGGAACATTGACCAGTTGAACATGTTCGCCACTTACTGTTTCAACGCGGGCGCGGTGGTGATTCCCTGCCGGCCGTTGGGATACCAGACGAATGAAGTGGTGATTGACAACGATGACGCCGCCGTGAGTTATGTCGGCACCTGGTTCAACAGCACGGCAACCAGCTATTTCTATGGCACGTCGGGGGACGTGGCCTATCGCTATGCGAACCTGGCGGACACTGAGACCGCAACGGCGACCTACACGCCCACCATCCCGGTGGCGGGCTACTACCCGGTCTATTGCTGGGCGTCGCACGGGTCCAATCGGGGCGATCAGTTGTATCGGATCGTGCATACGGGGGGTGAATCGCAGGTGCGCATTCCGCATTATCGGGTGGGCAACGGCTGGGTTTACCTGGGCGAATACTACTTCAACGCGGGCGCCAATCCGGCGGTGGGGGCGGTCATTGTCAGCAACCGGCGGGGCACCGCCAGCGGCGGCGTGGTTATCGCCGATGCGATTCGGTTTGGGAATGGAATGGGTGACATAGACCGCGGCGGGGGCGTTTCGGATTACCCGCGGGAGGACGAGAACTGCCGATACTGGGTGGCGTCGGGCCTAGGGGTGGGAATGCCAACTTCCATTTACGATTCCGGTTCCGATGATCAGAGGGATAGCTGGTCCACCCCGCCCCAGATTTCGGCGGAGATGAATCGGGAAGCGTCCGGGAGTGTGCATGACCGCATTCACATCGGCTTTCATTCGAATGCGGGCGGCAGTCGGGGATCCATAGGCTTGATCACGGGCGACCCCACAACCAACCAGGCAGCTTTGGCGCTGCTCGGCGGCAAGGAGGTTAACGACGATCTGGTGGCACTGGGGTCTCCGCCGCTGGAGTATGCCTGGTACAACCGCAGTTCCTTCACCTACAGTGGCGGCTACTCGGAGATAGACGGCAGCCTGTTCAACTACGAGATGCCGGCGACGATCATCGAGGTCGCCTTCCATGATGACGCGACGGATGTCGCGCTGCTGTGCGATTCAAAAGCGCGAGCGGCCATCGGCAAGGCGGCGATGCACGCGGTGGTCAAGTACATGAACACGTATGGTTCCGGGCCGCTGGCCTTCCTGCCGGAGCCGCCGACCAATCCGCGCGCGCTCGGCTGGTCGAACGGCAACATCTTGCTGCAATGGGGCGTCCCGCCGAGCGTGGGCGGCAGCCAGGCCCCGACCAACTATGTCATCTACCGCTCCACCAACGGGTTGGGATTCGGCAATCCCATCTCGGTCGGCAATGTCACCAGTTACACCGTGTCGGGTCTGACCGCAGGCACGGACCATTACTTCAGAATCTGCGCCGCGAATGCCGGCGGCGAATCGCTGCCTTCCGAAGTGGTGGGGTGCCGCACGCCCGCGACGGCGGAGTCGCCTCGGGTGCTGGTCGTGAACGCCTTCGACCGGTTCGATCGCACGGCCAACCTGCGCATGGATGTCGGGGCTCGGAACTATAATCCCCCGGACGGCAGTGGAGCGATCGAGCGGGTTTGGCCGCGGCGGATCAATGCCTTTGACTATGTTGTGGCGCATGGCAAGGCCATCAGCGCCTACGGCATGGCGTTTGATTCCTGCCAGAACGAAGCCGTTGCCAACAACCAGGTGGTGCTCTCGGGCTATTCCATTGTCATCTGGGCCTGCGGCAACGAGACCGCGGGCAGCGAAACCTTCAGCAGCACCGAGCAGACCAGGATTGCCTTGTTCCTGGCCGCGAATGGCAGCCTGTTTGTTTCCGGCGCCGACGTGGCGTTCGACCTCGATCGTGCGTCCGGCCCGACGTCGGCGGACCGCGCGTTTCTCCACAACCAGCTTCACGCCGCATTCACCAGCGACAACTCGGCCAGCTACACCGGGACGGCCACGGCCGGCGGAATCTTCGCGGGCCGCGCCAGCGTGACCGTGGATGACGGCTCGAAAGGCATCTATTGGGTGCAAACGCCGGACCTGATCGGGCCGTATGGCGCCGGGGCTTCGGTGGCGATGAATTACGCCGCGGGGGGCGCGGCGGCGATTCAATACGACGGTTCGGCCGGGGGCGGGCGCACGGTGCTGTTCGGGTTCCCGTTCGAGACCATCACCAGCGCCACCCGGCGCAACGAATACATGGCCGATGTGTTGACCTTCCTCAGCACGCCGCCGGCAACGAACCTCCCGCCATCCATTCTGACGCAGCCGGCGGGGCAGTTCATTGCGCAGGGCGCCAACGCGACGCTCCTGGTCATCGCCTCTGGCACCGCGCCCCTGGCCTACCAATGGCGGTTCAACGGTGCGGACCTCGCCGGTGCCACCCAGAGCAGCCTCGCCCGCAACAACGCGCAGCCGGCCAACTCGGGCTACTACCAGGTGGTCGTGTCCAATGCGTTCGGCATGGCAACCAGCCAGGTGGCGTTGCTCCAGGTCATGCTGCCGCCGCTGCAGACGCTCTTCCTCGACAACTTTGACGCGAACACCGCCGCCAACTGGGCGATGAACCGCTCCTCCGAGGATTGCCGCGTCACCTACAACTACAACTACGCGACCTATGGGATTCCCTCGGCGCCGAACTCGACCAGCGGCACCACGCGCGGGGTGAAGTTCGAGGCCAACGTTTCGCTGACCAACGCCGCCGCGATCAATATCTCGCCCGTCGGCCAGAGTTTCGGCGGCGATTACCAGTTGCGCTTTGACCTGTGGATGAACCAGAACGGGCCGTTCCCCGCCGGCGGCAACGGCTCGTCGCAGCACGGCACCGCGGGCGTCGGCACCGCCGGCAACCGGGTGCAATGGACCGGCACCGGCACAACGGCGGACGGCTTCTGGTTCGCCGCGGACGGCGAGGGCCAGGCGTCCGACACCTCCACGACCACGCTGAACGACTTCGGCGCCTTCACCGGCACGACCTATCACAGCGCGGCTTCGGGCGTGTATGCCGCCGGCACGGCGAGCAACGCGCGCGGCAACGGGAACAGCTATTATGCGTCCACCTTCCCGGGCGGCCAGACCGCGCCCGCCGTGCAGGCGCAAAGCGGCGCGCTGGCCGTGGGCACCATCGGGTTCGCCTGGCGCGATGTCATTATCAGCAAGACCGGCAGCACCGTGGAATACTCTATTGACGGCCTGAAGATCGCCACCCTCACCGGCGCAAGCTTTGCCTCAAGCAACATCTTCATCGGGCTCTGGGACTCCTTTAACTCGCTTTCCGACAACACAAACCTGAGCTTCGCCATGTTCGACAACGTGCGCGTCGAGCGGTTCGTGACCAATGTCCCGCCCTATTTCACAGCGCAGCCGCAGGGCCTGACGGTAGCGCAGGGCGGCAATGCCACCTTTGGCGTCACGGCCGGCGGCACGGCGCCACTCGCCTACCAATGGCAGCAGAACGGGACCAACATCCCCGGTGCCACCGCCAGCGGCTACACGCGCGGCAGCGCCCAGCCGGCGGACGCGGGCAGCTACACGGTCGTCGTTAGCAGCGCCTCCGGCAGTGTCACGAGTGAGGTGGCCCTTCTGACCGTCAACGTGCCGCCAGAGATCACGGCGCAGCCTGAATCGCGAACCAACCAGGTCGGAACCAGCGTGACATTCACCGTGGTTGCCAGCGGAACAGCGCCGCTGGCCTACCAGTGGCGCTGGAACGGCGGGGAGATCGGCGGGGCCACGGACAGCAGTTATACGCGGTCGAACCTCGCGATGGGCGATGCGGGCAGTTATTCAGTGATCATCACCAACGTGGCGGGCAGCGCCACCAGCTCGAATGCGGTGCTGGTGCTAACCCCGCTCGCGCCGCCTCAGTTTGCGGTGCCAAGCCTCCTGCCGGACGGCCGGCTGCAACTCGTCATCACGGGTGATCCGGGCGTTTATGCGCTCTACACCTCGACCAACCTGTTTAACTGGAGCTTCGCCGACTATGTGACGAACACGAGCGCTTGGGTGGAGGTCGTGGACGACGCGGCAACGAACTATACGCAGAGGTTTTACCGCATCGCGCCGGCGCCCTGATGGCTGGGCGCCCGGGCGGCGGGGGGAGCGGATGGCTGATCAGTGCCTGGGCCGGAGCAGGATGGCCTTCTTGTCCGTGCCTTCGACCTCGACGCTTTGGGTTTCGACGCGGGGATCGTTCTTGAGAGCCTGGTGGACGATGCGGCGATCGAACGCGCTGAGCGGCTCGAGTTCCACCACGTCGCCCCATCGCCGGACCTTTTCGGCAGCTTCCTGCGCCTTCTTGACCAGCGCCTCGCGGGCCTGGGCGCGGTAGCCGCAGATGTCCACCGTCACTTTGGGCACGGAGGGGTCTTGCTGGAAAAGCAGGCGGTTGGTGATGTATTGGAGGTCAGACAGGCACTGGCCTTGCCGCCCGATGAGGCGGCCTGAATCCTCGGTTTTGACGTCCAGCAGCAAACCATCTTCCATGTGGTGCTCCTCCACCGTGGTGGCAAAGCCGAGGAGATCGAGAATCTTCTGCAGTGTGGCTTGAGGTTCAGCAGGCATAACGGAGTGGGTGGTTGTGCGTTGATTGTAGATAGCCGCAAGTTGCCAGTTCCATCAGGCGTCTATTTCCTCTTTTTGGCCGGCGGTGTCAAGACCGGAGCTTTGGCCGGAGCTTTGGCCGGGACCGGTTCCGGCAGGGTCCGCGTCAGCTTGGTCTGGGCGATGGTCAGGAGGTTCTGCACCGTCCAGTAGAGCGCCAGCCCGGCGGAGAAATTGTAGAGAAACACCAGGAACATGAGCGGCATGTAACGCATCAGCTTGGCCTGCATGGGGTCCATCCCGGGCGAGGGCGGGGTGAGGCGCGCCTGCCAAAGCATCGTCGCCCCCATGATCAGGGGCAGCAGGTTAAAGGGTAACGCGGTGCCGGGGATGAGGAAGAGCGTGTCGGGCTTGGACAAGTCCTTGACCCAGAGGAATCCCGCGCCGCGCAGCTCGATGGCGCTTAGGATCATCTTGTAGAATCCGAAGAAGACCGGGATCTGGAGGAGCATGGGCAGGCAGCCGCCGAGGGGGCTGACCTTATGCTCCTTCATGAACTCCATCGTCTTCTTATTCATTTTGGCCGGGTCATCCTTGTACTTCTGCCGGATGGCGTTCATCTGCGGCTGCAGAGCCTGCATCCGCTTCATGGAGCGAGTACTGGCCTGGGTCAGCGGCCAGAACAGGAGTTTGATGATGACGGTGATGGCGATGATGGCCCAGCCGTAGGATAGCCCCAGCGCGTTATGCAGCCCGTTCATCGCCAGCAGCAGCCCTTTGGCGAAGAAGCCAAAGAAGCCGCCGTAGCCCATCACCAGGTCTATGTTATTGTTAAAACGGGCGCCAATGCGGGCGAGCGTCTGGTATTCCTTGGGGCCGGCGAACAGAAAGACCCGGTTGGTCACCGCCTGGCCGGCCGCGAGGGTTTGGCCCGGATAGACCAGCGCGCCTTCGAAAGCCTCGGGGGGCGGGCCGTTGGTGGGGCCGGGCCGATCTTCCCCAGCCGTCGGATGAGGCAGGAGGACCTTGCGGACGACGACCTGACTCGCGGGCTGCTGGGGCATTGCCGCCAGCGTAAAGAACTGGTTGTGAGCGGCCGCCCAGACCACATCGTTTGCGCCCGCGCGATACTCGGCAGGCGGGACGCGCGGCATGCAGGCGAAGTTCTTGGAGGAAAAGTAACCGGCGTTCGCCTGGTCAAAGGTCTTCGAGCCGTTGTACCAAATCACACCAACACCCATGCCGTTGTCGCCGGCCTCCATGGGGGTGGCCGTTCCCACGGTCCATTCCTGCGGGGGTAGGGCGAGCGGTTGCGCCGAACGGTTCTCCAGCCGGACGGTCGCGGTCAGAAGGTAGTTCGTGCTGAGCTGAAACTCCTTCACAATGCTCAGGCCGTTGGTGAGAGTCTTCTCGGCGCGCACGCCGTCGCCGGTCTGGGTCAGCTCAAAGGCGCCGTCGCCCTGCACTGCTTCATCGCCCAGGATCACGAGCACGGGCGTAGGCGTGAAGGCATTCAGGGTAGCCAGTTTATTAGTTTGTGCCTGCTTCGGGCGGCGGACGGACACCGTTTCCGGGTAATGAACGAGTTCGACCAGCTTCAAGCCGCCGCCGTGCGAAGTGAAGGTGTAGCGCGCGTTGCTGTTCGTGACGGTCAGCAACACCTCCGGCCCCGCGGCGGTTGCCAAAGGCCTGGCGGCGGGCGGGGGCTGCCCGGAGACAGCCGGAGGCGCGGGAGCCTCGGGCGCGATCCGGTTGGTGGCGGCGAAGGCGCCGGGGGCAGCGTTGGTGGCGCCGGGGGGGAGAGGCTTGGGCGGGTAGAGCTTGTTGACCAGTGGGTACCACAGCATCAGCACGATGAAGCAGAAGACCAGGGCGATGATTGACTTGCGATCCATGCCGGGTAACGGGATTAAGAATGAGCGGGCTGCCGCCCAGGGTAAGGCGGAACGGACGGGATTTCGGCCGGGAGATTTCCTGCGGGGTTCATACTTGGGGCTTCGAATTTCCTGTCCGGGACGGGGTCAAGGCCGCAGCCGCCCCAGGGATGACAGCGGGCGATACGCTTCACCGCCAGCCGGCTTCCGGCGAGCGCGCCGTGGCGGAGCAGGGCTTCCAGGGCGTATTCCGAGCAAGTCGGCGTAAACCGGCAGCGCCCCAGCGGGCCAAACAGGAAGACCTTCATCGGGGACAGCGTCCAGCGATAGAGGCGCACGCACAAGACGAGGATGTGCTGGGGAACGTTCATGCGCCTTGGCTTCTGGCCGGATGCAGCAGCCCGGCATGCCGCAAGGCGGCGAGGTAATCCCGCTCCACCTCGGCAAATTTCCTGCCGGTGATGGATGGCCGCGCGACGAGCACCAAATCCACCGGCCCCGCCAAGTCGCGCTGATGGAGGCGGAAGACCTCGCGCAATAGCCGCCGGGCACGGCTGCGCACCACCGCGCCGCCAATCCGGCTCGCGCTGATGACGCCGAGGCGCGAGGCTGTGTCCGCGGGCAGGCGCTGCCAGTTGGCAATCAGGCAGCCGCTTACCCGGCGCTCCCCGGCCTGGCGGATGCGACGAAAGTCCCGCCCGCGCTTAAGGTGCGCCGCGCGGCGGAACCGCAGGCGCTGTGGAGTTGGAACGGCCATGGGCCGTGGGCTCTTCTATACCGGAGTCAAACGCTTGCGCCCGACGCGCCGGCGATTCCGGAGGATGCCGCGCCCGCTTTTGCTCGATTTGCGGGCCAGAAAACCGTGCTGGCGTCTCCGCCGGACTTTCGATGGTTGATATTGTCTTTTCATATTTCAATTCCGTTCGTTTCCCGCGAGCCAATCTCCCGATTGATGCCGCGTCGGGAAACACTCCGTCAACGAGGCGCGCCAGAATACCAGCGACCGGCCGGCTGTCAAGCAGGGGAATTGCGGCCTCGGGCGCATCGCACGCCGGATTCGAGAAAGTGATTTGGGCGGATTTGGATTGTGGCCGGGTC
>DAOPPX010000120.1:0-16073 GCA_035358715.1 Verrucomicrobiota bacterium
GGCATTACAGACGGCCCCCTCACCCCTTCCCTCTCCCCCTCCGAGGGGGAGAGGGTGCCCTTTAGGGCGGGTGAGGGGTTCAGGGGGACACTGCGCGAGCCGGTAGTTCGGGAAGTTCTCACCCCGAGCGCAGAACCAGTGCTGGAGACGCTGGCGTCCGCAGACAATCTCGCGATGGCCGGCAGTGCCAGCCTCCAAACGACCAAATCGGGCGACCCCCTGACCAGCGATTCGGACGCGGACAGCGGCCAATCCGGCGGCTCGAATCTCCAACCGAGTGACTTGTCCAACCCCGCTCAGCCCAGCTTCAACGACCCGGTACTGGCGTTGGAGGCACTGGCACTCCCGGAGTCTGCCAACATGAGTGGCCAGGCACTTGAGCTAGGAGTGCTGCCGGGAACCAAAATCCTCGCCTTGCAGACCGAGGGGGATACCACGACCGTGGAGTTTTCGCAGGACATCCTCGGGAACGAGGAACTCGGCACCAAGCTTGACGAAGCACGGCTGACCCTGATTCTTAACCAGGTCAGAGCCACGCTGCGCCAGTGCGGTTTGGAGGGCAACATACGGCTGCAGGCAGGCGGGCAGCTCCTGCACACCTATCTGCCGCCGGCCGTGCCGGTTGAGCCGGGGCCTTCGCCGAAAGCCACCGCGCCGACCGAACAGGCCGGCAAGGCTCTTGGCGGAAGAAACATCTGTATTGGGCCCAGCCACGGCAGGTTCTGGAATGGGAGCGGGTGGTATTGGCAGCGATCCGACCCCTGCGGATACGGCGAAGCGGTGCTGGAAGACCTCAACTCCATAAGACTCATGCAGTTCCTTTACCAATACCTCGCGCAGGATGGAGCAACGGTGCATGTTCCCCGCGAGCTGAATGAGAGCAACTGCTGCAACACCTATGAGGGACAGCCCTGGTGGAAGATGGCGGCGTACTCGTGGCTGAGGGTTAACGGTCTTCCTACTTCTGTATGGGCGAATGCCAGCGGCGTCGGCGGCGAGGAAACCGCCACCGGCAGGAACAGCGACGACATCCGTGCCCGGCCGCGCTTTGCCGATTACCGCGGCTCGGAAATCTACATTGCCCATCACACCAACGCCGGGGGTGGCACCGGCACAGAGACCTTTCGTGATACGGCGATGGATTATCCGGCCCATGAAGCCGCGAGCTACAACCTCGCCCTGGCCGTCCACAACAATACGATTGATGCGATCCGGGAGATGTATGACGGTGGCTGGGCGAACCGGGGGGTGAAGGATGCCGCCGGCGGCTTCGGCGAGATCCGCATTCCAAACCGCCCCGCCTGCCTCATCGAACTGGCCTTCCACGACAAGTGCGCCGTGGACGCGGCCTACCTCACGGACGATTTCTTCCGCTCCGTGGCGGAGTGGGGACTCTACAAGGGTGTTTGTGAGTATTTCGGCACCAGCCCGACCTGGGACAAGTATTCCGACGAGTATGTAAGCGACACGATTCCCTCGACGATGAACGCGGGCCAGAGCTACAGCGTCAGCGTGACGTTCCGCAACCGCGGCGTGCTCTGGCGCGAGGGGCGGGCCTTCCGCCTGGGTGCCGCCGGCGACAGCGACCCGTTCACCTCAACTACCCGCCATACGATCTCGGGAGATGTGCGGCCCGGAAACACTTACACGTTCACCTTCACAATGACCGCGCCGACTACTCCCGGCACCTACACGACCGACTGGCGGATGATCCGCGAGGGGGTAACCTGGTTTGGTGCAACCCACAGCGAGCAGGTGACCGTTATCAGCACCGCTCCGACCATTACGCAGCAACCGGTCAGCGTGACCAAGGATCCCGGCCAAACCGCCACATTCACCGTGGTGGCCAGCAGCAGCACCACCCCGAGTTATCAGTGGAGGAAGAACGGGGTGAACATCTCCGGCGCGACCTCTTCGACCCTCACCCTCGCCAATGTGCAGTTGTCCGACGCCGCTTTCTATACCGTGGCCGTCAGCAACGCAGGGGGTTCGGTCACCAGCAGCCAGGCCCAATTAGTGGTGACAAGCTCGCCGGTGGCCGTCGGCACCGGCAACGGGCTCCAGGGCCAATACTTCGACAATCAGGATCTCACGAGCCTCAAGCTGACCCGCACCGATGCGACGGTGAATTTCGACTGGGGCACCGGTTCCCCGGACTCCAGCATCGGGGCCGACACGTTCTCGGTGCGCTGGACCGGACAGGTCGTGCCGCGCTACACCCAGAACTATACCTTTTACACCCGCACCGATGACGGCGTGCGCCTCTGGGTCAACGGCGTGCTGCTGGTTGACAAGTGGGTGGACCAGGGCCCAACCGAATGGAGCGGCACGATTGCCCTGACGGCCGGGCAGGCTTATGACATCCAGATGGAGTATTACGAGAACGGCGGCGGGGCCGTGGCCCAGTTGAGCTGGTCCAGCGCCAGCGAGGCCAAGGCGACAATCCCTCAGACGCAGCTTTATGTGACTGCTTCGCCCCTGATTGTCGTCCAGCCCCAGAACCAGTCGGTGGTTGTGGGTAACGGGGCGACGTTCACTGTGACCGCGCAGGGAGTGCTGCCGTTGACTTACCAATGGCGGTTCAACGGCGCGAACATCTCCGGGGCGACGCTCAGCCGTTACACGAAGGCCGCGGTGCAACCGGCGGACGCCGGAACCTACTCGGTGGTGGTCGCCAACGCCTACGGCAGCATCGTCAGTTCCGGCGCCACGCTCACAGTCCTCCTGCCGCCGAGCATCACTACCCAGCCCTCCAGCCAGGCCGCATATCAGGACGGCGTCGTCTCGTTCAACGTGGCGGCGACCGGCACCGCGCCCCTGACCTACCAGTGGCGGTTCAACGGCGCGAACATCTCGGGCGCGACGCTCAGCAGTTATACGAAGAGCAACGTGCAGCCGGCGGACGCCGGAAGCTACTCGGTGGTGGTCGCCAACGCCTACGGCAACACAACCAGCGCCAATGCGCTCCTGACCGTGATCCCGTCGCCCACTATCACCACCCAGCCCCTGACCCAACTGGCGGCTCCTGGCGCCGTAGTCCACTTCACCGTCGCGGCCACAGGCACCGGGCCGCTGACCTACCAGTGGCGCAGGAATGGCGTGGACCTGAGCGATGGTGGAATCTTCTCCGGGGTCACCACGACCACTCTGACCCTGACCGGGGTCCAACGAACGGACTCGGGCACTTACAGTGTGCGCGTCAGCAACCCCAACCGCTCGGTCGTGAGCGTTGACGCGCTGCTGACGGTAAGCTGCCTGGGAAACTCAATCGCTGTTGCACTCGACACACTTGTCTTGCCCAACAGCGTCACCAACAACTCCGTCCTGGACTACACGATCTCCGGCACTGGCAAGATCTCCGGCGCGGCCTGGCTCACCAAGCTGGGTAGCAGCACCTTGACCCTGAGCACCATTAACGATTACACCGGCCCCACGACGGTTAGTGAGGGCGCTTTGTTGGTGAACGGGGCCATTGGCAGCGGGGCGGTGACAGTGGAGGGCACCGGCACGTTGGGCGGCAACGGCGCCATCGGCGGCAACATCACGGTGAAGAGCGGCGGCTTGCTCGCCCCGGGCGCCTCGCTCGGAACTGTCGGCACGCTGACGGTCGGCGGCAAGAATGTGACACTCAAGGACGGCAGCATCACGGCGGTAGAGGTGAACCGCTCCGGCCCTGTCAGTGACCGGGTTACCGGGATCGGCACGCTCACTCAAGGCGGCATCCTGCAGGTGGCCAACACCGGCGACCCGCTCGAGATCGGCGACAGCTTCCCGCTGTTGTCGGCTACGATTTACAGCGGCGAGTTCGCCGCCATCAGCCCGGCCAATCCAAACGGTGACGAGGATTTAGCGTGGGACAGGCTCCTGCTCAAGACAGCCGGCGTGCTGCGGGTGCACCATGTCCCCTTCGCTACCAACAAGGTTCTCTACCGCGCCCAGGGCGTGTCGCTCAAGATCCGGCTCAACACGCTGTTCCCGGCCACCGATCCGTTGGACCATGAATCAGTAGCGCTGGCGAGTCATACGCCTGGGGCGCAAGGGGCGGGCATCAGTAACAACACGAGCTACCTTTTCTACTACCCGACCAATCACAACCACGATTCGCTCAACTACACGGTGTCGGACGGCCGCGGGGGCGAACGGACGAAAGAGATTGCGATCTACGTGACCAACTGGGTGGGTAACCTGACGATTGTGGAAAGTGTCAGCGGCCCCCAGACGGTGAGTTTTTATGGCATTCCCGACTACAAGTATGTCATCCAGCGGTCGCTAAACTTGACTTCCTGGACTGACATAGCCACGCAGGTCTGCCCCGCCACCGGTTTGTATCAGTTTACGGAAACGCCTCCGAACAATCCGACGTTTTACCGGGTACGCACTCCCTGAGCGAACCCACACCCCGGAACGAACCCTGCAGTCCCGGGTGAGACCGGGGCCTAA
Source organism: Verrucomicrobiota bacterium (assembly GCA_035358715.1). Classification (GTDB taxonomy): domain Bacteria; phylum Verrucomicrobiota; class Verrucomicrobiia; order Limisphaerales; family UBA8199; genus UBA8199. The sequence goes on from DAOPPX010000120.1 coordinate 4,441, forward strand.
GGCATCCTGACCCGTTGGAAACGACCCCCCCCCGTCCCTCCTCCGTCCCTCCTCCGTTCCACCTCCGTTCCACCTCCGACCGCCGGTCGGAAGTAAGCGGTTAAGTTGAGACCGTCTGTTACGCGGCGGTCCGGTGTGGTAAACGTCGGGCCATGAAAGCTGCGAATGGTTCTCTGCGTGCTCGTCGGCGCCGCACCCCGCCCAGCCGGCGCACTCAACTTCTGGCCGCGTTTGATTGTAGCAGGTTGTCGGCGGCCGCCTTTGCTCGTCAGCATGGCATCGGCTACAACACCTTTTGCGGGTGGCGTCACCGCCGGGCCAAGGCCAAGGCTTCACCCACCTTCGTCGAGGTCGAACTGCCAGAACCGGTGGCCGCGGTCGAAGTGTTGATTGAGGTGGGGGCGCATACCCGCCTGCGGGTCAGTTCCGCCCGGCAGGTCGAATTGGCGGCCCGTCTTCTTCACTGCTTCAACGCCCTGGCCTCATGCTAAGTTTCCACGCGCATCTTAAGGTCTTTGTCGCCACCGCGCCCTGCGACTTGCGCGCCAACTTCAACGGCCTGTGGACCGCCGCCCAAGAACGCCTGGGGGAGGATCCCAAAAGCGGCGCGCTCTTTGTTTTCGGCAACCGGCGGCACAACCGGATCAAACTGCTTTACTTCGATGGCACGGGCGTGTGTGTGCTGGCCAAGCGCCTGGAGAAGGGGACCTTTCACTGGCCGCAAAGCGCCGGTGAGCCCAACGCCAAGCTGCGCCTGGCCCCGCAGGCTCTGCAATTGTTGCTCGACGGAGTGGACTTGAAAGACGGGGCGCGCCGGGCGTGGTACGAGGCGGCAAAGTAGGAGAGTATCGCCTGCGAAAAAAGTTTAAGGGAGATTGAACGCTTGACGCGCAGCAGCGTCTGAGTATGCAACCGAATGAATCCGGCATCACTCCAGAGCCGACTGCGCGAGTTGCGCGAGCAGGTCGCCGGGTTACAGGAGGCGCTGGAGCAGTCCCGCCGCGAGAACGCCCTGTTGCGTCAGAAGCTCGATGCCTTGGCTCGGCGGTTCTTCGGCAAGAAGAGCGAACAACTCAACGCCGCCCAACTGGAACTGCTCCTGAGCGGCTTGGCAGAGGGCAGCGTGGAACTGTCCGAGGAAAAAGAGCCTCCGGCGCGGCCGGCACCGCGCCCGGCGCGAACCCATACCCGCCGTATTCGCACTCCGGACAACCTGGAGGTGGTTCGCGAGGTGATCGAGCCGGACTTGGTCAAGGCCGAGCCAGAACACTGGAAGCGCATCGGCCAGGAAGTCAGCCGGCAGTTGGACTACCAGCCGGGCAAGTTTTTTTGGCAGGAGACGGTCCGGCCCAAGTATGTGCGGCGCCATCAGCGGGCGCTGCCGCCGGTGACCGCCGCGGCGCCCGAGCGGGTGGCCGAGCACAGCCTGGCCGCTCCGGGCCTGCTGGCGCAACTGCTGGTCAGCAAGTACTGCGACCATCTGCCCTTCTACCGGCAGGAACAAATCTTCTGGCAACGGCACGGGGTGTTCCTGGCGCGGCAGCAGATGGTGCAATGGACCGCCCAGAGCGTGCGGTTGCTGTCCGGGATTAGCGACTGTCTGAAGCGGGAAATGCGCCGTAGTCCTTACGTGCAGGTGGACGAGACGCCGGTGCGCTATCAGGACCCGAACCTGCGAGGCCGGTGCGGCCAAGGTTATCTATGGACGGCGTTGGTGCCCGGCCAGTGTGTGGTCTACGAATGGCACACCAGCCGCGCGGCGCGGTGCTTGGACTCGTTATTGGGACCAGGCTTTGCCGGCAAGCTGCAGTGTGACGGTTACAGTGCCTATCCGGCCTTTGCCCGGGGCAAGAGCGCCGTGAACCTGCTGGGCTGCTGGGCGCATGCGCGACGCAACTTCTTTGAGGCCCAGGAGCAAGCGCCCCGGGTGGCGGGTTGGTTCTTGAACCAGATCGGGCTGCTGTATCGGTGGGAAGAGCAACTGCGCCGCAACCGGGCGGGGCCGGTGCTGCGACAGGTCCAACGCAGCTCGCACCATCGGATGGTGCTCGAGCGGCTCGGCCGTGCCCTCAAGAAGCTCCAACCTCGCTACCTGCCCCAAAGCCTGATGGGCCAGGCCATCGGTTATGCCCTGAACCAATGGCCGATGCTGGAAGGCTTCCTGGAACACGGCGAAGTGGAGATCGACAACAACCTGGTCGAGAACGTAACCCAAAGCTTTGGGTTACGTTCTTTATGCCGAGCTGCCGATAATGCCGAGAAGCTGTTGCTAAAGGCGCATACGCCCAAGCTCAACCTGCAGGGCAAGGTTTTGCCCCTCGGCATTATCGCAGACTGGCTGAACTAACTGCGCGCGACCTTTCCTGCGCCACGGTGTTCTTGAAGTGTGCGTTGTTGCGCACCGGAGTAATCCGGTTTCTGACTTATGTGCCAGCGTCAGGCCAAGAGTCCTGGGAGACGACTGAATGCCGATCTCGTTCTCATCGACGGAGGGTTCGCAGACTATCTCCGCCAACGCCACACGGCGGATTTCACGGTCGCTCTATACTGCCGCTTTCTCCGAAGGGTTGCTCGGTATCTCGCCCAGCGGGGGCGCTGCGCGGCAACGCTGCGGCGGCGCGATGTGCCCCAGACCATGCGTGGCTGCCTGCCGGGCTGCAAAGCCACATCCCGCCGGACCCGACAGTCGGGACTGCTTCAGTGGCTACGATTCACCGGCCACTTTCGCGAACCGGCACCCCGCCCTCGCTGGCAGGGATGGCTTGATGCCTATGAGCGTTTTCTACGGGTGGATCGGGCGCTCGCGGACTGCACCAGAGCGGCCGCGCTCCGTGTTCTCAACCACTATTTGGCAAGGCAGTTCCGTAGTCGGCCGCTGCGCTGGAATGCTGTCCGGGCAGATGACTTGCGTCGTTATGCCGCATCACGATGCCGCACCCTCGCTCCCAAAAGCGTCAATGACACGCTCTCGATTCTGCGACAGTTTCTACGCTTCATGCATCTGCGAGGCGAGTGCTCGCCGGCGCTGGCACTGGCGGTGCCGACGGTCGCGGATTTCGGTCACCAGAGGTTTCCCGAGGTTCTTAATGAAGCCCAGAGGCGTAAGTTCCTGGCGGCCTTTGACCGCAGGTCACGCCAAGGTCGGCGCGACTACACCATGGCGCTCTGTCTGATCGACTTGGGTTTGCGTGCGGTTGAGGTGTCCAGACTCCGCGTCGCTGACATCAACTCGGGACAACAAACGCTCGCGGTCCCAGCCGCGAAGGTGAGTTCGGGGCGGCAGTTGCCCTTACCTGCACACGTTGCGAGCGCCTTACGCAGCTATCTTCGGCATCGACCGTCCACAGATGCCGAGCAGTTATTCGTTGGACAGACCCTGTTGCGGGGCCGGCCATTGTCCACCTGGGCAATCGCCGCGGCGATGGATCGAGCTTATCGCCGCTGCGGCTTTGTTGGCTGGTATGGCACGCATCGATTGCGCCATTCCTTTGCCACAAGACTCTACGCCCGCGGTGCCACGACCAAGGAGATCGCCGATTTGCTGGGGCATCGGCTCGTTGCCACCACTGATCACTACACCCAAACCAAAGACCTTCGGGTTCTTGCGCAGCCATGGCCACTCCCAATGCACCGTCCAAGCTGATCCTTGCGCGCCAGTATCTGGCGTTTCGGCGCAAACTCGGCTACCGCATGCGAAGTGCCGAGGTGTTGGTGGATTTTGCATGCTTCGCAGATCGAGAGGCTCCGGGAAGCCCGCTAACCACTGCACTGGCAATCCGGTGGGCCATGGCTGTGCCCTCGGCTCGTCCCAAAACCCGGGTGGGAAGACTCAGTGTGGTCCGTGGATTTGCCCGGTATTGCGCGTCACTCGATTCGCGAAACCAAGTTCCAGATCCCAATCTGCTTGGGCCAGGCTTCCAGCGTGTTGCACCGCACCTATTCACCTCGGCCGAAGTCAGCCTCATCCTCAAATGCACAGAACACCTTGAAACTGGCCACTCGCCTCTGCATCCGTTGACTTACCAAACGTTGATTGGACTGCTGGCATCCACCGGGATGCGACCCGGCGAAGCGTTGCGTCTGCACTGCTGCGACTTGGACGTGGATGAAGCCACGCTGCGCATTCGGCAATGCAAGTTCAGCCCTGAACGCGTGCTTGCCCTCCATCCCACCACAGTCCGCGCACTTCAATCTTACCGCCAGAAGCGTCAGGCCCTGTTTCCTTGGGGGGAGACCTTGTTTGTGGGCGCGACGGGGCAACCGCTCAGTGCACGTCGAGCGGAGAAGGTTTTTCGCCGCCTCACCCGTGGTTTGGTCGCCCGCAGCGAAAAGCGACCGGTGCGACTTATGGACTTCCGGCATACGTTCGCCTCGGAGCGGATCGCGCAATGGAGCCGCCAATCACAGCCCATTGCCCATCATCTTTTGCTACTTGCCCGTTACCTCGGCCACCGCACATTCAACTCGACTTGGTGGTATGTCTCCAGCGACCCACTCGCACTGCGGGCCGCGAGCGAGCGTTCCCGCCATTTCCACAAGGACCACCATGCATCATGACGAGCTTCCTGAGTTGGTGCAGCGCTTCTTTGTCCATTACCTAGTCCGCCAACGAAACCTCAGCCCGCACACCCGAAACGGCTACCGTGACACGTTTCGATTGTTCCTCTCCTTTCTCTCGCAGCGACAGCACCAACCGATCGACCAACTGGCCCTGGAGAGGGTAAACCCCGAGGCCGTTCTGGCCTTCCTCGATTACCTGGAGACCACTCGCGGCAACACTGCCCGCACGCGTAATCTGCGGCTTGCGGCCATTCGAACCTTTGTGCGGTTCGTGCTTGGGGAGGAACCCGGCGTTAATTTCATTGGAATCGGCCACCGGATCCTGGCCATACCGCAAAAGAAATCTCCCAAACCGGTGCTCGGGTTCATGGCCCGGGAGGAGATAGATGCGGTGCTCGGTGCCACCGACTCCGCGACACGTTCTGGCCAGCGCGATCGACTGCTGTTCACCGTTCTTTACAACACCGGCGCACGCATCTCGGAAGCCCTGCAGCTTAGAGCCCAAGATTTGCTCGACCGTGCCGTTCATCTTCACGGTAAAGGCCGCAAAGACCGGACGGTGCCGATTTGGCCCAGTACCGAACGCCTACTGCGGCAATGGTGCAAAACCAATCGTCTCGCGCCGGAACAGTTGGTCTTCACTAATCGAAACGGCGAACCGTTGAGCCGAGATGGCGTCGCCTTCCGGCTCGCCTTGTCGGTCCGAAAGGCCGCCGCGCATTGTCCCTCGCTCAACAAGCGCCGAATCACGTGCCACACCTTTCGCCATTCCTGCGCCATGAGCTTGCTTCAATCCGGGGTCGCCCTGGAGGTAATTGCCCTTTGGCTGGGCCATGCAAAACCACTCACGACCCACGGCTATATTGAAGCCGATCTGAAAATGAAGGCAGATTGCCTCAAGCGCTTAACCGAACCCATGTCGCCCCGGCGTCGGTCCACTCAAGAGTCTTCTCGGCTGTTGGCCTTTCTCGAATCCATTTGATTATGCCGAGGAACAATCGCTGGGCGTGCGCACCAATGCGGTCGTTTCGCGACTTCTCGGCATTATCGGCAGCTCGGCATAAAGAACGCCATTCGGCCCACCGCCCCGGGCAAGAAGAACTGGCTGTTCTTCGGTTCGGAAGAAGCCGGCCAGCGCAGCGTCGTGATCTACACGCTAATCGAGAACTGCCGGCTGCACGGCGTCGAGCCCTACACTTATCTCAAAGACGTGTTGCAACGGCTACCGCACACCACCAACTGGGAAGTCGAACAATTGACGCCGCTCAAGTGGCAGCAGGCCCGTCAGTCCGCCCTCAACCAGGCTGCCTGAAACTGCTTCGGCGCTCAGCCAACCGGCCATCCTATCAGCTTTCGCACGCCGGAACAGAGGGTCTCACCTTAACCGCTTACGGTCGGAATTCTAATTGTCGTTTGAGGGCGGCTGGCATGAGTTGATGTTGACTGCGCCCCTAACCGCGAGGACGGGTGCCGGCCACCGGAACCTTTGAATGGTGTAGCGGCCCAGGCAGGGGCGGATGTGGTTGAACGAGGCCCTGAATGGTCTTCCTCGGTGCCATTCGCATCCCTGGAGGGAAACCCCATCGGCGAGCACAGCCGTTGCGAACTGAGGCTTGGAGCGCCAAGAACGGCGACAAGAGCGCTACGGCTGGTGGTTTCCCTGATGGGCTGACCGCTTTATGGGTGCCCCGTCGGCTAAGCGCCCGCCCGGGCAGCAAGCCCGGAACCGCTGACGCCCTGCCCAGCCGCGGCGCTTACGTCATGGCCACCCTGCGCAATCTGCTCTTGGGGCTGATGGAGTTGCAAAAGGACCGTGGCCAACCCCAAGCGCGCACCTTTCCAGGATGGCGTCGCAAACTGACCCAGACCCAAAAGATCCAACTCATTATTCAAACCCTATGAAGATCGCCTAACCGAGCAACCCCTGCTCTGCCGCAGCCTGGCCGACCGCATGCAACCATGCCGGCCAGCCGGGCGGCCCGCCGACAGAGCATCCAGCGCCGAGAAATCAACCCTTCCGGCGCGCCGACTCTGTCCAAAGGCTCTGCTCAAAGCGCCCAAGCGCTTCAGCAGGGCTGCAGACAGCTCAGATGAAAGAGCCCCTGAAATTCAGCAACTTAGTGCGACTTCGTGCTTGCAAGGAAACGGGCTTTGTGCTCAAAATGTGAGCCGCCGAGTGGGTCGTCGTGTGGAGTCCGGAGGCGTTCGCCATCCGGGCGCCCCGGCTTCTGCGAGAACTTCCCCGTGCAATGGACATGATTAACATGACTCTCCAAAGAAAGGAACAGAACCTATGCGCACAAGCAGACTACTCACGTTCGCAGCCCTCACCCTGTGGGCCGCAATGGCCCCAGCCTACGGGCAGTCAATCTACTACACCGTGACCGACCTCGGCACGCTTCGCACCATTGATGGCCAGGGAACGAGCTCGGCCTATGCCATCAACGATTCCGGCACCGTCGTCGGCAGCGCCATGTGCAACAGCAACCAGACGCCCGCCTGGCGGAACAACCGTGCCTTCCGTTTGAAGCCGGGCGGGACGATGGAGAACCTCCAACTCTTTGGCGCCAATCCGTGGTTTGGGATCGCGTTTGCCATCAGTCGTGATGGCACAATCGCAGGAGGCAGCGCGAGGCTTTCCACTTCTGGCGCGCAAGCCTTTCGCTGTTCGGATGGCGGCGCACTGGCGAACCTCCCCTACCTTGGGAGCGGACCTGATGCCTGGGGGATGAGTGTCAACGGCTCTGGCCACGTGGTTGGGTACAGCGTAGTTGGAGGAAGCGGTTGCGCGGGCTCCTACTGTGGACAGCCGTGGAGCACTTCGCGTCCTGGCTACGCAGCGCGGTGGCCGAGCGGTTCCGTAGTTGAGGAACTCGCTGGTCTAGGTGGCTACTACAGCGTGGCCAACGCCATCAACGATGCCGGGGAGATTTGTGGCTTTGGAGCGATTCTCAATGGCGCTACCCATGCGTTCCGAATTCCCCCGGGTGGGGGCACGCTTGATTTAGGCACACTCGGCGGCACCAACAGTGAGGCTTGGGCGATCAACAACTCTGGCCACATCGTGGGCTGCTCCCTGACAGCCGGGAACGACAACCCGCACGCGACATTGTGGACCTCCATGGCGCCGGAGGACTTGGGCGCCTTGCCGGGCAAGCCGTACAGCGCAGCACTGGCGATAACAGACAATAGCCTCATAGTAGGCTACGTCGCGGATACGAACTCTCCCACCGATGATCATCTGGAGATGGGCTGGAAGGGCAGCAACCCGCGTGCGGCCCTGTTCCCCCGCGGCGCCTCCCCGATTGACCTGAACACCTGCATCGCGACTAACTCCGGCTGGGTCCTGTATCGCGCACGGGGAGCCAACGGCTCAGGCAAGATCGTCGGGGACGGTCTGCACAATGGAGTAGGTCGCGCTTTTTTGCTCACGCCGTGCCCGATCTTGGCCGCCCGGAAGAATGGCCTGCAGGTTGAGCTGTACTGGAATTCGCAAACCAACGAGCAGTACCAGTTGCAGTACTGCCCCGACGTCACCTCCGGAGGGTGGACGGACCTCGGCGGGCCAATCGCAGGAAACGGCACGACCAACTCTGTACCGGCAGACTGCAGTGAGCCGGCCAGGTTCTATCGCCTGATCTGGCTGGCGAATTGAAGACACGCCACGTTGCAGAAAACCGAAACCACCCTCCAGTCACCGCGCCACGACCTCGACCGCCTTATGGCCGGCGCGCGGGCGTAGAAGATGGGGGACAAACCAAGACCCACTTATGTCCACACCAGTCCTCGATCCCAGTTTGCCCGCGGACAACGCGCTGATCAGCTCCGGCGAATTGCGCGGCCAGTTCCAGGCCATCGCGAATATGTTCGACGACATCCGAGGGCGCTTCCTCTCGCTGACGCCGCTGGGCCTGGCCGTCTCCAACCCGCCTGCGCAGGCCAAGGTCCGGGCCCTCGCCGACAAGCTCGGCGAGCGGGCCAACACGCTCGACGGCTGAGCGGATTGAACATTCTTCGGGCTGAATTGTCATTAGCAAAGAGGGTCCAGCCTTAGGGCCGGACCATTGCTTTTGAACATTGATGCGACCCGCGCGGAGTGCTCAAGAGTCCTCCCGCCGGGCGGCATCCAACAATAACCAAATACTTGGAACGCTATGACGACAACGCTGAAAGAGAATGTATTGGACTTCTCGCATGCCTCAGTCGGCGAAGCCGAGCGGGGCGAGGGTTTCATGAGGCAAACCTGGACTGGAAGCGGGGATGGCAGGTCTGGGACCGAGCCGCGCCGGGAAGCGGTTTCGCCGATCCCGGACCTTCCCTTTGCCGCCTGGAGCGGTTGGCTGGCCCGGGGCATTCCGGAACTCGCATCGCCGCTCGCCGACTGAGGCGTCTTTCAGGAAAACCGCGCCTCCGCGGGGGCGAACCCCTATTCGCCCCCGACCTCCTGTTTGGGGTGGAGGCCGAATTCTTTGAGCTTCTCGCGCATTTTGAGGCGGGTGACGCCGAGCCACTGGGCGGCCTTGGTGAGATTGCCCCGGGCGCGGTGAATGGCCTGGGCGTAGAGCTCGGGTTCGAGGTCGGCCAGCATCCTGGCAAAGGCATTCTGCGTTTCGCCGCGCTCCACGGCGTCCATCAGCTCGGTGACGTAGGCGGCATGGGTTTGCTGGGAGGCGGCGACGGGCTGCCGGGCCTTGGTGACGACTTCGCGGACGTGGTCCACGCCGATGGTGTAGTCGCGCGCGAGGAGCAGGGCCTTGCGGGTGGCGTTCTGCAACTCGCGCACATTGCCGGGCCAGGGCTGGCTTTGGAGGTAGGCAATTGCCTCCGGGGTGATGGAGGGCGAAGCGACGCCCGCTTCCGGCGCGTAGCGGCGGAGGAAGTAGCGGACCATGTCGGGGATGTCCTCAGTGCGCTCGGCCAGGGGAGGGAGGATAATGGTGACGACGCTGAGGCGGTAGAAGAGGTCTTCGCGGAAGAGGCGTTCGCGGATGGCCGCCTCCAAATCGCGGTGGGTGGCGGCGATGATGCGAACGTCCACGGGCACGGGCTCCTTGCCGCCGATCCGCTGGATGGTTTTTTCCTGGAGGACGCGCAAGAGCTTAGCCTGGAGGTTGGCGTTCATGTCGCCGATTTCGTCCAGGAGAATCGTGCCGCCGTGGGCCTGCTCGAAGCGGCCGATGCGGCGGGCGTCGGCGCCGGTGAAGGAGCCGCGTTCGTGGCCGAAGAGCTCGCTTTCGAGGAGGGTTTCAGGGATGGCGGCGCAGTTGATGGCGATAAAGGGCGCGGCAGCGCGGTCGCTGTGCTGATAGATGGCGCGGGCGATGAGTTCCTTGCCGGTGCCGGTGTCGCCGCGGATGAGGACGGTGACGGGGGTGGCGGCGACGCGGCCAATTTCCTTGTAGATGGACTGCATGGCGCGGCTGTTGCCGACGATGGCGGTGCGGGAGGAGGCGGTCTCGCCGATCTCGACCGGTTCGGACATCAGGCGGCTGCTGTCCAGGGCCTTGGCGGCAAGGTCGAGCAGTTCTTCCACTTCAAAGGGCTTGGGGAGGTAATCGAAGGCGCCCCAGCGGGTGGCTTCGATGGCAGTTTCGGTCGTGCCGTGGGCGGTAATGAGAATGATCGGGAGTTTAGGCTTGGCCTGGTGGAGCTGGCGGACCAGCTCAAGGCCATCGGTGCCGGGGAGCTTCAGGTCGGTGATGACCACCTCGTACGGTTCGGCGAGGGCGTGCCGGAGCCCGGTGTCACCGCGGGTCTGCACCGCGACGTCGTAGCCGCTGGCGCGCATCGCCTTCTGGAGGCCGGTGGCGATGTTGCGGTCGTCTTCGATCAGGAGGACTTTAGGGTTCGGTTTCATCTTTGGGAGCGGGCGGCAGAACGATGCGGAAGGTGGTGCCGTGGTCCGGCTGGGTTTCGTATTGGATGACGCCGCCGTGCTTTTCGACGATGCGGGCCGCGATGGGCAGGCCAAGCCCAGTGCCGCCCTCTTTGGTGGTGAAAAAGGGATCGAAGAGCCGTTTCTGGACCTCGGGAGGCATTCCTTTGCCGCTGTCGGCGATGTCTATGACCACGGCGTCAACGGGCCGTTCGTTGAGCGCCTCCCGGCGCAGCCGGGAGCGCACAATGACGGTGCCGCCGGGCGGCATGCTGTCGGCGCCGTTCTGAATGAAGTTGATCAACACCTGTTTCATTTTGTCCGGGTCCACACAGACCCGCTCATCCGTGCGGAGTTCCAGTTTAAGCTGAATGGACCGCGCGGCCAAGTCGGATTCGAGGAGGGCGCAAGTGTCGCGGAGGAGCCGGCCGACGGGCAGGGTTTGCGGGTCGGGTTCAGCGGGGCGGGCGAACTGGAGGAAGTCACGCACGATGGTCTCAAGGCGGTTAATCTCGTTGTGGATCACCTCCAGGTCCTCGTGTTCGGAGGTACCGGGGGAGTGGCTGTTTCTGAGGGTGAAGAGCCGGACCTTGATGGCGGTCAGGGGGTTGCGGATTTCGTGGGCGATGCCGGCGGCGAAGACGCCGAGCGAGGCGAGCTTTTCCTGGCGTTCGATGGTGGCCCGGCTTTCGTTGAGGGTGGAGCGCAGCGGCGCAACCATGCGGCGATAGATCAGGAGGACCACGACCCCGCCGCTGGCCAGCAATCCCAGCAGCGACAGGAAGAGGAAGCGCTGCACGCGGGTCAAGGCGGTGTTGGCCTCGGTGACGAAGCGTTCGGCTTCCGCGCGGTCGGCGGCTGCCAGCTTTTCGATTTGCGCGACGTTCATCTCGGCGCGGAGGGTGCTGATTTGCCGCCAGGCGGTTCGTTCCGCCCAGATTAGGGCCGCCACGACCAGGGCGGCAGCGATCAGAAATTCCGTGAGGCGAAATGGTGTTTTTACGGTCATGGGCTCAGGCCGTAGTATAGGCGGGCAGGGTGTCGAGCGCGAGCCAAAAAGGGCCCGCCGCCGACTGCAGGCGCACGACAGGTTTCTTCGGGATTGGCGACCTGCCTCTCATTAACACCCCGCTTCAGCGGGGTGTCTGGAGTTTGGACATTCTGGAAGGCGCGACTTGGGCGAAAGGGTTTGGGTTTT
>DAOPPX010000121.1:0-15599 GCA_035358715.1 Verrucomicrobiota bacterium
CGCTCCTTCCAACCCGCATTAAGGCTTACTGCTTTTCTTGAATCAGCCGTGCCCGCTATTCCCAGCTCGTGTACAAGGGGTGTACACCGGGTGCTCACCGGGTGCACAAGCGGTTTTCCCTCGTTCAGCCGGTGAGCACCCGGTGTACACCCCTTGTACACGGATAATGAATGGCTATGGGCAGGCTCGGAAACGTGCGGATTGCCGGGCTAGTTGTGCAACGAAACGACCAAGCTGGATGGATCATAGTCATCTAAACGAGCTTCTGGGTGAATGTCCTATAAATGGACACTTTACCGACTGTCTGGGGTGTGCGGTTGTCGGCAGGGAGGAGGTTGCTCGTTTAGCGATGCTGCGAGAGACAGAGATGCCCTCAGCCGTTGGCGAAGCCGAAACTGACGCATTCCGCCAGCGCCCACTTCCGCCGTTCCTCTGGAGGCTGGATATGTGAGCGATTGGCTTCGGCGGCGATTTTAGCGCCGCACGGGGCGCTTGGTCTTGGCGCGGCGTTTGGGCGAAGGGGGCGTTCTGGCCTTGCGCCGCGCCTTGGCGGGAGGTGCTGGAGCGGTTGGTGCGGGCGGGGCGGCGGCGGTCTGGGTATCCAGCTCGATGCCAAACACCTCGCTGATCTCACTCTCGGCCAGTTCGGGACCGGCGGGCGCGGTCTTGCCTGCGAGGTCCGCGCCGGTGGCCGCCTGTGTAATCAGCTCCTCGTGCTTGACCGACCGCAGCGTGAAGAGCAGTTCCGGATTTTGGTCCAGGCGCGCGCCGACGCCGTAGAGCACCGCCGCCACGTGTTTGCACATCGTTGCCCAATCCGGGCAGGAGCACTTCAGCTTGATCTCCGCCGGGGCTGGAAAAAGCCCGGTTTCCTTGCGCGTGATGGTTCCCATTACATGGTCAGAAAAGCGTCCTTGCAGCAGCTCGACCAGGGAGCCGATCGCGCCCGAGCACGCCTGGCAAAGCTTCTGCCACTTTGCCTCGGCGGCTGGGGCGATGCGGATGTTGACCCGGTACAGCTCCGATCCGCTGACCTGCGCCTCGATCTCACCGGGCCGAATGTCCAGGTGCACCACTGATCCATTGCGCACATAGGTCCGGCCCCGCGGCAGGCGGTTCTCGTAGTCCATGTAGGATTCGAGGTTGTCGCACCAGGCCTTGCCCCAAAACGTGCGGGCGATCGTGCGGCCCTCGAGCTGGACGGGGCGAATGACTTTCCCCGTCTTGGCCAGCTTGGCCATTTGCCGCTCCGCTTTGCGGCGGCGCTCGGCCACCGACACGTAGGGCCGAAATCCGTAATAGCTCCATCTCATAGTGCGTTCCCTTCTTATGCCTCAGTTGCCCGGTTCAAATCAAGCGCCACGAAACGCAGCAGCTCGCTGTTGCTCATGTCGGTGAGCAACTTCTCGCCCCCGCCTTCCAGCAATTCGGCCGACAGCGACTTCTTGTCCTCGATGACCGCGTCAATGCGCTCCTCGATCGTGCCCCGGCAGACGAATTTGTGGACGAGCACGTTTTGTTTCTGGCCGATGCGAAAGGCCCGGTCCGTGGCCTGGTTTTCCACTGCCGGATTCCACCAGCGGTCGAAGTGAATCACATGCGCGGCTTGTGTCAGGTTCAATCCCGAGCCGCCCGCCTTCACGGTCAACAGGAAGAAGGGGGGCCCGTCATCGCGCTGGAAGGCCTCGACCAGCTTGCGCCGCTGGGCCACGGCCGTGCCCCCGTGCAGCACCAGCCCCGGCCGGCGGAAGACGTCTCCCAGAAACGCCAGCAGCGGATCGGTGATCTCCCGGAACTGCGTAAACACCAGCGCCTTTTCCTGCCGCTCGGCAATCTCCTCGGCCAGCTCGCGCAAGCGGGCGAACTTGCCGCTGCCCTCCGGCGCGTAGCCGCCGTCCCCGAGCCACTGCGAAGGATGGTTGCATATCTGCTTGAACCGCATGATGAACGCCAGGACCAGGCCCTTCCGCTGGATGCCGTCCGCGTTTTCCAGCGCGTCGGCCAACTCGGAGACCGCCTTCTGATAGAGCGCCGCTTGGTTCTTGGTAAGCGCGCACCACGCCCGCACTTCGGTCTTATCGGGCAGGTCGGCAATGACGCGCTTGTCGGTCTTTAGCCGGCGCAGGATGTAGGGCCGGGTGAGGGCGCGCAGCGGACCATAATCCGGCTGGCCCGAACCCTCGCGCCCGCGAATAAACCGGGAGAATGCGCTCGCCGACCCGAGCAAACCCGGGTTGAGGAAGTCGAAGATGGACCACAAGTCGCCCGCCCGGTTCTCGACCGGTGTGCCGGTGAGCGCGAATCGCGCCTTGGCTTTCAATTCCTTAACCGCTCGTGCCTGCCGCGTGCCCGCATTCTTGATGGCCTGAGCCTCATCCAGCACCACCACGTTCCACTCCCGCTGCCGCAACCCCTCCAGCCGCGTCAGCATGCCGTAAGTCGTGATTACCAGGTCCGCGCGCTGGTTCGCCACCGATTGCAGCAGCGCCTGCGGCTCTTGCCCTTCCGAAGGATGGACGATCACGAAACTCAACCCCGGGGTGAAACGCTCGATCTCCGCGCGCCAGTTCGCCAGCAGCGACGCGGGCACCACCAGCAGATTGGGCAATCCCTGAGCCTCGACCTCAGCCGGCGGATGCTTCTGCGCGCCCTTGGCCGAACCCGCCTCCGCCTTCTGCTTTAGCAGCAAGGCGAGCGTTTGCAGTGTCTTGCCCAGCCCCATGTCGTCCGCCAGGCAGCCCCCCAGGCCCAGCCGCGCCAGGAACCACAACCAGTTCACCCCCACCGCCTGGTACGGGCGCAGGTCCGCCTTTAGTCCGGGAATGTCCGCCTCGGCGCCCAGGCGCGACGGCTCGCGCAACTCCGCCAGCACCCCCTCCAGCCATTCGCCGGCCTGGATGCCCGACCACTCGCGTTCCACCCCTTGCGCCGGGCCTTCCCCGTCGCCGGCTGCCCCCGGCTGAAAGCCGGCCATCATCCGCATCCCCTCGAAGAACGTCACGCCGCCGCGCTGCGCCAGTGTCTCGACCTTCTTCCAGTGCGCCAGCGCCTCACGTAGCTTCTGCGGATCAACTTCGACCCATTTGCCGCGCACCAGCGCCAGGCCGTCGGCGGCATTGAGCAACGACTCCCATTCCGCTTCCGTCAGCGGCTCCCCGTCCAGCGTCCGCTCGACGGAGAAATCCAACAGCGTGTCCGCCCCCAGGCCGGCGCTCCGGTTTTCGCCCACGCGCACGCTGACGCGGGGACGCGGCGGACGCCCCCCCTTCCACCAATCCGGCAGCCGCACCATCACCCCCGCCTCCTCGCACACCGGCGCGTCTTTGAGAAACCGGTAGGCCTCGGCGGGCGTCCACGGCAGGGGCTTGAAGATGCGGCTGCTCTCCACCAGTTCCCGCACCAGCCCGCTCTTCTCAGCGGCCTTTTGCACCGGCGACAGCAGCTTGAGCAGCGCCGGCTTGTTGCCCGCGCCCGCGTACTCCTGCAAAGCCCGGCCCAGCGGCAGATGCTGCACCCGGGACTGGCTGGAAATGCGCGACGCATAGCTCGCCATGAAGGCGAACGGATGCGTTGGATGCCGCTTGTTCTCCGCCAGATGAAAAGTCACCCGTCCCACCATCCGCCACAGGGGATGGCTCTCCTTCAACCAGGCGCCCGCGCCCCGGGGATGCCGGGCGATTTCGACGCGGACCAGGGCGTCCAGGCTGCGCCAGAGCTGCGCCAGCACCTCCGCGCTCAAATACTCGCCCCCGCGCATCGGCGGCGCGGTGTCCGCGAGCACCGCCAGGTCCGCCTCGCCCGGTGGCGGCAGGGCGGCGAGTTCCTGCGCCTGTTCCAGGCCCGCCGTGTGGCAGAGCTGCGTAAGAAAGCGCCGGGCCAGCTCCCGCCACCACGCGCCCGCCGGGGGCAATGCCGAGTTAAGCTCGCGCGTGCCCAGGTGCAACAGTCCGCGCGCCGGCGATTCGGCGAACGCCGCCGCTGCCCGCCGCCCGGTCTCAACCTCCGGCCACGGCGAAGGCGGCGGAGCGTTCTCCACCAGCAGCAGTCCGTGCGGCGTCAGAATCACGTCTGACGGCGTTTCGATTACATCCGGCATCGCGGACCTTCTGTGGCCCCAGGGCGGGCACGGTTCTTCCTGACCTCGGTGGTTCGCAAGCTACTTCTGCTCTCGCAACCGCTCGATCAGCCGCGCCACGCGGTCGCGGTGCGCCAGCACCAGGCGCGGATCGGTCGCGAAATGCGTCAGGTCCTGGGAAACCTCGGCCGGCACGTTCAGCAGCTCGCGCGCCTGTTTGTACAAGTCGGTTTCGCCGCGCCAGGCCAGTTCCCGCTGCGCCGCTTGCTGCAACAGCCAGAGGTACTCGTAGTCCTCCATCCCGTCGCGCAGGTTCTCCCAGCGCAGCGAGTTGATCGGGCCGTCCAGGCACGCCGGCTGATCCGCTGCCGGATCACGCCGCGGCGGATACAGAAAGCGCCCATCGCCATTGCCCCAGTAGCCGATCTCGCCCGGCTTCTCGCCATAGCCTGATTTGTAGCTCATGGGGTCGGCCCACGGATCCTGCAGCTTCGGCGGCGGAAACGCCGCCGGGCTGGTCCAGTACGTCGTCGCCCAGATCAGGATGCCCTGCACGCCGTACTGCCACGATTGCCAGGGCCAGAGCCGCAGCTCGGTACCGGGGTGGTCAATGAACTCCGTGATGTAGGGCGCGTGCGGCCCGCAGCAGATATACCACCACACCTCCTCGCCCGCCTGCCGCCGTTCGCGCACCAGCTCGGGTTTCCATTGCGGCGTCAGCCCGCACCAGATTTCCACGTGCCCGCTCAACTGCGGGTGGGGCTCTTCCGTCAACATGCGCCGGATGCCCGGCGCCGCCGAGTGGATTCGCTTCATGCCGTCCACCACAAACTCGTAATCCTTCGGCTCCGGCTCATCGAACCAGTAGGTGAACGCCTTGGACAGCCAGCCCCGCTCGCGCAGGTGCGTCTCGATCTGGCCCAGGTAATCCTGGAACAGCCGCGCGAACTCCGGCGTGCCTTCCTTGAACCCCTCCAACTCGCCCAGGTGCCGGCTGTGGAACGTGCCGCCCCCCATCCCGCGCAACCGAAGCTGGAACGTGCTGAAGTGCGCCCCATCCAGCCACCGCTCCGCCGCCCTGTCGAACCGCGTGAAATCCACTTGCGCGTGCTTGTTGGTCCCCTCGCCAACAAAACGAATATCCATCGGCGCATAATCATAGAATGAATAGGGGCTGATGCGATGCTCGGCGAAGTTGGCCAGATACTTCTCGAAGACTGCCTCTTTGTCCTCCGTCTGTTTCAAGCCGTGATACCGGTTGATGGCGTGCGTGCCCAGACCCAGCGCGCTTTTCAGATGCGTCTCCTCCGGCAGCGTGAAGTCATAAACGTGAACCCGCAGCGGCACACGGACATCGCCCAGGGAAGTCCGCAGCTGCAACTCGCCGCGGTAATCACCGGGCTTGGCCTCGCGCGCCACATAGAAGGTGACCCACAAGGGCTGGTTCTTGCCCGCTCGCAGCGCCAACGGGAAGCGCAGCGGCGGCAACGGGTCGGGATACCACCCCAGCCGGCAGGTCTTGTCCGTCGGACGCTTCACCTCCACGTAAGCCACCTCGTCAATCCGCACGGCAATCGGCGCCGCCTTGCCCCATCTTTGGCGCAGCGGGCTCGCCTCCGCCGCCAGCAACTCGCCGTCGCTCTCCGGACGCAGCACCACCTGCACCGGCTCAAACTCGCCCCGCGCGGCGCAGACGCTCACCGGCTCGGCCTTGCCGCGTGGCTTGTCCGGCATCCCCCGATCCTGCCCCACCTTCCATCCGCTCTCGCACCACCAGACCCCCAGCCCCTTCGCCTGCGCCAGCCAATGCCCGCCCCGGGTGTCGCCCAGGACATCATTCGTCTGCGCCCCGGCCACGGGCCGGGCGGGCCCCAGGAGGATCGAGAGGATGACAAGGAAAGGCAGAAGACCAGTGCGGATTGGTGCTAGAGCGTAAAGCATCCGGAGAGAATGGGAAGGTCTCCTTCGAGAATCAAGCATCCGGTAACGAGCCTGGCGAGACGAAGGGCGTTCCAGAATCCACGAAACCGTAGTTGCCGACGTCAGTCGGCGCATTCTTGCACCGGGACAGGGACACGGGCAGGATGCCGGTGCCACAAGGCGGGACGCGGTGGCACGCGTCCCTACCCGGTTGACCTTCAGCCCAACGGAGACCTGGCCCCGGCCTTATCCCGGGCTCTGGAAGCTGTAGCGACCCGAGCCCACCTGGAAAACGGCACGGCCCGGATCGCTGCGCAGGAACCTTAGCCCGCGCGCGTTGCGGGCAGGCTTGCCGCTCTCGGTGACGCTCTCCACGCTGTTGGCCGGCACATACACCGTCGCGGTGGTGTTGACCGGCACGGTGATGTCCCAACGGAAGACGCCATCCTTCCGCTGCCATTCGCTGGCGATCAGCCCGTAGGGCGAGCGATGCGACGCCTTGACGAACTGCAAGTCGCCCACCGGCTCGGGCCTCATGATGATGTGCTTGAAGCCGGCCTGCTCCGGGTCGGACTTGATGCCCGCGAGGTTTTCGTAAAGCCAGATGCCCAGGTCGCCCACGAGCATGACGTGGTTGCCTGAGTTCATCGCCGGGTCGGCGGTGTCGCCGTTCCACAGCTCCCAGATCGTGGTCGCGCCCTTCTCGACCATGTAGCCCCAGCTCGGGTAAGTGTTCTGCGAGGCGATGGTGTAGGCCAGGTCCGCCCGCCCGCCGCCCGTGAGCACGCGCATGAGCCATTGGGCGCCGATCAGCCCGGTGCCGATGTGGCTCTGGGTCTCGTCGGTAATCTTCCGCACCAGGTGGTTGAACACCCGGCCGCGCTCGCCCTCGGGCACCAGGTCGAACGCCAGCGGCAGCACGCACGAAGTCTGCGACCCATTGTCATAGTGGCCGTTGGCGGCGTTGTAGAATCTCCGGTTGAAGGCGTCCTTGAGCGTTGCCGCCAGGGCCGTGAACTGCCGCGCATCCTCGGCCTTGCCCAGCAGGGTCGCGTAGCGGGCCATCAGCCGTGCATCCTCGTAAAAATAGGCCGTGGCCAGCAGCGCCTTGTCTGTCTTGCGCTTGGGATCATTCGAGTGGATCAGCTTCGGGTCCTCCGGCGGCACGCACCAGTCGCCATAGGTATCCCGCGAGATGATGCCGTTGGTTACGAAACGGCTCATGTAGTCCATCCACCGCTTCGCGCTCGTGTAGTGGCGCGCGATGATGCCCTCGTCGGCGAACTGCTCGCGCAGCGCGCCGGGGATCAACACCGTGCTGCTGGGCCAGGTGACGTTGTCCGAGTAGATCGGCCAGTAGGCCGGGCACACGTCCGGCACGCTGCCGCTTTCCTTCTGCGCGTCTTCCATGTCCTGCAGCCATTTGGCATAGAGCGCGGCCGTGTTGAACAGGTAAGTCTCTCCCTTCGACTCGGCGGAGCGGTCGCCCAGCCAGCCCTGCCGCTCGTCGCGCTGCGGGCAATCGGTCGAGATGCTCCGGTAGTTGCCGCTCACCCCCCAGACGATGTTCTGGTAGATGCGGTTCAGCAGCGGGTTGGAGCACGTAAACTCGCCCGCGGTCTCCAAGTCGTCGTTCACCACCCTGCCCTCCAGCGCGGACAACGACGGTTTCCCGGGATACCCGGTCACTTCGACGAAGCGGAACCCGTGATAGGTGAACCGCGGTTCATACACCTCGGTTCCCTTGCCTTTCAGCGTGTAAGTGTCGGTCACTTTCGCGCCGCGGATGTTGTCCAGGTAAAGCGCCCCGTCGTCCTTGAGCGTCTCGGCGTGACGCAGGGAGACCTGCGTCCCGCGCGGGCCGGAAACCTTGAGCCGGCACCAGCCGACCATGTTCTGGCCCAGGTCGTACACCCAAACGCCCGGCTTGGGTTGCGTCAGGGCTACCGGCTTGAGCGTCTTGACCACGCGGATCGGGTTGATCATCTGCGCCACAAGCTGGCCGCCCGGGGCGGTTACTGCTTGCGCCGGCTGCCAGAGCGAGGCGTCAAACCCGGCGGTGCTCCAGCCGGCCATTTCGCGCGTCGCGTCGTATTCCTCACCGTCATATTCGTTGTTGGCCTGGATCGGGCCGGCGGTGGTCAAACTCCAAGCCTCGTCGCTGACCAACTCCGCCGAGGTGCCATCCTGATACTCGATGCGCATCTGGAACACGAGCTTGGGATACCCGTAGCTTGCCGTTCCCGTCGGCACTTTCGAGCGCGGCGCGTAGAACCGGCCATTGCCCAGGAGGACCCCCGCCGCGTTCGCGCCTTTCCGGAGCTGCCGCGTCACGTCGTAGGTCACGTAGCAGGCGCGCTTGGTATAGTCCGTCAGCGCCGGCGAAAGGACGTGGTCCCCGACCTTCCGGCCATTGAGATAAAACTCGCTCAGGCCCAGCCCGCAAACGTAGGCCGTCGCGCGCCGGACTTTCTTCTCGACCGCGAACTCCCGGCGCAGCATCCGCGCCGCCAAGCGGCGGTCCTCCGGTCCGCTGACTTCGCCCCACGGCGCCATGCCCGGTGAGCCGAGCTGCTTGGCCGTCACCCAGCCGGCTTCGTCAAAACCCGCGTTCATCCAACCGGCGGTCTCTTTGCTCCCGCTCTTCCAGCCTGAATCCGTCGCGACCGTGAGGGGGTCGCCCTGCGCAAACTCGACCCGGAGGAAGGCAACCAGCCCCGCGGGATTCGGGTCTGAACCGTCATTGTGCACCGAGGCCGCGAGCTGGTTGTCGCCCGGCCGCAAATCCTTGGCCACTTCGACCTTCGAGGCGGCGTGGAAGTCGCTCGCCGTCCCAACCTTGCGGCCATTGATGTAGAACGCGCCGCTATTGTCCGCCGTAAAGAACAGGGTGGCCCGCTTCACCACCCGGCCGGGGGGAATCGTGACCGTGCGCCGGAAATAGCGGGTGCCGACGGGAGCCGCCTTCTCCGGCTGGCCTTCGGGGAACCAAATCCACTGCGCGTCGCCGAGCACCCTGGCCGGCGCTTGGCTCGCGGCCGGCTCGTCCAGCCCGATCCACTTCGCGTGCCAATCCGATGGCTTGAGCAGCCCCATCGTCCAGCGCGCGGGCTTGCTCCAGGCCGACGGCTGCCCTTGCTCGTCCCACACCCGCACCTTCCAGTAGCACTGCTGCTCTGAGCTCAGGGCCTTGCCGGCATAGCGAACGTGGATGGATTGGTCCGAGGCCACCTTGCCGCTGTCCCACAAGTCACCGTGGTTGGCTTTCAACTCTCGAAGGTTGCTGGCGACGAGCACCTGCCAGGCGCTTTGGCGCTCGTCACGGGCGGCGGGCTTATCCGCACCCAGCACCCAGCTCAGGCGCGGCTGCGCCGTGTCAATCCCCAACGGGTCCTGCAGGTATTCGCATCGCAACTGGCCCGGCGCGACCGCCAAGGCGCCGAGCGGCACAAGGCCGATGGCCAGCATCAGCCAGAGATTGGGAGACAGAAGACGCCGGGCGAGGGCCAGGCGCGGAGTGGTTTGGTGTATACGGAGTGGTATCATAAAATCACTGGGTATCGGGCTCGTCCTGGGCAAACCGCTTCACGAACTCCTCGACCTGCAGGCCCCCTTCACTGAGAATCTTGACCACGGTCCAATCCTTGCCCGGGACACCCTGGCACACCTGGCGGAACTCTTCCGCGGTGGCCTTGCGCGATTCCGGCCACGGCCAGGCCGCCTTCTGTTCCTTGCATTCCCGCCGCAGCAATTTCCATCGTTCCAGGCAGGCATAGCGCACCGGCAGATGCCCCAGGCGCACGCGAATCAGTTTCTCGGGATCAGCCTCGCGACCGGCAGCGGCTTCGGCCTGCTGCCAGAGCCGTTCGGCAGCGGCCAGAGGCTGGAAGCGCAGGTGCGGCGGGTCTTTGCCCAGATAACAGCGCAGATTGAAGCCTTGGGACGCGTCGTGCAGCAGCTCGAGGTACTGCCCGATGATTTCCCCTGCCCGCTGGCCGTAGTAGCCCAGCAGGAACTCTTTGATCAGCGCCCGGTCATCTTGCTGCGGGTTCCAGAGCAGTTGGGCCAGCACCCACGACCGGAGTTCGCCCATCTCCCCGCCGTAGCCCTGGTAGGCGCCCTGTTCAAAGAGCCCCTTCACCCCGTAGGCCTGGAACAGGCGCACGTTGGCCCCCAGCACGAACCAGTTCGGGTGCGGCAGCACGTAATGGCTGAAATCCGTGGTGTAGTCCCACACGTAGAGCCGCTTGCATTTCCTCGACCAGCCTTGCAGGTCCGACAAAAACGCCGCGTTGGAAGGATGATCCAGCGGTTCGCGGAAGTTGCACTCGATCGAGCACAGCCGCACGATCACATTGGGCCGCGGCTGGATCGTCTTGGGCGGCTTGCGCGTGTATTGGTAGGCAAACGTGTCCACCGCCACGTGCGGAAACTCCGGTTCAACCCGCTCCGCGATGTAGTTGACGAAGGCCAGCATGCTTCCCGACGGGCTGCCCTCGGCGTCGTCAATCGCCTTGCACTGGGTACACTCGCACGCGCCGTGGCAATCGTTTTGCGTCACCGAAATGATCTGCGCGTCCGGCGCTTCGCGCAGCCACTCCTTCACCCGCTGGACGACAAAGTCGCGCAGCTCCGGGTTGGACAGGCAAAGTTGCGCGTGCTCGTGCGTGCGCTTGCCTTTGATCAGGCTGTACCACTCGGGATGCGCGGCGAAATGCTTGTCGGGCGGCACCAGCGGGTAGAACGTATGGCAGAATCCCTTGTACTTGATGCACCCGCCCAGTGCCGACGATATGTGGTGGTGCTCGCCGTTCGCGCCGTTGCGCACCTTCCACTGCGGCTCGAAACCCGCATACCAAAAAGGCTCGCGATACTCAAATGGCGGCTGCCAGCGCACGTCCAGGTCCGGCACCCGCAGGCTCCGGCGCTCAGGAATGGCCGTCGCCCATGGCGCCCACCAGCGCGCGCCGCATTGCTGTTGCAGGAACCGATTCACCGCGTAGAGCGTTCCGCGCGGGCGCCCCCCCGCCAGCAGCAACCGGCCGCCCTTGACCTTCATCACCAGTTCATCGGCACCCAGCTTGTCCATCGCCACCTCGGGGAACAGGGCTCGAGCGGCCGGGCCAGGCCCCACAATAATGGCCCGCCGCGGCACGCGACCCTCCGTCGCCGCCTGCACCTCAAAGTTCGCGCCGGTGATCTTCTGCAGTGTCCCCGCCAACGCACGGACGGCGTTGGACTCCGCGAGCGTGGCACCCGGCTGCTGCACGATGACGCAACTCGCCTTACCCCCTTTGGCGATCTTGTACGCCGCTTCGACGGGCACGCTCGCCCCAAGCAAAAGGACCGACACCAAGCCAGGCAACACCGCTCGCGCCACATTCTTCCGCCGTTCAGGATAAATCTTCATGCGCCACAGACTCTCATTCCCAGCCCAACCCGCAATCCAAAACATCCAGCATTTGACCTGCGGTGGCGAAGAGGACGAAGTCAACCCGGTGCGTCATGGGCCTGTACGCGTGGTAATGGTCTGGATGCGCTGGCCTGGGCCCGAAGTCTGCGAGGTTTATTCTCTTCGTCAGCGATTGCTTGCCCCGCGGTTGCGAGGCGTCCCTGCCTGGGGAGCAGGGAGCACTGCTCGACTGGGACCTATGCGGCGGCAGGATCGGGTTAGCCGGGGGAAGAGATGCTGTTCCCGGTCCGGTAGCTCCGCCACAGCCGGAGCGGCAACAGACCAAAGAGAATGACAAGGACCTGGCTGGCAAGGAAGAGCATCAGCCATTTGAAGGCGGCATCCATGAACCCGTAGGAGTGAAGGCCGATGCCCAGCATGTTCACGCCGAACCACGAGAAGCTGGTTACCACGTTGCCGAAGACGGCCAGGTTCATGATGCCGCGGTCGCGCAGCAGGTTGCCCCAGCGGGCGTGGAGGATGATCGCATTCCACAGCACGATAAGCAGCGCGCCGTTTTCCTTCGGGTCCCAGCCCCAGAACCGGCCCCAGGATTGATCGGCCCAGATTCCGCCCAAAACGGTGCCTACGAAACTGAACAGGGTAGTGAAGCAGATGATGCCGTAAACCATCGTGCCAAGCGCCTGGCCCAGCGTCGCAGGCGCGGCGTCATCACCGGGCACGCCTGCGGACGGAGGTGGCGCGCCCGGCGAGCCCGCCGCCCTGCCTGTGGGGTGAGAGAGGAGGGGGGTGAAGACCCCGAGGAAGATGTAGATGATAGCCAGCAACCCGGCAGCGAAGGCGGCAGAGTAGCCCAAGGTGATGGTGATGACATGCGTCGCCAGCCAAAAGTTGGTGTCGAGCACCGCCCGCAGCATCTCCATCGTGTCGCCGCCCAGCGCAAGGTTGTGGGCGATCGTGAGCGTCACGAAGCCAGCCAGGGAGGCGACCACGCTGCCGATGCCGACGCGGTGAATCCGCTCCATAACCAACCCTAGCACCATCACGCCCCAGCCTATGAAGACCGCAGAGGAGTAGAGGTTTGTCACTGGCGGGCGGCCTTCCAGGGCCATGCGAAACACCAGGCCGAACGTGTGCAACAACCCGGCCAGCGTGACCAGGCAAAATGCCGAACGGCGCAGTGATTCGGACAGGTTGGGCGCGAGCGTGAAGGTCAACAACGCCCCCCAGGCGAGCAGGAAAGCGCAAAGGTAAATGATCATCGCGTGCAGAAATGGCTTCACGTTGCTGAAATAAAACTCCGCCCGGCCTTTGCGAAGCTCGCGCTCAAAATGGGGCGCGAGCCATTGGCGGTAATCGGCTGCTGCGCTGTTGAAGACCTCCGGTTTCTGCTGGTGATAGGCCGTGGCCATCGCGGCGAGGCGGGTCACAGCGGGGTGCACCTGGCCGCTCTGGGCGGACTCCAGCAGGCTGGCGCCCACGGTCTGCCAGTTGTCGCGGGCCCCGGCCGGGTTCAGCGGCGGCACGCTCAACACGTGGTTCAACCGGGCCATCACCTGAAAGGCCTGCAGCGGTTCGGCAATCCGATCGAGAGCCTGCCGGTCGAAATCCTTGCCGCTCTGGCTGGCCTGCGCCGCGACCCGGGCCGGGCCGAGGTTCCGCTCGAAGTCCGCGACTTGCCGTGCAAAGTCCCGGACACCTTCTGGCTGGAGGGTGACCTTGAGCCGCTGGTAAAGCCAGAGCGCGTTGGCCAGTTTGAGAACCTGCTTCTGGAAAGCTGTCTGCTCTCCCGACTTGACCTCGCCGGCCTTGCGGGCTTGCTCGTTGATTTCGGCGACCAGCGGCTGGAGCTCGCCAAACGTGTAATAGCGCAGGCCGGACTTCGTCACCCCTTTGTCCTGCAGTTTGAGTTCCCCGAGCAGTTCAGAATGGTGAATAAGAAAGACAGGACGGGTGTCGGCGACCGCGGGCCGGGCCATCACTTCGAGGAGCCACTCGGTCGGCTTCAGCTTCCGGGCGTGACGCCAGAACTTCCACGACGGCACTTCCTCGAGCGGCACGGCGCCAGTGCTGCGGATTTGCAGCAGCGAGTTGCGCGCTACGGAATCGAAAGGTTGGACCCGGCCACCAAGCAGCACCGGCAGCCGGCCAAACTCGTTGAGATGATATCCCCCGTCCTTCCTGGGCAGCATCACCGCGACAATCTCCGCACCGAACAGGGCAACGAAAAACCACGGGGTGATCTTCAGCAAGCGCCTCATGCCACCCTCCGTTTGAAGGCGAAGCGCAGCAGGTGGCTCGTGAACTGGACCAACAGCCCAGCGCTCACCAACACACATGCCAGGTAGGGCGTGACCCAGCTTGGGTTGCGAACGACTTGCAGGATTGTGCCGCGGTTGTCAGGGTCGAAGCCGGACTGGTAGTACGTTTCGCCCGCGTAACGCAGCGGGTTGTTCATGTAGATCAGCACCTCGCGCTGCTCGCCGGTGTCCGGGCGCTGGAGCAGCACCCGGCTGGAGAAGTTCCTGGGAATCTCGGTGCCCGGATAGACATCATGCTGGAACTTCAACAGTTGGAGGCTGTAGGGCTTGTAATGTCGCCGCGGCCGCAGCGCGAGCTGATAGGTCCGGTTGCTCACGGTGAAGTTCTGTGGCTGGTCAATGAACTCAGAGGCCAGCCATGTGCCTGGCGATCCCTGTGGCGTTCGGATCTCCACCACGGCGCTGGGCACATTGCGCTTTTCCGTCTCGGTCACCTGGGGCAGTGACTTGACGGTCGCCCGCAGACCAATGCCCTGCGTTGCCGCCGGGGGATGCGCCGCATCCGCCGCCCGCTCCTCCACGAGGGAATTGGCAAAGAACTGCCTTACGAACACCGTGAACGGTAGACTGCCCGGCTGAATCGTCTTCTGGCTCGCCAAAATCTTCTGTGGGATGGCAACCACTTCGTCCGCGTCGGCGTCCGTGACATCCACCACAGCCAGCTCGGTTTCACGGCCGGCGACGGAGTAGTTCTTCGTCTCCCCTTCGCGCAAGTGGAGCGTGCTCTCACGCGAGAGCAGGTCGGTCATGAGCTGGCCGAGCAGCAGCAGGATCAACCCGAAATGCACCATCCACAGGCCGATCCGGTTGGCGGTGAAAGCGAAGCGTTTGACTTGCGAGGCGATGAGATTAAGAAGCAGCACTCCGCCAACCAGGTAGCCGCCCGGGAACACGGGAATTCTCCACGAGGCCCCTCCGGGTCCCCAATAGATGAAGAAGCTGCGGAAGAACTCGTTCTGCGCGCGGTAGAGCCCCACCTCCACCTGTGCGAGGGTGCCCCAAAACACCACCACAAGCGCCAGCCCCAAACAGACCACCGTCAGCCGCATCGAGCTCAGGAATGCAGCCAGCCGATTGAGAGGTTGACTGGGCCACATGTGCGTTTAGCGGACCGGGCTGGGCTGCGGCTGGCCGGCAGGGTCTTCCGCCGGGAACCTCACGGACCTCAGAAACTCAATGAATGCGGATCTCTGCTCGGCCACCAGGCCGTCGTCGCCGGCCAGCTTGAAGAACCATGCCACGCCGTCTCGGCGGATGATGGCGGCCAGGATGCGGCTTGGCCCCGTCGCGCCGGCACTGGTCCCCGCCTGCTCGTAGAGCTTCGCTGGCTGGCCGGCAATCTCGACCGGTTGGGCGAGCCCGGCCAGTTCCGCCTCAGGCACGGGCGGCAGGCCCACCTGGCTGCGCCAGCGGTTCACGTTGTTCAAGTCGGTCCCGGCCGGATCGGGCAGCGGCACCACGCTCACTTCAGCCCCTTTGCCATCTTTGCCCGACACCTCAAACGAAGCCACGCGCATCTGGCCCAGGGGCGCCTCCTGCCAACCTGGTGGCCTTTGGTACTCAAGCGCGGGCGCGGGCGCCACCGAAGCGTCCGAATGCCCGGACGGCGCCGCGGGTTGCTGCATCGGCGGCTCTTCCCGGGGCACCCGGTATTCCTGAACCTGGCCCCGGTCGCACCCGCCCAG
The DNA here is from genome assembly GCA_035358715.1 of Verrucomicrobiota bacterium. Classification (GTDB taxonomy): domain Bacteria; phylum Verrucomicrobiota; class Verrucomicrobiia; order Limisphaerales; family UBA8199; genus UBA8199. Next base: position 15,415 of record DAOPPX010000121.1, read on the forward strand.
CACCGCCGCCATTAACAGGCAAACCCATCGCGGAGGGGATGGGAAGCTCTGCGTGCTGGCCAGCAACTTCACCTTACGTATCTACAAGCGTTTGCGATGAAGCGCAAGCGGCCTGTTTGCCATTTACCATCTACCCGAATCCTTAGCGAACGCGCGGAGTGACCCAAACTGTGGCCACGACGCAC
>DAOPPX010000122.1:0-14433 GCA_035358715.1 Verrucomicrobiota bacterium
AACAAATCCGCCGCGTTGATCTTTACATCGACAAATTGGCCCCACGGTTCCTTATGCCCGCTGAACCTTTTCATGAAGCGAGCATAGCAGTAAGAGCAAGCGTGCTGACAACCTACATAGGGATTGATGACATAGTCATAAACCTTAGAGGCGGAGAGTATGGCCTTTGACTGGATTTCTCTTACATTCATGCTGCCAGCCTCCTGTAAATTCGTTTCCCTCAACACTTGGGGTTGTCTTTGGGCTTACCGACATCGACCGCCAGCTTGACGGTCGGGCCTCGCTTTCGCCAGATCACCGGCCTGTTGCTTCTCTCCCGCCGCCGCCGCGCCCGCCCCTCCGCGCTTAAACGCCTCCGCAACAGAAGGAAGATTATGCCGAGCGCAGGCACGCCAAGGAGCCAAAGGATTGGATTTGCCACGTCGAACATAATCACAACTTCAACTGCTGGCGGGGCGTTTCTTAGCAATTTCGGCCAATACCTTGTTGGTACAGGCATCGCATCGGTAGCCATCGGGGCCGCGAGAGTATCCGTCTTCGCTCAGGCTGATGATCGTTCCGCAACCAACGCACGTCGTGGGCGCATAATCCGGCGGATTGACCAGCTTCTGGAAGTTGTACTCGTTGGTGCCATACCAGACATAAATCTCGGTCGGGAGGTCGGCTTGGCACTTCGGGCAGTCCTGCCATGACCCGGAATGCCGTTCCGTGTGATGGTAGGCGCAGAGCGTGTAGCGCCGGTGGTTGCGGTGGCAACTGTTCCGGGCATACGAGAACAGCACATACTTGTGCTCGTCGTCGCAAATCCACTGGCCGCAGCACTCGGTGCGGATGAGCCTGCCCCGCTTGCCGCACAATCCGCAGCGCGGCGCGTCCGGCTTCGTAGAGGCGGCTTTGCGCCGGGCGGGCTTGGCGGACTTCGGTTTGCTCATGTGGGCGTATTTTGAATCCGCTCAAAGTCCGGTGAAAGACAATTCCCAGTCTCGTCGGTGTCCGCCAGTCCCTTTGCCCTCGTCCGAGCAAAAGGGTTAATCAAAACATTTGGCCGGGCATTGATGCGACTGATGACGGCGACTGCCGTGTCGTCTTACTGCTGGCCAAGCCGCATGACCAGCGGATAGAAAGAGAAGGATATGAGCAACGAACCAACCGAGAGAATAGCGCTCGTGACCGGGGGTAGCAGTGGCATTGGTCGGGCAATCGCGTTAGCTCTGGCGAAGGCTGGAGCCGATGTCGCGGTGAATTTCCGCAGCCGCGAGGTTGAGGCGCAGGAGGTCTGCTCACAGATCAGAGCCGTTGGCCGTCGCGCTCTGGCCATCAAGGCGGATGTTTCAAAGGCCCGCGAAGTCTCCCGGCTGGTGGAAACCGTGGAAAGCGGGCTGGGGAGCATCGGCATTCTGGTGAACAACGCGGGCATCAGTCGACCCCAGCCTTTGGCCGAGATTACGGAGCGGGACTGGCATGAAGTGTTGACCGTCAACCTTAAGTCGATTTTTCTAGTCACGCAGGCGGTACTGCAAGGGATGCGCGAACGCGCTTGGGGGCGCATTATCAACCTGTCCTCGGTAGCAGCGCAAACCGGCGGGGTTATCGGCCCACACTATGCCTCCTCCAAGGCGGGCGTTCTGGGCCTGACGCATTCCTACGCGGCCCTGCTGGCCAAGGAGGGCATCACGGTCAACGCCATTACTCCGGCGCTCATCGCTACCGAGATGGTCACAAGCAATCCCAAAGCCCGGCCAGACCTGAGTCCTGTAGGCCGGTTCGGCACGGTGGAGGAAGTCGCCGACGTGGTCGTGATGCTGGTCAGCAACGGCTACATCACCGGCCAGACTATCAACGTAAATGGCGGCTGGTACATGAGCTAAATAGAGGATCGGGTATTCTTAGCAGTTTAAGGGCCAATTCTGCCCAATAGGTGGTCGGAAAATCGCCGTCAGCCATGTTCGAGCAATGAAGCGATAGGGGCTACTGCCCCGCCTCCGAGGGCTTCCGAGTTACGCCTTCAAAGTCTTCGTAGGCGCTATTCCGCAAGTGGGTGCATCAAGGAGGTCGAATCTCAATCCGAAATCGAACCTCGTGCAACTCACTCGCATTCGCCGTCTTGCCTACCTTCGTAGCTCCGTCGAGCCGCTCGTGTCCCATCGTCCTCATGGTCGACGACTGCGAGAGTGTGCGCGAGGTAGCTGACCTCGTCGGGTCAGGGCATGGAGCCGCGCTCCAATGGCCGTCTACGGTGCCTAGCAGGCCGCAGGAGCGGTTTTTGGTGGGCGGCGGGCTTCTTGGGGTCGCGCTTCAGGTCTTCCCGTTGTAGCTTAAACGTATGCGCGGAACTCGCGGCCTGAGATTTCAATGCGTCCACTCGTTGCCAGCTTGGCCGATGTGATACTGGTCCTCCACGCAATCGTGGTGCTGTTCAATCTGGGGGCGTTGCCTGTTATCTGGGTGGGGCATTTTCGCCATTGGGCCTTCGTTCGGAACTTCTCTTTCCGGGTGGTCCATTTGCTCCTGATTGGAGTCGTGGCCGCCGAGAGCGTGTTTGGCTTCTGGTGTCCCTTGACGACGTGGGAGGAGGCACTTCGATCAAGAGCAGTGTATCAAAATGGTTTCATCTCGTACTGGCTCCACAAACTGCTGTTCTATGACTTTCCAGCGTGGATGTTTACTGTGGCATACATGGTGTTTTTCCTTCTGGTAGCCGGTACGTTTTACTTCGTGCGGCCTCAGTTCCCAAAATTTCGCAGCCGCGGCTAAGCTCACATGGTCGTAATCGCCGCTCGGTGCCTTTGGGCAGGGGGCTGGCCGCGCCGGAAAAAGACCCGCCCCCGTCACCGCGGCGTGTCAGAGGGACGATTAAACAGAACGACAGGCCGTTTGAACGGGGTTCCTTGGTTCAGCGAGGGCGGACGAGGAAGGGAACGTTCTTTCGTCCGTGATGTCCCAAATATCGGGCTTGCACTCCTTGCTCGCACGAACGGAAGTCAGGATTTGGGTGACAGCACGCGCATTCTATCACAGCAAGCACATTGCGGCCCCCTAGCTGAGCGGGTTAGATTGAGCGCCATGAGCTTCAGCCGCCAAGAACTGGCAGACCGGGCTGCCACGTTGGCGACGCAGGGCGTCTACATCGGAACGTCATCGTGGAAATACCCCGGCTGGTGCGGGATGTTCTACGACCGCGCCCGCTACGAATACCGGGGCAAGTTTGCCGAAACTCGGTTCAAGCGCGAGTGCCTGCGCGAATATGCCGAGGTCTTCAAGACCGTCTGCGTCGATGCCGCCTATTACACCTTCCCCAGCCAGCAATACTTGGAAGGCATGGTCAATCAGACGCCGGACGATTTCCTGTTCGGCCTCAAGGTGACCGATGCCATCACCATCAAGAAGTATCCCAAGCTCGACCGGTTCGGGGGGCAGGCCGGGAAGCCTAACGAGAACTTCCTCAACGCCAATCTGTTCGTGAAGGCGTTCTTGAAGCCCTGCGAGGCCGTCCGCGCGAGCATCGGCCTGCTCATGTTCGAGTTCTCCCGGTTCTGGCCCACCGACTACGAACATGGCCGGGACTTCATCGTCGACCTCGACCGGTTCCTCGGCCAGTTGCCTACAGGCTGGCCGTACGGGGTGGAGATGAGAAACCGCAACTGGCTCAAGCCCGAATACTTCGATTGCCTCGCCCGGCACCACGTAGCGCATGTTTACAACTCGTGGGATGCCATGCCGCCGGTAAACGATCAGATGGCGCTATCGGGCAGCCGGACCAACCCCGAACTGATCGCTGCCCGCTTCCTGCTCAAGCCGGGCCGCAAGTATGAGCAGGCCGTGAAGGCTTTCGAGCCTTACGACAGCATCAAGGAGGTAAACCCAGAGGCGCGGGCCGCTGGCAGGGGGCTGATTGCCGAAGGGCAGGCGGCGGGGCCGAAGCGCAGGACATTCGTGTTCGTCAACAACCGGCTGGAAGGGAACGCGATTTCCACCATCGCCGCGATGCTGGAGCCGGGCTAACCCCGGTCCCTCGGCAATTTATGAGGTTGGCAGACCGGCGGCACCCAGCGATAACAAAATGAAACTGTTCTTTTCGACACTGCCACGCAACGCAATCAACTGCTTTCGGGGCCGAATGCTCGTCTGGCACCTGACGGCGATTATCCTCACCCTTGCTCTGGTTGTGTTCGGTTTCGACTGGCAGTATTTCCTCCGCACGCGCTCTCCGATGCTTCGGTCTTGGTTATGGCCCGCTGTCCCCATTGGAGGGCTTTTGCCGCTTACCCTGCCGCTCACGCTGTTTCTGCTGGGCAGCCTTAGCCGAAGTGCCCCGACCCGGCTAATTGCTTGGGCCATCACCCAAGCCGAGGTAATCGGCGGTATCATCGCTGCCGGGTACAAAGCGATTACCGGTCGTGCTCATCCAGCGCACGGCGTCGGCGTGGACCTGAGCGGTGTCTTCCGATTCGGCCTGCTGCGCGGCGGGGTCTTTTGGGGCTGGCCGTCCTCGCACACGACCATCGCCTTCGCGATGGCTGTCACGGTCTTCAAGCTTTTCCCAAACCAGAGATGGCTCGGCTATTTGGCAATCACCTATGCTTTCTATATCGGCCTTGGAGTTTCCATGACCATCCATTGGTTTTCGGATTTCGTGGCCGGGGCGCTCATCGGGACCGTCGTCGGTGTGGTGGTGGGGACTAGTTTCTCGAAAAGCCAGCATCATGATTGCCTGCCTTGACGTTGATTATCGCGAAACCGACACATCAATCAACGGCAGGCGCGTCGTCACCTGCGTCGTCTTGCCGCCCTGCCTTGGCCCAAGCACGGACACCACCGGGAAGCGCTGTAGCCGCTCGCGGATCGTCGCCAGATACTGTGTTCGTTCAATCATGCTTCAAATGACTTCCTTGAAAATTAAAACGCGCCGCTTTAACTTTCAAGGACATCAGCCAGCCCGTTGCCTTTCAGGCTGTTCCGGACCTGAAAGGGCAAAGTTTTCCGCCCAAATGACGCCGATTCAGTCCAAGTCCAACTCGGCGTCCGCCTTCTTTTTTCCCTGCTTCGCCCTCTTTTCCGGCGCTTTGCCCTCGACCCTGACGCCCGCCAGATGGTCGATGACGATCCGCAGGCTGGGCAGGTCTGTCGCCAGCCGATCCGCAAACCAGAGAATTTCGCTGCCACCCACCAAATCCAGCGACAGGTCATGGTCAGTCAGCAGTTTCAGATCGCTGGTGAAGGCCCGGTCATCCAGTGTGCCCTCCAGCTTCCGGTCGCGGATGCGGATGCCGCGAAAGACCTTGTTGGCTGCAAACCGTTTCAGGTGTCCGGCGAACTGTTTGGAGCCGACCGGCAGGTTGCCCACCAAGCCCACGATGAACGATTCCTTAGCCGCGAGATCGAGCACCCACTGGTTGTCTTCGACCCAAGGGCTGGCCTCCACCACCACCGTACCGGTCACGGGCCGGGGCACGGGCAGGGCACGGTAGTCCTTGGGGAGCACCGTGCGGTAAAGCCGTTTCTTGTCACGAGGCGGCCACGGCACACCTTCGGGGCGGCTGGGATCGTAGAAGTGGGTGTGCGTGTCGATCAGGGCCAACCCGCCGGTGGTAGCCGTCTGACCGGGCGCGGCCCGGAGGGCAGAAGCCCAGCGGCAGATCGAGATGATGAGCCAACACCCTTTCGTGCAGAGCCACTGGCTTGCCTACCTCTCACTCGCCAGTGCAGCAGTCATGCTGGCGTATCCCCTGTTTGTCAGACGCTATTTCCGCCAGCCGACGGAGGCCGTCTCGCGGGCTTGAGCGTCTGGACCGCGCCCCAAAACAGAAGCCTGTCCGATTTGAGACTCAGACGGTCTTGCTTGCCGGTCGGCGATGTCCTTGGCAATGACGACCAATTCTTCGGGGGTCACGTCACCTTCAGAAATCGCAAAGCTCCGAACGCCGGTTTTGACGTAAAGCCGTCGTAGGCCAATTTCATAAACCTCGATGTCACCCGGTAAATCGCGATGCGTCATTGACACGAATTAAAGACTCGTTGACGCATGCCCGAAAGGGGGAGTTATTAGCAGTTATGCACCAGTTGTTCACATTTCTGGCCGAAACCAGAGCTTGCTACCCCTAACGGAGGCTGAAATGCCTCCCCGCCGGTTGGTGGTGCATCGAAACCACAAGCGCTGAGCAAGTGATTCTCGCCTGTATAACCTGCGGAAGCAAGGGGTAGCCCTGAGAACAGGTCCAGCGCCCAAGGGCAGGGAGTCGGATTTCTTCTTCATCGACCGGGCGGAGCCGGATCAGATCGCGGCGACGCTCGTGGAGATGGTCAAGACCCGCATCCCGGCCAAGTTCCGGCTCGAAAACGATAGATGTTGTTGAATAGTTCCGCCATAAAACCGCCCGTCAGCGGCCTTTGTCTCGCAAGAGTGATTCAGCCCTGCCCGCCTCGGCCCGGTCTGCTGACATAAACCTCCTTTCCAGTGCGCAAGTCCCTGTAAACATCCAAGCCGTTTTCGTGGCGGAGGAAATCCATGAATTCTGGCACCCGTCCAGCCTCCACGAACACAAACCTTGAACTGAGCGATCCCTCGTAAGTCCATCCGTCTGGCGTCACCAACTCGGTTCGCGTCGATTTAACCGCTCGGCAAGCGGACACCTTTTTGGTTGGGTCACCTTGCCAGTCCACTTGTCCGAACTCTGCCCAGATGCACGGTGCGGCAAAACCACGTTGCTGATCCACGACAACGAGGTCTTCAGCCTGCCCCTCTCGAAGGTAGATGATCCCGTGGGCGGCCAACGCTTCGATGAAGTTCTTGGTGTCATGCGGGGCCATGAATCCGACTCTTATCAGTTCACCATCAGCACAGAGCGTCGAGTTTGCCACGACGGCCATAAAGCCCTGCCAACCCCCAGAATACTTGCCAAGAACCGCTTCTGCTCTCAGCACCACCGAGATTCCTTCGATGAGAACAGCCACAGGTTGTTCAATTCAATGATCGGCACGCATCGCCCGCCGATTGCGCCTACGCAGGCGTGTCGGCCACGACCGGTTCTCGATGTCCTTGTAGCCGTGTACGACGAACCATGCCCAGTGCGGGCGCAGAGTAAGGGCTTTCACCGTTACTTCACCTTGTAGCCGTATTCGACCGCGCTGAACTCGGCGGGGAGAATCTTGGCCAACTGGTCCGTGACGCGCTTGCGCATCTCGACCGCCGTCTCCACCAGCGCGGCGATGGCCTCACGCTCGACGGTTTCCGGGCTGCGATGCGGGTGGAGCAGCTTCAGCAGGCCCGCCGTGGTCTTCTTGATGGCGTCCTGATTGCGCCCTGTCATAGTGCCCAAATCCACCCACGCGTGGACGTGTGTCTGGAAGTTGCGCCGCCGCAGTTCGGCGAAAATCTCCGCCATGTAATCGGTGAGCAGGCCGTAGCCGATGGAATAATTCTCCGGGCGAATCTTCGGCATCTCCCAGCCCGGCAGGTACGCGTGAATACGGTCGAGGAAAGCCGGGTCTTGTAGTTCGACCGGCAGCACTTGGAACAGGTGTTTGTAGCCTTCCTCCGGTTGACGCAGTTCGAGATTGGTGTCGATGTTGCCGCCCAGCACGATGGAACACGGGGCCGAAAACTCTTGGTCGCCCCGGCTGAACTTCCCGGTCTGCATGTAGTCCTTTAGCACGCTGATGCTCGCCTCCGCGTCATCGAACCGCGTATTGGCGATTTCGTCGAAGAACACCACATGCTTCAGGCCCACCACACCCAGCTTCCGCGATGCCTTGTTGTAGAACAACGTTGCCGGGGTCGCCTTGCCGCCGGAAACCACGAAGGACCGGCTCGACGTGTTGCGGAACGTGTAGGTTTTGCCTGTTTCTCGCGGTCCAAGCTCGATGAGGTTGAAGTTGCTCTCCACGAACGGCACGACCCGCATCAGCATGAGCATCTTCACCCGCCGGTCGAACCGCGCCGGATTGAAGCCGATGGACTGCACCAGCAGGTCGAGCCATTCGTCGTCCGTAAACGCCGACCGCTTTTCGACGAAATCATCCAGATTCAACCGGGTGTATTGCAGCGGTGTAAACTCGCGGATGTAGAAGGGATACTTGCGGCTCTTGATTTCGTAGGTGCCGTCGTACTCCATCTCCATCGTGCCCCACGCGCCACTGGTCAGCAGAACGTCTGCGTATTGGGCCAGCACCTTCTGGGAAACACGCACGGTGTCATCGCCAAGCGCGGGCACGCTGGCCCAGTAATGATCGCGGCCCGCATCGAGGCGAACCGTCAACTGGCCCAGCAGCGTGTATTGGCCGCGCTCCTTGATGCGGCTCTTAATCAGTTCCTTCTTCGCACTCTCCGAATAATGTTCGGTCAAAATCTTGTCGATCTTGTGCTGGCCGGTCACCGGGTCGGCGGGGTCCACGTAGCGGCTGACCAAATACTCCATCACGAAGCGCGGGAACTCCTTGTAAGCCTCATTCCAGCGCGTCAGCGGCTTCAGGATCACGCGGTCGCTCAGGACGCGCTGAATCTTTTCGTCCAGCGGCGTGAGCGGAGGTTGCGGTTGTTTTTCGTCTGCCATGTAAAGTCTCCCTTAAATGTCGTCAAAGCTCTTGAGCGCGTCAGTCTCCAGTTTCACCGCCTTGGGCTTCACCTTCACCGGAATCGTAATCAAGCCGTCCAAAGCATCGCGCCAATCACCCTGCAAATCCGTGTGGCGCAGCCGCAGCGTGACCGCCGTCACAGTGTTGCTGTGGTCAATCTCGCGGTCGCTGCCCTCCTTGTACTTGGCCAGCACGCAGGCGGTTTCCTTGTGCGTTGTGGCCGGTGCCAACCGGGCGCGTTTTGCCAGCAGTTCCTCGCCGAGGTTGTTCAACACGCGCACTTCAAATTCCACTTCGCAGTTGCCGCTGTTGCGAATGGTCACCGGAACATCCACCACCGCGTCTTCATCCGCCGGTATCACCACGAGCAGGTCAACCAACTCCGCCCTTGCTACCTTGGCGGTCACCCGGCGCAGGACCACTCCCGGCACGACCACTTCCGCCAGCGACAGGCCGCCATGCGTATAGCGCGGGGTATCCTTGGTCCCCTCACGGCAGAACCAGCGCCGCGCCGGAGCCATCCAGACTTTCTCGCCGCCAACCGGGACCGCCACGGCCTCCGGCATCTTGGCCGGAGCAAAGCCCTCGATGTATCGCCAGCGCACTGTAGCCTCCAGCGTTCGGCCCGCCTTGGCCGCCTCGGCAGCGGCTACCTCCACAGCGTCGCCCGGCAGCAACTCCACAAACCCGTGATCGGACGCCAACACGACGGTATCGTCGGGACCGATGCGCTTCAGTAGGTCGTCGAGGATGCCGCGCACGCCCTCGCTTTTGTTGCCGAGGATGTCCGCCCGAATCTTGTTGTTGAATGAGGCAAGATCACCGCCGAAATCATGGCAGGCGTCGTCGGAAACCGGGTAAATTAACACGTTCACCGGCGCGGCGTCCTTGTCCGTGAAAGTCAGCTTCGCCCGCGCCTTGATCGTGTCCGCCTCGGTGACAAACCGCAGCTTCGACTTCGCCTCCTGCGCGTTGAAGCCCATGTTCACCGCAAGAAGCTGCGGCTCGTTGTCCGAGTACGTGCCTTTGAACCCTTTCCATTCCGAAGGCAGCGCTCCGGCCAGCAGCCCTTTCCGGGCGTAAACCGTGAAGCTCGGTAGCACGCAGAACATCGGCGCGTCTTCAATCTCGAAGAACTCGGCCAGCATCGGCTTCACCACCATCTCCCAGCTATCGAACCGCATCCCATCGAATACCAGCACCCAGACCCGGCCCGGCAACGCTCCCGCCGACATCTTCGCCACATCAATCTTGCCACGCAGCAGACCGCGCACACTGCGTGTGCCCTTGCCGAACTGCTCCGGCCCCGCTTTTACGAAGATGGCCAGCGTTTCATCCAAGTGGCACAAGCGGGCCAACACGCGTCCCTTCAACGAGGCCGGTGTGGGCCGCAATTCGTCCGGTCCACCAAACAGATATTGCTGTCCCTGTTCTAAGAGTTCGTCATCGCCGCACGCATCCAGATCGTGATGCGCATGGGACAGGTCCAGTTCCAGCAGGTGCTGCCCGTTGCCGATGTACCAGTCCAGCAGCGCGTCCGCGTGAGGCAGGGCCGGTACACCCAGCGCGAGGCGTTGTTCAATACGCTGTAAACGCAGCAACAGGTTTAACGCGGCCCGGCACTGCCGGGTACGCTCGGAAAGCGGCTCGACCGCGCTCAGAAATTCATGGTCTTCCAACGGCGTCACCCATGCCAGCGCCTGCGTGGACGGCTGGGCAAAGAAAGCCTTCAGGACGGCGATCAACTGTTGCCGCAGTACCGCCGCGCTGCCCTGCTTCAGTAGCGCCCCCGCATTCGGCGTTCCGCCAGCCCCGGTCGGCACCAGCGCCAGCGCCTTGCTCAAGCGCTTGGGGGTGAGAAACACCTCTGCGCACTGGTTTACGGCTCCCCAAGTGCCTGATGATTTCTTCAGCGCGGCGATGACCTTGGGGGCGACCGCTTCCATTTTGGCCAAGTCCAGTTCCGGCGCGAACAGTTGCAGCCCGGCAAGCTGTGTGGATGGATTCTGCAAGCTGGCCTGCCCGGCAAAGTCGCGGAGCGCCAGATACGCCGCCAACTCGTCCGGTTCGGCGTCCACCCAGAAAAGCGTGTTTTCCACCTGCTGCCGGGCGGCCTCATGGATCACCTGCCGCACCACGTTCCGGTGGGAGCGCAACTGCGGCAACCCGACCAGCAGCCGCACGACGTGCGCGAGGAAATCGGCGGGCGCGTCCTCGTCCGGCCAGATGTCGCCGAGGACCAGTTCCGGGTGATGAGCCAGCAACACCATCGCGCCCACCTGACCCCGGCCCCAGCTATCCGGCTTGCCCCACTTCTGGATCACCTTGTCCGCCGCTTCCTGCACGTGCTCCAGCCGCGTCAGCAACTCGGCCTTGAACCGGCGCAGTTCGACAACCGGGAAGTTGATCTTGGGCGCGATCCGGCGGAAGAACGCGCTGACGGACAGGTCCAGCGGATCGCCCGCCTCGTTCTTCGCCAGCACGTCAGCGACATAAGAGACATCTATCGGCTCCACCGAATCAGGACCGCGTGACAGCACGATTACGGTGCGGCCTTTGGTTGTGGCGTCGCGGAACCGCAGCCGGAAGGCAAGGTCATCACCCCGGAACACGACCAACTGCCACTCGCGGCCAGCCGGATCGACCAGCGACGGCTTGTCCAGCACCTTGGCTTCGGCCAGAAACCGGTCGGAATCGACCGCCACGGCCACGCGGGTTTCCTTGTCCCGCCCGGCAAGCCAGTCGCGGAAGATTTCTGGTGGTGTCTTGAGTGCCATGTTCAGGTTCACCCGCCGAAATCGAGGATGGTTTGATTGGCGTCCGGTCGTGCCTTGGCCTTCGCCTTCTGTTCCTGCTCCGCCTGTTTCGCCACACGCTGCGAGGCAGCGCGGGCCTGCTTCTCGGCGCGGGTATAGGCGTCCTTGCTGACGTGATCGCGCAGAATGCTTTGAAACAGACGCGGGATGAGCGAATACGCCTCGGCCTTGTCGAAGCCACGCAGGGCGGGCAAGGCATCCGCCTCGTTATCCTCGATGGCCCGACAAGCTTGGAATAACACTTCAATCCACTGGCAGCGCTGCTCGTCCGTGGTCGGGAGGTCGAGAGTGTTGTTTACGAAACGCTCGGCATCATGGAGCACGCGTAGTGAACGGTCATCGTTCATCCGTTCGCGTTCTTCGGCGGTGGGTTCACGCCAGCGGTTGGTGTCCGCGTCGCGCCAGAAGTTTTCAGTGAGCAGGTCTTCGAGGATCAGCAACTGTGACACATTGGCGGCAAGCAGTCCCGTGGCCCGCATCCAGAGCGGTTTGAGTTCGCCGATGAGCGTGGGGCGAGACTCCAGCTTCTGGCGCAGCCACGCGATAGCCGACAACTCGTCTTTGATCGTGACTTCCTCCTGTACCAAGCCGCCGCCATTGCCACCGACAGCCTCACCGCGCAGGTACCAACGCTGCCCCACCTTGCGGAAGTACCGGGCGCAAACGCGCTCGATAAATGGCAGGTTCAACCGCTCGACGCTGATGCCACGCGGGATCAGCGTGTTCATCAACATGCTGTTGATCGTGGCGGTGGTCCGGTGCTCGTCGTTGTATTTGGCAGGCTCGGCCTTGATGCGCTCCGGCAAGGTCTGTAAGTGCTGACGCACGGCGTCCGCCACCTGCTGCTCCAAGTCGTGGTCTTCTGCCTCAACCTCGGTGCGGACGACGGCAGGCTTGTGGAGGTTGAACAACACGTCCTTGTCCACGACATCTTCCTCGCCTTCCGCACCCTTGATCTGCTTAAAGGTCTTCTGCTCTTTGTCCAGCAAGAGCATGTTCGCGATTTCAAAACCCGCTCCGCGAACGCCCTGTTTGATGGCTTCAAACACCGCGCCATCTGAATTGTTGAACTCAACGGTCGCCCACCTACCCGGTTTCAGGACTCGAAACATTTCCTTGAACGCCTCAGCCATTATCCGCGCATAGTCTGGTAGCCTTTTGGTGCCTCCATCATTCTTCCTGTGAACGACGGCTTCACATGCGACTTCGGTTGTTTGTCCGAGCCAGACTTCCCACAGCAGATTTGGCTCAGAGTAATAGATGTTCGAGCCAAAGGGCGGGTCGGTGAACACGTAGTCCACACTCGAATCAGGCATCTCGGTCAACGCAGTTGCGGAGCCTACACGAACGAACGCGTTTCCCTGATGGAAAACACGCGTGGCATGTTCGTAAAAACCAACGATGTCCTTCTCTTTTGCGCCCCACGCCTTGAGCAGATTATCCTCACGAGTGATGGATGAAATGGTCAGGTTGTGTGTATTACCAGCACCACCACTTTCGCGGAACTCGGACTTGCGAGAAACGCGGGCGACGAAACTGGTGAGCAGGAACTGAACTGCCCGCTTCAGGCGGTAATCCTGAATGTCTCCGGCATAGTGCCACAGTGATGCAAAAGCGCGACGGTTTCGGCTCGTCCAGAAATCCACAACCTTCTTGATGCCTCGAACGTTCAGAGCACTTCGGCGATACTGCGGACCGCCGGGGTCCATCTCGTTCGCGGGAATCCAGTAGTCCAGCTTCGCGCTTTCGATCTGCTGGATTCGCTCTTGTTCCATTCGGGTTGTTCGTCGGTCGCCCCGGAACCGGGCTTCCTTGATTTCTCCCTTCGCAGTTTGCAGGCGAACTGTGAGGTAGTTCGTAACGACAGGGGCAGCGTCGACGCGCTTCAAGTGGAGTTTCGTCCACTCCGTCGTACAGAACGGACACGAGAAGCTGTCCGTCACTTCACCGGTTTCGTGATTACGTGCAACGCTCCATAGGTCGAAGAGTCTCCCGCACCCACGCGCTACGCGCTTCTTCGCCGTGATCGGCTTGCCCACGTTCTTGCCCCGTGTGCTGACTTTGCCGGTGGGTTCTTCAATAGTGACAAAGCCCTCGCACCGGTAAACGTCCGACCAGATCGTGTACTGAATCGTCGCCGGGATGCAGACCCAGTGTTTGACCTTTGCTAAATCCAGATCGCCCCATTTGTCGTCACGCGGCAGTTCGGTCACCGGGTAGCCGAGCCGCTTCTCGACCTCGGCCTTGGTGAGCAGTTCCCATGTGCGTTCGCTTTCCTCAAGCAGGTCGTGCCTTGTCTTACCGCCCGGCGGATTTTTGAGACGGCTGGCAACCTCGGCGTTGGCCGGGTCGTAGAGGCCCACGGCGGGTTCGTAATGTTCGGTGCCGTACAACCAGTCGAATTCGTCCTTCACCGCTGCCTTGATGCGCTCGAATTCCTGCTTGAGAGTCCTGACATCAACCGGGGTGTTGTAGTTGTAAGCGATGTGGCAGGCGGCGGGCGACAGGTCGTTGAGGATGCAGGCACGCGGGCCAACGCGATCTTTCAGTTCGGGGAACTGCTCCAAAATATCGGCAGGCGGCTTTGCGCACATCTGCGCGGCAACGCCGGTCATCCCCGACCCGCAGAACAGGTCGAGTACGAGGTCGCCCGGCTGGGTATAGTGGAGGATGTACGGGATGATGCTGCGCGGTGGAACCTTGGTGTGATACGAGTGCGCGCTGTAAATCGGATCGTTCTTGCCCTCCTTGATGTCAGCGGCGAACGGCGGGCGCTCATAGCCGTCCGTGGTCGGGTCGTACGCCTTTACGTGCCGGGCGAGGAAGTCGGCCAGCGCTTTAGCTTGGTCAGGTGAATCGCCCATTATGCCGTTCCTATTGGGGTTCCGTTCGCAGCGAGCAATTCATCGTTGAACAGGAGCATCTGCTTCTCGTCCACCTTCTCGTCGCTAAAATTCGTTCGCTTCGCATCTTCCAGCCAATCCACGAACTCCACGGCTGATTCAAGAAAAGCAGTAAGCCTTAATGCGGGTTGGAAGGAGCGTTA
>DAOPPX010000123.1:0-14252 GCA_035358715.1 Verrucomicrobiota bacterium
GACAGCATCGTCAAGTATCTATTCAAAATAATGTGATATTTCAACAGGCTGCTAGAGGGGCCGCGCAAGTTCTTCCGTCTGCGAATGCCGTGAGACGCAGTTGGGAAGGGGGGCAACCCTTAAGTTTGCCCCTTTACGATCCACTGCACTTACAACAGTGAATGACCACAATTTCTCACCACTTTATTCTTGACGAGGCCGCGCGAAGGGAGTGAAACTGCCGATGAAGCTCCTGCCTTGGGGGGTGGGGGCTTCGAAAAGGGTCCGGAATCAGCCTGATTTCGGAGGCCAATGGGGATGGTCGGGCCGCCACCCCGCCAACAAGTCTGTCGAACATGTGGATCTGCAACCACGCGAGCCGAGCGGATGTTGGAGAGAAAGTCCGAAGGAATGATTTCTGTGCCTGCCCGCCAGCCGCAAGCGTCCGCGAGGCCACGTGTTTTACGGTCAAACGTAGAAAAGGACTGCACACCATGAACAGCTACCCGTTTATGTCACGGTGGACCAACGGCGTTCCGCGCCGGGCAACGCCTCTGAGTTTCGCCACCGCCTTGCTGGCAGCGGTTATGTTGCCCGTGGCGGCGTCTGCCGCATCGCCGCAAGCCCCGGCGCAAGGCACCCAAGTCCCCGTCATTGTGAACGTTTACTCCAACGCCAATGTGTCAACGCAGTACATTGCGGGCGCGATCGCCGAGGCGAACAAAATCCTGGGCCAGGCGAACATCCAGTTGGTGCCGGTGAAGATCAACGATCCAGTTACCAGCACCAACAACGGGGACGATGGCGACGGGAAGTTCACTTACCCCGAACGGGAAGGAGCCCGCACATTTGGCGGCAAGGAAGTGGCGGGGCTGCCGGGTGGCAGGGGGATGAAGATCTCGTTCGGCCAGCAGGTCAACGCGACCAATGCGAGCTGGATCGGAGTCGCGATACACCGCGACCCGACGATTATCGTGCAGCAGTATGGGAGCCCCAGCGACACCGGGCAGACCATCGCGCACGAGGCGGCGCATGTGTTCACGTTGAGCGTGACGCACATGATCACGACCAACATCAACTCGGATACGAATGGACACTCGCCGCCCATCGCGGGCCCGGCAGGCATTAAGAACCTGATGGCCGAGACGAACTCCCCCGGTGCCACCAACCTGACCGAGCTCCAGATTGAGGAGATGAACAAGGAGCTGACCAACTTCGGATTCAACGTGAAACAGTTTAAGGAATACTACCCGGCCGTGGCCGCCCTGGCGCAGTCGGGCGCGGCGCGGGATGATCATGGGGACGCGATTTCCACCGGGGGCCACGGCGGCGATGTGAAGGACATTCACGATCTGCAACGGATCTGGGCCGGCTCGGACCAGGACGTGAATACCATTGATGTCTCCCTGGGTGTGGGCGGCCTCATGCCGTCCGAGGGCCCGCTGGAGGCTTTGTACGCCCTGGGTCTGGACATTGACAACGATCTCGGCACCGGTGTCAGCTACGCCGGGCGGGCGGGGGTAGACCGGATTGTGCGAGTGCTGGTGTCACGGCCCATAGTGCCGGGGCCGCTGCTGGTGGAGGGCTTCGTGGAGGACCCGATTACGCATGAGGTCAGGCCGTTGCCGGGGCCGATCGAGTTGCGGACGGAGCATGTGTTCAACGACCGGGAAGGGCCCACTCTTCCCATCAGCACCACCCTCGCCTTCCAGGTGCCCAAGGACATGTTGGTGTTGGCGGCGCCGCAGGTGCCCGTTGTGGCTGCCGCGGGCATCATGGCGGAGTTCTTCGACACGGTGGAACTGGCGTTTGATCAAATGCTCTGGGCGCACCGGCCGGACCTGCGACTCTACGGGAGCGGTGTGCCTCGGGCCGGCGTGCCGTATCCGTTCACGCTCACGCGGATGTCGCCCAATCAGCCGGTGCAGCTTTATCTGGATGACACGCTGGTTTACAGCGGGACCTTGAGCCCCGCGGGCAGTTGTGCCGGCAGCTTCCTGCCGCCACTAGATTTGGGGAACGACAGCCTGCATTTCCTGACGGCATTGGATCAGACCGAATCCTTCGCGGGTAATATTACCAGTCCCAAGCCTGCGCTGTCTGTTTCCGCCCGGCACGCGGGGACGGGGGTCGAGGTGTCGTTCGCCAGCTTGTCAGGGGTGGATTACGTGGTGGAGCGAACCGAGTCGCTGGCCCCGTCTGGATGGGGGCTATGGACCAATGTGACCGGCACTGGCGAAACGATTGTGCTGTTGGATACCTTGGAGCCGGACGGCCGCTACTACCGAGTGGGGATGCAATCAGTGGACATGGGCATCACCCAAACTGCAATGCCCAACCCGGTGATGGTGGGACAGGAGCTGACCTATACGCTGGAAGTGTGGAGCATGGGCGGTCCGCCGGCTCGGAAGGTGCAGGTTTTCGATCCGCTGCCGGCGGGCGTGGAGTTCATTGAGGCTTATGTCGCGGGGCCGGCGTGGGGTACATGCGATTATTCTGATGGCATGTTGATCTGCGAGCTGCTGGACCCTCTGCTGCCCGGGCCGGCGGTGTCTGTGGTGATCCGCGTCAGACCGCAGGAACCGGGATTGCTGGAGAATACGGCTATTGTCGCCAACCCGGCTCCGGACCCGGTGGCCGGCAATGATTCGTCCACGGTGGTGACGACAGTCTTGGCTCCTTAGCCGGTTAGGTGGAGTACTAGCCAACCCTTCCACCTGCAGCTTGGAGCCTTCAGTCTCCAGCCTGCTCCCTGTCATACCCAAAGAGAAGTAGAAGAAATCAAAGAAGCCTGTTGAGGCGTCTCATAGCAGAAGTTGCTTCTTGCCCGCCCGCCTGCACTTGGCGCTGCGCGGGTGGGCGGGCCCTACGAGTCTTCAGTCAAGCAAAGCCGACTGCAAAGTCGGCGCTCCGGTGGCTGTGTAGAGATGCGCCAGATGCAAGTTGAGAAGTGGCAAAGGGCTTGTCAGGAGAAAGCGAAGTTGGCTGAATGGGGGTGATGGGTGCCGCCAAGCCATACCAGTTGTTTGCCGGAATGCTGTTCGTCCTCGCCGGCGGGGGTCTTGCCCTGACCGCAGCACCAGGGGCGGAGCGCACCGTGCCGGTCATCTACTGCACTGACTTGTTCCACCCGCATGGCGACCCGGATGATCATTTTGATCTGGCGACGCTCTACGCAATGCCGGAATTGGACATCAAAGGCATTGTGCTCGACCAGGGCCGGAAGCAGTTGGAACAGCCGGGGAGCATTCCGGTGTCGCAGATGAACCGCATCGCGGGGCGCAACGTGCCGGCGGTTGTCGGACTGGCGGACCCGTTGAAGAATCCGGACGACAAGGCGCTGCATCAGCCGGCGGAATTCCAGGGAGGGGTGGAGTTGATCCTGCGGACCTTGCGCGCCTCCGCCAGACCGGTCAGCATCGCGACGGCAGGCAGCGCGCGGGATGTGGTGGCCGCGTTCAACCGGGAGCCGGAGTTGTTCCGGACCAATGTGGCGATGGTGCTGGCGTTCATTGGCGAGGCGTCCG
Organism: Verrucomicrobiota bacterium; assembly: GCA_035358715.1. Taxonomy (GTDB): domain Bacteria; phylum Verrucomicrobiota; class Verrucomicrobiia; order Limisphaerales; family UBA8199; genus UBA8199. The sequence continues at coordinate 3,507 of DAOPPX010000123.1, forward strand.
ATCCCACATTCGTGGAGTGGAATGTCACACTCGATCCGCAGGCGTATGTCGGGCTGATGCGGTCGGGGCTGCCGATTTTTTGGGTGCCGTGCTTTGACGGGGGGCTCTGGCAGAACAAGGGGCACGCGTCGTTCTGGCGCGCCGGCCACCGGGCGTTGCTCGAAGAGGCGGCGCCGGAGGTGGTTCAGTATTTCATCTATGCGCTGGAGCGGGAGACCGCCGAGCCGCTGGCGTTCCTGTCGCGCCCGGTCGAGCCGGAGCGGCGGGCGCGGCTGTTCGCCGGGACGCGGAACCTTTGGTGCGGGCCCGTGCTGGGCGTGCTGTCGGAGCGGGAACTGGTTTCTGACGGCACGCGCTGCGCCTCAGTTCTGCCGCAGACCAAACGGAGCGCTGCAAGCGGGGGGCGCAAGCCCTTGTTCGGGTTTCGCGAGGTGGACATAACCGTGAGCGAAGCGGGGGTGGTCAGCTACGGCAGAGAGGGCGGCTCGCACAAGGTGCGGCGGTTTGAAGTGCGGGACCCGGACCACTATGAGGCCGGCATGGTCGAGGCCACTGCCGCGCTGCTTTCGACCTTGGGCAGGGCAAGGAATGCGCCCGGCCGGTAGAGCACCAGAATTGAAGAAATTGCTTCTTGCGCGCGCCCGGCTGTGCTGAGCACCGCGCGGCCCAGGGAGAATTGGTTCTGGGTCTCACCAAGCATGGGGCGACGGCAGGAGCAGGCGGGGCGGGGTGTCAACAGGTGATGTCACCGGCTGAAGCTGAGGTCTTCTGGCGGGAATATTCTGTTTGCCACCCGCACGCGTCTTTGCTAACTAATCTGCATTGGCATGCACAACCCGGTCCCAGACGGCGGTTCGTCCTCTGCGGCGCAAGGATCCGCGCCAACCGGCCTCGCTTCCGAGCTCTATCTCGTCGCCCGCAAGGGTATTCAACAAGGCCCCTTCACCCTCGATCACATCCGGCAGTCCGTCGCGTCGGGGGTTTTCGCCGCCTCCGATTTTGCGTGGACCCAGGGGATGCCCAACTGGCAGACGCTGAGCGAGGTGCTGGCCAGTCATCCTGCCCCGCCCGCGCCCGCCACGTCCCCGGGCCAAGCCGGGCCGCCGCTCTACTGCGCCCAGTGCGGGGAAAAGAACGGGCAAAACGATTACAGATGCGCTCGCTGCGGCGCGTTGCTGCATCCGGCGCCGCGCCCGGTTTCAACCGGCGGAGATCCTTTTCAGGCGCTGATACCCTATAAGAACGCGCAAGCTCTGTGGGCCTATTATCTCGGCGTCTTTTCCCTGATCCCTGTTTTGGGAGCCCCGCTGGCGTTGGCGGCGCTGGTCCTGGGTATTCGAGGGCTGGCCCATTTCAAGTCGCATCCTGAAGCGGGCGGAAGGGCGCACGCCTTGACCGGGGTAATTATTGGCTCGGTAGTGCTTCTAGGACACGCGTTTCTCATTCTGCTGATGGTCATTCGAGCGAACTCATAAGAACATATGTATTGTCAAAAGTGCGGAACCCAAAATGATCCAAACGCCTGGAAATGCGCCAAGTGCGGCGAATCGCTCCAGGGAACCGGGGCCCAGGTCCCAACCCAAAACGTCCCCAACTACCTGGTCCAGTCAATCCTCGTGACCCTGCTTTGCTGTCTGCCATTCGGCATCGCGGCCATTGTGTATGCCGCGCAGGTAAACGGCAAAGCGCAGGCGGGCGACATCGCGGGGGCGATGGAATCCTCGCGCAAGGCTAAGATGTTTTGCTGGATCGCTTTCGGCCTTGGCCTCGCGGGAATGGTGGTTTATGCCATCGTCATGGCGCTTGGCCTGGCCGCTGGTGCCCATCGATAAGCCAGCACGCCGGCAGCTTCTGCGGTGGACAGCCGGCAGCCTTGGGCTGCTGGCCGCGGCCATTTGCCTCTTTAACTTCAACCCGGCAGGCCACAGGTTCTATCCTCCCTGCCCTTTTCACTGGCTGACGCACCTCTACTGTCCCGGGTGCGGTTCACTGCGCGCGCTGCACCATCTGTTGCATGGACGCTGGATGGCCGGGTTGGCCCAGAACCCGCTCATGGTGATCGCGCTGCCATTCCTGGCGGCACTCCTGGTTCGGCCCGCACTCGGAAGGCGAGCCTGGGTTTGCTGGACCGCTTTTGGCGTGCTCTGCGTTTACTGGATCCTGCGCAACCTGCCCGGCTGGCCCTTTTCTTTGCTCGCGCCCGGGTGAAGAAACCTGCCGGGGCAGTTAGCCCGACTGACAAGCGCAAGTGCCCCGGCCGGCCCAGCCGCTGCAGTTCTTCCCGGACCATTCGCCCGGCCTTCTGCACCCCCGTTTCCTGTCGGTCGGTTCTGTAATGGCGCGCCCCGGAAGTGTCAATAGTGGGCACCTCTTTAAGGTGGAGGAGCCGAGCGCGGACCGCACGGCGGTGCGGGGCCTTGCCCTCGGGAGCGTTATCGCGTGGAACCGCCTAAGCCGCGGGCGGTTAGGCGGAAGGGTGTTCTGAACGCACGTCGTCCAGGATCATCCTGGCAAACAGTTCATAGACGACATTGCGATAGTTGGCAAACACACACTCCCGGACAGGCCGGCCTTCTTTAAAGCCTTCCTGGTGGATGACCCGGAAGCTGCCCACGCGCAAGCGCCGATAGCCGGTCAGATCGTCAACCAGTTCCTCGATGTCGCCGCGGTCAGTTTCCAAGCCGCAGAGCCCGGCGCGGAGCTTCCTCTTGGAATCGGGTGCGAGTGAAGCCAGGAAGTCCTTGAACTGGCCGGCAAGCAAGACCTCAGCCTTCTTCATCCCTGAGAGGGGTCAACTTGAGCTTGCCAGCCTTGTGGGCTCTGATCTGGGCCATCAACCGGCGGTCCTTTTGCAGTTCCATCGTTTCCAGGATAGATTCCATGACTGATCTGGACACGAGGAAGGCGACAGCCTTGCCGTTGCGGATTATGCCCCGGATGCCCATTGCTTCGGTTTCCCGAACGGCTTTGGGCGTGGACCGGGTCAACTCGGTGATGGTCAAATCAGCATTTCTCACGCAAAGAATGCTGAGCCAAAGCCGGTTCCATATCAATTTCCTGCCCCCTACGCATGGACACGCTGTCAATGACTTGGCCATTGCGCGCCCGCACGTACTGGGCGCTGCTCGGGTGAGGGAGAATTGGTTCTTGGTCTCACCATGCATGGGGCGATGGTGTGAGCGGGCGGGGCGGGGTGTCAGTATCCTCTCCTGGCTGATGGCACGTTCGATCACCAACGCATCATCCACGCAACTCTGCCCGGTCTCCCCGGCGCGCACCGCATCATGCCCGCGCGAGCGCAGCAACCCCGTGAGATCCGACCGCAGGCACTGGTCCAGGCGAAGCCGCACGGTCCCTCACGCCGGGGCCAGGGCGCATCTTAACACCGTCCTTACGTGCGTGCTGCAAGGTGCGGATTCCTCAGCCGCATCTGTGCAGTTGCACGGCCTGTTCCCCCTCACCCTACCCTCTCCCCCGGGGAGAGGGAACTGCTCTGGGCTGGTCGCGATCTATCACTGGACGGTGAGCCTTTTCCAGCGCGGGCACCAATGCCCCCTCCCCGAGGGAGAGGGCTGGGGTGGGGGAGGCGCACACACGGCAGAGGAATCCGGAAGATTCCGCAAGCAACAAGGACCGTATCAAGATGCGCCGCAGCAGCCCTATGACGGACGCGGCCCTGCGCACCGACGGCCTGCCGGAAGGCCAGCCGCAAATGGGGCTGACGGCGTTTCCAGCGGGCCAGGATGTGTGAGCCCCTGGAATGGACTGGCTTGCGCGCGCGCCCGGCTTCACCGGCTTCGGAGCGTGAAGGGGGAATTAGACTCACGCCGTTTCCAACGGGTCAGGACCTCTGAGCCTGCTTCTCCCAGCGCGTCGGCTCGTGGTCAGGGAGGCGGCCATTCCAGCTATGCAACGGCGCAAGCTGTGACCGGCCCGCCGGCTCACCGGCGGCTAGACATCTCCGATCCATTTGCGCTCTTCCCACACCGCCCGGAGCGAGGTGAGGTTGCGCGAGTCGAAGACGTTCCTGGCCGCGGCCAGGAGCCGGCCCCGTTTGAGATTGTTCCACGCGTCGCTGGCGCTGAGGGCGATGAATTGCAGCACGCTCGGGTCGCGGTAGCAGTCAATCATGCAGCGCGTGCAGCCGTCGCGGATGAGCTTCGAGCGGTCGAAGTCGTAGATGCGGCACATGGGTGTTTCCCAGAAGTGGCAGCGGTAGAGGTTCAGGTGCCAGTCCAGGTAGAAGTATTTGCAGCCGCCCAGGCAGCCGAACTTCTCGGGCTCGCCGCGCAGGTGCCGCTGCATTTCGGTGAGGGATTCCCGGGGATTGACCACCGGGAAGCCGGTGCGGCGCTTCATGCGTTTGATGCGCTCGAAGACCTCGATCAGTTCTTCCGGCTGGTAGCTGACGAGGCGGGACCCGCTGAAACTCAGGTAGCTCGAAGCCAGGCTGCTGAGCGGGTAGCTGAACGTGCAGCTCTTGAACCCGAGCCCGGTCAGGAAGGCCGGCAGCTTGTCGTAATCCTCGATGAGCCGGCTGGCGGTGACGCTGGCGGTGGTCTGGACGCCGAGCCGGGCGAACGTTTCGTTGGCCTGCTTGATCTTGCGGCACACGTCCGGCAGGCCGCGGTTTTGCTCATGCTGCGCCGCGTCATGCGCGTCAATGGACATGATGACGCTGCACAGGCCGTCGGCGGCCAGGCCGCGCATGTTTTGGTCGGTCCAGAGGGAGCCGTTGGTGCAGATCATCGGGCGGATGCCGCGCTCGGCGGCGTAGCGGGTCATGGCCCGCAGGTCCTTGTGCACGAGCGGTTCGCCGCCGACAAACAGCAGGTAGCCGATGTGATTGCGGACGCAGATGTCAATCACGTCCCGCGCCTCTTGGAGGGTCACGCTGCGGCGCTGCTTCGGGTCCAACTGGTCCACCGCGAAGCCGCAGAAGTCGCACTTGGCGTTGCAGAGGTTGGTGATGGCGAACTGGAGGTAGCCCGGGCCGCCGTCGCGCAGCACCTCGCCGATGAGCTGGAGCGGGCCGGTTCGAGGCCGGGGCACGGGGCGCGAGGCGCCGGCCTCCGGCCCGGGGCGGGCGGAGGGCGCATCGGAACCGGTGGCGATGGCGGGACACATGCTGATAACTGCGCTCATCTTGTCGGGAGGGCCCGCGGGGGAGCAATCCTTTCTTGCCCGCATTTGCGAGGGGGGGTGCAGGACCGATTTCTTCCGTCCCTGCAGTTCAGTGGCCTTTTCGGCTTGGAAGTATATGAGACGCCATATACCGCGCCAGCCAGGTCTCATTAACACCCCGCTTCAGCGGGGTGCCTGGACCGCCGATACCGATGAAACCGTTTCAACGGTTTCCTCCCGGCTCACCGGGCCACGCAACACCCCGCTGAAGCGGGGTGTTAATGACACGTGCCAGCAGTGCCGAAGAAATCTGTCCGCGCCCTGCGAGGGAATTGTGGATCGCGGAGGGCGCTGTTCCGTTGCGGGGCGCGGGCTTAACTAATACAGTATTACCAGATGAAATCCAAAGGCATGGTCTATTTGGTCGGCGCCGGGCCGGGCGACGCCGGGATGCTCACGCTGCGCGCGGCGGAATTGCTCGCGCGCGCGGAGGTGGTGGTCTGCGACCCGGCGGTCAACCCCGACGTCCTGGCGCTGGTCCCGCCGGGGGCGGAGTTCGTCGGCGCGGCCGGCGGCGCCTCCCGGGCGGCGCTGGCCCCGGAAGAACTGAGCCGCCTGCTGGTGACCCGGGCGCGCGCGGGCAAGACGGTGGTCCGGCTCATCGGGGGCGACCCCTATCTCTTTGGCGGCGGGGGCGAGGAAGCGGAGTTGCTGGCCGAGGCGCGCGTTCCCTTCGAAGTTGTGCCGGGGATTTCCGCCCTGGTGGCGGGGCCCAACTGCGCCGGGTTTCCGCTCACGCACCGCGAGTTTGCTTCCCAGATCACGCTTCTGACCGCGCCCGAAGACCCCGCGCAGGCTGCGGCGGTTGACTGGGCGCAGGTGGCCCGGACGCGGGGCACCAAAGTGATCACGCTGGCCACGGCGCGCATCGGCCCGACGGTGGACCTGCTGGCCGCGCAGGGGCTGGCGCCGGACACGCCGGTGGCGGTCGTCTGCCCGGCCGCCAACGGCCGGCAGCAATCCTTCCCAGGCACGCTGGCAACCATCGCCGGGGTCGCCGCCCGGGAGAAGATCAGCCCGCCCGCCATGCTGGTCATCGGCCACGTGGTCAAGCTGCGCTCGAAACTGAACTGGTTCGAGCGCCGGCCGCTCTTCGGCCAGCGCATCGCCGTCACCCGCGCGCGCGAGCAGGCGGGCCAATTCGCGCGCCGGTTGCGCGAGCTTGGCGCCGAGGTGCTCGAAGTGCCTACCATCCGGCTCGAAGCCCCCGTCCACCGCCAGGGCCTGGTGGACGCGCTGCTGGAGCTCAACGCCTATGATTGGCTCGTGTTCACCAGCCCCAACGGCGTCACCCGCTTCTTCGACTACTTCTTCAGGCAATTCCACGACATGCGCGATCTGGGCGGCGCGCGCATCGCCGCCGTCGGGCCCGCCACAGCCGCCAGGCTCAAGGAACTGCACTTGCAGGTGGACCTGATGCCCGACGAGGCGCTGGGCGTGGAAATCGCGCGCGCCTTCTCCAGGTTCGCGAGCATCGAGAACGTGAAAATCTGCCTGCTGCGCGCCGAGGCGGCCAACCGCGACCTGCCCGAGGCGCTCGAAGCCCTGGGCGCCATCGTGGATGACGTCGCCTGCTACCAAACCGTGCCCGAGCCCGAGGACGCCACCGGGGCCGCCGCCAGCCTGCGGGAGCGCGGGGTGGATTGGGTGGCGTTTACGAGCGGCTCGACCGTGCGGAACTTCCACGCGCGCTTCGACCTGCCCGCCCTGCTGCGCAAATTCCCGCAGCTCAAAACCGCCGCCATCGGCCCCGAAACCTCCAAAGCGCTCGCCGCCCTGGGCTTGAAGCCCGCCCTCGAAGCCAAACACCACACCCTTGACGGCCTGGTCGAGGCCTTGCTCGCCGCGCGGAACTCGAAATAGGCTGCGCGGGAGTTGGAGTTCAACTTCTGTCCGAACAAAACGCGGACGGCGTTGTCCATTTAGCGTCCGTTGGCAGGCCGCGGCGCGGCGCGCCCGTGCGCCCCGCAAGGGAAACTTGCGTCGCAGACCCCTGCCGGGCAAGACTAGGCGAGCTTGGAAATGCGAAGGTTATCATCGTGGATCAGGTCAAATCCGCGCAGCCGAAGCCGGCAAGGGCTTGGGCGGGCCTTTGCTTTGCTGGCGGGGCTGCTGTGGCTGGCCCCCTCCCTTTTGGGCGCGCCCAGCTTCACCGCCACGCTCGATCGCGAAAGCGTCACCGTCGGCGAAAGCGCCACGCTGACGCTGCAGTTCGAGGGCGGCGAACCCAAGTCGGTCCCGGCCCCGCCCAACCTCCCCAACCTCCAGGTGTCCGGCGGAGGCAGTTCCCGAAACATCAGCATTACCAACGGCCAGTACTCGGCCAGCATCTCGCAGACCTTCCTGCTAACCCCCACCCAGCCCGGGGAGTTCGTCATCCCCGCGCTCCAGGCCGAAGGCGGCGGGCGGGTGCTGACCACCCAACCGCTGAAACTCACCGCCGTTAAGGCCCCCGCCTCGGCGGCGGACACCTCCGGGGACAAGCTCGCCTTCTTCAAACTCTTCGCGCCCAGGAAAGAGGTTTACGTCGGTGAAATCCTCTCCGTCGAGTTCCAGGTCTATGTCCGTGAAGGCCTTGCCAACGGCGAGGACATACTGCAGAGCTTCGATCGCTTCAACGGCTGTCCTTTGAAGGTCGAGGGCGTCAGCATCATCAAGACCGCCCACGCCCAGCGCCGCCGGGGGCAAGTCGGCAACGCCATCTATGGCATCTCGACGCTCGTCACCTCGCTCTCGCCCCTCAAGTCCGGACCGATCACCATTGGCTCCATGGATGTTCCCCTCTCCCTGCAGATACCCCTGCCCAACCAGCGCCGCCGTAACCCCTTGGACGATTTTTTCCCGTTCCAGCGGATGCAGGTCGAAGAGCGGCGCGTTTCCCTGTCGGCCGAGCCCGAGACGCTCGACGCCCTGCCGCTGCCCAAAGAGGGCATCCCCGCCAGCTTTAACGGCGCGGTTGGCAGTTTCACCATGACCGTCACCGCCGGCCCCACCAACGTGGCCGCCGGCGATCCGGTCACCGTCAAAGTCCAGCTCGCCGGCCGCGGCGCCTTTGACTCGCTGGCCTTGCCGGAGCAAGCCGCCTGGCGGGATTTCAAGACCTACCCGCCCACGACGAAGGTGGAGACGACCGACCCGCTCGGGCTGCAAGGCACCAAGACCTTCGAGCAGGTGGTCGTGCCGCAGAGCCCGGACATCAAGGCGCTGCCGCCCGTCTCGTTCAGCTTCTTCGACCCCGACCAGAAAAGCTACCGCACCCTGACCCAACCGCCGATACCGCTGATCGTCCGTCCGAGTGGCGCGGCGCCAACGCCCGTCGTGGCGGCTTCCACGCGCAACGCGGCCGAGGCCCCGCCGCCCACCCAGGACATTGTGCACATCAAGCCGCGGCTCGGGGCGGTGGCCCACATCGCGCCGCCGCTGGTGCTCCGGCCGGGGTTCCTGGCGCTCCAAGCCATTCCACTGCTGGCCTGGCTCTCCGCGCTCCTGTGGCGGCGTCGAACCGAAGCCCTGGCCAACAACCCCCGCCTGCGCCGGCGCCGGCAGGTGGCCCAGGTCGTCCGCCAGGGCCTCAACGATCTGCGCCAGCACGCCGCGGGCAACCGGTCCGACGACTTCTTCGCGACGCTGGTGCGCCTCCTGCAGGAGCAACTCGGCGAGCGTCTCGACCTGCCGGCCTCGGCCATCACCGAGGCGGTCATTGAAGAGCGCCTTCGCCCGCGCGGCGTGCCGGAAGCCGCGCTCGCCTCCCTGCGCGAGCTGTTCCAGACCTGCAACCTCGCCCGCTATGCGCCGGTCAAATCCAGCCAGGAACTGACCGCCATGATCCCGAAAATCGAGGCCGTGTTGCGCGACCTGCAAGGGCTCAAGCTGTGACACGCGCCATGACACCAAGACGCCAAATGAAACGGCTCGCAACCGCGGCCCGCAACGCTGTGAGGCTTGCGCTGCTGCTGCTCGCCCTGTCTCCCGGCGCCGCCCGCGCGGACCTTTCCGCCGCCGCCTTCGAATCCGCCAACAAACTCTACGAAGAAGGCAAATTTGCCGAGGCCGCCACCGCCTACCAGAAGCTGGCGCCGCCCGGCCAGACCTCCGCCGCGCTTTGCTTCAACCTCGGCAATGCCCTCTTCAAGTCCGGCCAAATCGGCCGCGCCATTGGCGCCTATCGCCAGGCCGAACAGTTTACCCCGCGCGATCCCGACCTGCGCGCCAACCTCCAGTTCGCGCGTAACCAGGTCCAGCCGCCCACGCTCGCGCCCGGCCGGTGGCAACGCTGGCTCGGGCGGCTGACGCTGAACGAATGGACCCTGCTGGCAGCGGCTGCGGCCTGGCTTTGGCTCATCCTGCTGGCCATACGGCAATGGAGGCCCGCCCTCCGGCCCGCCCTGCGCAATTATGCCCTCGCCCTGGCGATCCTTGCCGCGCTGTTGTGCGTCTGCCTCGGCGCCGCCTTGCGCCAAACCCGCTTTACCCGCACCGCCATTGTTGTCACGCCCGAGGCGGTGGTGCGTTACGGGCCGCTGGCCGAATCGCCCGCCGCCTTTAACGTCCACGACGGCGCCGAACTGCGCGTTCTGGATCAGAAGGACGACTGGTTTCAAGTCAGTGCCGGCCCCCGCAGAATCGGCTGGCTCCGCCGCGACCAGATTCTCATCGCCGGCAACTGACCCCTCTGCCGCCAACCGGTGGTCGGCCAGGGCAAAAGGGGCCGACCGCAGGAAACGCGGGCAGATGGCATTGCACCTCGAAGAGGTGCCAGAAGCTTCAACCTGAGCGTGTCGGAACAGAATCACCGGCACGCTCTCAAGATCTCTGGCATCCAGGAATGCATCAAGCACGACCATCCGTTGGCCGGCACGCCGAGGCGCCGTAAGGACGCACGGTCTGCCGCAATGCCCCCTGCCAACCCAGCAAGCTTGCATAGGCGCGGGTTTGAGCAAACCCGCGCCATGCAGCAGTGGTCAAAATGACCGGGCTATGGCCTCCAACCCACCCGGTAGAAGCGCCGGGCGAGATTGGTCTGGCTGTCGCAGAAGTAGCAGTTGGCGGTCGTGGAGGTGAAATTGGTCAACTCTGTCCATTTCACCAGCCCTGTCACATCGAGGGTGGCCTCCACCGTGTAGCGGCCCGCCGTGCCGCGGATCTGCAACTCAGCCTGCCCGTCGGGCAGCAGGCTGATTCGGTCAATGACCGGCTGCACCCCGACTGTGAGGGCTGCACTATCGCTGGTGATTTGACCCGCGACGTTGAGGACTTCGACCGTGTAGTTGCCTGCGTTCGCCGGCTGGGCGTTGACCAGAGTGAACGCGCTGTCGGTCGCATCAGCAACCGGCAGGCCGCCAAAGTACCACTGGTAAACCAGGGGCGCGGTGCCGGTCGCTGTGACGGTGAAGGTGGCGTTCGCGCCCTGGCTCACCGTCAGGCTTTCCGGCTGGGTGGTGATCGCCGGCGGCACGTTGACCGCCAGGACCGCGTCCGAGCTGGTCACACTGCCGGCGAGGTTGGTAACGACCACCGAGTAGCTGCCGGCGTCGCCGGTCTGGACGTTGTTGCGGGTGTAGC
>DAOPPX010000124.1:0-14226 GCA_035358715.1 Verrucomicrobiota bacterium
GCCGTCCACGGGGCCAATCCCTCCCAACATGGATCCTTCGTGAATTGGCGCTGGCGATACACGACACCCGACCATTTTGGCCTTGCCAATTCGGGCGAGGGTGCTCTAAATACCGCCCCGACTAAACAAACTCTATGCACGTACAACTCGCCTGGCCGGATTACTTTATTCTGCTCGCCTACACGGGCTTTGTCATCGGGATCGGTTTCGCCCTGCGCAAGTATCTCAAGAGCTCGTCGGATTTTCTGACGTCGGGCCGATCGATCCCGACCTGGGTGACGGGCTTGGCGTTCATCTCGGCCAACCTGGGCGCGCTGGAGCTGGTGGGCATGGCCGCCAGCGGGGCCAAGTACGGCATCGCCACGAGCCACTTCTACTGGGTCGGCGCCATCCCGGCGATGGTGTTCCTGGCGATCTTCATGATGCCGTTCTACTACGGCTCGAAGGCGCGCTCGGTGCCGGAGTATCTCAAGCTGCGCTTCGACGAGCGGGTGCGGGCGCTCAACGCCGTCGCCTTCGCGGTGATGACCGTGTTCGCCTCCGGCATCTCGATGAACGCGCTGGCCAAGCTCCTCAACCAGCTCCTGGGATGGAACTACCACGTCGCGCTGTGGATCTGCTCGGGTGTCGTGCTCCTTTACGTGCTCAAGGGCGGGCTGACCTCCGCCATTTACACCGAGGTGCTCCAGTTCTTCATGATCGTGCTCGGGTTCGCGCCGGTGGTTTATCTGGGCCTCAAAGACGTCGGCGGCTGGGGGGCGATGAACCAGACGCTCCAGGGCGTGGCGGCCAATCCCGGCGCGCTGCATCTCAAAGAGGCCGGCACCACCTACGCCTCCAACGCCTGGTCCAGCGCCTGGCAGCCGCTGCTGGCCGGCCCGGCCAACAACCCGATGGGCGTGGACTGGTTCGCGATGGTGTTTGGCCTGGGCTTCGTGCTTTCCTTCGGCTACTGGTGCACCAACTTCCTCGTAGTGCAGCGCGCCATGGCCGCCCGCAACATGACCGCCGCCCGCAACACCCCGCTGGTCGCCGCGGTGCCCAAGATGCTCTTTCCCATCCTGGTGATTGTGCCGGGCATGATCGCCGTTGCGCTGACCTCCATGCCCAACAAAGGCTACCGCATCCCGCCGCCGATCATCAGCGACCAGGTCTATGCCAGCGCGGCCCAGGTCGTCAAAACCGCCGGCACCCTGGAGCCTGCTGCCGCCTTCCACGCCGTCAGCGACGCCATCGGCAAGAAGATGGACCAGCAGAAAGTCGCCGCCCTGGTCCAGAACGCCGCCACACTCCAGGACGACCAGATCAAGCAGGGCCTTTACGACGCCGTCGCCGAGTACGACTACGACGGCGTGATCCTGTCGCTGGTCAAGAAGTACTGCCCGACCGGCCTGCTGGGGCTGGCGCTCACAGCCCTGCTGGCTTCCTTCATGTCCGGCATGGCGGGCAACGTCACCGCGTTTAACACCGTTTGGACCTACGACCTTTACCAGGCCTACATCGCGCCCAAGAAGAGCGACCAGCACTACTTCTGGATGGGGCAGGCCGCCACCGTCGTCGGCATCCTGGTGAGCATCCTGACGGCCTACTTCGCCTCGCGCTACAACAACGCGATGGACATCATCCAGCTCGTGTTCGGCTTCGTCAACGCCCCGCTCTTTGCCACCTTCCTGCTCGGCATGTTCTGGGCGCGCTGCACCGGCACCGGCGCCTTCCTCGGCCTGTTCGGCGGCATCGGCACCTCGGCCCTGTTCCACGCGCTGACCCTCGCCGCGGGCAATGCTCCCGGCGTCAAGGGCGGTTACCTGGGCGTCCTCAAGACTTTCCCCAGCGAGATGGCCCAGAACTTCTGGCTGGCCACATTCGCCTTCCTCGCCTGCTTCGGCCTGACCCTCGGCATCTCCCTGGTCACCCGCCGCACCAAGACCAACGAGGAGCTCAAAGGCCTGGTCTATTCGCTCACGCCCAAAATCAAAGACCAGGACGCGCCCTGGTGCTTGCGCCCCGCCGTGGTGGGCACCGTGCTCATCCTGGCCTGCATCATCCTGAACATCATCTTCTGGTAAGAGAAAGACACACACTATGGGACTGGACATTCGCTGGCCAATCGGCCTCATGTTTTCGCTGGTCGGGCTGCTCATGGCCATCTTCGGTTTCGCCACCAAGAACGATTCCGAGATGTATGCGCGCTCCCTCCACATCAACGTCAACCTCATCTGGGGCATCATCCTGCTCCTGTTCGGCGCCTTCATGCTCTTCATGGCCATGCGCCAGAAAAACACACCGGCCGGGCCCGGTGAGAAATAGCTCCTCGTGTCCGCCATTCAGCCCGCAACCCTCAAACCGCAACCGGACCGCGGGCATCCTGCCCGCTTAGACGGTCCGAGTGCCCCAAACCGTGTCTATGCAGTCGGACGCGCGGCTGCCCCTCACCCTAACCCCAGCGAGAGGGAACAGCTCTTGGCCGGTTGGGTTCCATCACCGGACGGCGAGCCTTTTCCAGCGCGGGTGGCAACGCTCCCTCTCCCCACGGGAGAGGGCTGGGGTGAGGGGAGGCGAGCACACACATCTGCATCGCTACCGCTAAGCGGGCAAGATGCCCGCGCACCTTTCTGCGGCCGTGCGGTCCGCCGCCGCTCGGTGGCTTGCGTATGAAAGCGCCCCTCGCCAGAGCTCCCTTTGGCAAGCTCCCTTCCGGGCGACGCGCCGACCTGTTCACCCTCACCAACGCCCGCGGCCTCGTCGCAAAAGTCACCAACTACGGCACGATCCTCACCGAACTGCACGTGCCCGACCGCAACGGCCGGCTCGGCGACGTGGTCTGCGGGTTTGACAACCTTCGCCAGTACCTCCAGGGCCACCCCTACTTCGGCTGCACCGTCGGCCGCGTCGCCAACCGCATCGCCGGCGGCAAGTTCATGCTCGACGGCAAGCTCCGCTCCCTGGCCGTCAACAACGGCCCCAACGCCCTTCACGGCGGCATCAGGGGCTTCGACAAGAAGCTCTGGAATGCCACACCCCTGCGCGGCGCCACGGTGCGCTTCGATTACACCAGCCCCGACGGCGAGGAAGGCTACCCCGGCCGGCTCGACGTGCGGGTCATCATGAAGCTGACCGATGACAACGAGTTCCTCATAGACTACACCGCCACCACCAGCCGCCCCACCCCCATCAACCTCACCAACCACTCCTACTTCAACCTCGCCGCCAAAGGCGACATCAAGAACCACAAACTGATGATCGCCGCCGACTTCTACACGCCCAAAAGCCCGACCAACGTGCCGACCGGCGAAATCCGCCCCGTCAAAGGCACGCCCCTGGACTTCACCCGGCCGGTAGCCATCGGCACGCGGTTCGCCAAACTCGGCGGCAGCCCCCGGGGCTACGACCACAACTTCGTCCTCCGCGGCGATCCCTTCCGCCCCGGCCAGCCTGCGTTCTGCGCGCGGGTGCTCGAGCCCGGGTCCGGCCGCGTCATGGAGGCCTTCACCACCGAACCCGGCGTGCAGCTTTACACGGCGAACTGGCTGGACGGCTCGCTCATCGGCAAAGGCGGCGCGCCCTGCGTCCGGCATTGCGGCCTGTGCCTCGAAGCCCAGCACTTCCCCAACTCGATCAACATCCCGCACTTCCCGGACACCGTGCTGCGCCCGGGCCAGACCTACCACCAGCTAACGCTCTACCGCTTCTCGACCACCTAACCTCGACTATGACTCTCAACGAACTTGCCCGCCAAACCGCCGTCCAGTTCCAGCAAACCTTCCACCGCGAGCCGCACTGGATCGCCGCCGCCCCGGGACGCGTCAACGTCATTGGCGAGCACACCGACTACAACGACGGCTTCGTCCTCCCGATGGCCATTGACCGCTACACCGTCATCGCCGCCGCGCCCAACGGCTCGAGCCAAGTCACGCTCCACAGCGGCGCCGCCCAAAGCCCCGCCAGCCTCGACCTGGCCCAGCCGCTCAAGCCCGGCCCGAAAGGTTACTGGGCCAACTACCCGGTCGGCGTCATCGCCGGCTTTGTCGCGCGGGGCCTCAAACCGGCGGGCTTCGACGCCGTGATCAGCTCCACCGTGCCGCTGGGCGGCGGCCTCTCCAGCAGCGCCGCTCTGGAAGTCGCCGCCGCCACCCTGCTCGAGGTGATCACCGGACAGAAACTCGACCCGGTGGAAAAGGCGCTGCTCTGCCAGAAGGCCGAGCACGATTACGCCGGCATGCCCTGCGGCATCATGGACCAGTTCATCTCCGTCATGGGCAAGGAAAACCACCTGCTCCTGCTGGATTGCCGCTCGCGCCAGCCCGAGCTGGTGCCCATGACTGACCCCTCCGTCGCCCTCCTCATCACCAACACCAACGTCAAACACGAGCTCACCGGCGGTGGCTACGCACAACGCCGCGCCCAGTGCGAGCAGGCGGCCAAAACTCTCGGCGTGCGCTCCCTGCGCGACGCCACCGAAGACATGCTCCTGCAGGCTCGCGGCCGGATGGACGAAACCGTCTTTCGCCGCGCCCGGCACGTCATCGGCGAAATCAAGCGGACCGTCCTGGCCGCCCGGGAGGTCCGCGCCTCCAACTGGCCGGTGGCCGGCCAGCTCATGTACGCCAGCCACGCCTCCCTGCGCGACGATTACCAGGTGAGCTGCGATGAGCTGGATGTGGTCGTGGACATCGGCCGGGCCATCGGACCGCAGGGCGGGGTGCTGGGCTGCCGCATGACCGGCGGCGGCTTCGGCGGCTGCGCCGTGGCGCTCGTGCGCGCCGACCACGTGGACGCCATCTCGAAACGGGTGGCCGCCGAGTACGAGCAGCGCGCGAAAATCAAACCCACCCTCTTCGTCTCCCGCCCCGCCGCAGGCGCCCTCGTCCTTAAGCCCTGACTAACCCGCGCCGCGCACCGAACCGAGCACGCGCGCAACCTCGGCCTCGTCGGTCACGCCGGCCTGCACAAGCTCCCTGGCGCCCTGCGCCAGCGCCGGGTGCGCGCCCAGGCCCTCCAGGTCGCGCGCGGCCACGCGCCGCCGCAGGGCAGGGGTCAGCCGCACCCATTCCACCAGCGGCACCCGGCCTCGATAACCGGTGGACAGACAGTCCGGACACCCTTTGCCCGCGCACAGCGAACAGCGGCGCCGCAGCAGGCGCTGGTTGAGCACAAGCTCGAGCGTCGAGACCGCCGCCGAGCGGTCCGGACAAAGCGCCAGCAAACGCTCGAAAACCCCCTGGCACGAGCCGGCGTGCAGCGTCGAAACCACCAGGTGACCCGTCAACCCCGCGCGCACCGCAACCTCGGCCGTCTCCTCGTCCCGAATCTCCCCGATCACCAGCACCTGCGGGTCCTGGCGCAAGAGATGACGCGCCGCCCTGGCAAAGCCCAAACCCCGCGCCTCGCTCACCTCGGTCTGCATGATGCCCGGCACAACCTGCTCGGCGGGGTCCTCGACGGTGATAACGTGCCGCCCGCCCTGCGCGGCGAGATGCCGGAGGCAGGCGTAAATCGTAGTCGTCTTGCCGCTGCCCGCCGGGCCGGTCAAGAGCAGCAGCCCGGCCGTCTGATTCAGAAACCCCTCCAGCTCGGCGCGGGCCGGGTCCGGAAACGCCAGCTCCACGAGGCTCCGAACCTGCGTGGTGTCAAAGAGCCGCAGCACGATCTTCTCGCCGCTGATGGTCGGGTAGGTGGCGACCCGGATCTCAGTGCGGGAGTTCACGGCGGCCCGGTCTATCCGGCCATCCTGCGGGGTTGACTCCAGATAAGTCTTGAGCCGGGCCAGGAACTTGATGCGGCCAAAGACGCGATGGGCAAGCGCCGCGGGCAGGTTGGAGGTGGGCGTCATCACCCCGTCGAGCCGGAAGGTGACCGACGCGCCGTCCGGCAGCATCTGGAGGTGGATGTCGCTGGCGCCGGCCTTCTCCGCCTGCGCGATCAAACGCTCCAGGGTCTGGGGGGCGGGCTCGTCGGCATCATCGTGATCGTTGTCTGTCGGCTTGCGATCTGTGCGTTTCATTCAGGCTGCTTTGCCTCAGGGGCGTTGGGGGGTGCGTTGGTGGCGGCGGCGGTGCCGGGCGGAGCCGCGATGTCCGCGCCGGCCATCTCCTCTGAAAGGATCGTGATGGCGATCCGCCGGTTGAGGGCGCGGCCCTCCGGGGTCGAGTTGTCCGCGACGGGCCGGAACTCGCCGTAGCCCACCGCGCCAAGCCGCTGGGGATCCACCCCCGCAACCTCCGTCAGAAAACGCACCGCCGCCGTGGCGCGAGCCGTCGAAAGCTCCCAGTTACTCGGGAAACGGCTCCGGGCCGAGGCGCGGATAGGCACGTTGTCCGTGTGGCCGATGACATGGATCTTCAGGTTCGGATGGGCCTCGAGGATGCCGGCAACCTTGCGCAGCACCGTCGAGCCCGCAGGCCGCAAGTCCGCCTCGCCGGAATCAAACATCACCCGGTCCAAAATGTTGACCGTCAGCTTGCCCTGGAGCTGCGAGATCGTGACATCCTTCGACTCGAGCGCCGCCCGCATCTCGCCCTCCAGGGTTTCGTGGGTGTGCAGGACGGCTTGCTTCTCGGTCTGCAGCTCGGCAATGCGCGCCTGGCTTTCGGCAAGCTTGTCCTTCGCCCCCTCGACTGCGGCTCGCGCGCGGGCTGCCTCGGCCCGGGCGGCGTTCATCTCGGCACGGACCTTCTCCACCTCGCGCTTCTTCTCCCAGGAGGCCAGCCCCAGCAGCCCCAGCAGCAGGGCCACAGTCAGGCCGCAGGCAATCATCCAGCTCTCTTTGGGCATAAACGGTCAGGTTTTTCAGGACACTAACCCAACTCCGCCAAACCGAAAAGCGCTTTCCCAGTAATCCCTCAGTCTGGCAGTGGCCTCCTCGGCGAGGCGGCCCCACCCAAAACTGAGGCCTCGGCGAGAGTTGATTTTGCTGGACGGAAGCCGGTTCGCACTCCAGTCTGGCAGCGTTCTGGCAATAAAATCATTTAACTCAACACGCCCTGTTTGACCAACATCATGAGAACCCTTTCCCGTCGCAGATTTCTCGGCAAGTCCGCATTGACCGCCGGCCTGGCTCCGGTCGCACTGAGCGGCGTCGCAAGCTCCGCGTTTGTCCGCTCCGCCCGCGCCGCCGAACCGGGCCCGAACGCCAAAGTGCGTATCGGCCTCATCGGCTGTGGCGGCATGGGGCAGGGCGACCTATCGTGTTTCCTCCTCAACCCCGAGGTGGACTGCGTCGCGATCTGCGACGTGGACGATGCCCGGATCGCCAAAGGGGTCGAGATTTGCCAGCAAAAGCGCGGCAAGAAACCCTACACGACGAAGGACTTCCGCCGCGTCCTGGACCGCAAGGACGTGGACGCGGTGCTCATCGCCACGCCCGACCACTGGCACGCGCTGCCGACCGTCCTGGCCTGCCAGGCCGAAAAGGACGTTTACGTCGAAAAGCCCCTCGCCACGACGATAGACGAAGGCCACGCGATGCTTGAAGCGGCGCGCCGCCATCAGCGCGTCGTGCAGATGGGCTCGCAGTGGCGAAGCTGCGACCATATCGTCGAGGCGGGCGAGTTCATTCGCTCCGGCAAGCTCGGCAACGTCAGCATCGTGCGCGGCTGGGCCTACCTGGACTGGTTGCCCAGCATCGGCAAGCCGGCCGACTGCGATCCGCCCGCCGGGGTTGACTACGACCTGTGGCTCGGTCCCGCCCCCAAGCGGCCCTTCAACCCCAACCGCTTCCATTTCAACTTCCGCTGGTTCTGGGACTACGCGGGCGGCTTGATGACCGACTGGGGGGTGCACCTCATCAACATGATGCTCATGGGCATGAAACCGGTCCCGCCCACAAGCGCCTACTCCTGCGGCGGCAAGTTCGTCCTGGACGACAACTCGGAGACCCCCGATTCCCAGGTGACCGTCTATGAGTTTCCCGGCTTCACCCTCATCTGGGAGCACAAAGCCGGACTCAACAACGGCCTCTACAACCGCTCGTGGGGCGTTGAATGGAGCGGCACCGAAGGCAACATCATCCTCAACGACGAAGGCTGGGAGATTCGCACCGAAAAGAAGCAGGCCAACCTCGACAACCAGCGCAAACCCGGCAGCCCCGACCCGCGCCCGGCCCATGTCCGCAACTTTTTGGCTTGCATGAAGTCGCGCCAGCAGCCCGTCCTCAACCTGGACATTGGCCACCACGTTTCCACCGTCGCCCACCTCGGCAACATCGCCTACCGAACCGGCCGCAAGATCGTCTGGGACGCCGCTGCGGAAAAGGTGGTCAATGACTCGCAAGCCGACAATCTGGTCGGCGTGAAGTACCGCCAGCCCTGGACGCTGCCCTACGCCCGCCGGGCGTAACGCGCAACCGCCCCGCGCCCCCGAGACACCCCCATACGCCGGATAATTCACGTCCCGCACGGCATGCCAGCAGGCCGACGCGCGGGTATCTTGCCCGCTTAAACAACACGAACGGCTAAAGCGGGCAAGATGCCCGCGATCCGGGCGAGACCGGGCGTCCCGACACGGCACCGCCCGCCTAATTGCTGGTGCCTGGCTGCGCCGCGGGCAGCACGGTGCTGTTGGGAAGGGTGAACGACACACTGCGCAAGCTGTTCACGCTCGTCACACGCGACGCTTGCGTCCTGGCCCCGGGCAGGGGAGGGCTGATCACCAAAACGCAAACCAGCCCGATGAGCAGCAGCAATGCCAGCCCGCCGCGGATGGCAGTTCTGGTCTTCATGGCAATGCGCTTCAGGCCAGCTTGGCGAGCAGCTCCTCGTTGGTCTTGTGCTTCTTAAGCGCGGCAACCAGCGTTTCCATCGCCTCAACCGGGTTCAGGTCCACCATCGTGCGGCGGAGCTTGCGCACGGCCTCGATCTGGTGCTTGGGAAAGAGCTTCTCTTCCTTGCGCGTGCCGCTCTTGGGAATATCAATGGCCGGGAAGAGGCGGCGATCCGACAGCTTGCGGTCCAGAATCAGCTCCATGTTGCCGGTGCCCTTGAACTCCTGGAAAATCAGCTCGTCCATGCGGGAGCCGGTATCCACCAGCGCGGTGGCCAGAATCGTCAGCGAGCCGCCCTCCTCGATCTTGCGGGCCGAGGCGAACATCTTGCGGGGGATCTCCAGCGCGCGCGCGTCCACGCCGCCTGTCATCGTGCGGCCGCTGCCGCCATGCGCGCTGTTGTAGGCGCGCGCCACGCGGGTGATGGAGTCCAGCAGCACGAAGACGTCCTTGCCCGCCTCCACCATGCGTCGGCACCGCTCGATCATGAAGCGGGAAAGCCGCACGTGCGTCTCCAGATCCTGGTCGTTGGACGAGGCCACAACCTCCGCCTTGACCGATCGCTGAAAGTCGGTGACCTCTTCCGGGCGCTCGTCAATAAGCAGCACCAGCACATGGACTTCCGGATGGTTGGTGGTGATGGCATTGGCAATCTGCTTGAGAATGGTGGTCTTGCCGGTGCGCGGCGGGGCGACGATCAGCCCGCGCGTGCCTTTGCCCAGCGGCGTTACCATGTCAATAACCCGGGTCTCGATCAGGTCGGGGTCGGTTTCGAGCCTGAACTTCTCGATGGGGTCAATCGTGGTGAGGTTCTCGAACCGCACCGTCTTGGTGTAGTCCGCGAAGGGAATCTCGTTGACCTTGTCCACCGACTTGAGCTGGGGGCTGTTCCCCCGGTGCGGCGGCTGGGTGGGGCCGGCCACATAGCTGCCCTCGCGCAGAAAGTTCCGCTTGATGGTGTCAGGTGTGACGAAGATGTCCGTCGGCTTGGGGTGGAAATGATTCTCGGAGGTGCGAAGGAAGCCGAAGCCCTTCTCGGAGATTTCAAGGTGGCCGGCCCCGTAGTCGGCGGCGGCTGTGTTCCTGTTGTCGCCGTTCGTTGCCGTGCTCTTGTTGTCGCTGTTGGCGGTTGTGCTCATACTATAGTTTGTGCGCTGTCGAGGCTTTTCAGAATGATCCCTGAAAACCACTATTGAACTTTGGATTCTTGAGAAGCTGCTGCGGTGGTACATCACTGTGTTACCCGCTGACCGCAGTTAACAGACCTTCGACGTGCCTATTACTAGCGTTAACGCCCGAGGAGCGCAACAAGTTTTTTCAGTTAATATTCACGCTCCCACCTGGGCCTTGGCCTCTGCCGCCAGGGGGGTGCTCAGGTAGCGCTCGCCGGTGGAGCAGGCGAACGTGACGATCACCTTGCCCCGGTTCTCGGGACGGCGGGCGACCTGGCAGGCGGCCCAGACGTTGGCACCGGACGAAATACCCGCCAGGATGCCCTCTTCCCTGGCCAACCGCCGGGCCATCGCAAAGGCGTCGTCGTTGGTGACCTGAATGCACTCGACGATCTGCGGGGCGCCTTGCCCGTCTTTGAGATGCAGATTCTTCGGGATGAAACCGGCCCCGGTTCCCTGGATCCTGTGCGGGCCGGGCTTGAGCGGCTCTCCGGCGAGGGTCTGCGAGATGACCGGCGAGTCCTTCGGCTCGACGGCGATGGCCTGCAACGAGGGCTTGCGCCCCCTGAGCACCTCGCAGCAGCCCGTCAGGGTGCCGCCTGTGCCTACGGCCGCGACGACGATATCCACTTTCCCGTCCGTGTCCTGCCAGATTTCCTCGGCAGTGGTCTTGCGGTGGATCTCCGGGTTGGCCGGGTTCTCGAACTGTTGGGGGATCCAGGAATGGGGGGTGTCTTTCGCAAGTTGCTCCGCTCTGGCGATGGCCCCCTTCATGCCTTCGGCGCCGGGTGTGAGGACGAGTTTGGCGCCCAGCATGGCCAGCAGCGTGCGCCGCTCCATAGACATCGTCTCCGGCATGGTGAGGATGATCTGGTAACCCCTGGCCGCCGCCACAAACGCCAGCGCGATGCCGGTGTTGCCGCTGGTGGGCTCGATGATGACGGTGTCCTTCGTTAGCACCCCGCGCCGCTCCGCGTCCTCGATCATTGCCATCCCGATGCGGTCCTTCACGCTGCCCAGCGGATTGAAGAATTCGCACTTGAGCAGAACCGTTGCAGGCGCCCCGTCCGTGATTCTGTTCAAACGCACCAGGGGAGTGCGCCCGACCGTTTCCACAATATCGTTATATATGCGATCCATAGAGCCTCAGATTGTTGGTGAACGTTCCTTTTGGATGCCGTTCGCATGCTAGTATTCACCCTGGACCGAGGCAGGGCAAGTCCAAAAAGTGCAGTCGGAAAAGTACGCGCCCGGCCAAAGCAAGAAGTCCCTGCCCGGCCTTGCGGCCGAACAGGGACTAAATGGGGGATGGGAGTTCGCCACGCTCTCTTTCCCGGGCTGGCATTAGGCGCCTAATTGGCTGCCAGCTTCCCGACGCTATTCTCCACGGCAAGCGGAGTTGCCGGCCTCGTAGCAGGGCCGTCCAGCGCCTTGCGGCCGCTGAATTATTGAGTGAGGCTTTTCAGCTCGCTTGGGCTGGTGGTTGCGCCACCGGCTTGCGAACCAGGTCAAGACACGTCTGCGTCTTATTATCCGCGTCTTCACCACTTAGCGCCGGGACGGCCGCTGCTTTTGGCAGCGCGTTGGCCCGGTGCCACGGGTCTCGCCTCTTGACTCTCAGGTTGCCTTTTGTCCACAGGTCAGCGGTATCGTTTTTAACATCGCCGACTTCTCGGAAGGTTTTCACGGGTCCTGCCGAGGCCTCGTGTCCTTCCCGGTTCGAACGCTCACTTTGTCCCGCCTTTCAGCGTCTTTCCTTTGGCAGACCTCCTTTCGGAGACCGCCAGAGCCGTCCGTCCGTGCTGATGCACAGTAGCAACCGGATACCCTCTGGGTAACTGCGATTAGGCCAGGCTCGAAACTTGCCCAGCCGCCTTGACTCGACTCGGAGCGGTTTCTAATCGCTCCTGATCGCTCAGTCCCTGTTTCGCGTTTACTGACGGCGCGCGAACGCCGCCAGAGGAACTGGTGAATGCTGCCTCCGCTCCCGGACCTCGCGATCCGGCTTGAGAGGGGTTGAGCCAACCAGCCTGACCCAACCTTTCCCCAGTAACCTGGGATTATCTCCGAAACGCCCCGCGTCAGTGTTAACCGCTGCGGGTCATCTCAGTTCTTTCAATGAACTACCCACAGCTTACCTCAGTTCGCGCTTTCGGCAACGAATAGTTGCGCACAACTTATTCACAGGTTCAGCCGTGTGAATAGTTTATGAATAACGCAAACCACCCAATGCCACCAGCGGTTTGGCGCGTTGGGCCGCCAACTTATTCACCGCCCCGGAAATACGGGCGGGGCGGCGGTGAACAAGTTTCCGCCGCTCGAACGCTCAAATCAGGCACCCGCCTCGGCCTTGGGCGCGGGCTTCGCCTTGGCCTTGGCCTTGGCTTTGACGCCCGCCTTCTTGCGCTTCAGGTAGGCCTTGCGCCGTTTTCGTTTCTCGGCCTTATTGTATTGCTTGCTCATATTTCACTCTTTACATTCCCAGCACACATTCCGAATATTTGAGGCACTATGATGATTCGCTGGGAACGATTCAATACATATTTGCTTGCGGCGGTCGCGGCGGCCGCGGCCGTTGTGTGCGGATGCGAAAGCACAGGCAAACCAGGATCGAAGAAGCTCCTCAGTGTTCTGCGCCTGCACGTCGCGGCCAGCCCCGATGCGACCGGGGCGCAGAAGACCATCGCGGTCTATCGCCAGAACCCCGTCAACATCAGCGTGGAGAAGCAGCCTTTTCTGAGCGAGGGAAATGTGGCGGAGGCCAAAGTGATTGATGTGGTGGGCGGCTTTGCCCTCTGGATCAAGTTCGACCAACTCGGCACCTCGCTGCTCGAGGAATACACTGCGGCGAACCGCGGCAGGAGAATCGCCGTTTTCACTCAGTTCGGGGAGAAGATCGAGCACTCACGCTGGCTGGCCGCTCCTGTTATTGGGCGCATCGCCGGCGGCGTTTTCACCTTCACCCCGGATGCAACCCGCGAGGAAGCCGAACAGATCGCCCTGGGCCTGAACAACCTGGCCCGGAAGGTTCAGAAATGGAACGAGTGGTAGGCCGCGAATCGGGAACACGGGGATAAAGCGGCGGGCGCGATTTTGCTCGCGCGTGCCGGGCGCATCTGCTAGACTTTACTCGTTCAGGCCCGCGTGAGCCTTGCATGAAACCCAATGCACACTACGTAATCCGCAACGGCGGGAGCGCCGCTGGCGAGCCGCCGGAGGTTCGCCGCCCGGGCACCTCGGCTTTCACGCTGATCGAGTTGCTGGTGGTGATCGCCATCATTGCCATCCTGGCGGCGCTGCTGCTGCCGGCGCTGGCTCGAGCCAAGGAAAAGGCCTGGACGGTCGGCTGCTTGAATAACCTCAAGCAGGTAGCGACGTGCTGGCACCTTTATGCGACCGACAACTCCGATCTGCTTGCGCCGAACAACTCGATCATGGTGTTTAGCGGCCCGAGCTGGAGCGTCGGTTCGGCCAGCATCTCCTGGTGCCCCGACCATCCCCGAACGGACACCAACACCCTCGATTTACAGAGTGGCGTGCTGTTCCCCTACAACACCTCGGTGGCCATCTATCACTGCCCCGCAGACCGCTCGACGGTCGAGGTGGGGGGCCAGCTCACCAGCCGGCTCCGGAACCGCAGCTACAACATGAGCCAATCCGTTAACGGCTATCCCGAATACCTTCTCCGCCTCGGCATCCCCGGGCTCTCGGATCTTCCTGCCTGGAGGAAGTTCACCGAAATCCGGCGCCCCGTTCCGAGTCAGCTTTTTGTGTTCATTGATGAACATGCAGACACCCTCTACGACGCGCAGTTTGGCAACCCGGTGGGCGGACCCTGGTGGGGCAAGATGTGGTTCGACGTGCCTTCGGACCGCCACAACCAGGGCGGCTGCCTGTCTTTCGCGGATGGGCATGTCGAGCGATGGCGATGGAAGGTGCCCAAAACCGGCGCCTTCCCCGGCAGGATACCGAGCGCCGGCGAGATGCCCGACTATCTCCGCGTCCAAAGCGCCATGAAGGGCTGGTACGATTAGCAGCCACTTGATGTTCACGGCGGGGTGGAAGCGGGCGCATCTCAGTTCTCGATCGGTAGTTTCCTGGCAAAGGCGCCAGCGCAGCGGCTGAGCAACCACGGTGTGGCATTGACCCCTCCCGACCCCATCTTCCAAGCACGGCCACCCTCCCCCCGCGAGGGATGGGCACGCCCGCCGTCCGCCCCCCGTCCCAATACCGTAGTACCTCTAACCCGCCTTTCGCTACTGGCGGGTGGTTGAATGCGTAAGTGCCTGGTAATAC
>DAOPPX010000125.1:0-14163 GCA_035358715.1 Verrucomicrobiota bacterium
CAACCGGAACACTTCCGAGCTTCGCTAGGGTAACAGTTACTTTTGAGGCGCGGCGGGGGGGGGCGAGGTAGGAAGCCGGTCGGCTCCGGGGGACAAGCGGGGGCATAAACACCAGGAAATGCGCCACTTGGCCAGGAAAAGCCAGTATTTGTAACGCGGGCTCCCAGTTGCTTACGGTGTGACTGGCTGGCAGGGGACCAATCGCCGATTGGCAGCTGGGGACCCACAAAGGAGCAAAGAAACGAAGGGGGGAGCGGTGGTGCGGAATGAGTGGTTTGGAGCAATGGAGCAGCGGGGAGGGGTGAATGGCGGCGGTACAGGATTGCGCCGGGGCCGACCGCTCAAGGTACTTTTTTGCTGTGTTTTCCGGCGGCGCAAAGCACCTTGGGACCAGCTCGCGGCCAAAGTGCTGCCGGTCCCGAAATGAACGACTATCCGCGTGCCCGAACGATTTGAATCAGCGGCGGTCATCCTGCCGGTGGTGAACGAGACGGTATCACTCGATCGAACGGTGAGCACTATCGTGCGGGACGTGAAACCGGAGTAGCTCAGAGGAATCCTCATTGTCGTCTGCCAGCGGACCACAGCGGAGGCGATGGCCGCGATCGCTCGGCTGCAACGGGCACTGGGCATCTCGATCTTACACAGAGCCGTCCGAACGCTGTGTACAGGGGTGTAAGAGGGATGCTCAACAGATGCACACGCTTTGGCCACAGGTACACTCCTTGTGCAGCGGGTGTGCACCGCTTGTGCACGATGCGCGGCACTCAATAAGAACTCTCCCGGGGCTAAATCAGCCTCCGGCGTTCCAGTGGCCGCCAGTGCCGGCGGCATTCCTGCTGGCCTTGGGCCGTGAACCTGGGATCTTGCGTACCGGCAATTGGGTACGTCCTTCTGAATTGAGCTCCGCCCAGATGGTCTAATGCCATTCCTTACTAAGTTTAGGCAGGAATATTTTCGACGAAGCGTTTGCTTGATCCCGCACCCAGCCGAACACCAACGACAATACCTTGTCCCGGCTCTCCCAGAAGGGGCGCAAGGCCTCGATCACCGCCGCCTCAAAGCCTCCAAGCTCCGGAACCAGCGGTTGCCGAGCGCATCCCGGAGTTGATCCCACAAGCCTTCCACCGGATTGAGCTCCGGACTGCAGGGGGCAAGGGCAGCAGATGGATGCGCTCAGGCACCGCCGCCTCCGGACGCGGATGAAATGCCGCTTGGTCCCAGATCACCGCGTGCTCGGCGGCTGGGTCGCTGGCCGCAATCTGCTCCAGAAATCCTGCACTAGAGCTGCACTCCGGCGCTACGTGACGGGGTTGAAACACCTGTTTAGCGACTGGTTGCCGCCAGTCACATAGCGCAGACTTGCAGCCCGCTGTATCACAGAATTGCATTCTGCTGAGCGTGCGCACGTTCCCAGCCCCGGCCTCGATTCAACGCCCGGCCGATTGGAAATCGGCGATACAGCAGATTGAAAATCTGCGCTACGCTAAACAGGTGCGGCTGGTTACGGCTCCCGGTATGGCTGGCCCGCCCGGTAGAGCTCGATGCGCGAGCGGATTTCCCGCGCCATTTCCCGGCCGCCGGCCGCCAGGGCGGCTTGTTCGGCCTTTTCAGCCGTGCTCACGGCCTCGCGAAACCGCCCCGCCTCCGCGTAAGCCGCCGCCAGCGTGTCGAGCGCCGCCACCGCATCCCCCCCCCGGCTGGTTTTCCGCTCCGACAGCCTGGCGGCGCGCTCGGCCAACAACACCGCTTCGGCGCCGTTGCGAAAGGCCTGGTCGGGACAGGTTGCCCGAAGCCAGGCCAGGTTGTTCAGCGCTTTGGCATAGTCGGGCTTGATCCTGAGGGCTTCCTGGTAGTGGAAAAGAGCGCGCCCTGTTTTGCCTGTGAGCGCGTGGCAAAGTCCGAGACTGTAGTGAGCCTCGGCGTGATCAGGTTTGATCCGCAGAACCTCCGAGAAATGAGCGCTGGCCGGGTCCAGCAGCCTGCGGTTTGCCAGATCGTAACCCAGGCAATAGTGAGCCTTGTAATTGTCCGAGGTAACGGCGAGCGCGCGTTTGAACAGGCTGTCCGTCGTTCTCCAAAAGCGCGCCTGCCAGCAAGTCGTCGCCGCGCAGCCGATGACGACCGCGGCGATGGCAAGGGCTGTCACGATCTTGCGGCAGCGCCACCAGGCGAGAAGCTCCGTCACACCCCACACCAGGAGGACGAACAGTCCGATCAACGGCAGGTAAGTGTAACGATCTGCCATAGCGTGATGGCCCACCTGGACCAGCCCGATCACCGGAAACAGCATGCCCGCATACCAGAGCCATCCCACGGCCAGGTAAGGCCGGCGCCGGAGTTGCCAAAGGGCCGCCAGCGAGATTGCTCCCAGCACCAGGGCTGCTCCGAGGACGGTTGCCGCCGATAAGGACTGGGGATACGGGTAGAACGCCGCCAGATCGCTGGGCCAGAACACACGCCGCATATACTGAAAGTAGGACACCAGGGCGTTCATCAGCCGCACAGTCATGGGGTAGTGGTCCAATTGCCCCAGATTGCCTCGGCTGTGCTGAATCCAGAATGCCAGGCCGCTGGCCGCGATGCTCAGCGCGAAAAAGGGCGCCTTCTCCCAAACCAGCCGCCGGAGAGTTGAGGGTTGAGGGTTGAGAGTCGGGCCGTGTCCTTTCAGTCGCCGGTCACGTCCCCCCTCACCCCGGCCCTCTCCCTTGGGGAGAGGGAGAGCCGCAGGCCACACGGGAGAATGCTTACCAAACGGTGAATTGCCAAAACCGTCCAAAGCGTTTTCCCTCTCCCTTGGGGAGAGGGCAAGGGTGAGGGGCAGGCGACGCAGGGGCCAGTAATCGAGCAGCAGCAGCACAAAGGGAAGCGTCACGACCATCGGCTTGCTCATCAGGCCCAGGGCGAAGAAGAAGAGGGAGAGGAAGTAGAAGGCAGAAGGATGAATGCAGAATGAAGAAGTCGGCTGGGGAACGGGTATTCTGCATTCTGCATTCTTCCTTCTGCATTCGGCATAGCGCGCATAGGCACCCAAGGTCAACATGAAGAACGAGGCGCTCAGCACATCTTTGCGCTCAGCGACCCACGCCACGGATTCCACGTGCAGCGGGTGCAGGCCGAACAGAGCGGCCACCACCCAACTGCGCCATAAGGCTCCTGTCATCCGCCGAAACACCGCGAAGACCAACAGCGTATTCACCAGGTGCAATAGAACGCTGGTCAAATGATGGCCCCAGGGGGCCAAACCCCAGCAGGAGCAATCGAACATGTGCGAAAGCCAGGTCAGCGGATGCCAGAATTCGGCCTCGGAGGTGGTGAACGCCCAGACAAGATTAGGCCAGTTCAGCCCTTGTTGAACGCGCGGGTTGTTGGTGACGTAAACCGGGTCGTCGTACACAACAAACTCGTGTGTGAGTGCTGCCGAATACACGCCCAACACGAGCAGGCCCAGCAGCGCACCGCCACAGAATGCCGGGTAACGAGCGATCCATCCCAACCAAACAGCGGAGCTGGTTGCCGGAGGCCGCCTCACAGGCTGGATGCGTCTGGACATAAGTGCGCTGGTTACCGGCGTTCCCTGCCGGGTTCCACGGCCATGCAGGTTTCCAGCTTTTGGCCGCGAAGTCACTGCGATTTGTGCAGCGCGCGTGTTGATTCGTATCCCACCCTGCAACCCCGCTCCTGGCGTCTCTTTACTTGAGGCAACTCGCAGACACCGAATCACCGAATCTCCGCTTTGCAGGGACCGGACGCCTCATTATGATGCACTGGCCTTATGTGCAAGAGCCAGTACGGATTGTCCCCGAGAGACCTCGACGCTGTCCGATGCAGGGTCTGGAGACGAAACCAGACCGGCCCAGGCAATCGCCGGCACGGTCGTTCGGGCGTGCCCTGTGCTTATGATGGCCCGCGGTTGGGGGATGCGGCAACTGCTGTTCCACCTTGCCGGAACGAGGACTCCGGTCGGGAGTCTCTCCCGCCGCCGCACGCCACTCTGCGATTCCCTCTTCTTTGAATGGCAGCAAGCAGCTCACGGATGAAGATTCTGCTGGTCCGCTACCACGACGGCCCGAACATTAACACCCGGCTGCCCAAGAGCCTGAACCGGATCCGGGGGGTGATGCCGCCGCTCGGCTTGCTCTCGATCGCCGCCTACCTGGAGCGATTCGGCTACGAACCCAAGGTGCTCGATGCGGTGGCTGCGAACATGCGGGGCGACGATTTTGCCGCCGCGGTGCGCTCGTTCCAACCGGACGTGTGCGGCGTGACGACCATGCTTGAGAACTATCATGGTGCCGCCGAGGCCTGCCAGATAGCCAAGCGGGCCGGAGCCACGACCGTTCTGGGCGGGCCGGGCCTCGAGACCTTTCCCGCGGAGATGATTGACCGGGACTATATTGATTACGGCGTGGTGGGCGAAGGCGAAGAGACTTTCCTGGGATTGGTTCGGGCGCTGGAAAGCAGGGATCGCATGATGTTGGAGGGGCTGGCGGGCCTCTCCTACAAGCGGGATGGAACGATCGTCGCCGGCAAGCCGCAGGTGGTGCGCGACCTGGATGCGCTGCCGCCGCCGGCCTACCATCTGATTGACATCAAGCGTTACTCGTCCCTGATCAACGACTTTCCCATACTTACTTATGTCATGGGCCGGGGCTGCCCCTTTCTTTGCTCGTTCTGCATCAAGCAGGAGGCGGACAAAGTCGTACGGTTCCGCGCCCCCGGGCTCGTCGTGGAGGATATGGAGCATTTGGTCTCCCGCTATCGCATCAAGGAGTTCATGTTTTATGACGACACGTTCACGCTCTCGGTGAAACAGACCCAGGGCGTCTGTGACGAAATCCTGCGCCGGAAGCTCCGGATAAAGTTCGAGGCGCCGACGCGGGTGGATCACCTGAGCGGGTCCGAAGGCAAGGATCTGCTGCGGCGGCTGAAGCAAGCGGGCTGCTACCGGCTGCGGCTGGGCGTGGAATCCGGAGATCCTGAGGTGCTGGAACGCATGCACAAGCGGATAAAGCTCGAAACCGTGGCGGCGGCGTTCCAGAACTGCCGGGAGGCGGGCATCGAGACTTTCGCCTATTTCATGGTGGGCTATTTGGGAGAAAGCCGCGATGCATTCGAACGGTCCGTGAACCTTGCCATCCGGCTGGATCCGGACTACACCATGTTCACGATTGCCACGCCCTACCCCAAGACACGGCTCTACGTGGAAAGTCAGGCCGCCGGACTGGTGCCGGCGGACTACTGGCGCGATTTCATACAGGGCAAAACCTCGGCCAGGATCCCCTACCTGGTTCCCGGCGCCGACAAGCTGGCCCAGGAGGCATACCGGCGTTTTTACTTCCGGCCGCGATACATCCTCCGGCGCCTGGCCAGGCTGCGAACCCGGCAGCATTTGAAGAATGCGTTTTGGGGCCTCTCAGCCTTGTTGTCCTACAGGAGGAACTGATCCCTGGAGCAATCAGCACGAATGAATGCAAAGAAGGCGGTAATCCTGGCCGGCGGAAAAGGGACGCGAGCACGATACCAGACCCGATTCGCCGACGTGGTGAAAGTAATGTTGCCGGTGGGCGGCAAGCCCAACCTCCAGCGCAACATCGAGATCCTGCGTGACCAGCTCGATGTCAGGTCCATCCTGCTGATCGTCAGCTATGGTGAAGCTGAGATCCGGGATTATTTCCGCGACGGGCAGGCCCTCGGCGTGGAAATCCAGTATATCCGGAGCAATCCCGGGGACGGCATCGCCGACGCCCTCTGGTCCGTCAGGGACAAGGTCGGCGGCACTTTCATGGTCATGCTGGGGGATGAGTTCTACTTGAATTCCAACCACCGCACGCTCAAGCAGGCGAACTATGAGAATGCCGACGCGGTGGTGGCGTTTATGCGGAAGAACAGCCCCCAGGAGATCGCGCGCAACTACTCCCTGTCCCTGGCCGAGGATCTGAGCGTCCGCGGGCTCCGCGAGAAGCCGCGAAGAATCGAGAATGACCTGCTGGGACTGGGAACGTTCGTCCTGAAGGAGTCGGTGTTCGAGTTTATTGAACGAACGCCGCTCAACCCGGTGACCCGGCGCAAGGAACTCATTGACGTGATCTCGAACCTGGCTCGGGAGCGGCGGGTCTGCGCCCATGAGTTGCAGGGCACGTATGTCAATATCAACACGATTGACGATTGGCATTTTGCGCAGTTTCTGGCCAACCAGGACGGCTTTTCCGCCAAGCGAAAGAGCCTGGTCATCCCTACCTACAATGAGGCCGACTCCATTGCCTTCGTCGTCAATGATTTCAAGGATGCGGTGGATGAAATCGTGGTGGTGGACGGCGGCAGCACGGACGGCACAGTGGAAAAGGTCGCGGCGATGGACCCGCACCGCTGCAATCTCAGATTAGTGCGGGGGAAGTTTCGCGGCTACGGCGATGCGATTCGCGCCGGGGTGGCCGCGGCTTGCGGGGACATCGTAACGCTGGTCGAGGGGGACGCGACCTTCAGATCCAGGGACATTCAGAAGATGTACGAGTACCTGAAAGACTGCGACATGGTGATCGGCACCCGGACCACACGCCAGTTGATCTGCCAGGGAGCCAACATGCCGTTCTGGCTTCGGCTGGGGAATGTGTTGGCTGCCAAATTCATCGAGATGCTGTGGATCAGCAGGGAGCCCCGATTCACGGATGTCGGCTGCACTTACCGCACCTTCTGGAAGACGAGCTACGAGGAGATCCAGGACAGCTTGTCGAGCAGCGGCCCGGAGCTCTCGCCCGAAATGATGATCGAGTTTGTCAGGAGGAATATGCGGGTAATCGAAATCCCCGTGAGCTACTACGCCCGGATCGGGGGCGCCTCGAAGCATTCGCGGGGTGTGTGGGGCGTCGGCCGAACTGCCGCCAGGATGCTGAAGATGACGCTGCGAAAGAGGTTTACGACTGCCTGATGCGAAGCAGCAGAAGTGGGCGGGTGGGGAGTGGAGGACCGGCGTTGGCGCATTCACCTGGCCGACGCTTCGTTTAAGACCGCTGCCGGCGTCCGCCTGAACACAAAGACCGACTGGGTTTCGGGATCAAAAGCCGTATGCGGCCCGAAGCTGTGCCAGGGCAGTTCCGGCCGGCTGGTGTCATGACAGAAGGTGTTCAGGTTGGTTGCCAGCGTGTATTGGAACTGATTGGTGCGGCCGTCCGCCAGAACGTGGGGGCGGGAAAAGTAGTTGAGCAGCCCCGCCGCCTGGCCACTGGCCCCGAACGCGATGAACCAATCCGGGAAGTTCTCTTCGAGGAACAGCGGCGCTTTGAGACTGGTCACAAGGTCGCGCGGCAGCGGCGTGCGCGCGTCGAGCAGACAGCAGAGGTGAATCTGATCCCCCAGGTAGAACATCAGCGGGTAGTTGCAGAAATCCGGCGAGGCCAATACCAAGTCGTCCTTGGCAGCCGTCTGCCGGAGAAACCTGACGGCGGCGCTGTAACAGGTCGGGTAATCGTGCAGCACTTCCTGGATATAGGCGGGCAGATGCCAGCGCGGCTGGAGCCGGGAGGGTGTCAGCGTGAGAACATCTGAGCTAATCATGGCGACGAAGAGCCCAGCGGCGGCCAGCGGGCGCCAGTGGTGAACCGCAGCCAGGAGCCACCCGACCAGGCCGGCCAGGAAAGGCAAGATCGGGAGAAGATAGCGCACGTCCGCGATGGTGGTGGCGCGAGTCGGTTGGTGTGAGATCAGGCTCATGAAGATCACGAACGCCAGGCAAAGCACCAGCCAGGGACGGACGGTTGTGAGAACCTCTTCATTTCTGCGCCGGCGCCACAATAGCCAGATCACCCCGGCGGCAAGAACCCACGGGACACAGCCCAGCATGTTGATTTCCCGGAGGTTCCACCAGATTAGCGTCAGTTTGTCGCCCAGCCAGGAAGGCGCCTCGCCGGGGGGGCCGGAGAACTTCTCCGGGCGCACCCAGATTCTCTCTGCCAGGGCATAGGGGACAGTCGCCAAACTGAACAGCGCCGCAGCCGCCAGCGATTTGAGCCACTCCGCACGGCTAAACTCGCCGCGGTGGCAGACCAGGTGCGTTACAGCCAGGGCCAGCAGAAAGGCCGTGCCAACACCCGGGTGAATGTAGAAAACTCCCACCGCCGAAATCGTAAGCAGCAGGAAATCAAGCATCCGGCGGCGTGCCCGGCATCGTTGGTAGGCGGCGAAGGTCAGCAGGCAGAATAGAAGGCTGACGGCATAGTATCTGCACTGGCGGATGTTGAGCAGGAAGACGACTGAAAGAGCCACCAGGCCAAAGGAGTACACCGCGTGCGGCGGGCTGACTTTCCTGTTTTGCAGAAGCCAGGAGCCAAACAACGCTAGCGCCAGGAGACCCGAGATGACTGAGGGAAAGCGGCCGGCCCAGGTTGACACACCGAAGATCCGAAAGGAGGCCGCCGTAATCGCAAAATGCAGGGTTGTGTCGCGCGGTCGCAGCCTGGAATCCAGAACCGAGCCGTTGCGAAAAGCCCAGAGGTTTCTGCCATCCCAACTGGTGAGTTCGCCGGTGGCGAGCAGGTTCCGGGCGTGGATGCCCACCACGGCTTCGTCGTCCCAGAAGTAGGTATTGTCCAGCCGGACGAGCGCCAGACACGCCGAGGCCAGGAAAAGGCCGCCTATCAGCCACAAATGAATCGCCTTGGACCAGGGGCGCATACCCGCGATCACCCCTCCCTGGGCTTCTTCAGAAACCACCCCACCAACCCGCACCAGCACAGCACAGACCCCGCTGAGATCCAGCGTCCCACCCGGAAGCCGAGCGGGGAATACTCCAGGCGCAGCCGGTGGTTTCCGGCGGCGAGCGGAACCGCGCGCAAACAGTAATTGGCGGGCATCACTTCGTAAGCAGCCTGAGCGCTGCCCGGCAAACCGCGCGCCCGCCAGCCTTTCGCATACGTGTCCGTGACGAGCAGGAGACAGGGCGACTTGACTTCCGCTTCGAGAATCAAGTGATCCGTAGAGGAATCCAGCAGCCGGACCGTGCCCGGATCGTTTGAGAGCTCAGGTTCGGGGTGCGGGGTGGTTTCGAGGAGGACTTCTTCGCGGGGGTTGAAGGCGGCGTTCGTGAGAGCCGCGAAGAGCGCGTCGCGCTGCGTGATCACCCGGCAGCAAGAGATTAGCTGCACGTGGGGCATTCCATTGGTGGCCTCATAGACCGTGATCCCGTCCTTCCCGGGCACGAGCATCGAGCGAAGGCGCAGCATGGCGTAGAGGGGGTGGTCGCGCGAAAAGGACAGATACTGGGACGCGTTGTTGGGGTCGCGCCCCTGGGTCAGGGTCATCAACTCAGCATAGCGCCGCATCACGCCCGGGTCATAGCCCCAGAGATCTCTGGCCCCAGTGCTCAATGCGAAGTTTGCCGAACCCACCAGGTTGAGTATCCGGCCATCGCCCGGCTGGTAGGGCAACAATGCCCGCGCCGCCGGGGTCGCCTCGCTCAGCGCGAAGCGACTCAGCGAACTCCGCCCGAACCACCACAACTCCGCCACGGCCAGCATGGCCAGCAGCCAAGCCGCGCGCGGCCACACGCCAACCGCAAACAGCAGGCCGGCGGCCACCGCAAGCGTGCCCGCCCCAAGAAAGAGGCTGGCCGAGGCCAGTGAGGATGCCTGATCAACAAATTGCAGGTCACTGTAGGTCGCCGCGGGCAGGTAAACCTCCCGGGTGTTCTGAACGGCCAGCATGATGTTGTGCCAAGCGGTCCCCAGTGCGGCGGCCGCATCAACCTCTCGCAGCCAGAGGGCGCCGGCTGCAGCCAGGAGCGCCAGGACGCTGATGCCAACGGCAAATGGCCGCGGCAACCGCTGCCCGCTTAGCAGCCGATCAAGCCCCATTCCCGCCAAGAACGCCACAAACAGGGAGACGAGGAAGATGAACTTGGAGCTGCCGCGGAATTTGTCAAAGCCCGGCGCGCAATGATAGAGGAGTTTGAACAGCGGCGTGTGCGCGCCCAGCGCCAGAACAAACAGGACCAGGACCATTATTCCCGCGCAGTGCCGCCGCCGCCGGTCACCCCAAATGACGCCGACACCCGCCAGGACAACGCCGGTCACGCTCAGGAATAAGGACATCTCCCACAGATACCAGCGCCCCCAGTACGAGAGGCTTTTCATGTCGCCGAAGAACTTCGGCGCCAGCAGCGTAAGCAGGTTTTCCGGCGGAAAAGAAAACATCGCGGCCATTTGATAAGTCAAACCTTCGCTCCGAACCGTTTCCTGGGATTCCTGCAGGCCCGTGAGCAGTTGAACCGCGCTCAAGCCCAAAGCGCCTATGATGATCCCTGCCGCGCCGAGCAGGAACCGCTTCCGGTCCGGTGCTCTCAGGCAGCACAGCAGGGTGTAAACTCCCGCGGCCACGCCGGTGTAAAACACGTACTGCGGGTGTCCGGCCAGCACTTGCATCGCCACGGCGAACATCCCGAGGAGGCTCCAGCTCAAGCCCGGCTTCTCGCGGAGGCCGTCCAGGGCCAGGAATATGAGCGGCGCCCAAACCAGCGCGCACAGGTTCGGCAGGTGCCCCGCATAAATGTGCAGGAAGTGCCCGCCGCAGAACATAAACATCGCCGCCGCCAGGAAGCATGCGAGCGGGCGCAGGCGGTGATGCGCGGTCCACAGGAACATGAAAACGCCACTGAGAAAAACATGGAGCGCGATGCTCCAGTTAATGGCTGGCCCCGGCGGCGGGATGAGGAACAGTATGTTGGGCGGGTAAAGCAGGGCGGACTGAAAGCCGCCGAAATAGGGCGCGCCGGAGAAAAGGTGGGGGTTCCACAGCGGCAGGTTCCCCTCCCGCAATTCGCCGAAGCCAAACGCCCGCCAGTGTAGGAACTGGCCGAAGACGTCCGTGGTGCGATTGGAGAGCACCTGATCCCTCGCGAAGAAGAGCACATCCCCGAACATCGTCAGCGTCAGCACCGCTAGCGCGGCGAGCGCCATGAACCAGGAGGCCCGAGTGTGGCCGCCGCCTAGCCCCTTGGTCGGTGCCGCGGAAAACAGGGAGGCAAACTGGAAAGTCTGGCTCATGGCGACGGCGAACTCTGGCAGAAACCCGGTGAGCCCTTCGGGACCACATGCCGGGAACCTTCCTGCGCACGAGCCGCTTGACGCGGGACCGGCACCGGCAGCGGGGCAGCTTGCCGTCGGTCAACTTGCGCCCATTGAACCATGTTCATCTGTCAGTGGCTCAAGCTTGCCTGAAGCTCTCTCGAAAGGCCAGCACACAGTGCAAGACTCAAATCAGGAAGCTCGTGCGAATGCAGTATTCCCTGCGCCAACGTCGCGGATTCAATGGCCAATGGGCATTGCAGGCCACACACTGGCTTGAATGCAGGCCCGATTACGGGCCGAAACCGGCGCTCGGGCGTGGCCATGCCGCGCCTCGAGTGCCGAGCGGGGAGCGACTCTCTCTTTCTGTCGTTGTTGCTCTGCTGGGCCATCCTTGGCCCGGCGGCCGCAGTGTGGGGCGCGGGCGCGGAGGAGGGCGCGACATTGAGCCGGGCCGCGGCTTCGGCCGCCTCCGCAAGGACTGCGCGCTGGACAACGGTTTGCGCTTCTGGGTTGCCGGCGGCCAGCTCCTCAATGGAGCCGCGCTCAAAGCGCTGCGGATTGCCGAAGAGCGGATGAATGACCGGCCGCTGAGTGAAACGGTTGAGGACTGAAAGTTGACCGTAGGGATCGCGGCGGCAGCACTGCTAAAACAGGGAAGAAAGAAGGCTGAGATGGTTCAGCTTAGTTTCCGCGCGTCGTCCAGGTCCTTCAAGCGTCCGCTCCGGAGCTTGTTCTTGATCAGATCGGCAAGGCCGATGATTTTCACTGGAACGCCGTCCAGCATCGCCTCGACCTTCTGCGAATAGCATTCGGCGAATTCGCAGCCGGAGATTTCTGTCAGGACCTGAATCCGCACGGGCTCAACACCCATTCTGATGATGCGGCCCTTTTGCAGGAATAGCGCTTCCGAAAGCTCCGGCACATCAAAGCCGAACTCGCGAATGAGCGGCACCATCTTTGCGGCGTTTTGGCGATGGACAGCTATCCAGAGGTCCATATCCGCCGTGGTGCGGTAGTAACCGTGGTAGCAGACCGCATAACCTCCGACCAGGAGATACTCAACGCGGTGGGAATGCAGCAACTTCAAAAAATCGCGAAAGTCCGCGGGTAGTCGGATCGTAGCCATAGGCGATTTGGCGGCTCAGCTCCAGTGCTTCCAGGCGCTCGTCGGGCGTGCGGGCACGCCAGTACTTCCGGTCCGCTTCCTCCGCTTCCGCAAAGGACGTCACCGCAAATGCCTGGCGGCTCACGCGCGCTTCATCCAACAAGGTCTTCGGCACGCACACATTCTACCATAGGCCAAAGCCCAGGCAATCCTCAAGGGAGTCATCAATCCTGAAAACGGTTGCCTCAACTCGCCCCGCGCCCTGGTGGGGTCGGGTTTGAAGGGGCGGGGGTGCCCCACGAGGGTACGACTGGCCGGGAGGTCACCTTTTCCTATCGGCTGGAGAAGAACCTGGAGGTCTTCTGGTTTGACACCACCCGCCCCGAGCTGACGCTCCATACCTTCGGGCCGAAGAAAGACTTCGACCCGGGGCTCGATTCGGTTTACGCCTTTCGCCGACTACCCGCACAAGAGGTCAATCCCGCGCCCGCGCCGCAGGAGCCGCGGAAGTCAGAATAGCAAATCATGGGGCCGAGAAACCTTGCAGAGGACAAAGCCTGTTTGGCAGCCCGTGGCACTGCGGCGAATTAATGAGCGGCATCCGCAGGAGTAGACTTCACCAAGGCTGCCCTTGCCGCTACAGCCCTGGCCTCGAATTGGCTCACATTCTTGCCGCTTGGACAAGCGCATCGGGATCAACGCGATTGCGCCCAAATTGCGCCCAAATCCATTGCTAATACGCGCTACAGACTGCACACTGGCTTGAACGCAGGCCCGCGAATGAAGACCCGATTACCGCGCCGAAACCGGCGCTCGGGCGTGCCCATGCCGCGCCTCGAGTGCCGAGCGGGGAGCGACTCTCCCCTTCTGTCGTTGTTGCTCTGCTGGGCCATCCTTGGCCCGGCGGCCGCAGTGTGGGGCGCGGGCGCGGAGGCGGGCGCGACATTGAGCCGGGCGGCGGCTTCGGCCGCGCCCATCATGCAAGCCAGGCAAGACCCCGGCGGGGGGTGGATCGAGCTTTCCGAGAGCGGCAAACCCGTGCTGCGCTACAACTACCAAACGGTCGAGCCGGGCGATGTGCTGGACAAGGTGACGCCTGCCAATCGCATTTATGCGCGCGCCCGGAGCGATTACATCCACCCGCTCTACGGCCTGAACGGCGAGGTGCTGACGCGGGATTGGCCGGCAGACCACCCGCATCACCGCGGCATTTACTGGGCGTGGCCGGAGGTGGATTACGGCAAGGAACGCGGGGACTTGCACGCGCTGCAAAAGGTGTTCGCGCGGCCCGCGGGCGCGTTCAGGCTCCAAAACGGACCGGACTTCGCCCAGGTCGAGGCCGAGAACCTGTGGTGGTGGGAAGACCGCGAGGCCATCGTGCGGGAACAGGCCAGCATCCGCGCCCACCGCGCCACGGGGGAGGAAAGGGTGATTGACCTGGTGTTCCGGTTTGCGGCGCTCAAGGACGGGGTCGCCCTGGCCCGGCGCGGCATGGATCATTACGGAGGGCTGAGCTTGCGGTTGGCCAAGCCGGCGGCGCAGGAGATAGTCGTTCACACGGGTCCGTCCAACGCTGTCCCGCGGCGAGCGTGGTCAGACTTGAGCGGCGTCTTCGGCGAGGACGGCACCGTGTCCGGCTTGACGGTGTTGCAGCATCAGCAGAACCCGGACTACCCGGGCGATTGGGATCAGCACGCAAAGCTGTCGTGGTGCCAACCGACGTTTCCCGCGGCGGGCACCCGCTACGCATTGCAGCCGGGCAAGCCGCTGGTGCTGCGCTACCGGCTCATCGTCCACGCCGGGGCCAAGCCAAAAGAGGACGAGGCGGCAAAATCGTGGGATGTGTTCCAGGCGTCCACAGCCGCGCTTCCCGCTTTCAGCCAGTAGCAGCCGACCGACCGGCCATGGGAGTGGCACCGGACTCTCCGAACAGACCGGCGCATTAACCCGCCTTTCGCTACTGGCGGGTGGTTGAATGCGTAAGTGCCTGGTAATACG
>DAOPPX010000126.1:0-13988 GCA_035358715.1 Verrucomicrobiota bacterium
ATGACTCCCAATACGACAATCTGGAACCCACCAAAACTCCCTGAGCTGAACTAAAGGTGCCATCCGTAACGGCCTGGAGGCGGGAGGCATTGTCGTAAGCGAAGGAGTGATTGAGTAATGGAGTGCTGGAGTGTTGGGCTGAAAGATTGGTGCGGCGGAGGTATTCGTCGTAGCCGTTGGTTACGCTCAGGCCAGCGAGCGGGCCGCCGGAATAGGACTCGGCGAGGAGGTTCCCGGCATCATCAAAACTTCGGCTCGTGCTGATGCTGCCCTGGGTGACGGTGGTCTGGCGCCCCCGCCGGTCGTGGCCGTAGCTGACGGCGGGTGTGCCGTCGGAGTAGGCCATCGTGGTTAGATCGCCCGCGTTGTTGTAGCTTTCAATGAGATTGGTCGAGCTGAACGTTTTCACCAGAGACTCGTGGAGGCCCAAGCGCGTGATCGTCAGGGTTTCTTCGAGTCCTTCCTCCAGGCTCCGCGCCGCGTTGGGGCTGATCGTGTCCAGCCACTTCACGCAAGCCCGAAGCTCTTTCAAGGCTTTTTCGGGCGTGGCTTTGGCCCAAGCCCCGCGCAAGCGCCAGGTCGCCTGCTGCCGCTTCTCCAAGGGCAGATGTTCCACCACGTTACGCAGTTTGTGCACCCGGCAGCGCTGAATGAGAGCCTGCTGGCCAAAGACTTCCCGCACCCCTTTGGGCAGGGCCTTGGCGCCGTCGAGCACGACCAGGATCGCCGCCTCGGTGTTCAGGCCCCTTTCGCGCAGATCGGCCAGGAGTTCCCGCACCAGAAATGGACCCCAAAATTCGGACCAGTAGCTAAGTTAGACTTTTCGGGCTCTGCCGGGCGTGAGAGAACGGCAGAACTATGAGCAAGACAAGACGGAAACGGTATACGGGTGCCTTCAAGGCCAAGGTTGGGATGGAAGCCTTGATGGGCGTCAAGACGGTTGGAGCAAGATCGCGGCTTGCGTCGCGCTCCGCGATCTTCCATCCTCCGGCCCGCCATTACTGAAATGACCTTGAAGCTCTCAATCCTGAGCCTTGTGCTCGGCCTGGGCGTGGGACTGCCGCAGATTTACGGCATCGTGAAACCCGCGGCATTTGCCGCGGCAGTGCGGAAGTTCCCGCGCTCGCTGCCGTGGGGCTTTGCGCTGATGACGCTCGGGACAATCTGGTTCCTGTGGAACCTGAGCCAGGAGTCTATTGCCGATTTCGCGCAGTACAAGCCCCACTTGATGGTTGGTTTTGGCGCCATAGGCCTGGGAGCCTGCATATTCCTGCAGGATTTTCTGGCGGTGCGCGGGCTGGCGGTCGTGCTGCTCCTGCTGGCCAAGTTGATGGTGGACAGCGGCCGCCCGGCGCTGTCGCAGACGCCCTGGGTGCTGGTCAATCAAACCTGGGCGTATGTGTTGGTAATGGCGGGAATGTGGCTGACGATTTCGCCGTGGCGCCTGCGTGATTTCGTGGTGTGGTGCACTGCGACTGAGCGGCGCACGAAGCTTGCTTGCGGCCTGTGCCTGGGTTTTGGCTTGTTCGTGGCGGCGCTGGGGCTGACGGTTTACAGGTCGGTCCCGTAGGTTACGCCGCATTCTCCGCCCCCTTTGCTCTTGTGGATTCCTTTCGGGGGAAAGTGCTGGTGATTCGCGGGGGTGCGATTGGCGACTTTGTGCTTACCTTGCCGGCGATCGCCTCTTTGCGGCAGCAGTTTCCTGCGGCGCACCTGGAGATCCTGGGCTATCCCCACATCGCCCAACTGGCGCTGGCGGCTGGCATGGTCAACCGGGTTCAGCCAATCGAAGCCGGCGCCCTGGCCGGATTCTTCGCACGGGGCGGCCGACTGGCCCCCGAGCTAATGGACTACTTCTCCGAATTCGACGTGATTGTCTCGTACTTGTACGACCCGGACGGCATATTCAGAGCAAACGTCGGACGCTGCACTGGCGCGGAATTCATCAAGGGGCCACACCGCGCAGATGAAGGGGCCGGGGTCCACGCCGCAAGAGTTTACCTTCAGCCGCTCGAGCGGCTGGCCATTTTCGACGCCGACCCCATCCCGCGTCTGCGCCAGGCCACCCCCCTCTCATCCCTCGGCCCGCTGGCACTTCATCCCGGCAGTGGCAGCGAGCGCAAGAATTGGCCAGAAACCAACTGGTCGGAGTTGCTGCAACACCTCGCGCGTTTCACGGAACTGGATCTCTTGCTAGTGGGCGGGGAAGCCGAGGGCGATCGGCTCAAGCGCCTGGCGGCGACGCTGCCACCCGCGCGCACGCGTGTACTACAGAGTCGTCCCCTGGCGGAGTTGGCCGAAGGCCTGGCAGGCTGCCGCGCGTTCATTGGCCACGATTCAGGCATCTCACACCTCGCCGCGGCTGTGGGGCTGCCGGGCCTGGTGTTGTGGGGCGAGACGGCCGTGGAGATCTGGCGGCCACCAAGCGAAAAGGTGATTGTGCTGCATCATCCGGCGGGCCTGGCGCGGCTGCCTATGGCGGCGGTCCTGGAGCAGGTGCGGCGGGTGCTGGGGAAGCGATACTGAAGCGGATGGGGGCAGATAGCGCTTGTCGTGCGCCCGCAGGTTAGCGAGATTGTCATTAGTTTCAGTGTGATGAGAACTTGCGGGATGAAGCATGCACTATGGATCAAGCGGCTGGCTGTGGTCTGCATCGTGGCCGGCATTGGACTGCTCCTTCTGAATATGGTTGGAGTCATGGTTCCGCTGAGGGACCCCCAGGTTTATGAGCAACCGCGCAACTGCTTCACCGGCGATTCGAACCGTGTCCTGACCGCGGAAGAAGTCTGGGGCGGGGCAAAGCGCCGCCCGGGCGAGCCTAATCGTGACTATGCCGCGCGTCTCACGTCCCTCGTACATGACGGCACAGCTTACCTGCCAGAGGAGGACCACCCGAATCTGCGCAAGTCCAACTGGCGGGTGCCTATCTACAGGAATTACCTGCTGTGGGGTTCGCGGCGCGGCCTTTTCCTGGCCCGCTGGGCGCGCGGCACACTAAGCTGGTCTGACCGAAAGTCCATCTACAGGTACGTGTTTTCAGATTACCACCCTGCGATCGAACGAGGCGTGGGGCTCTGCGACGTGCAGACCGTCATCCTAATGGGCCTGCTGAAGGAGCGCGGCATTGAATCGCGCTACTTATCGTTCAGCCGCCATGCGCTGACCGAGGCGGAGGTTGAGCCCGGGGTTTGGTGGGTTCTTGACCCGAGCGCCAAGACGGTACTGCCTCACGATGTGCCTACCCTGAGCAAGAACCCGGACTTGATTCGGGCGGTTTGCCTCGAGCAGGGGAGAAACCCGCCAACGACTGAGTTGCTGCTGAAGAGCTTCGCCGAGCCGCCCCCCCGCCCATACATCTACGAATCGGTCCGGGAGGCCCATGGCCCGGCTCATTATTACGTTGAATTCGCTTCCTACTACCTCATCTGGATTATTCCGGCAGTGTTGCTGGCAGCGGGCTTTGGGTGTCTGCGGCTCTACCAGGCAAGGCGGGGCGTCTGAAAAGTTGCGGGCGAGGTGCCGGCAGGCAATAGACTTGCTGGTGTGAATGCCTGGCCGGGCGAGAATGCGCCCCATGCCCAAATGCCCGTGGACAACAGGGTGCTGTGTGTCTTACCGTTGCCCAGATTTGAGACATCGGCTTGCGCAGCACCGGCAAGAGCAGGGCGAATGGGCCGACTGCCGTGCAGTCAACCACAGATGAAGCGAATCCTGGTCATAGACGACGAGCAATGGTTGCGAGATCTGGTGCGCCTGGCGCTCCAGCAGAAGGGCTATGAGGTAATCGAAGCGGAGAACGGTGTTGCGGGCGTTGAAACAGCGCGCCGGGAACTGCCCGACCTGATTCTCTGCGATGTAAACATGGAGAAGATGGACGGCTACCTTACCCTGTCTGTCCTTCGCCAGGAGCCAAGCGCGGCAACAATTCCGTTCATTCTGATGACGGGCACGGCGGACAACGCCGGGATGCGGCACGGCATGGAACTGGGCGCCGATGATTACCTGCCCAAACCATTCACGATTGACGCGCTTTATGCCGCAGTCGAAACCCGGCTCAAGAAGGCCCAGGTGGTACGCCAGGAAGCGGAGAAGAAGCTTACCGACTTGCGCAACAACATCAGCCTGATGTTGCCGCATGAGCTGCGCACGCCCCTCAACGGCATCCTCGCTTACGGGGAACTTCTGGCCACCGAGGCCGGGACCCTGCCGGCGAGCGAAATCGCCGAGATGGGCCAATCAATACATGACTCCGGCAAACAACTGGAGCGCCTGATTGAGAACTTCCTCATCTTTGCGCAGATCGAATTGCTGGGGGCCGATGCGCAGAAGATCGGCGCTCTCCGCCAGAAGCAGACAAGCCTCCCCGCAAGACTCATCGAAGAACATGCCCGGAGCCAGGCGCGAGCCGTGAACCGGTCGGCGGATCTGGCCATGAACCTCTCTGACATACCGGTGCCGATGTCCGAGGAGTACCTGGCCAAGATCGTGGATGAGCTGGTTCAGAACGCCCTCAAGTTCTCCGAGCCCGGCAGCCCAGTGCGGCTGGCGCTCTCGGCGGCGCCCAACGGGATCACCCTTTCGATTATAGACCGTGGCCGCGGTTTCTCGACCGAGCACATCGCCAAGGTCGGAGCCTACATGCAATTCGATCGCAAGCTGCAGGAACAGCAAGGTTTGGGGCTTGGATTGGTGATTGCCAAACGCCTGGCCGAATTGCATGGGGGCACACTGTCCATTCAGAGCGAGCGCGGCAGCGCCACGACTGTGGCGCTTAAGCTGCCAAGAGCGGTGGCGGCCTGAGCCCGCCACGGCACGCGGGAGGTCATTGCGGCCAGAGGCTCAGATTGTGCTGGGCCATCTTGCGCACGATCAGATCAGGCAACCAGTGCAACAGCACAAAGATCAGCGCAACTCCAGCCACTGGGGCAAAATCCACCCGTGCGAGTTGAAGCGGCAACCGGCGAAGCGGCGCCAGGAGATTGCGGGCTGTGCTGCCGACGAAATCCCACAAGGGACTGGCGCCCAGATACACGTAACTGACAATCAAGTGTGCAAAGAGGAAGACGGGCAGCAGGTATTGGAGGCTCAGGTATAGCGCCGTGCCAACGAGCAGGCCCTGCCCCACCAAACGGCCATGAGTCTCCACCCGGCTGTCAATCCTCAGTTGAACCAGGAGCGGGTGCAGGGCAATCCACAGGGCGGCAACCAGCAGCAGCGGGAGAACCCATTGAAAGAGCCAGGGCCAGCGCGTCACTGGTCCCAGATGCGCGCGGAGCGCCTTCAATACGGGATCGGGCGAACCGCTTCGCCGGTTGACGATCACCAGGACCAGCATCCAGAAGTAAAGGATGATTAGAATGCGCCCGAAACTCAGCACCGAGAACAGCAGGAGGGGCAGGAACAGATGGTTGCGGAAGGCCAGCACTACGAAGTACAGGTTGAGCTTGGGTGTCCAATCCACCTCGGGGCCAATCTGACAATAGAGCAATGCCCGCAGCAGGAGAAGGGCGGCCAGTCCGGCTAGGAGCTGCCAGCCGAGGACCCGGCGCGGTTCGGCGCGACGGATAGTGCCGATCAGCGTTGCGGGCGCGGGCCTGACCAAGGGGTCAAGACGAACGGA
Organism: Verrucomicrobiota bacterium; assembly: GCA_035358715.1. Classification (GTDB taxonomy): domain Bacteria; phylum Verrucomicrobiota; class Verrucomicrobiia; order Limisphaerales; family UBA8199; genus UBA8199. The sequence goes on from DAOPPX010000126.1 coordinate 5,621, forward strand.
ACGCCAGCCGAACCAGAGCAGGGTTCCGACCAGGTTTAGTATAAAGTCAATCAGGCCCATCTGAGCGTGTTATGTGTCACGTGTTCCGTGAGCCAGAACTTGCGTCTTTTGGGGCCACAACGCAATCCCCAACCCACGCCACTCTCACATCATTCTCAGCAAGGTGTCCGCGATTTCCGACGGTGTCGCTGCGACGCCAATCCCGGCATCCCTGAAGGCGGCAATCTTGGCCGCTGCCGTGCCTTGACCGCCATTCACAATGGCTCCCGCGTGGCCCATGCGGCGTCCGGGCGGCGCAGTTACGCCCGCGACGAAGCCGGCAACCGGTTTGCGGCAGTTGTCCCGAATCCAGGCGACAGCCTCTTCCTCCGCTGAGCCTCCAATCTCTCCAATCAGGATGATGCCATGCGTCTCAGGATCGGCATTGAAGAGTTTGATCACGTCCAGGTGCGAGACACCGTGAACGGGGTCGCCGCCGATACCAACGAATGTGGATTGGCCAATACCGCGACAGGTCAGTTGCCACACGGCCTCGTATCCCAGCGTTCCGCTCCGCGAGACCACGCCGATGTGGCCCTGCTTGTGGATGTGACTGGGGGCAATGCCGATTCGGCAGCCGCCGTGCGAGCCTTTGCCGGCGCCGGGAGCGACGATGCCCGGGCAATTCGGACCAATGAGCCGCGTCGGTTTTCCTTCCATTTCCCGCTTCACCTTCACCATGTCCTTGACCGGTATGCCTTCGGTGATGCAGACGACAAGCTCGAGTCCGGCGTCCACGCCCTCCAGGATCGCATCCGCCGCGAAGGCCGGCGGGACGAATATCGCAGAGGCGGTCGCCCCTGTTTGCTTCACGGCCTCGGCCACCGCGTTGAAGATCGGGACTTTGTCCTCAAAGCGTTGCCCTCCCCTGCCCGGCGTGACGCCGGCAACAACCTGGGTGCCATACGCCAGGCTGAACTGCGTGTGGCGCCTGCCAAAGCGGCCCGTTATGCCCTGGACCACTATCTTCGTATCCGGTTTGACAAGAACAGACATGCGGAGTATGCCTTAGTTGACTACAGCCCTGACCATCTTCTGCGCCGCGTCGTCCATGGAGTCACTGCGGATAAAGGTCAGGCCGGATTCATCGAGAGTCTTCCTTGCGGCCTCGATATTGTTGCCTTCCAGCCGGACCACGATTGGCAGCTTCCGGGGCGTTTCCTTTGCGGCTGCCACGATCCCGGTGGCGATAACATCGCAGTCCATAATGCCGCCGAAGATGTTGACGAGGATCCCCTTCACGCTCGGGTCGCGCAGGACGATCTTGAAAGCAGCGGCAACCTGCTCGCGGCTGGCCCCGCCGCCGATATCAAGGAAGTTGGCTGGGCGCCCGCCGTAGTGGCTGATGACGTCCATCGTGGCCATTGCCAGCCCGGCGCCATTGACCAGGCACGCGATGTTGCCGTCGAGCTTGATGTAGCTCAGGTTAAACTTGCTGGCCTCGATTTCCAGCGGCGCTTCCTGTGCCAGGTCGCGCATCGCCTGCAGCTCCGGGTGCCGATAGAGGGCATTATCGTCCAGCGAGAGCTTGGCATCCAACGCCATGAGCACTTCTTTGCCTCCCGGCGCGCCCACGACGCAAAGGGGGTTGATCTCCACGAGCGTAGCGTCGCATTCCCACCAGGTGCTGTAAACGCCTAGCAGCAGTCTCAGCGCCTGGGCGACTAAATCGCCCCGCAAGCCAAGCGCTACGGCGATCTTGCGGGCCTGGAAGGGCATCAGACCGATGGCCGGGTCAACGGATTCCCTGATGATCTTATCCGGGGTCCTGGCGGCGACTTCCTCGATGTCCACACCGCCCTCGGTGCTGGCCATGACGACGGGACGGGATGCCGAACGATCCAACAGCACCGCCAGGTAGAGCTCCTTTCTGATGTCCGGCGCAACGGTAATCATCAGCTTGCTCACGAGCCGTCCCTCGGGGCCGGTCTGCCGGGTGACCAACACGTTGCCCAGCATTGCCCTGGCGTTGTCGTAAACATCTTGAGCCGTCTTGCAGAGCTTGACGCCGCCCTGAAAGCCATTCTTGAACGCGCCCCTGCCCCGCCCCCCCGCATGAATCTGCGCCTTAACCGCGATGAGCCTGGCGCCGTCAGCCAGGAACTGCGCAGCAATGTCCCTGGCCGAGTCCGCCGTAACACAAAGCTCCCACGCCGGCTGGGCCACACCCGCCTGGCCCAGTAATTGCCTGGCCTGGTATTCGTGAAGGTTCATGAGCGTAGAGTCGCCGCTTGCTGGCAGCGCCAGTCACTGATCCCGGGGCCGGCTGATCTCATCTACGCTCCTTGATGGGCACGTAGTAGTTGAGGGCCGGCCCTGTGTATATCTGGCGGGGCCGACAAATGCGAGTGGAGGCGTCCATCACCTCCTTGTAGTTGGCAATCCAGCCTGGCATGCGCCCGATGGCAAATACCACCGTGAACATCTCGATCGGGATGCCGATAGCGCGCATGATGATGCCGCTATAGAAGTCCACATTCGGATAGAGCTTCCGCTCGATGAAGTATGAATCGCGCAGCGCGGCCTCCTCGAGGCGTTTGGCAATGTCGAGTAGCGGGTCGTTAATGTGGAGTTCGGCCAGCACATCGTCGCAGGCCTGCTTGATGATCTTCGCCCGCGGATCGTAATGCTTATAGACCCGGTGGCCGAAGCCCATCAGCCGCTTGCCGCTGTTCTTGTCCTTGGCCGCCGCGATGAATCCTGAGCCGTCATCGCCCGATTTGTGAATCGCCTGGAGCATCTCCAACACTGCCTGGTTGGCGCCGCCGTGCAATGGCCCCCACAGCGAGCAAACGCCAGCCGCAGCGCTGGCGAACAGGTTGGCGTGGCTCGAAGCCGCCATGCGCACCGTCGCCGTCGAGCAGTTCTGCTCGTGGTCGGCATGCAGCAGAAAGAGCAGGTCCAGCGCCTTAACCACTTCCGGCTTGAGCTCATAATCCCTGTTAGGCAGGGAGAACATCATGTGCAGGAAGTTCGCGGTGTACTTGAGCTCGGGCTTCGGATAAATGGCCGGCAGACCGCGCGACTTCCGGTAGGCAAACGCGGCGATCGTCCGCACTTTGGAAAGCAGCCGCGCCGCCTGGACGATGAAACTGTCGCGCAATTCGTTCGTCAGCAACTCGGGATGAAAACAACTCGCCGCGTTGATCATGGCAGAGAGAATTGCCATCGGGTGGGCATGTGCCGGAAAGCCCTCGAAGTGGTGCTTCATGGCTTCATCCAGAAGCTCGTTGTCGGTCAACAGGTCGGAGAGATAACGCAATTCAGGACTGTTCGGCAGCCGGCCCATGATCAACAAATGCGCGACCTCGATGAAGGTGGACTTCTCCGCCAGTTCCTCAATAGGAATCCCGCGGTAACGCAGAATTCCATTCTCCCCATCAATGAAAGTAATCTGGCTTTGGCAGGAACCGGTATTGCCATAGCCCTCGTCCAGCGTAATGCAGCCGGTCTGGCTGCGCAGGGTGGAGATGTCAATTGCGCGCTCTCTTTCGCTTCCCGTGACAATCGGGAGCGTGTAGCTCTTTCCATCCAGCGTCAGCACGGCGGTCTTGTCCATAAACAACTTTCTCTAAGGATTCTACCTGGCAAAAGTAGTGCAGGCCTCACCGGAGCGGCAATCTCAAATCGCGCGGCCACGCGTTTTTCGGAGCATCTTGATACTGCCACCCCATATTTCGGGTGTCCGGGAAGCGCCGCGTGGGGGCACGCGGCCTACAGGCTTCCCTATTCCTGTAGGCCGGCTGCCCTAAGCCGTCGGGGTGGCAGTATCAAGATGCTCCCCGCGTTCCTGGGCGCAGTTGGGTCATGCCATCGGAGCGTCTATTCGCCAATTACTGACGGGGCGTATTCCATTGACGTACGCCCGGCGACCGAGGAAATAATGCAGGACAGCAACTCGTTTCATGAACAGGCTCAATGTCATTTTCCTCAAGATCGTGCGCTGGAGTGGCTGGTTGCTGCTGCCCTTGATCCTGCTGTTTCTGCTGACCGGCTACATCCTGGACGGTCGTTTTGGCCTTAGCCGGTTGCTGGACACAAATTCAGCCCTCACCTTCCACCGCATGTTGCACGTGCCGCTGATTGTGCTGGTGCTGGCGCACAGCCTCCCGGCGGCGTATCTTGCCATACAGCGATGGGGTTGGATGAAACCCCGCGCAGCACCGTGAGCGGCAAGTTCGAAGCGCAGAGTCCGCAGTCCGAAGGAAGCCCGAAAGCCGAAAGCCGAAGGCTGGCCAGGGGAGTTTTCTCGCGACGCGCCGCCATCGGTCTCGGTGCGGCAGGCGTGGCGGGTCTGGCCGGGGCTGCCTCGCTGTTCGATTTCTTTTCCCGGTGGCGGGCGGCCGAGGCGCCCGCGGATATCTTTAAGGGCGACGCCCCCAAGGGCGAGGTCTGGGAGTTGTGGCGCAAGCGCGGCTGGGTAAAGGAGGCCTCCCACTACCTCAAGCTGGGCCGCAACGTCCAGTGCAAGCTCTGCCCGAACAATTGCGTGTTGGGGCCGGGCGACCGCAGCCATTGCCGCAACAAGGTGAATTACGACGGCACCCTCTACACGCTGGCGTATGCCAACCCGTGCACGTTCCACGTTGACCCGGTCGAGAAGAAGCCCCTGTTCCATTTCCTGCCGGGCAGCCGCACCTTCTCCCTCGCCACGTCCGGCTGCGTATTCCGCTGCCTCAACTGCCAGAACTGGGAGATTTCGCAGAAGAAGCCGGAAGAGACCAAGGACCCGCGCGGGCCGGAGCTGCGCGTGCGTCCGCCTCTGCCCGCGGGATTCTCGCTCCACCAGATGGCGCGTCTGAGCCTGTTCCCCGACGATGCCGCAGCGGTGGCCCAGGCGCTGGGCTGCCCCTCGATCTCCTACACCTATTCCGAGCCGACGGCCTTCTACGAATACACCTTCGACGCCTGCAAGGCGGCGCGAGAGCGCAAGCTCAAGAACATTGTCGTAAGTTGCGGCTCGATCGAGGACCGCCCGGCGCGCGACTTGTATCAATTCGTGGATGCGGCGCACGTGGACCTTAAAGGCTTTGACCAAGACATCTACACCCGGCTCAACTCCGGCAAGCTCCAGCCTATCCTCAATACCCTGAAGACGCTGCGCGAGCTGGGGGTGTGGTTCGAGATCATCAACCTGGTCGTGCCGACCTACACGGACGACCCGGGCACCATCCGGCGCATGGGCGCTTGGATCGCCAGGGAACTGGGGCCGGACCAGCCCCTGCACTTCTCGCGCTTCCATCCGCAGCACAAGCTGAGCTACCTCACACCGACGCCGGTCGAGACGCTGGTGAAGGCGCGCGATGCCGCCCGGAGCGAGGGCTTGCATTACGTTTATATTGGCAACGTGCCCGGACTCGAAGGCGCCGAGACAACCTGGTGCCCCAACTGCAAGCAGGCTGTCGTCGAGCGCGATATCTATGCGGTTACCGCTGTGAATCTCGCCGATGGCAAATGCCGCGCCTGCGGCGCCAGGATCGCGGGTGTCTGGGCATAAACTGTTACTGATGATTTCCTTTTGGCGCGCCCGCACGTAGTTAGTGCTGCGCGGGTGAGCCAAGCGTTTGAAGGGGTGTGGGGTCCGTCTGGGCGGTGTTGGAGACGTATCGCGTGGAAATGCGCGGAAAGCCCAAACTGAGGCCCCACACGCGCTATCGCTTGACACTCAGCAACGTGTGCTCCCACCGGCGGGACGCCGCAGCCCTCACGCCAGAGGTCGGTGCTCCCCACCTCCAATTGCGTGGTTAAGATAGGCTCCCCCGCTTCGACCCCATTCTCCGCATTGGCACCGGTTGGAGACTGTCTACTTTCCCGTCGGCTTCTGCGGGACGAATGCAGTGGACCGGGCTTGGGCCTCAAAGACCTCGGCGGGGGTCATGCCTTCAGCGAGTTTGTCACGAGCTTCCCCGGCATTTAGGTGACCGCCTTTATCGGCAAGGTCGTACCATTCATAGGCCTCGAATATGCATGGGGGGAGCCTCGGCTTCCTTTTTCCCCCGGCAACCTGCGCAAACCGTCACGATGACCAGCAGCGGCCAGAGTCTTCTCCAGTGCTGCTTGAACTGAATTTGCTTTGCGTGCCCGCCCGTGCTGAGCGCTGCGCGGGTGCTGGCGAAATCAAAGAGCGGGGGCTTCATTTTGATTTGCGGAAAAGCCGGCTCACCTGGCGGTCACTCAACGCGCGCCCATACAGCCGCACGTCGCGCAGCCGTCCGTGAAAGTAATCATGCTCTCCGAATCCGATCTTCAGCGGGACGTTGGCCGTCAGGTCGAACCGCGGCGGATCGAAGGGCGCGGATGTCGCGGCGCGCTTTCCGTCCACGAAAAGCCGCAGCCGGTTTCCCCCGCGCACGGCGGCGACGTGCCGCCAGCCGGGCGCAAGCTCGAAGTCGTGCGAAGCCGCCACACCAGCCTCCAGCGCGCGCACGCGCCCTGCGGGCAGCGTGCCGCAGAACAGCCGGCCGCCGTAAACCGCCATGGACCATGCGCGCCGGTACACGACATCGGAATCATCCAGTTGGCCCGTCAGTGCCCAACCAACGTCATCACAGCGGTACACCTGGGCCAGCGGCAGCGTGCCTCCATAGAGTTTGCCGTTGAACAGGGCGAGGCCCATCACTTCGGTCTCCCCGCCGAGACGGCCCGCGTCCGCCCATTGGTTCGGGCCGAGGTAGCGGAACACCTTGCCCTCCTTCCAGGTGCCGGTGTGCATTTCCCCGCGATGGAAGACAAAGGAGTAGGTTTGGTCCACGTTGGGCGGCGCGCCCCAGTTGCTCCAGTTCGTCCCGCCGTCGTAGCGGAACACGCCGCCCAGTTGGCCGCCGCTGTAACCGCTGCCAAAGAGCCTCCCGTTGGCGACCGTCAGCGCGGCCAGGCGCCCGCCGGGATTGCCGCACCAGGTCCAGCTCGTGCCGCCCTCGTAGCGATACAGCCCCTGCCGTGGCGTCAGGTCATGTTTGGGCGGTAAATCCATCGCGGTGACATACAGCCTGCCTTGGAACACGGTCATGCCCCAGACGACCTCGGCGTCGCAAATCCGGCCACAGTCCAACCAGTTCTGGTCGCCTGCGTAGCGATAGACCCGTCCGCCGGGATGCGTGTTGGGCGAGGGTTTCAGTTGCGAGCCGGCGCCGCTGTAGCTCGCCACGCCGGCGTAAAGCTCCCCGTTGAACACCGCCAACGCGGAGACTGCGTTACACCGATCCGGGGCGCCGCAGTCCTCCCACTTGGTCCCGCCGCCGTAACGATACACGTGTCCCGCCTCACCCGCGCCGGGCTCCCACGTGCCGGCGTAAAGCGCGCCCTTGAACACGGTGAGCGTATACACCATCTGGTTGTGGCCGGGCCGGCCGCAGTCGGTCCAGTATGGCGCCGTTCCCGCATCGAGACCGAAGAAAAGGTTGCGCGTGTTGGCCACCGAACTGCACGTGCCGGATTGGTGCTGGACGGTGAGGTTAAACCCGGTCCGCGTCGCGGGATCGAACAGGGTCAAGAGGTCGCCGGGCGAATCATCCAGGACCACGTCGAGCTGAAGCCAGAGCGCGACGGTGAAGTCCCTGGCGCCGAGGTGAAGGGCGGAGGACGCAGGCACTTCCAGCCAGGCCGAGCGCCCGTCAAACCCGGCATGCCCCTTCGAGTCCCAGATCACACCTCGTGGCTGCCCATGCAATGCGTTCGGCGACACGTCGCGGGCGTCGCCTTTCAAAGGCCAGTGGCCTATCAGATCTTTCTCGGCCGCCCCCGAGGCCGAAAGGACATCCGAACGCGCGCGGATGATGGCCGCCTCCGTCATCGGGGGCACCCAGCAGTAGTCGCCGCCGCAGACCTCCCTCCAGCACGCATCGCTGCGAATGTAGCCGGGCGCGCTGTCTGCGAATCCGGCCACCATCAAGAACGAATCGGGGCGAAGGCGCTGGGCGGCGAGTTGGCAGCGGACGAAACTGTCCGCTGGCAGGGTGGCAAACAAGTCCGTGCCGCCGCCGAGGTTAAGGCAGGTTTCAACGAGGTCGGGTATGAAACCGTAGCAGCGGTCGAACCCACGCTGTGTCGGCCACGGCTCCGGATCGCGGCAACCCGCGTGCCATCCGCCCGCCACGCAGGTGCTGTACCCGGCGGCTTTGAGCATTTCCGGCAGCGTCGGCACGCCCTCTCCGAGCCAGCAGGTCAGGAGGACCAGTGCCCGCAACAAGAATCCCCGAGAAGCGGCAGCAGTTATTTCTGTATTCTATTACCGGGATAATACCCTGACAAGGGATTTGCCGATAAACACAATGCAACCCGAATCCTTAGCGAACGCGCGGAGTGACCCAAACTGTGGCCACGACGCACC
>DAOPPX010000127.1:0-13778 GCA_035358715.1 Verrucomicrobiota bacterium
AACCCTCTTTCCCGGCACCGACTTCCGCTTGGTTTTCAGGCTAAACGGCCCAACCTAATTCCTCGGGTCAGGCGGTGTGAGGCTGAATCGGTGGCCAGGATAGTCGCAGAAGCGAAGCCAGGCCCCTGCGTGCCTCGGCTCCGCCCGCTGTGATGCCCATGGCTTCCTCGCGCCGCACGGGGTTGGAGGACACAATCTCTGTCAGCAACCTCCGGCAAAGCCGGTGGGCTCCCATTCATCCAACCAGCTTGGTGCCAGGTCCTGCCATGCGCACCAATCCTCTCTATATTGTTTTTCCGATTCCACTTGACCCGGACAGCATGTCGGACAGACGATTCCATGCGAAAGCTCAGTCTCTGTTCATGGATGCAACGCTATCAAAACTGCGGGTGTGGCCGCTTTGGCAAAACACAAGGCGCTTCGTAGTTTCGGCCGTGCATGAAGATTCGGTCACGGGCGCCCGCGCAGAGGAGTTTTGCCAGGTGCTTTCCAGGTGCCTGGACGGAAAATGCGCGATTACCAAGGAACTGTGGCTGGTAACAGAACTCCGAACCACGCAGTTGAGGTCCATTGCCGCCGGCGAAGCGGCCGCCGCTGACCTGGTGATCGTTTCCGTTCACCACGCCGAAGCCTTGCCCAGCGAAATCAAGAGCTGGATTGAATTGTGGCTCAAACAAAAGCGCAGCCGTCCCGCGGTTCTCCTGGCCCTGTTCGATCCCCTTTACCTGGGCAGCTCCGGTTCCATGCAGAACTATCTGCGGGAGGTAGCTGAGCGCGGCCACATGGAGTTTGTGGTGCGCTCGGAGGAGAAGCCCGAGGACTGAAGGCGGCTCACGGAACATGGCCGAGAACCTCAATCAACGCCGACAAACCCACGCAGTGTTATGCCGAAAGCCTCTTGCCTGGGACTGATCTGCCTGGTGGCGCTGGCCGGATGCACGAACCGGTACGTCATGCGGCTCAACAACGGAGCCGAGGTTACCACCGCCACCAAACCGCGGCTCGTTGACGGCAGTTACCGTTTCAAGGACGCCAGGGGGCAGGAGCATTTCGTGTCCGAAGGCCGTGTGCGCGAGATTGCCCCAGCCTCGATGGCACGGAGGGAGAGCAAAACCCAGCCGATTAAAGGGGGAACGCCCAAAAAGCGGAAGTGGTACCTGTTGTGGCTGCGTTGATGCTGCGCGGGTTCAACGGCGGCCCCGGGCGCTCACGAACTTCTCGACATACTTGCCGAGCAGGTCGGCTTCGAGGTTCACGGCGTCGCCCACTTTGCGCTCGCACAGGGCGGTGACTTCGTAGGTATGCGGGATAATCCAGATGCGGAAGGAACGCTTTTGGACGCCCGCGACGGTGAGGCTGATGCCGTCCACCGCCATCGAGCCTTTGAACACCACGTAGCGCATCACTTCAGGCGGGGCGGCGATGTCGAGCACGTGATCCTTGCCCACCCGTTCCCAACGAATGATCCGGCCAATGCCGTCAATGTGGCCCGTCACGAAATGGCCGCCGAGGTTGCCGTCCGCGCGCAACGGCCGCTCCAGGTTCACCATCGAGCCCGTCCGGGCAAATTGCAGGTTCGTCCGCTGCCAGGTCTCCTTCAACAGATCAAATTGCACCAGCCTGCCGCCGCCGCGCGAGGCCAACTTCACGACTGTCAGGCAGCAACCGTTGATTGCCAGGCTTGATCCCACCTTGAGCCCTTGCGCGCAAACCCTGGCGCGCAGGGTTAACTCGATGGACTTCTCCGTGGGCTTGATCAGCTCCACCGTGCCGGCTTCTTCGACAATTCCAGTAAACATTGCATCATAGTAGGCGCTCTGCCGCCCGTGCGAAATGGTAAAGAATACGGGCTCAGGGCACTTCAACTCGAGCGCTCAGCAGCCAGTCAGCGCCAAGCCGCCGCCACTCCAGATCGGTCAAGCGCAGACACTCCGCCAAAGTCCCCGCCCCCTCGCCGGCGACCGCCCGGCGTGAGTCGCGCCCGCCCAAGATCCTGGGCGCGTAGAAGAAGGCGACGCGCTGGGCCAGTCCTTGCAGCAGGAAGGAGGCGTTTACCTCGCCGCCGCCTTCAACCAACAGGCTGGTGACATTCTCGGCGCCGAGCTGCTTCATCAACCACCGCAAATTAACCTTCCCGCGGGAAACGGGTGCGACGAGCACTCGCACCCGCCTGGCCAGTGCCGCGACGCGCCGCCTCGGGGCCGATTTGCCAACCACGATGGTTGTCAACGGCGCCCATGCGTCGCTCGCGACCTGCGCGCTCAACGGCGTCCGCGCCATCGCATCCAACACGATGCGGCGCAGCCGGTTGCCCGCCACCATAGCCGGGGCCTGGCGCGCCCCCGGCTTCTGCGTTCTCACCGTCAGGCCAGGATCGTCTGCGAGAACGGTGTTGACCCCCACCAGGATCGCGTCCGCCCCTTTCCGCAACTTCATTCCCCAAGCCCGGGCCTGCTCGCCGGTAATCCATCGGGATTCACCCGAAGCGGTCGCGATCTTGCCGTCGAGCGTCATGCCCGCCTTTACGGTTACGAACGGCGCGCGCCGGGTAATCCAGTGGTTGAAGGCTTCGTTGAGCCGCCCGCATTCCTCTGCCAGCACTCCGCGGGTGACAGCCATTCCTGTCCGGCGCAGAATCCGAAACGCCCGCCCGGCGTGCCGAGGGTTTGGATCAGTCGCGCCGGCCACAACCCGCCTGATGCCGGCGGACTTGAGGGCATCCGTACAGGGAGGGGTGCGCCCCTGCGTGCAACACGGCTCCAGCGTCACGTAAAGAGTCGCGCCTTTCACAGCAAGCCCTCTCCGCCGCGCATCGCGCAGCGCCTCGATTTCGGCGTGCGGTTCGCCCGCGCGGTGATGCCAGCCCCGCCCGATGACTCTGCCGCGCCTGACCAGCACAGCCCCCACCATTGGGTTGGGCGAGGTCATGCCATAACCCCGGCGGGCCAACTGCAAGGCGATGCGCATAAAGCGCAGGTCCCATCCCGAGCGGGTCGCCGCCGCCCTCCTCGCGCGCCGAGTGCTCATTCCCCGAACAGGGCCCCGGCGAACTGCTTCGCGTCGAAGGGTTGGAGGTCATCGGCCTGTTCCCCAAGCCCGAGGTATTTGACCGGCAGATTGAGCTCCTTCTGAATTGCCACCACCATGCCGCCTTTGCTGGTGCCGTCGAGCTTGGTGACGATCACCCCGGAGAGCGGCACCGCCTTGTTGAATTCCCGCGCCTGGTTGAGCGCGTTCATACCGGTTGTCGCATCCAGCACGAGCAATACTTCGTGCGGCGCGCCCGGCAATTGCCGGCCCATGACCCGATGCAGCTTCTGCAATTCCTGCATCAGGTTGTGCTTGGTGTGCAGCCGGCCCGCGGTGTCCACGAACAGGTAATCCGCTTTGCGCGCCTGTCCGGCCGCCACCGCGTCATGGGCCACCGACGCCGCATCCGCCCCGTAAGCCCCGGCGATCACCTCGACCTTCAGCCGCTGCCCCCAATGCTTGATTTGCTCGATGGCCGCGGCGCGGAACGTGTCGCACGCCGCCAGCAACACCTTCTGTCCGCGCGATTGCGACAGGTGGGCCAGCTTGGCGGCCGTGGTGGTCTTGCCGGTTCCATTGACGCCGACAATCGAGACCACCGTCAGGCCCTGGGGCGACTTGCGCAGTTCAGCCTGGTTCGCGGCCAGGCTGCGCTCGACCTCCCGCCGCGCGACGCCGAAGACATCCAGTCCAGCGCTCCCCTGCGTTTCATAAGCCTGCTTGACCGCGCGAATGATCTGGCTGCTCACCGCGGGGCCCAGATCGGCCGCGATCAGGGAGGCTTCGAGCTCCTCGATCCCGGCGGCGTCCAATTTGGGCGACCGGGTGACAATGCGTTTGATCTCGTGCGCCAGCTTGCTGTGTGTTTTTTGAAGGCCGGCCTTAAACTTGGCGAATAGTCCCATGGGTTGTATCAGGTAAAGCTAGTGTGAAATCAGCAGCCCGCGGATTGGAGCGGCGAACAGATCATGGCGCGGCGCGGAGCAACGCGGCGCGCCTGAGCTCCGCCGCCCGCGCCCGGAGCGGCTCGAGGCGCCCGCACGGCACCCTCACCGTGCCCATCAGCGGCTTGCCCTTGCTCATGCCGTGGCAATCCGACCCGCCCGTCACCAGCAACCCATATCGGTCAGCCAGCTTCAGGTAAAGCTCCGCGGTCGCCGCGGAATGCTTGGTGTGGAAACACTCCAGGCCATCCATCCCGGCCTCAATCATTTCTGGGATGACGGCGTCGGTGCGATTGAGGCCCGGGTGGGCCAGCGCCGCCACGCCGCCCGCCTGGTGAATCAGGCCAATGGCCTCCCGCCCGTCCATTTTGAACTTGGGCACCCACGCCGGGCGGTTGCGCCTGAGAAACCGCTCGAATGCCTCGTCCAGGTTCCGGCAAAGGCCCGCCTGCACCAGCGCACGCGCCACGTGCGGCCGGCCGGGCGACCGGCAGTTGGCCAGCACAAACACGCTTTGCTCCGACAACGGCACCTGGAGCCGGTGGAGCCGCGCCACCATTTCCCGGATCCGGTTCTGGCGCGCCGCCTGGAACCGTTCGATCTGCGACAACAGGAGGGCATTCTGCGTGTCAATGAAGTAGCCCAGGATGTGCAGTTCGTCCCCCTCCACTTCCACCGTCAGCTCCACGCCGGGGATGAACTCGATGCCCGCCGCCGCGCAGGCCTGCGCTGTGTCTGCACAGCCCTCCACCGAGTCATGATCGGTCAGCGCGATGGCCGCCAGCCCGCAGCGCCGCGCCTCGGCCGCCATCTCCTCCGGCCCGTAGGTGCCGTCGGAGTAGCGGCTGTGCAGATGGAGGTCGGCGAAGGGCATGTGAGTCTCAAATGCGGCGCTGCGCGCTCATTGGACAATCCTGGCCGGGCGCATCAACTCGCCTTTCACTTTGTCGAGTATGCCGTTGACGAACTTGCCGCTGTCCTGGGTGGAGAACTTCTTGGCGATATCCACCGCCTCGTTGATGCTGACCACCGGCGGGATGTCCTCGCGGTGCAGCATCTCGTAGATCGCCAGCCGCAGAATGTTGCGGTCCACCGCCGCAATCCGGTGCAGCTCCCAGTTCTTCGCATGTTTCTGGATGATCTCGTCCAGCTCGCTGCGATGCTTCAGGGTGCCCTCGATGAGCGGGTCGGCAAACTCGCGGATCGCCAGGTCCTCGGCCGTGGGAGGCGGCAGTTCCACCGGCTGGCCCCACGTCGCGCCGCCCTTGTCCCCCGCAATGGCCGCCGCGCGCTGCGATTCCCAGAAATGCTCCAGCGCCCCCGGAAGGTCATCCCCCGGGTTCAGGTCGTGCTGAAATAAGAACTGCACGGCGCGCTCGCGCGCCTCACGTCGTTTGCCCATTGCACTACCATGCCGCAGATTCGGCTGGCAGGCAATGCCGCAACGCTTCCCCCCCGGTGGAGGTCAGAAGACTTCCTTCAACGCCTCGAATCTCTGCGGTCTTGCTTTGCCGGCACAAGCTGCAGGCCGGCGATGAACGCATCGGCAAAAGTGCGCCCGCCGCTATCGGTCACCGGGTCGCCGGGCCGTATGAGAATCTTCACCTCATCACCCGGCTCGACCTTTACGTTGGAGAACCGGACATACTGGGAGCCCTCTACCCACTTGCTTTTGTGAAAACCATCCCCTTTGCGGGTGGTCTGCTTTCGGCCATACTCGCGCCCGCCGACGCTGACGCTGTAATCCCCAAAATAGCCCGGAGTCGCGCCGGCACCGTAGAGATACACCTGGTACTTGCCCGCCGGCACCCGATGCAGGATCACCGTCGAATTGCCGCCCCGGTTGCCGGTGGGATAATTGTAGTCTTCAAGCATGGGCGATTTTCCGTCCCAGGCACCGGGAACGCCCCAAGCCCCGCCCAAGTTGATCAGCTCCACCTCAATCGGGCTGGGGTCACCGCCGGCGAATTGGAGGTCCACCGCAATGTGGTGATCGTTGAAACCTCTAGATACCGTGTTCCAAAAGTCGCCCGCTCGACCCACGACCGCGGGCCCAACCTGTTTGGATGGCTCACTGGGACCAAAGTCAACATTGAACGCCTGCGGCTTGACCTCCGCCAAATCAGCGCTGGACCAGTGTTTCCGGCTGGGCGGCCGCACCGGACCGACCGAGGGAAGCCCCGGCGGTCTGGACCAAGGCTTGACCCCTTGCTGGAACTGGAGGCTGGGAGCCGGCACAGGCCGCATTCCGGGGTGAGTTGCCGCGAACGGTTGACCCGCCAGCGCCTCCGGCCTGGCCGAGAACACCACCGCGTAATCCTCCAGCACATACTCAATGGGATGGTCGGCGACCATCACGATCGCGTCCAGCAGGTCCTTCAGGGTGATGTTCCGCAGCGGCAGGCTGAATTTGACGATCACCCCGCCCGCGTCAAGCGGCTCGCTGGCGGCGGTCACCGGCAGCCCCGTGACCGGGTCCAGGCCGGGGGCCAGCGCAACGGGCCGGAAGTTGGGCTTGATCAGGAAGTTGATGCCGGTTTTGTCCGGGTCGCGCTTGAGAGATTCGTCCTGCAGAAAGCGCAGCACTTCGCTTAGGGGCAGGCCGTCGAACCTGACCTCATCAAGCACTATCTGTTTGAGCCTGGCCTCCAGTTTAGCGCCGCGCGCCGCTGGCGTCGCGCTCGTACTGGCAAGGCCGTCGCGGTTGCGAGAAACCTGTCCTGCCGGCGGCGGGCTCGGGGCGGCAGGGGCTTCGGTTGCTTGCGCTTCCGCAGCGGAAGCAGCCGCGGGAGCGATCGGCGCCGCTTTCGGCGCGGCGTCAGGTTCGCCCGACTGGGCCACGGCGACGGGGGTTTCGGGACCATTGAACGTGGCCAGCAGCGCAAAGGTGGCCAGCGACCGTTTCCAATACAGTTGCATCGTCTTCATATTGTCCTCTCTCGTTAGCGCCCGGGGAGCTACCCAAGCTCCGCACAACACCACAATGCCCCCCTGGCCGCAGACATGCCAGCGGAATCGCTGCGCCCGCAGCCACCGCGCGTATTATCGTCACTGCGGATACCCGATTACCGCCGGTAGCGCGCGCAGTCCCGTGCGCGCCGCCAATCCACACCCCCGTTCGCTTTGGGCGCTTGGCTGGCCGGTTACGGCGGGGGGGCTCCAACTCCGGTCGAGACCCTCAGCGCGCCTGGCGCACGCGGATGGTGTATTTCTTCGCGAGGCTGTTCATCGAGGTGAACTTCACGTCTTCCGTGCCGTTCTCCGTCAGAATCACCATCACGAAGGGTGTCTCGTCACCGGTCGTGAAGGCGTTCTGGTCCTTGAAGACGCAGTTGGCCTGCACCTCGATGCGGCGGTTCTCACGGTTGCGCAGGTGGGCGACGACCTCCAACCGGCCATCCGGCAGGGTCTGCTCCTGCAAGCCGCTGCAGGTCACCGAGCGCCGGACGGCGCGGTCCATCAGGACCACCGGTTCCTTGCCCTCGTAGGCGGGAGTCTTGGAGGTTTGCGGGAGATAAGGCCCTTTGTCGTAGGTGCTGCAACCGGTCGCCAGCAGCACGGCGCCACTGGCGGCGAGGAGTGATAGGAATGCTCTATTCATAATGTTTGCGGGGTAACGGATGTATCGCTCACGAAGACGACCTTGTCACGGTCCGTCGTTGTGATGTTGAGGGTGATGGTTTTGGTCAGGTTCGCCTGAACCTGGCCGGCGGAATTCAGGAATTGGAGCGTGACGACATGCTGGCCCGCGGGCAACGGCACGCTGGCAAAGCTCAGGTAGCGCGGCAGATTATCCCAGGCCCGAGTATCCGCCGTCGGCACGGTCGCCGCCGAGACTATTTTGGTCGCCAGCCCGGCGAGCGCGATGCCCAGACCCACTTCCTGGGCCGTGCGGTCGTGGCTGGCCGCCGCAGTGGTAAAACCGCCGATCATTGCGACCGTTCCAGCGGTGTCCGTGGCGGACTTGAACACCGCTTTATTGCCGAGGATGTGATCCATCACGCGCCCGCCGCGCGTCGTGGCCTGGAAACCGACGTCATCGGTCGGCGCAATCGGGATTTGCAGCGAGTTAACCTTCAGCACGGCGGAAGCGACGGGGGAGGCAGGAGTGTTGAAGCGAAGTTCCTGCCCGTATTGACCGGTCGCGTACTTGGTCGGGCCGGGGCCGAACTCGACGAAGAACAGCGCATTGGCCTCGGGCAGTCCGGGCGGCAGCTTGACCCCCTTGGCGTTGGCCTGCGCGCGCTTGAAAGCATCCGAGCCGTCGCCGCCGAGTTTGGCCGTAGCCAGGCCGTCGAGGTGCTCCGGCAATACCCAGTCACCGGCGTATTCGTGCTGCTCGGTGTCGCTGTCCTCGAACTCCGCGCTGCGGAAGCAGGCGCGGGCGTTGTCCCGTTCGCCGTCCATCCAGTAAAGGATGCCGCGGTAGATATAGGCCATCGCGCGTTCGTAGGGCTCGCCTATGAAGGTCTTCTTCGCCTCGGTGTGGAAATAGCTCCGCGACTTCTTCGCGTCCTTGTCCTTGCCGTAAATGCCGCCCAGCGTCAGCAGGGCATCGTCCAAGTTCAGTTTGGCGAGGTCAAACTTCCCCTGGCGCATGGCCGCCGCCGCGAGCCGGTACTGCCAGAGCACGCGGTCGCGCGTCGGGCCGTTGGCGATGGCGTTGGGAGCATCCACCATGATGTCGCCCGTCAGCGCCACCGCCGGCTTCTTGGTTGTGGCGCAGCCGGCCAGACTCACCGCCACGGCCAGCAGCGCCGGCTGCCAGAAAAATCTCATCGCTTCGCCCCGCGGTGCCGCCTAGCGGTAGGCGGCGTCCTCCAGCCCCTGCTTCTTCAGCTCGGCCGCATCTTCCCACACGATGGCGCTGGTTCGCGCGTCAATTAGGTGGAAATCGTAGAGGATGTAATCGCTCGTTCCGGCTTTAGTACGCGTGGAAAGCCCTTGCAGCGAGCCGGTCAGGAAGTAATCCGCGCCTTTGAATTCCTGCACGCTGGGATCGGAGCTGGCGGTAACCGCGCCCTCGCGCTTGCGGTTGCGCTCCTTTTCTAGTTCTTCCATCTGGTTGCGCGCCAGGAACACAACCTTGCCCCGCGCCTTCGAGTTGAGTTGATACCGGATGCGCGTCAGGAAGAGGTCCTTGTTGATGGGAAAGCGCGTCTGGTTATCCACCGGGTTGAGCACGATGGTCGGCGGCGTCGCCGCGTTGGCGATCTGCGGGACGCCCAGGATGCTCCGCGACATCTTGTCGGCCACCATCACCAGGTCCTGCGACTCCACGCCGGTGCCCGCCACAAAGCCCTGCTCGTCGGCGTTCATATGCGTCACTGGCACGCCGGAGGGATTTTTCACGCCGCTGGTGGCGCAGCCGGCGACCAGCGCAGCCATCGCCGCGCCGCAAACGGATGCTGTCATTCGAGTTAACAATGATTTCATAAGTTAGTAAGTTTAGATTCTAGGTCTTAAAAAGTCGGCGCGTCCGGCACGCGCGGGGCGTCCGGAATCTGGTGAACCGGCACCGGTAGCGGGGCCGCCTGATAAACTTGTGGCACCGGTTGGGCCAAGGGCGGCGGGTCTTGCGCCGGCGGCGTGACCGTTGCGGGAGCCGGGGCTGGCGGCGGGGTTGCCTGGGCCGCGGCCCAGTTCCGTTCACCCTTCTGCGCCGCCGCCTCCGCCACGCTGCCCAAAACCAGACCCGAAGCCGCCCCAATGCCGGCCCCTTCCCAGCCGTGGTCAGTGCCCACGCCGATCAATCCACCCGCCAACGCGCCCAACAACGTGCCGCCGACGGCGTAATTCGGCCGCGGCGGGGCAGGCGCATAAACGGGCGTATAGGCGTAGGGGGACGCACAAATGTAACCGTAGCCCGGCTGGGCATAGGTGGTCGCCGGGTAATAATAGGCCGGCCGCGAGGCGTAGTAGCTCTGCCGTTGCGCTTCGCCCACAACAGCTCCCGCCAGCAACCCGACTCCGGCGCCGATGGCGGCGCCCTCTCCCGAAAAGCCATGATGGCAGTCCCCGCCCGCAATCCCGCCGATCATCGTGCCCAGGAACGCTCCGCTCAACGCCTCGGGGCTGAACAGTTGCGCCTGTGCGCCTGTCAGCCCGCAACTTATCAAAGTGACCAGAATAAGCCTTTTCATGGCCTTACATCCACTTCGACGCTAATATTACACATTTATTCGCCAATACGCTATCCCCAAATCCCGAAATCCTGAAGCCAGGTTAGAGGCGCTGCTGGACGCATTTGTAACATGGCCAGGCTAACGGCGCACCACGCCAAAGGCACATCTGCCCCTGAGGGCGCGTTCCACCGCCTAATTCAGAGTCGCAGTGCAGCCCTCACATGGCTCCCACATGGCTCCCACATAGCTCCCACATGGCTTAATAGAAATTCTATTAAGCCATGCGGGAGCCAAGGGCTACGGGGACAGCACGAACTGCCGGCGGTTCCGCAGGCAATGCCCGGCCCGGGCCCGGTCAGGTTTTTGAAGTCCTCTGGCCGAGAGGATTCTCGATCCTGTAAATGCGGAAGCGAATGGGGGTCTGCCAGTAACGCTCATCCCCCGGGAGCAACTCCACGGAATAGGCGCGGGGCCGGGTAGCCGGGTTGGCGTCAAAAAGCTCCAGCACGTCCTGGTTGCGCTGGAGCAGAGGACTGGCCAGGAAGCCCGCCGACAGCATCGAGGCCGGGGCGCGCTTTCGGAGGATCAGCCCCTGGCGCGGCCCACGCCACGCGGCCAGGCGCACCGTTGGCGGGCGGGCAAGCAATTGCCGGACGCGGCCAGGCAACGAAGCCTGCAAATCAATCTCCAGCCACAGGTTTGCGTCGCCGCAGTCGCTGAGGTCAATGGCCTCTCCGGGCTGGACGGGCCCCTCCCGCAACAGCGTCAGTCTCGGCGCTTCGGAGGACCGGGCCTTGAACAGGATGAAATTCTGCTCGGTGGCGACCGGCTCAAAATTGACCAGGAGCTGGCGCAGCACATACCCGTCTTCGAGCGACGGCCATTTGCGGTCCAGGAGCAGAAACTCGAAGAGCACATACTCGGGCGCGGCGCTCGAAAGGAAGAACCGCTCGTTCAGGCGCATCATGTAGGCATTGCAGGCGCCGTAGCTCTGGAAGTTCGGGCGCGGGCGATAGTTGAGGTCGTTGAGGATGGCAAACGCCTGGCGATAGCCGAAGACGTCCACGCTGCTGTCGCCGATGATCTCGCGGAACCTGGGCAATTGCGCTCTGCGGCGGTTATCCGCGAAGGCCTTGCCCTCGCGGCGCAAATACTCGCCCGGCTGAAGCAGCTCTTGCAGGTTGGCGCGGATAGAGTGGGCAACCGCGACCACGGAGCCGGGGAAACTTGGGAACGAGAGAGCTTGCGCGGTGACCATCGGCAGGACCCAGCAGGCGCCGCTCAGGAGAGCTTCCCAACGCCGGCGCCATGGCTGATCGGCAGAGAAAATCTCCAGCGTCACGGCGAGCGCGGCCAGGTGGATGAAGCACATGGTCAGGTAGCCGGCGTAGGCCCGGACGAATCCATGTTTCCAAACGGTGAACGTCAGCAACAACAACCACGTCAGCAGCAAGCCGCGCCGCGCCCGCGCCTTCCCGTTCGAGCCGCTGAAGGCCGCCCGGGCGCGGAGCAACAGGAGCGCCAGAAGCAACGGTGCAAGGAGCAACCCCATGTTCCTGGCCAGCGGCAGCGGCTCGAACCCGAGGGCGGCATTGTAGGCTTGCACCATGGCGACTGCGTTGACGAGGAAAGGCACCAGATGAGCGAGCCTTTGCCCAGTCAACTCCCAGCCCAGAAGAAAACCTCCGGCACAACCCGCCACCAGCCCCAGCGCCAAGCGCCGATGGCCGCGGACGAACAGATCGCCGGCCAGCAAAGGCACAGAGCCGGCGGCAAGAAAGAGGTAGGAGACCTTTGCCAGAGCGCAGAACACAGCCAGCACACTGAACACGGCCGCCGCCCACAACAGGCGCCGCCCGTATTCGACGAAGCAAAGCACACCCCAGCACAGGAAGCCTGCATTGATAACCAGATCGCAGCGGGGGTGAATGTCAGCCGAGAAGATATTTGCGCCCCCCCAGGCAAAGCCCCCGAGCAGCAGGCACCGCCACCACCATTTCAGCCGCCACGCCACGAGGCAAAG
Source organism: Verrucomicrobiota bacterium (assembly GCA_035358715.1). Lineage (GTDB taxonomy): Bacteria > Verrucomicrobiota > Verrucomicrobiia > Limisphaerales > UBA8199 > UBA8199. The sequence continues at coordinate 12,123 of DAOPPX010000127.1, forward strand.
CCCCAACGCCACGGTGAAACACAGCCCCACCTCGACCGCCATGCGAGGCTTTGCCGCCCAGGGATAAAAGTAATCCATCACCAGTAAACCCAGCGGGCCGTAGGTATAGGCGAGGTCTTTGCCGAACTGCAGCCCATGCTGCTGCGCATAGAACAGGACAGCGGTCTGGGAAGGATCGGCCCGGTAAGCGCGCTCTTCGTCCGGCTCTGAGCAGGGTGGAAACCTCAAGAAGGCAAGCATCAGCAAACAGGCCGCAAACCAGGGCAGCCCGCGCTTGAGGACAGCGGCCGCGCTGACCCGGCCAAATCGGGCCCGGCCCGACGGTGAAGGCGCCAATCCCTCTGGCGCTTGCCCGAAGGAGGAGTTCACCGGCTCTGATTTGTCTGACACCGATGAAGAAGGTTGCGGCTGAGAATTACGTCGTCAAGGAAGGAAGACGCCGCGCAGCCTGGCGCCGCCCGGCAGCGGTCATTGCAGCGCCAGCAACCGCCGGGCGACTTGACTCCGAACCTTCAGCACTGTCCCGTGGCGATGCCCCTTGGGAAAGGACATGAGCCTGGAGCAGTCCTCCCAGTGCCGCAGGTCCTTCGAACGGACAGCGCCGTAGTAATGGGGTTCCGCGTAGTGATCGAAATAGACCAGGTACTCGCGCTTGATCCGGATCACGGATGGGCCTTCCACCCAATCCCGGGTGAACGGCGCGCTCGGCTCGTTGAATGGGCCTTCGGGCCGATCAGCCGCCGCATAGCGCAGGTTCTTCATCAGCGGCTGCTTCCGCTCATCTTTGAAGAAGAGGTAGAACTTACCGCGAGCCTTGAACAGGGTGGCGTCAATGGCATTGAACCCGGGGTCATAAAGCAACCGCGACTCCCCGAACGCCTGGAAATCCGCCGTTGTGGTGTAGTAGAAGCGGTGGTTGTAGCCGTCGTCGCCGGTATCGTCCGTCTCCGGAAACCGGCCTGGAATGGTGCTTGACCAAAACAACAACCAGCGGCGCCGGGCCTTGTCGTAGAAGATCTCCGGGGCCCAAATGTTGCGCGCACGCGGCTCATTGTCCATCAGGGCAATGGCTTGTTGCTCCGACCAGGCAATGAGGTCCTTTGATTGCGCGTGGCCAATGATCTTGCCCTTGTCCGCAGTCCAGCCGCTTGTCCAGACCAAATGGAACGTGCCGTCCGGGCCTTCTGCCAGGCAGGGATCACGCATGATCTTGTAGGCGCCCACCTTGGGCTTAAGGAAAGAGCGATCTCCCATCAACGCCTCCCACTGGTAGCCGTTCGTGCTCCAGGCCAGGTGCAAGCCGTCCTCGCCATTGCCTCTGAAGGAGGTGAATACGAAGTAGTCAGCCGCCCGGCTGTGGGTGTGGAAAAGAACACCTGCCACCAAGACCAGCAGCCTGGCGCAGCCATACAGTTGCCTGCGGACATCAAGTTTCATAGCCGTGGGCGCTCGGCCCCATCCCCCCGAGCCTGCCCCGTCGCCAGCCACAGGGCGGAGCCCGAAAGGACCGGCGTGCCGACGGAAAAGCAGGGCGCCGCAGGTACCAGAGCCTTCATACATAGCGGATTAGACCCGAGATCAAACTGCCAGGGAAGAGCGATTTGGCGGAAGTGGTGGGTTGGCTGGGACTCGAACCCAGGACCAACGGCTTAAAAG
>DAOPPX010000128.1:0-13728 GCA_035358715.1 Verrucomicrobiota bacterium
AAAACCCAAACCCTTTCGCCCAAGTCGCGCCTTCCAGAATGTCCAAACTCCAGGTACGAGGTAGCACCAGGCTTCATAGATTATCTATTAAGCCTGGTGCTACCTCGTACCTGTCTAGCTCGTTTTCGACACCGCCGAGCATGATGGTTTACTGAATCGTAGAGTTTGTTAGGGATTTCACGGGGTGGGTTTCTGGGAGGTTGAAATGTGTTGGCAATAAATGGCGAGGCAGGCATTTGTGGGTTGCAGAGGGAGCCGTCGCGGACTACCTGGGGTAGGCAAAGACCGATGCCATGTTTTTCCGCGTCACGCGAGCCGGCCGACACCAGTACGTGCAAATTGCCCGCAGCTACCGGGATGGGGGTGCCGTCAAACAGCAGACGCTGCTATCGCTGGGACGGTTGGATGTCTTGCAGGCCAGTGGACAGTTGGACGCGCTGCTGCGTTCGGGGCTGCGGTTGAGTCGTCGGTTGGTGGTCTTGGATGCGCAGGCGGCGGGTCAGACCGAAGCGGTGGTCGTCAAGAAGATCGGCCCCGAGCTGGTCTTTGGACGGTTGTGGGAGCAGACGGGGATCGGGGCGGTGCTGGCCGGGTTGTTGCGGGAGCGACGCTACGGGTTCGATGTGGAGCGGGCAATCTACCTGACGGTGCTGCACCGGCTGTTTGCCTCCGGCAGTGATCGGGCGGCGGAGCGCTGGCGCGAGGCGTATCGCATTAGAGGCGCCGACCGGCTGGAGTTGCACCATTTGTATCGGGCCATGGCGTTTCTGGACGAAGCGCTGTCCCAAGAGTGTCCGACACTGGGCAGCCCGCGGTGCGTGAAGGACCGGATCGAGGAGGCGCTCTTTGAGCGGCGGCGCGACTTGTTCACGCAAGTCGATCTGGTCTTCTTCGACACCACCTCGATCTATTTCGAGGGACAAGGCGGGCAGACGCTGGGCCGCCACGGTCACAGCAAGGATCATCGGCCCGACTTGCCGCAGATGATCGTGGGCTTTGCGCTGGACAGCGCGGGCTGGCCACTCTGCTGCGAGCTGTGGCCCGGCAACACGACCGACGTGAAAACGTTGCTGCCGGTGGTCGAGCGGATGAAACGGCGCTTTCGGGTGCGGGAGTTGTGCGTTTTGGCCGATCGGGGGATGATCAGCCGGAAAGTGCTGGCGGAGTTGGAAGCTGCCCAGCCGCCGGTGCGTTACATCCTGGGCGCGCGGATGCGCCGGCAGAAGGAAGTGTCCCAGACGGTGCTCCAGACGTGCGGCCCTTGGCAGGAGGTCCAGCCGGAGCGCACGTCGAGCCACGACCCCGCGCCGTTGAAAGTCCGCCCCGTTCTGGTCCAGGGTCGGCGCTACGTCGTCTGTTTGAATGAGGAAGAGCGCCGGAAGGATGCCCATGACCGCGCCGCCATCGTGGCGCACTTGCGGCAGCAGTTGAAACAAGGGGACAAGAGCTTGGTGGGCAACAAGGGGTATCGGCGCTACCTGAAGCTGGAGGGGCCAGGTCACTTCGCGGTGGATGAGGAGCGCTTGGCGCAGGAGGCGCGCTTTGATGGCCTGTGGGTGTTGCGCACCAACACGGACTATGCCGCCCCGACCGTGGCGTTGCAGTACAAAGGGCTGTGGCGGGTCGAAGCCCTGATCCGCACGACCAAATCCATCCTGGAGACGCGGCCGATCTACCACAAGTGTGATGAGACGATTCGGGGTCATGTGTTTTGCAGCTTCCTGGCCCTGTTGCTCAAAACCGAACTGGAGCAACGGTTGGCCCAACGCCAAGAGGCGTGGGAGTGGGCGGAGGTGGTGCGCGGGTTGGACAACCTCCAGGAAGTCGAAACCGTCTTCCGGGGACGCCACTACCTCCTGCGCAGTCAGTTCACGGGCGACGCGCACAAAGCCATTCGCGCCGCCGGCGTGGCCGTGCCGCCGACGATTCGAGAGCTTTGACACGACAGTGGGTCGCGACGGAAGTGTGTTGGCACAGCCGCTTGCCGCCTTCGTAAGTCATGGATTATCAGCAATGCTCCCTTTTGCAAGTGTCGAAGATGGGTCTAGGCACTGGCTCCTGCAGGGCTGACGCGGAGGCGGGTTTGCCGAATGTCTACGTTGCGGGGGTGGTTTGGCTTAAGTGTCAGGGCCACAATGGGTTACACACACGGCCGGTCTTCCCTGGCACCGCCATGGCGGCAGCCTCAAGGCGCTCCAACGAAGGGCGCCTGCGGCAGCGCGAGCTGGCGCTCCTCAGGCCGCCGGCTGCGCGAAGTCGAGCCGCTCAGCGCGCCAGCTTGTCGCTGCGCTTAAGGAGCGGCTGCACCTGCTTCCAGATAGCGGCCTGGATGCTGGCTACGTCCCCGGTTGCGTCGAATTGCCGGACGCGCTGCGGTTCCGCGGCGGCGATGGCCTGGTAGCCTTTGGCCACCCGGGCGAAGAAAGTATGGTCTGCTTCCTCGAACCGGTCCCGCTTGATGGTCAAAGGCAGCGTGGGTTGGCGGGCGCGCAGGCGCGACTCGCTGATTTCGTGTGGAACGACAAAGACCAGGGTCAGGTCCGGCCGGGTGTCGCCGACGGCCACATCAATGATGTTCTTGACCATCCGCAAATCCAGTTCCCGGCCATAGCCCTGGTAGGCGGTGGTGGAATCATAAAAACGGTCGCACAGGACGATTTGCCCCGACGCCAGCGCGGGGCGAATGACCTCGCGGACCAATTGCGCGCGGCTGGCGTTCATCAGGAGCAGCTCGGCCTCGGAGGTCATGGCGTGGTTGGCGGGGCTGTGCTTGAGTGTGTGGCGGATCTCTTCGCCGATCGGGGTGCCGCCGGGTTCGCGCAAGGTGCGGACGCTGTGGCCCATCGAGCGCAGGCGCTCCGCCAGCAGGGAAATCTGCGTCGTCTTCCCGCTGCCTTCGGTCCCTTCAAAGGTGATAAAGATGCCCTTCATCCTACACGCGTTTGGCCCGCGCGCCCTTGGCGGTGTCCTCGATCACCCAGCCTTTGGCCTTCAGCTCATCGCGAATGGCATCGGCGCGTTTGAAGTCCTTCGCCTTGCGCGCGGCCTGTCGGGCCTCCACCAGCAGGGTGATTTCCGCCGGCACTTCCACCTCTCTCGGCGCGCCGACGCCCAGCACGGAATCCACCTTCGCCCAGGCGGCCAGCCCCTCGGCGGCCGCGGCGGCATCCAGCGCGTTCTCCGCCAGCCTTCGATTGGTGTCGCGGACCCATTCAAAGACGGCCCCCCAGGCGCCTGAGATATTCAGATCGTCATCCAGCGCCTTCGAGAACGCATCCACCAAAGGAGAGTCGCCTGAGGCCTGGGCGCCGCCCGCCGCCTCCCGCAGTTTCAGCAGGCACTCGTCTATGCGCGCCAGAGCCGCCCGGGCGGCCTGCAGCCCTTCGAGGGTGAAATTAAACGTCTCACGATAGTGAGCCGTCAGCAGCAAGTGCCGGATTTCCCGCCCCGTGAACCCCTTCGCCAGCAGGTCGCGCAGGGTAAAAAAGTTGCCGAGCGACTTGCTCATCTTCCTGCCTTCGACCAGGAGGTGCGCCCCATGCAGCCAATACTTGACGAACGGCCGGCCGGGCGGCTGGAGCCCCGCGCCCTCGCTCTGCGCAATTTCGTCTTCGTGATGCGGGAACATCAGGTCTTCGCCGCCAAGGTGCAGGTCGAAGCTCGGTCCGAGCAGCTTCATGCTCATGGCGCTGCACTCGATGTGCCAGCCGGGGCGGCCCTCGCCCCACGGGCTGGCCCAGAACACATCGCCGTCCTCCGGCACCCGCGCTTTCCATAGCGCGAAGTCGGCGACCGCTTCCTTCTCGTATTCATCGCTGCGCACCCGCTCGCCCACGCGCATTTCCTCGAAGTTGAGCTTCACCAACTGGCCGTAGCACGAGCCGCCACCGCGATACTTCTCGATGCTGAAATACACCGAGCCGTCGGGGGCGGAGTAGGCCAGGCCGCGCGCCACCAGTTTCTCGATCAGGGCAATGATGTCGCCAATGTGCTCCGTCGCGTGCGGCGTCTGCTGCGGCCGCAGGCAGTTGAGGCTGTCGAGGTCGTCAAAAAAGGCCTTCTCGAACCTGCCGGTGAACTCCCGGAGGGGCGTCCCGGTTTCACGCACGCGCCTGATGATCTTGTCATCCACATCCGTGACATTCATCACGTGCCGGACCGCGTAGCCCTTGAAGTCCAGGTAGCGCCGCACCAGGTCGCCGAACACAAAGGTCCGCCAGTTGCCAATGTGGGCGAAGTCATAGACCGTCGGCCCGCAGCAGTAGAGGCCGACCGTCTTGCCGGCCGGGTCCAGGGGGACAAACTCCTGCACCGAGCGGGACAAGGTATTGAACAGCTTTAGACCCATACGCGAATGCGAGGAAGAGTACGGGCGCGGCGGGGAAAGAAAAGGCTAAAGTCCTGGCCGCCGCCAACATCGCGCGCCGGGCTGCTGGCCGGGTGGTGGCCGGGGATTGAGATGCCCCGCGGATTGCCGGGATGTCACATTATGCTTGCCTGCGAGCGGCGACGTGCGAAAATAGCCTTGTAGTCATTAACCATTACGCAGTGGCAGCAAGTTTGGCAGAATATCGCCGCATGAATGAACTCCAGCCGGGGAGGTTTGATTGAGCCGCCCCTTTCCCTTCCGTTCACGTTATTCCCGGGAGCCCCTCCATCGCCGCAACGGCAAGATCCGCGCACGCGAAGTGCGCGTGCTTGACGAGAACCGGCAGCAGCTCGGGGTAATGTCGCTCAACGAGGCGCTGCGCATCGCGATGGGCAAGGGGCTCGACCTGGTGGAGATCGCGCCCAACGCCACGCCGTCCGTGTGCCGGATCGTGGATTACGGCAAGTTCATGTACGAGGAGGCCAAGCGGCACAAGGACTCCTCCGGCCGCCAGGCGGCGAGCAGGATGAAGGAGATTCAACTCTCGCCGACGATTGACGCGCACGATTTCGCGACCAAGCTCGGCAAGGCCATTGATTTTCTGTGTGAAGACATGAAGGTGCGGATCAAGCTGCGGTTCCGCGGACGGCAGAAGGCGCACACGGAATTCGGGTTTGAGGTGGTGAACCGCTTCGTCAAGGAAGTTGCCCCGTGGGGGCAGGCGGATTCGCCGCCGAAGATGCTCGGCGACCGCGATCTCAACGCGGTGGTCAGTCCCCTTCCGCGCAACAAGCGCGCCAAGAATCCCCAGCAGGACGAGGCCCCGGAGACGCCGGACCAATCCGCGTCGAGCCAGCGGCCAGCGCCGACGGCGGCGTCGGCAGAGCCGGGTCCGGTCTCCTAAACCGTCGGGCTTCGGCTCGAGGCTGAGTGTTTGAACCGGGCGGGCGCGGCTCGTCCCGCCGTTCGGTATTCGCGCCTTTGCCCCGGGCGAGACTACTGCCGCTCAACCGGGCTTAGTCGTCATCATCCTGTTGCGTCTTGGCTAGGACGAGGCCGAGCTTCTTGAGTCCTTTGCCGTGGCCGCCGACGTATTCGGACGGGTAGCGGGCATTGCCTTTGATCGAGTGCCAGATGAAGCGGTTGAAGACGTCATCGTTGATGCGATCCGCATAGCTGAGGTCCATCTTCTGGACCTTCTTGGCATAGTAGCGGGCCTTGGAAGAAAGCATGGCCGTGTCGCCAGAGACCAGGTCAATGTTATTGGGCAAGGCGGTGTAGGGAGTGTAGTCGGGCGTATTGGTGAAGCACTCGAACATGATGGGCGCCATGGCGTCTCCCTGATTCATCGGCGGCAGGCCCATGATGCGCTCCATGGTATGCACCACGCCGGCCTGGTTGTAGAAGGTGCTAATCACCTGGTTGCGCTTGGTGTAGGGGCTGATAACCAGGCAGATGGAGCGGTGGCCGTCCACGTGATCGTAGCCGCTCTGCGGGTCGTCTTCGATGACGAAGATGACGGTGTTGCTGCCAAAAATGCTCTTGGTGATGGCCTCCACGACCTGGCCCAGGGAAAGGTCATTGTCGGCGACCTGCGCGCGGGCCGACGGGGTGCCGCCGGTATGATCGTTGGGCAGCCAGAGGAAATGGAAGGTTTCCCAACTGCCGCGGGCCTGGGCGGCGTTGAGCTCCTTGATAAAGCCGTAGGCCCGCACCACATCGGGGATGTTCAGGTTCCAGCCGGGCACGTTGGTGGAGGTGTAGGGCACGAGCGGGGCCAGGGGGATCCGATTGGTGAAGAGGATGGAATGCGTGCCGTTGGTGTAGTCGGCGTAAAGGTCGCCCCAGGAAGCGCCGCTGGGAACGATCCCGCTGGCGAACTCGCCGTAATTGCGGAAGGTGAGCCCGTGTTCGAGCACGTTGTTCCAGATGAACCCGGTCGGGACATAGCTCAGGGGATCGCCGCTGGAGCCGTAGCTGCGCACGAAGCCGCCGAAGGATTTTTCGAGATGGTCGCTGTCGTTGGCCTCGGTGCACCAGTTATGGCCGACCGCCGAGTTGACGCCGTTGCAGTAGAAATTGTCCAGCAGGACGTATTGCTGGGCCAGGGCGTGATGATTCGGGCTGAAGTATTGGGGATAGATGCACAGGCTGGGATTGCCGTTGCCCTGGGCCATATCTCCGAATATCTGGTCATAGGTCTTGTTCTCTTTCACGATATAGACCACGTGCTGGAAGACGGAGGGCTCGCCCGCATGGGCTGGCACCGGCACGGGCGCCTGGCCGGCGCGCGGTGGCCGCAGGGCTTGCTGCATGTGGCTGAGGCGGCCGTTTCTATTGACCTGGGCGCTGTATTTGCTCAGGGCCTCGGCCGAGGGAATGGGGATGCAATTAGCGGTGCCCAAATAGTAGCCGGTGGCGGTGTAAGCCAGGGTGTTGGGCTGTCCGTAGCGGGTGCCCAGACCTTTGACATTGACCACATAGATGGAGTTGCTGTCAGTCACCACCGCGCCGGGATACCAGTCGGTCGGGATGAAGCCCTGCACCACGCTGTGAGTGTGCTGGGCGTTAGGCAATTCGAGCACCGCAACGGCATTGTTGCCGGCGGCGGCGACGAACAGGCTGGCTCCATCCTTGCTCAAGGCCAGGCCGCCCGGGGCACTGCCAAACGGCAGGGTTGAGGAGCTGCCAAACGGCAGCGTGGAGGAAAGCCGGACCAAGATGGTTTCCCGGACCGTTTTGGTTTGCGTGTCAATCACCGTCACCGTGTCGGAGTTGGCGTTGGCCACATAGAGCGTGTTGCCATCCGGGCTGAGCACCAGGTCCGACGGGTGCAGGCCGGTTGCGATCTGGGCGGTTTCGACGCCGCTGGCCAGATTGACCACCGACACCACGCCGCTGGTGTGCACCCCCCGCTCGTCCACTACCACCGGCGTCCCGGCCGACTTCATCGTCAGATCCCCAGTGGTCGGGTGACGGCCGCCCCAGTCCGAAACGTAAGCCGTGTTGCCATCCGGCGAGAGCACCACGTCCCACGGGGCGATGCCGACGCTGATCTGCTGGCTGACCGTGCCGCTGGCCAGGTTCACGACCGCCAGCTTGTTCTTGATCGAGAGGCAAACGTAGGCCTTGGTCCCATCCGCCGAAATGGCCAGGCCGCACGGATCCGAACCCGAAGCCAGGGAAATGGTGCGCGAGTAGGAGACCATTCCGCCGGCAACTTCCCAATCGTAGAGCTGGTTGGCGGAGCTGGTTACATAGACATGTGAACCGTCGGGGCTGACGGCAATGCCATGCATGGATGCGCCGCTGGCCGGGTAGCCGAGTGATTGCACCAGCGTCCACGAAGCCGCGTCCACCACCCACATGTTGTTGTGGTTCTTGATGTAAACCGTCGTGCCGTCCGGCGAGAGCACAAGGTCCCCCGGCAATCCAAAGAACTGAACCTGGCGGCCGGCGGCGCGAATGATCTCCTTGGAGGAAATGCATTGCTCTCCGTAAGGCAACTGGCCGATCTGGATTTCCGAGGGGAACTGGGTGACCCGGTAGAAACCGATCTCGTCACTGGCGGGCAGGGTGAGGCTGTGATTGGAGCTCAGGGGGCCAACCGGCTGCCAGGCCGAGGGGGCGGCCGCCGGGGAGTTCTGCACTTGGAACCGGCCCGCGGGGCCGTCCCAGTTCAAGGTCACCTGCGAGGCGTTCAGCGAAAGGTTGGTGATTTGGATGGCGGCGCTTCCGGGTGGCAGTTTGTCGGCGCTGGGACTGCCCAGGGCCGCGATGGCCGCCGCGGACAAACAGCCATTTACGAACTGGATGCTGCTGACATAACCGGGCTGGGTCGCGCCCTCGCTCAGCCCGCTGGTGAAGAGCTGCGCCGCCGGGCCCAGCGCAAAACGGCCATCCACACCGCCGGACAACGACTGGCTGCCGACCAGCAAGCCGTTGACATACTTGCTGAGCTGCTGGCCGGCGGAGGCTGTGAGGTCCACCGCAAACGCCACCCGATACCAGGTGTTGGCCGCCAGCGGGCCGTCGTATTGGCCTTCGGCCCCAATGCCATTGGGCGCCGGGCTGGCGTCGGCGCCGCCGACGTAGAAGTCCGCATCGTTGCCCGGGTGGTTGAACGGATCGCTTTGCAGCAAGGCCCGCCATTGGCCGCTGCTGGACGTCGGGAACATCACGTCCAGGATCAGCGTGTACTGGTTGACAAACTGGCCGCCCCCATTGGGCATGGCCCCGTGCCACATCGTGAAGCCCTGGCTGGAGGTGTTGCCGCCAAACGCCATCACCGGAACGGCGTCGCCGTTGAGGCTAATGAGCTGAAACGCCGTATGGTTGGTAGTATCTCCCACGTATTCCAGGTCCGCCCCCACGGTGGCCCGCAGGTCCCCGAACCGGAAATCCCACTGGCCCGTGACCGCGCGACTGTAGACCGTGAGCACCGCCTTGCTGCTCCTGACGCCGCCGTAGCCGTTGCTGACCAGCACGGTGTAAGTTCCGTCGCTGGAGGAATCTATGCCGGAGGCGTCCAGACCCGCCAGAACCAGCGTGGCCTCGGTCGCGCCCGCGATGGCGGCGCCATTGAACTGCCACTGATAACTGAATGGGCCCGGGCCGGTGGCGGTCACGCTGAGAGTGACGGCGCCACCCGCCGACACACTGATGGTGGCGGGCAGGTTGGTGACAATGACCGGCGCCAGGTTCGGCACCGCGTAATTCAGCGGCTTGCGGATCAGCCCGGCGGCGTAGATGGCCGCGACCTCATCCGGCGTCACCACGCGGTTCCACACCGCCAGATCGTCAATGTCCCCGGCACCCGCGTAAGTGCCGTTGCCGCTGCCGCCAATCAGCGTGTGGGCTCCGGCATTCAACGAAGCCAGGCTGGAGGGGCTGATATCACTGAGCCGGCTGATCACGCCATCCAGGTAGCAGGCGACGCTGTTGGTCGCGCGGTTGAAGGATACGGTTACCAAATGCCAGTCGCCGTCCGAGAACGGCGGGTTCAAGTCCACAATGCGGTTGGTCCCGCCGGCCGCATTCCAGTTGACGTTCTTGTTGTCGGCCGTGGAGATTGCCCAGCCAATATTCGTCACCGTGGCCCAGTTCTTGTTGCCCAGGAGCGCCCCGGCGCCGCTGGCGCTGCGCTCCCAGAAGCCAACGCTGAAGCTGTTGGAATAGATGGCTTCAAGGCTACCGAGCGAGACTGCCCAATCGCTGGGCTGGCCGCTGCTGCCGGTGTTGGCGAAGCTGGCCGCCGAGCCAATGACGCCCGTCTTGTAGCGCGGCCCGTTGGTAGCGCCGCCGGTATAGAGCGTCCCGTCAACGGTTGTGCCCAGTTGCCCATCGAGGTTGTTGTCGAAGTTCAAATAGACCATCAAGCCGTTGGTGACGGTGGTTGGGGGCGCCGGCGCATTCAGCGCGAGGGGCGCCACGGCGCTGGTGACGCTGCCGTAGGCGTTGGTGACCATTACGCTGTAGCCGGCCACGTCATCAGCGTCCGTGCTCGGGATGGTGTAAGTGGTTGAGCTGGCGCCGGCAATGTTCGCCCCGTTCTTGCGCCACTGGTAACCCAGCGGCCTGGGCCCGGCGGCAATCGCAGTGAACCAGGCCGGGCTGCCGCTGTTAACGGTCAGACTCCGCGGTTGGCTGGTGATGACTGGCGCGGCTCCGCTGCCCACGACGGTGATGGAACCGTCCAGACTCAAGTTGTTGGCATCCCAACTCATGTCCGCTGGCAGAACCGGCACCACGACGTTGGTGAAGGTCCCGGTGTATGTGGCGGCGCTGAACAGGGGGAAACTGTCTCCCGGCGCCAGCGGAATGGCCTGAAAGTCGCTGATGTTCGTCACCCACAGCGACCCCCCATAGGTGAGCGTGCTGATTCCGACGACCTGATCCTCGGCCAGGATCGTGCCGGACTTGCTCAACTCGACCACTGTCCTGCCCGCCAGCGTCAGCGTGTTGTTCACTGTCAATGTCCCGATGGCGTCATCTCCCGGGGCCAGGCACCCGCCGACTTGCACCGTGACAGTGCCGGCGAGGGCCCCGATCCCCGCCAGCGTGCCGTTGCTCTTGACCGTGAGGGCGCCGGCGCCTGTCGCGCCGTCCACCCGCAACACGCCGTTGCTGATGGTGGTGGCGCCGGTATAAGTGTTGGCGCCCGCCAACCGCATCACCCCTGGTCCCGATTTAATCAGCCCGTTGTCGGGAGTGCTGGGGAAATAGTCAATGGTGCCGGTCACGTCCAGGTCAATGCCGCTGGCCGCGCCGCTGCCGACGTTGAACACCGTTCCGCCCGATTGGTTAACCGCCACACCCGCGGCGGAAATCACCGAGGTGTTGGTGCCGCCGCTGACGATCACCCCCCGTTCCAGGTTCCAGGAGCCGTACGTGGCGTTGACCGTGCCGCGGCTGGTGAGTTCGCCGCCGGCCAGGACGAGCACCCGGGGGATATGCGCCACAACGCCGCTCCCGATGTCGAGGTAGCCGCCCGGTTGGACAACAACCTGGCCGGCGACGAGCGTTCCCGGATTCCCAAAGGGCCCGTTGTTGCCACTCTCGGCGAAGAGCGTGGCGTTGGTGATCGTGATGGTCCCGGCCTTGCAAAACACCCCGGCGAAACGGGTGGCGCCGAAGGTGCTGACCAGCGTTTCATCGGAGATGACCACGTTGCCGGTGAAAGCGGGATTCGTGTGGCTGAGCCACAGTTCTCCGCCGCCGCTGATGGTAAGCGTGCCCGCCCCGCTGAGGAGGCTTTCGACGCCCAAGGCGTAGATCGTTTCCAGGGTGCCGCCCGCCGCGCCGAGGGTGATCCCCCGGTTGGGGTTGAAGGTCATGTCCGCCGCGGTCTGCAGCTTGCCGCCGTCGAGCGTGATCTGGTTGGCAACCGCCGAATCGGGCGGCGCGCCCAGGGCGCTGTCCTCGGTAATGCTCACCGTTCCGCCGGCGATGGTGGTCACGCCGCTGAAATCATTGGCTCCGCTGTTGGCGATGACCAGCGAGCCGGCACCTTGCTTCGTCAAGCCCGCGCCGCCACTGAGGGTGCCGGTGATGAAGGTGTTGCCATCCCCCTGGACGTTGAGCGGGTGCCCGCAGTTGTTGATGTTGCCGTCTACGGTGAGGGTGGAGGAAGCCGCGACATCCCATGCGTTTGGGTTCCCGAACGCGAGGAGGCAGTTGATCTTGAGGTCCTGGCCGGCGGCCGCCGTCATGTCAATCCCTCCGGCCCCCAGAGTCAGCATCGCCCCGCTCGTGGCGCCGATGGTCAGGGTGCCGCCGGGATTGACGAGCCGGATTCCATACCAGGGCATGCTGGCCCCCAGGCTGGCGGTTGCCGAACTGGCGAGCGTGCTGTCCACCAACGCCGTGTCCCCAATGCCGGGCGGGCCGCCGCTCACCCAGCTTCCGCTGAGGTTCAGCGCGGTGCTGTTATTGGCCTTAGTGATGCTGGTGGTGGTAAAGTCACCCAGGTTTATCCCCAAGACGTCCGCACCGTCCACCCCGTCATAGGCCGGGTCATCGCTCGCCGCCGGGGCGGTGAAGATGGTGTAGGGGATGTCCCCGTGGATGATGTAGTCATTCACACCCGTCACGGTCACAAGCTGCGGCGTGGCGTAGTCGGCCGGCGTGAAAGTCACGCTGGCCGGCGCGACGGTCGCTTGCTTGAGGTCGCTGGAGGACAGGTCGATCACCACCTGCGCCGCGGGCGGTATGGTGAGGGAAATTCCGAAGGAGTCCGCTTGGCCGGACTGGCTGGTCGTCACGCTGGTTTTGCTGAGAACGACGCCGGGCACGCCGCCCTTGAAGTTCAGCGCCGCCACGCTGCTCACGGCCAGCCCGTCGTAGCGCAAGTCGGCGCTCGAGGCGGGGCCGAGATTGATCTCGTAAGCCACGCGCGGCGCGGTATTGGTGCCGGGCTGCCCGGTCACCGTCACGGTTTGCGGCGTGGACCAGTTGTTCTTGGTAAAGGTCAGGCTGGACGGATTGACGGTGCCTTCGTTGGTGTTGCTGGAGCTGACCGGGATGGTCACATCGCTGTACGGCGGGCTCCGCAGGACGACGGCAAACGTGGCCGTGCCCCCGGTGGAGGAGGTGTGAAGGGTGTTGGTCGGGGTGACGGTGGCGCCGGGCGGGGGCGCGCCGGCCGGGATGAACACGAACGAGCAGCAATCCGCCAACCCGGCGCTATCGCCGAGGTTCTGCAAAGTGCCGGAGGGCAGGTCGCGCGATTGGATCTCCCAGCCGGAATTGTCCGGGAGAGCCGCGTAGGTCACGATGTTGTCAACATTGCGGGAGACCCCACCTGCCGGTGACACGATGAGCACGCCGTTGGTGGGGGTGTAGTTGGAAGTGTTCATCCGCAAGGCCCAGCGGCCGGTGCCGAGATTGGTTATGGTGAACACTGGACAAACTGAAGCGCCGCCGGTCGCGCTGGGGTAATGGGCAACCCCCACCGCTGGCCCGCTGGACAATGCAATGTAAGGGCTCCCGTCTGCGGCGCTTTGAAAAGCGCCGGAGACCACGGCCGCGTTGGTCCTGGCGACGTAAACAAACAGCCACTGATCCTGCTCATAGCCGCTGCTGTCCTTGCCGATGTCATGCACGAATACGTTCCACGTGCCGTCGGCGTTCGCCTGCGACTGCGCGAAGTTGTTCTCGTCTTTGCCGCCGGCGACGAGCAGGATGCCGTTGGTGTTCCAAACGCCGAAGCTTCTGAGGTCCACGATGAATTCACCGCCGTTTGCGCCCGTGACGCCGTAGAGGTCGGTGACGTTGGTGTAAGCACCTCCCTCGCTCCAGTTCTTCATGCCCGGCGACCCGAGGAGGTAGTTGTTGGGATAGCCGTTGGTGTAGGGCCGGCTCTGCGCCCAACCTGCGAGCCAGTTCGAGTAGGGGAATAGCGCGGCTGCCACGTTGGCATTGCACTCGATGACAACGCCAGCACCAAGGCTTCCCACGGTCTGGCAGGTGGCAAACCGGAAGACGTTGCCGGCATTGGTGGCCGTCTGGCAGATCTGCCAACAGTTGGTTCCATAAGTCGGATTGAAGTTGGTGCGGCCATTCTGCATTACGGAGCCAATGAACAGGCCCTTGGTGGCATCGTCGGCGCCGAGCGCATTGGAGTAGGCATAGACTGTGAAGTCGCCGCGGTTGAACGCCGGCCCCGCCGCCGCGAAGCCATTGATCGAGAGCGTGCAGTTGACAATAGCGTTGGTGTTGTCGTTGCCGGTCGCGTAGTCAAATCCCGGATACTCGGTCACCAGCAGATTGCCCGCGATGATATTATGCCCGACCAGGTTGGTGGTGCACGCCGGATTCGAGAAAGTGATTTGGGCGGATTTGGATTGTGGCCGGGTCGG
>DAOPPX010000129.1:0-13723 GCA_035358715.1 Verrucomicrobiota bacterium
ACGCTCCTTCCAACCCGCATTAAGGCTTACTGCTTTTCTTGAATCAGCCGTGCCGGGTAACCGGGCGAATTCAAGACGGTGCAGCCGCCAACCGTTCCCTCGCCTGCCCGCCTGAGGAACGAAGGCGCCCCCTCCCCGTCCCCGCACGAATATGCGGTCTCCCCGCATGATTTTACTGTTTGACGCTTTCCCCCGCTTGCTATAATTTCCTGTAGAAACTGTTGACAGGAAATGTTCAAGCAGAGAATCTCGCGGCAAGCGTTGATGCCTTTTAGATTATGACTTCGAAACACCAGAAACAAGCCGAAGCAAACCTGGGAGCTGCAGCTCCACGGAGAACCAACCTGCCAGTTCCTTCCGCGCCAAGAGCAGGCCTGCGCGCCGGGCGCCAGCGAACCGCTTTTACGCTCATTGAGCTCCTGGTTGTCATCGCCATCATTGCCATCCTGGCCGCCCTGCTGCTGCCGGCCCTGGCCAAGGCCAAGAGCAAGGCGCAGCAAATCTACTGCGTAAACAACATGAAGCAGCTTAGCCTCGGGTGGACCATGTACGCCACCGACGCCAATGACTACTATCCCAGCAACTCCACCCCCTCCGGGGCTCACGCCCGTGCCAATTTAGGGAACTGGGTTACGGGTTGGCTGGACTGGGGCAAGGGACAACCCATCGGCGCCAACACGAATAAGTCCTTCCTGATAGACGGGTCCATGGGCCCGTACATGGGCAAGTCTCTCGGGAGCTACCATTGTCCGGCCGATACCTTCACCTGCACCTTGGGTGTACCGCGCAACCGCTCGGTCGGCATGAACAGCTTCATCGGCGATTACAACGGCACGATGATCAGGTTCGGCAATGCGGACTATCTCATTTACAATAAGGCGTCCCATTTCACCCGCCCGGGGCCAGCCATGACCTTCGTCTTCATAGATGAGTGCCCCGATTCCATTAACGACGGGCTTTTCCAGATGAACATGACCCGCGACGCGTGGAGCGATATTGTATCCGCCCTCCACAATAACAGCGGCACTCTTTCGTTTGCAGATGGTCACGCCGAGGTCCACAAATGGGTGGATCCCGTTACCAGGCATGGAGTTTTCAAGAGCGCGTGCCCGGCCTACGGCAAGACCTCTCAGCGGGATTACGACTGGCTCCAGGATCGCACCTCCGCCTTGAAATAGGCCGGCACTGCGCTCCCTGGCGGCACACGGCGCCACGCAATGGGCCAATGCCGCCCCCCAGCCTCGCACTCACCATCAACTGTTACCCCCTGCCCTGACGAGGCTGTAGGAATTCGGGATCATGCCGCCCGTCAAGCGCGAGTGGGCCATTGCATGGTAGGGCGTTCCACCGCGTCCCTGACTTGGCTACAGCGACGCGGTGGAATGCGTCCCTGCCGGGTTCAGTCACAGCTCAGCCCGCGCGCCGACTCCGCCAGCGTGAAAACTCCGGGCTGAATCTTCCGCATTCCTGCTTCTCTCTTTGCCTTATTGGGACGGGAGTGGCATCCTTTCGCGACTGAAGTGAAAGCGGTTGACTCACAGCGCGCGCAGGAAGCCCGGCGGGCAACGCTGGTCGGGCTCGGGTTGGCCCTTGCTACGCTGGCGGTATACTTGCAGGTTCGAGACTTCGGGTTCATCAACTATGATGATCTCTCCATGCTGGTTGAAAACCCGGTCGTCGCCGACGGGCTAACCCTCCGCAACATCCTCTGGGCATTCTCAACCTCCTGGTTCGAGTACTGGCACCCCCTGACATGGCTGTCCCACATGCTGGATTACGAGTTGTTTGGCGCCCGGCCAGGCTGGCACCACCTCGTAAGCGTCGGCCTGCATGTCGCCAACACCATCCTGCTCTTTGCCGTCCTGCGGCGGATGACCGGCGCCCTCTGGCGCAGCGCCATCGTGGCGGCGCTCTTCGCGCTGCACCCCACCCATGTTGAATCGGTCGCCTGGCTCGCCGAGCGCAAGGACGTGCTCAGCGGCCTGTTCTTCATGCTCACGCTCTGGGCCTACGCCCGCTACGCTGAATGCAGAAGGAAGAATGCAGAATACAGAATGTCTCCAGCCTCCAGTCTCCAGTCTCCAGTCTCCAGTCTCCAGTCTCCAGCCTTCTATCTCCTCTCCCTCCTCCTCTTCGCCTGCGGCCTGATGAGCAAGCCCATGGTCGTGACGCTGCCCTTCGTCCTGCTCCTGCTTGACTACTGGCCGCTGCGCCGCCTCCAACTCGCCACGCACCACGCTCCCTCTTCATTGCTCCGTCTGGTCCTCGAGAAGCTCCCCTTCTTCGCCCTGACCGCCGCCTCCTGCGCCATCACCTACAGTTGGGCCGTCACCACCGGCAACACCGCCGCCGCGATCAACGAACCGTGGGGGCTGCGGCTGGCCAATGCGCCGGTGTCCTACGTGCGGTATATCGGCAAGACGATCTGGCCGGCGGACTTGACGGTGCTCTATCCCATGCCGGACAGTTGGGCCTGGTGGCAAGTGGGCGGCGCGGTGCTCGTCCTGGCGCTCATTTCTTGGGCCGTGCTCGCGCGCGCGCGCTCCTCACCCTACGGCCTGGTCGGATGGCTCATCTTTCTCGGGATGCTCTTTCCCAGCATTCGGCTGCTTCAGTCCGCCCACCAATCCATTGCCGACCGCTACACTTACCTGCCGTCCATCGGACTGTTCCTCTTGCTGGTGTGGGGCGTGGCGGAGTTGGGCGCCCGCTGGCGCTGGCGCCGCGATGCGCTAGGCGCGGCGGCGGTCGTGATCCTCGCCGCGTTGCTGGTGAGCGCTCAGGCACAAACACGCTATTGGAGAGACAGCGAAGCCCTCTTTCGCCATGCGCTCGAAGTCACCCGGGACAATTGGCTCGCTCACAACAACCTTGCCGGCGCCCTTTCCAAAAAGGGCCGGGTGGACGAAGCCATCGCCCAATACCACGAAGTCCTCCGCCTCAAACCGGATGACGCCGAAACCCACAAGAACCTCGGCGGCGCTTTCGCTATGAAGGGACAACTGGACCAGGCCATCGCCCAATATCACGAAGCCATCCGCCTCAAACCGGATGACGCCGAAGCCCACACCAACCTCGGCTCCGCCCTCGCCATGAAAGGCCGTATAGACGACGCCCTCGCCCAATACCAGGAAGCCATTCGCCTTAAACCCGATCATGCTATTGCGCACCTCAACCTGGGAAACGTCTTCAAGCAGCTTGGACGTGTCGAGGAGAGCATCCGCGCGTACCAGGCAGGCTTGAAGCTCAAACCGGAGGCGGCCGACGCACAATGCAACCTGGCCACTTTGCTGCTCAGGCAGGGGCGCATCGAAGAGGCCATCCCCCACTTCCAGCTCGCCCTCAATGCCAACCCCTCCGACGTCGTCGCCCACAACAACCTCGGTATGGCCTTCCTTCGGCAAGGCCGCGCCAGCGAGGCGATCGCCCAGTTCCAGCAAGCCCTGCGAATTCGCCCTGACTATGCCGAAGCCCGCAACAACCTCAACGCCGCGCTCGCCGCCAAAGCCAATCCTCCCCAACCCCCAGCCTCCTCCACCGACCCCTGATCCCGCTAATTCCGCTCGCAGGGGTAACAAGAGACGCTTGGATGCGCGGTACACTTGACCACCCCCGGCCTTCTGTTATGGTGCCCCATCAAAATGAACCTTCTCCCTGTCTCTGAGCCGAATTGGCCTGTCGAACTCAACTCTCGCGCGGGCCTGTGCCCGGACTGAGAAGCCCCTGGTGTCGCCGAAATGCGCCCGCGCCCGGCGATGGGTTAAAGCCGCCCCACCACCTCGTGAGCACCACCACACTGCTAATCCCAGCCCTGAACGAGATTGACGGGATGCGAACAATCATGCCCCGCGTCAGGCGCGAGTGGGTTGACCAGATCCTCGTGCTCGACGGCGGCTCGACCGACGGGACCGCGGAATACGCCCGGGAACAAGGCTACGAGGTGTATGTCCAGAAAGAGAAAGGCATGCGCCAGGCCTACCATGAGGCGCTGCCCCTGGTCCGCGGCGACATCCTCATCACCTTCAGCCCCGACGGCAACAGCATCCCCGAACTGATCCCGCCCCTGTGCCGGAAAATGCAGGAGGGCCATGACATGGTGATTGTCTCCCGCTACTTGCCGCCCGCCAGAAGCTATGACGATGATTGGATCACCGCTTTCGGCAATTGGCTGTTCACGGCCACCATCAACCGCTTGCACGGCGGCCACTACACCGACACCATGGTCATGTACCGCGCCTACCGCACCCGCTTGATCCACGACCTCGAACTCGACGACTACCGCTGGTATCGCACCCCGGAAAAGCTCCTCTTCACTCGCATCAGTTGGGAGCCGCTGCTCTCCACCCGCGCCGCACGCCGCCGGCTCAAGATTGCCGAAATCCCCGGCGATGAGCCTCGCCGCTATGGCGGCAAACGCAAACTCCATGTCATTCAGTGGGGAATGGCCTACTACTTCCAGGTCATCCGCGACTGGCTGCTCTGGCGATAAGCATGGTAGGGACGCGTTCCACCGCGTCCCTGACTTGGCTATAGGGACGCGGTGGAACGCGTCCCTACCGGATTTTGTCACGGCTCAGCCCGCGCGCCGCTTCCGCCAGTGTGAAAACTCTGGGCTGACACTCCCCAAACCCTCGCCTGCGTTCTTGCTTCTCGCTTTGCCTTATTGGGTCTGGAGCGGCATGCTCTGCGGACCGAAATGAAAACGGCTGGCTTAAATCGCGCGCAGGAAACCCGGCTGACGGCATTGGTCGGGCTTGGCCTGGCCGTCGTCACAGCGGCGGTTTACTGGCAGGTCCGCAGCTTTGACTTCATCAACCATGATGATCCTCAGCTACTCCTGGAAAACCCGGTCGTCGCCGGCGGGCTGACCCTCCGCAACATCCTCTGGGCATTCTCCACCGCTTATTACGAGTATTGGCATCCGCTGACGTGGTTGTCCCACATGCTGGACTACCAGTTGTTCGGCGCCCGGCCGGGCTGGCATCACCTCATGAGCGTCGGCCTGCACATCGCCAACTCCATCCTGCTCTTTGCCGTCCTGCGGCGGATGACCGGCGCCCTCTGGCACAGCGCAACGGTGGCGGCGCTGTTCGCGCTGCACCCGACCCATGTCGAATCGGTCGCCTGGCTGGCCGAGCGCAAGGACGTGCTCAGCGGCCTGTTCTTCATGCTCACGGTCTGGGCCTACGCCCGCTACGCTGAATGCAGAAGGAAGAATGCAGAATGCAGAATGACTCCAGCCTCCAGTCTCCAGTCTCCAGCCTTCTATCTCCTCTCCCTCCTCCTCTTCGCCTGCGGCCTGATGAGCAAGCCCATGGTCGTGACGCTGCCCTTCGTCCTGCTCCTGCTTGACTACTGGCCGCTGCGCCGCCTCCAACTCGCCACGCACCACGCTCCCTCTTCATTGCTCCGTCTGGTCCTCGAGAAGCTCCCCTTCTTCGCCCTGACCGCCGCCTCCTGCGCCATCACCTACAGTTGGGCCGTCACCACCGGCAACACCGCCGCCGCGATCAACGAACCGTGGGGGCTGCGGCTGGCCAATGCGCCGGTGTCCTACGTGCGGTATATCGGCAAGACGATCTGGCCGGCGGACTTGACGGTGCTCTATCCCATGCCGGACAGTTGGGCCTGGTGGCAAGTGGGCGGCGCGGTGCTCGTCCTGGCGCTCATTTCTTGGGCCGTGCTCGCGCGCGCGCGCTCCTCACCCTACGGCCTGGTCGGATGGCTCATCTTTCTCGGGATGCTCTTCCCCACCATCCGGCTGTTCCAGTCCGCCCACCAGTCCATTGCCGACCGCTACACTTACCTCCCGTCCATCGGGCTGTTTCTCGCATTCGTCTGGGCCGCGGCAGACTGGTCCCGGCGACGCCGCTGGTCCGATACCATCGCGCCAGGCGGGATGGTCCTTCTCCTGCTGGTTTGCGCGATCCTCTGTCACCGCCAGGTCGCCCACTGGCGCAACAGCGTCACCCTCTTCTCCCACGCCCTGACCGTCACCTCCGGCAACTACGTCGCCCACCAGAATCTCGGAGAAGCTCTGGCGCGCGAGGGCCGCGCTGCCGAAGCCGAATCACACTTCTCCGCCGCCCTCCGCCTCCGGCCACAGGTCCCCGAACTCCACTGCGGCCTGGCCCAGGCCCTCTTGCAGCAAGGCAGCACCAGGGCGGCCCTCGAGCATTACCACGAAGCCCTTCGGCTTCGCCCCGACTGGCCCGGCGTGCTCAATAACCTCGCCTGGCTCCTGGCCACCCATCCCAGCGCTGAATTCCGCAATGGCCCTCATGCTGTCCCGCTAGCCGAGCGTGCCTGCCAACTGACCGGCGGCACCAACCTCGCCCTCCTCGCCACCCTCGCCGCCGCTTATGCCGAGGCCGGGCGCTTCCCCGAAGCAGTGAGCGCACAACAAAAAGCCTGCGACCTCGCCGCTACCCGGGGACAAGCCCCGCTGGAACCCCTTCAACGCCGCCTCGAACTATACCGTTCCGGCCAGCCCTATCACGAGCCCCCGCCCGAATAATGCATCTCTCGGGGAGCATCTTGATACTCCCACCACGCCGGCTGAGGGCAGCCGGCCTACAGAAATAAGGAAGCCTGTAGGCCGCGTGCCCCCACGCGACGTTTCCCGGACACCCGAAATATGGGGTGGCAGCTTCAAGATGCTCCCTATCTCCCGCACCAAACGCCAACAACCCGGCGCGCGGGCGTCCTCCCCGCTTAGCAGTGGCGAGGGAAAGGGAGAGGGGGCCGTCTCTTTGGGTTCTTCGCTGTTTTCAGTGAAATAGGGGCGCGGATCGAAGGGCGCAAGCTCCGGAGGAGCACGGGCATCTTGCCCGCTTTGTGGATTGCGGATCAGATACGCGGGCAAAAAGCCCGCGCGCCTTCATCCATACGCGCTGGGTTGAGGGACAGGCTCCCGCAACCCGTCGCCCTGACTCGCTCCCCCAACCCGAAGGGTTGACAGATGGTACGTCGTTCCGGGCAAGGGGGGGAACGACCACCGGTTGACGATCGGGCTCGCGAATGCATCCCGGAGGGATGCCAGAGCTCTGAACCAGGGGAAGGCGTCCGGGCCCGGGAGTCCGGGCCGCAGCCCGCCTTCGAGGCGCCGGGAACCGTTGCCGCAGGCCCCCCAAGCCTTGGGACGTTGCCAGAAATTGAGATGCGCCCGGCAACCCGCAAATCCGCAGAAAAGGCTTGCGGGGTTCCGATGCCAATCTCCACTCTTCCATCAGATCAAGATGAAAACGAACCGGTCCTTCACTGGCATTAGAGCAATACTTATCTCCCTCGGCGTGGCTGCGCTGGGCGTCCATGCCGCGTTCGGTCAGGATGCGGTGTATGCCGCGCGCGTTTCCTCCACCAGCGACGTCAATTGGGACGCACCTTTCTACTGGATTGATTATGGTCCCTGGACGCCTTATGGCACTTCCGACCAAAAGAGCACTGCGACCGATCCCGTTGGCACGCCTTACCGAGTTGGCTCCTACTCCCATACCGCCCGCCTGATGTCCGTGGGGGGAGGTTTTGGGCTGGTTCATGTCAAGGGCACAAACGCTAATGCCGTTTATGAGGTGCAGGTCACCCAGCCGTCCAGGGACTTGACCCCGGATATAATCATGAACGTGGGTTCGACCAACTGCGACATTGGCGGGGTGTTCGGCGCGACCGCCGGTGGCGGCTGGACCAACACCACGGCCTTCCAAAAGGCTTATGCTTCCAATCAATGGGCGTTCACCTGCTACCTCACCAACCGGCCCGGCGTCACCCAGCCGCATATAGATTTCAAGTATGTCAGCGGCGGCCCCGCCTCCGAGAAGACCTATGCCGACTGCGTGCGATTCCATCAGATCGGCAGCAGCACCAACGCCCCGCCCCGGGTGCGGATTACCAGTGTAGGCGGCACCACCCTGGCCTACACGGGCGGTTCGGGCTCGCGCTTTGTGCTGCTTCATTCCGCCACCCTCCAGTCCGCGCCAGGCACTTGGCAGCCCGTCGCCACCAACTCGGTGACTCCCGGCACGTTTGCCATTCCGCCGGTGGGCGGGGCGGAGTCAGCATTCTACTGCATTCAGAACGAGTGAGAGACAGTCTGCGCGTTTCGAGCTATGCTTAACTCGAATCAATTCGTTGTCTTATGAGCTCGTCTTCTCTGTTCAGGCGCCTGAAGTCGCCCGCGACGCCGTGGGGCCGGCGCTGCCGGTGGCTGGTGTTGGCGCTGCTGGTTTACACGCTGGTGGGTTTCTTTCTGTTGCCGGCGATCATCCGCTGGCAGTTGGTCAAACGCCTGCCCGGCCTGACGCACCGGCAGGCCGCCGTGCAGAAAGTGAAGTTCAACCCGTATGCCCTCTCGCTTGCGATTCAGGGCCTGGCGCTGACGGAGACGAACGGGGCTCCGTTCGCCGAGTTTGATGAGTTCTTCGTCAACTTCCAACTCTCGTCGCTGTTCCACCGGGCCTGGACCTTCCGGGAAATCCGGCTCGCGGGCCTGGAGGCGACGGTGGTGCGCGACAAGGCGGGGCAATTCAACTTCGCCAACCTCGGCGGGAGCACGCCGGCGCCGAAGCCCGAGCCGGCCAAGGAGCCGAAGCCGCTGCCGGCGGTGATGGTCCGGCATTTGGTAGTGACGAACGGGGCGGTGAGCTTCACCGACGAAACGCGGGCCAAGCCGTTGCGCATGGAGGTTCATCCGATTGACTTTGACCTGAAGAATCTGACCACCCGGCCCAACGAGAAGGGCCAATACTCCCTGACGATGCTCACCCCGGGCGGCGGGCATTTTGCCTGGACGGGCACGGTGATGGTCAGTCCGCTGCAGTCGGCGGGCACGTTCACGCTGCAAGGCGCGCGCATGACGACCTACTCGCCTTACCTGGCCGAGTTCACGCGGGCGGAAATCGCCGACGGGCTGCTGGGCGTCGCCGCGGAGTACCGCCTGAACGCGGAGAAGGCGCTGCAACTGGAGGCCACCAATGCCACGGTGAAGATCGAGCGCTTGCAGGTCACCGCTCCCGATGGGGGCGAAACGCTCCTGGCGCTGAACAGCATCAACGTCGAAGGCGCATCGCTCAGCCTGGCGGACCGGGAGGCCCGCGTGCCGCGGGTGACCGTGAGCGGCGGCTCGGCTGTGCTGCGGCGCGAGAAGGACGGGCAGTTGAACTGGCTCAAGCTGCTCGTGGCGCAAACCAATGCGCCGGCAAAACCCGAGGTCCCGGCCGACGCGCCGGAAGGAACGAACGCCCCGTGGAAGGCGGTCGTGGAGGAGTTCAGCCTGGATGACTTCGCGGTCACAGTGGAGGACCAGGTTCCGCCGAAGCCGGCGCAGCTTGGCCTCGACGGTTTGAGCGTGCAGGTAAAGGGCGCCTCAAACCAGAGCAACGCGCCGGTCGCGGCGACGCTGGAATTCAAGTGGCGCGGCGGCGGCACGGTGCGCGTCGAGGCGGACGGCACTATACAGCCGCCGGCCGGGGCGGCGAAGGTCGCCCTGACCGGTTTGGGGCTGCCGTCGCTGCAGCCCTACGTCGAGCAGCAGGCCCGTTTGGTGCTCAACTCGGGCGACCTGAGCCTCAACGGCCAGGCGCGCTATGCCCCCGGCGACGCGGGCGCGCCGCTGGTGCGGTTTACCGGCGACCTGGCGCTGGCGAAGTTTGCCGCCACGGATACAGTCGCCTACCAAGAGCTGGCGAAGTGGGACGATCTGACCGTCAAGGGGATCGAGCTTTCGCTGAAGACCAACGCGCTGACCGTGAACGAGGTCAAGTTCCAGGGGTTGGCGACCAGCCTGGTGGTCAGCTCGAACGGCCAGCTTAACGTGACGGCTTTGGTGAAGAAAGAGCCCGTGTCCGCGGACACCAACGCGCCCGGCGCGACCGCCGACGAGCCAAAGGCGGCAGACTCGGCGCCATTCCCGATCAGGGTTGGGGCGCTGATTCTCGAGAAGTGCTCGTTTCACGCCGCCGATGAGACGCTCACCCCCCGCTTCAAGACCAGCATCGAGGAGTTCAACGCTACCATTCGCGACCTGACCTTGCCGGGCGTCGGCAAGACCGGCGTGGACATTCGCGGCAAGATGAGCGCGCTGGCTCCCTTCGAGGTCACCGGCGCCATCACGCCCGATGCGAAGAATCCGTTTGTGGATTTGAAGCTGGGGCTCAAGAACAACGACCTGACGCCGTTCACCCCATACAGCGAGAAGTACGTGGGGCACCCGCTTAACCGGGGCAAGCTCAGCTACGACATCAGTTACAAGGTGGAGAACCGGCAACTGGAGGGCAAGCATGCGGTCGTGCTTGACGGCCTGACCTTCGGCGCGCGCAACGAGAGCACCAACGCGCCGAACCTGCCGATCAAGCTCGCGGTGGCGCTGCTCAAGGACCGGAACGGGCGGATTGACCTCGATCTGCCGGTGAGCGGCAGCCTGGACGACCCGAAGTTCAAGATTGGCGCGCTGGTGTGGAAGGCGCTCTCGAATATCCTGCTGAAAGTGGCCACTTCGCCGTTCTCGTTGCTGGGCGCAATCGTCGGCGGCGGCGGCGAGGAGCTGCAATACGTGGACTTCCCCGCCGGGTCCGCCACGCTCGAAGACGCGCAGACCAACAAGCTCGCCAAGCTGACCGCGGCCCTTTTCGAGCGCCCCGCCTTGAGCATCGAGATCAGCGCGACCGTTGATGCCGTCGCCGACCGCGAGGCGCTCACACGGCAGAAGTTGCAGGACAAGCTCAAGACGGCGCGGGCGGAGGAACTGACGGCGCAGGGCCAGGCGTTGCCGCCCATGAGTGAACTCAAGCTCGAGGCCTCCGACTACGAGCGATTGTTGCGCAAGGCCTACGGAGCGGCGTTTTTGGCAAAGCCGGAGAGCCCGCCCCCGCAGGAAGACTGGGCCGCCGCAGCGGCAGCCACCCCGCCCGTCGCGGTCGCCGCGCGTTCAGCAACCGAAACCAGGAAGGGCGCCTCGCGACTCGCGCGCAGTTCAACCGACGCGGCGCCCGCCCAGGCCGAGTCGCCCGCCGCGCCTCAACCGGGGGCCGCAACGACCCGCGAAGAAATGGAGCAACGCCTGATGAGCACTCTGACCGCAACGGACGACGACCTGTTGGAGTTGATGCTGAAACGGACGCAAACCGTGCAGAAGCACCTGCTCGACAGCGGCAAGGTCACTGCCGACCGGATCTTTCTCACCGCTCCCAAGCCGGTGCCGTCAGGCACCAACGGCCTGGCGCGGGTGACGTTCTCCCTGGGCTAAGCCCCCGAGGGGCAGCGTTGCCGCGAGACAGCCGGAACCGGTTGGCCCGAACTTCACACTCATGAACACCCCCATCCTCCCGCGACTGCCTAAACCAGAGCCCAATGTCGAAGAGTTCCAGCGCGTTCTGCGGGGCGGTGACTGCGGACGGGTCCCGCTGGTCGAACTCGCCATTGCCGAGGAAATCCTGACGGCATTGCATGGCCGGCCCTTGATCCCGCTGTCCCGCGCGGAGGGCTTGCAGACGTTTCGCGAGGGCGTCCGGCAACGGGTGCTGCTGCATCGCGCCCTGGGCTACGACTACTACCGGGTCAGAGCGGAGATCCCTTTTCAGATGGAGACCCTGGCGGCGCGCAACACGGCCACAGCAGCCGCGGCAGACCGGCAGTGGGTCAATGAACAGGAGGGGCTCATTAAGACCGCCGCTGACCTGGAGGCTTACCCCTGGCCAGCGCCGGCAGCCATTGACTTCGCGGCGGCGGAAGCGGCGGCCGATGGGCTGCCCGACGGCATGGGGCTGATCGGTTTCTCGGGCGGCGTGCTGGAATGGTCGAGCAACCTGCTCGGGCTGGAGAGCATGATGCTGTTGCTCTACGATGATCCGGACCTGGTGCGGGCAGTCGTGGACCGGGTCGGGCAGATCATCTACGAGGCCTTTCGCGTCTTCTGCCAGATGGAAAGCGTGTTTGCGATCTGGCTGGGGGACGACATGGGCTTCAAGACCGCCACGCTGCTCCAGCCGCAACACCTGCGGCAATATATCCTGCCCTGGCACCAGCGTTACGCCGAGCTGGCCCACCAGGCGGGCCGGCTGTTCCTGCTCCACAGTTGCGGGCACGTGGAGGCGATTATGCCCGACCTGATCGAGGCGGTGCGGATTGACGCCAAGCACAGCTTCGAGGATGTGATCGTGCCGGTCGAGGAGTTCAAACGGCGCTGGGGAACGCGCGTGGCGGTGCTGGGCGGCGTGGATGTGGACCTGCTCAGCCGCGGCACCGAAGAGGACATCCGGCGTCGGACCGGGCAGATTCTGGCGGCCTGCGCGCCGGGTGGAGGCTATGCTTGCGGGTCGGGCAACTCGATCACCAACTACATGCCCGCCGCCAATTACGTCGCGATGATTGAAACGCTGCACCGCTTCAACGGACGGATGTAAGCGCCGCCGCCGGGCACCCCGGGCTTTCCGCGGCGGGCGCGCCGCTGCGGTTTTCCCCTCCGGACTTATTCGATCCGAAACAGCCCCCGGGCCATGACGTAATGCTCCCGGATGTTCATCTTTTCCATCCAGGCGCGCACCGCGAGCGTCTTCCAGGGGCCCGAGCCCTTGCCTTTGCCGGAGTCGTTGTCCCACAGCCAGAGCGGGGTTGGCCATAAACACCAGGTCGGCTTGACCGCTTGATAAAACGCCTCTTCAACTCCGTCCTGCCCGTGGTGGGCCATTTGGAGGTAATGCGACGGCAGGCGCGCGGCCAGGGGCGAGTTCAGCAGCTTGCGTCCGCCCTCGACGCCGAGATCGGCGGTGAAGAGCATGGACTTGACCGGGTCGGAAACCCGCAAGACCAGGCTCGAATTATTGATGGCGTTGACCGTGATCTCGGGGTTATGCACGCCGAGCACCTCGAAGCGCACGCCGTCTATCACCATTTCCTGACCAAGCGCAAGGTCGAGGATTGGCTGGTTTGCTTTGCGCAGGGCCGCCAGGAACTGCTCATATGGTTTGACATCCTGCGCTCCGTAACCCGTTGCCGCCACCCACTCCAGAGTTGGCAGCGACCCGTAGATCGTCTTGATGCGCGGCGCGTCCTTATCGCCGGCCAACTGGGTCAAGGCGCCGAAATGGTCATCGTGCGCGTGAGTGATGAACCACGCCTCGACTTCGTTGCCCACGGCCGCCAGGAACCCCTTCAAGTAAGCCGCATCCCCAGTCGTGCCGCCATCCAGCACAATCACCTTCCCTCCCGCCGTTCGCAAAACATAGGACATGATCTGGCTGTGGGTTTGGTTGGGCAGTTGCCAGAGCACGAAAGAGTTGCCGGACGTTGCACCGGGGCCGGGTTCGGTCCGGCATCCCACGCCGCAGACGCCAGCCCCAAATCCGAGCAACAAGAACCAGAGTGCGCGATAGTTCCGCATTTCCTTTTCATAACGAATAAAGAGGATATTGTCCAAACCGGAATTGCATGAACTGCGGCGCGCCGCCGCCACTCTCGGGGCGACCTGGCAAGACCAACCCCTTAAGCACTTCCGCGAGCCGGAACCGACTGAGGAAGGGGCGGCTCGCGCACTCGCGGAAGCCGCGACCGGAGATCGCACCGCCGGCCCTCAGAGGGCTGCGGTTCTCCCGCGCGGCTCGTGGCTGACCGATCCGCGCCCCTGGGACGCCGACCCCATCCGCTGGCGCGTAGAGCGTCTCGGCTCCGTGGAGGGCTTCACGGCTGATTCAAGAAAAGCAGTAAGCCTTAATGCGGGTTGGAAGGAGCGTTA
>DAOPPX010000130.1:0-13595 GCA_035358715.1 Verrucomicrobiota bacterium
AACGCTGCGATGCCTGGAGCCGTTGGGCGCGCCAATTGCGACGGCTGCAAAGAACCTCATGATTCCCCCCTAGCGCATGCCGGATGTAGCGCACAACCCGCTCGCCGGCTAAACGTGTGGCGTCTGGACGGTCGGGGGTGTGAGCCGCGGTCTTTACTGGCATTTCGCCGGCATCGACCAAAAGGGTGGTGCCATCGGGGAGAATGTAGAGTCCGGCATTGCCGCGGCCGGTGCTGATCTGGTGGATGTCCAGGGCGCCGGGTTCCCAAGGCAACATCGGCTTCCCCACGGTATCTCTCGCGTGGCCCGAGACTACCATGGTCATAAACAGGCCGAAGCATAGACTCAGTCGCATTGTCATCTTCGCATCTTGCGGGCAAAGGGCGAAGGTCGTCAACCGTACCTGTTGCCCCGCGATCTTGCTCCTTAAGCGAGCTCACCGCCGTTCGTTCAGCTGGCCGTAAAGCGTGAAGGTGCCGGCGTGAGTAATGTGCACGTCCAGGAGCTCGCCGCGGCAGCGCGGTACACCCTCGAATACCACGATCTTGTTGCAGCGGGTGCGGCCACTCAGCCGGGAGGGGTTCTTCTTGCTGGGGCCCTCCACCAGAACCTGAACCGTCCGGCCCACTAACCTCTGGTGCTGGCGCGCGCCGGACTCATTGACCACCTCGAGCAGCCGCTGGTTGCGCTCCTCTTTCACCGCCTGGCTTACTTGATCAGGCATTTGCGCTGCGGGGGTGTCGCGTCGCGGCGAATACTTGAACACGAACGCCTGGTCGAACCCGACTTCCCGCGCCAGCTCCAGCGTCTCCTCAAAGTCCCCGTCTGTCTCCCCGGGAAAACCCGCGATGAAGTCCGTGCTGATGCCGACAGCGGGCCGCACCCGGCGCAGTCGCTCGATAATGCTCAGGAACCGCTCCCGCGTGTAGCCGCGGTGCATCAGCTTCAACACGCGGTCGCTGCCGCTCTGCACCGGAATGTGCGCGCTTTCCGCCAATTTGCCCAGCCGCCCGTAAGCTTCCACCAGGTCGTCGCCGTAGCCCCTGGGGTGGGGCGAGGTGAAACGAATCCGTTCCAGCCCTTCGATCGCATCCACCGACTCCAGCAGTTGCACGAACGGAGACTTCTGTCCCCGCTTGGGAATAACACCCCGCCCGTAGCTGGTAACGATCTGCCCCAGCAGCATGATCTCCTTTACGCCCTGTGCGACCAGCTCGCCGCACTCGGCCACTATGTCCGAAATCGTCCGGCTGCGCTCCTCCCCGCGGGTCTGGGGCACAATGCAGAACGTGCAGCGCTGGTTACAGCCCTGCATGATGCTCACGTAGGCCGCGCCGGACTTCCGCGCGTTCCCATCCAGCAGGTGCTCGCGTATTGCCCCCTCGCTCCCCGGCTCCTCGCCAATCTCCACCACCTTCTCACGCCGCCCGGCAATGATCCCATCAAGGTATTCTGCCGTGCGATGGAACTTCTGCGTGCCCACGACCAGGTCCACGTCCGGCAGCCGGTCAATCAGCTCGCGGCCCCGGCTTTGGGCCACGCAGCCCATGAAGCCCAGCACCACCTTGGACCTGCGCCGGCGGGTCTCAGCCACGAGATTCTCCATCTTGCGCAGTGCCTTCTGCTCGGCCAAATCCCGCACGCTGCAAGTGTTGAGCAGGATAACATCTGCCGCAGCCTCGGTCTTAGCGAGCGAATACCCCTTGGCCACGAGCTGCGCGGCAACCGCCTCGCTGTCACGCTCGTTCATCTGGCACCCGTAAGTCTTGATGTAAACGCTCGGCATAGGCGCTAGGAGAGTTTGGCAAGCCTACCTCACCACCGCAGAGTTGAAAAGGTGGAAGTGGGGCGCCCGACGGCGCAGGGCGCATCTCAATTCCTGGCAGCGTCCCAAAGCTCGGACATCCTGACCCGTTGGGTCCAATTCCCCCCTCACGCTACCCTCTCCTTCGGTGGTCCCTCCGTAGTACCTCCGTTCTACCTCCGTTCCTCCTCCGTCTCCAAAAACGGCGGTAGAACGGAGGTAGAACGGAGGTACTACGGAGGAGGGACGATGGGAACAGCCTGCAACGGTGGTAATGGCGGCTATTGGCCAGGCCAGGAACGCCTGCCACGGAGCAGTTAACGCAGGTTGTTCCTGCTGCCACCCAGCGCACCCTACCCTTACGACAGAACACGCGAGATTCTGGAAGAAAACAGCCCGGTGGTGGCATCCGGAAGATTCCTCACAGCCTTCAGAATCCGTGCCGCGCCCACGGCCTTTTCCCAATGCTCCCACGCCCACCTTGCCTGTTTAGCCAGAACTTCTGGCCGTCTCCTGGCCGTCCTCCTGGCCGGTAGGTGGCCGGTAGGTGGCCGTCTAGTGGCCGTCCATTGGCCGGCTGGCGGTCGTCGAGCAGCCATTTGGATGGGATGCTCCTTCCGAGCCTGGGCAGGGGGGCGCGCATCTCTTGCAGCATTCGGGCTGGGTGAAATACCACCTGTACCGCCCGCCCTCCCCCTGGAAACAGCTTGAGGCGCTGCTCTGGCGCTGGCTACAGTGCCCCCGCTATGGCCGCGGATCAACCATCCCGGGTAAACGCAATCCGGCAGCACCTGCTCTGGGTATGTCTGCTACTCGCTTTGAGCACGCTGGCGGTCTATTGGCCGGTCACGCGGCATGGGTTTGTTAACTACGACGACACGGACTACGTCACCGCAAATCCTCATGTCCAGGCCGGCCTGACCGAGAAAGGCATGACGTGGGTCTGGCGCAGTGAGGTGGCACGCAATTGGCACCCGGTCACCATGGTGTCGCACATGCTCGATTGCCAGCTCTACGGCATGAGGGCCGGCTGGCACCACCTGACTAGCCTGCTGTTCCATACCGCCAATGCGGTGTTGCTGTTTCTGCTGTTATTCACAATGACCGGCGCGCTTTGGCGCAGCGGAATCGTCGCGGCGCTCTTTGCGCTTCACCCCCTGCATGTCGAATCTGTGGCCTGGATCGCGGAGCGGAAGGATGTGCTGAGCACGTTCTTCTTTCTGCTCACCTTGGGGGCCTATCTGGCCTACGTGCGAGCATCCCAAAGCCAAAGCCACGAACCAGAACGGAGCGCAAAGGCGCACATCCGCCACGCAAAGACCCCGCCGCCTGTAACCCACTACCGGTATGCTTGGTATTGGCTGGCGGTGCTGCTCTTTGCCCTCGGGTTAATGAGCAAGCCGATGCTGGTGACCGTGCCGTTTGTCCTGCTGCTCCTTGATTATTGGCCCCTGCGGCGGCTCGAACGCCAAAGCCAGGGCGTCAAACCCAGCACCTGGCTCCCCCTCGTGTGGGAGAAGATGCCAATCCTGGCGTTGAGTGCGGTGTCGTGTGTTATCACCTATCGGGTTCAGCATAGTGGCGGCGCCGTGCTTGATGTAGCCAACTTGTCCATCGGCGCCCGGATTGCCAATGCCCTCATGTCGTATGTGCGCTACCTCGGGAAGATGGTCTGGCCGGAGGGGTTGGCGGCTCTTTACCTGCGGAAGGCGCCCTGGCCCGCATGGGAGGTGGGCCTGGCGGCCCTGGCATTGCTTGCGGCCACCGTGGTCGTCCTCCGACTGGCACGACGCCGCCCGTACCTCGCGTTGGGCTGGTTCTGGTACTTGGGCACACTGATTCCGGTTATCGGCCTGGTCCAGGTGGGCATGCAGACCATGGCCGACCGCTACACCTACATCCCTCTCATGGGCATCTTCATCGCGCTGGCGTGGGGAGGTTGCGAATTGGCCAACCGGTGGCGGGTACCGCTCGCAGGGCAGGGGACCGCGACCGTTCTGGTGCTGGCGGCCTGCGCGCTGTTGGCACGCAAGCAGCTTGGCTGGTGGGCAACCAGCGAAACACTCTTTGGGCGAATGATCCAAGTCGGTGAGGGCAATTACATGGCCCACTATAACATGGGCAATCTGTATAGCCGCCAGGACAAGCTGGCAGATGCCGCAGCGCATTATGAGGCCGCCCTTCGATCCGAGCCCAATTACGCCGAGGCGCACAACAACCTCGGCGCGGTGCTCCTGCGCCAGGGTCGCTTCGACGAGGCATTGGCGCACTATGCGACGGCTGTCAGGCTCAAGCCGGAATACCTCTACTACTTCAACTTCGCCAACGCCCAAATGGACGCGGGCAGGCCATCCGAGGCCGTGCCGAATTACCAGCATGCCTTGCGCTTGAACCCGAATTCGAGCCAGGCGCACCACAATCTCGGCATGGCCCTGCGGGCCCAGGGACAAGCCGAACAGGCGATGGCCGAGTTCCGTGCCGCGCTTCGGTTGCAGCCGGATTATGAAAGCGCGGAACACCAC
The DNA here is from genome assembly GCA_035358715.1 of Verrucomicrobiota bacterium. GTDB lineage: Bacteria > Verrucomicrobiota > Verrucomicrobiia > Limisphaerales > UBA8199 > UBA8199. The sequence continues at coordinate 4,327 of DAOPPX010000130.1, forward strand.
CTCGCGAATTGCCTGGCAGACGCCGGTATGCTCAAAGAAGCCGAGGCGCATTACCTGGCGGCAGTCCGCCTGGACCCCAATCATGCGGAAAACCACAACGGCCTGGGGATCTGTTACGCGATGCAGGGCAACTACGCGGAAGCGGAGCGGCACTTCCGCACCGCAGTGCGCCTCAAACCAGCACATTCCGGCGCTCAGAGCAATCTCGGCAATGCGTTAGGCGCGCAACACAAACGGGAAGAGGCAATACTACACTACCGGGAGGCTCTGAAGATTGACCCCGGCGACCCCCAGACCCATTTCAACCTGGGTTTGTGCCTGCTCCAACTGGGACAGCGGGCCGACGCCAAAACTCACTTTGCCGAGGCCCTCCGCCTGCGCCCGGACTACCCCGAGGCCCGCAAAGCCCTTGCCGAAATCGAAACCGGCCCGACGAAAAAGTAGCATGGAAACCCTTTACTGCGGCGCTGTCTGGAGTAGAGTATTGACCGTGCCGCGTAATGCGGCAGGACCGCGAATTGAATTGAACAAACGCGAGACAATCGGTTGCGCCGTGTCGCCCAGCGCGGAGAGTGCCCTCCCGCAACTTTCCTGGGTACCGGCATCGTCGAGCCGCCCCCGCAAACAAACCAAAGTAAGCTGAACAATAGGAGACCACTCCCATGGACTTACATCACCCCATCCTGCGCGAGTTCCCGGAGCACCGAGAGACCATCCGGCGACTCAAAGGATGCGACGACCACTTCCGGAACATCTACGACGAGTATCATCGTCTGGATGACGAAATATACCGCATCGAGGAGGAAGTTGATTTCGCCACGGATCAGGAAATCGAGGAACTCAAGATGCGGCGGGCCAAACTCAAGGATTACATCTACCACCTGATCCGCCACACCCCTCCCGATGCCTGCCCGGCCTGCGCCGGGACCGGCGTCGTTCGCTAGCCAGACGCCGCGGCAGGCCGCGACTGCTGCCCGCGCCGCCGCCGGGCAGCCGGAGTCTATTCTGTTACAACCTTGGCCGCGCGGGCCTGGGCGGCGCGCTTGCGCCGGACCCCGTCCAGTATCTTCTTCCTCAAGCGCAGGTTCTTGGGGGTTGCCTCCACGTATTCATCGGACCCGATATACTCCAGCGCGCGCTCCAGCGACAGCTTCAGCGGCGGGTTTAGCTGGATGCCCTTGCCCTCCCCCTGTGAACGCATATTCGTGAGCTTCTTCGCTTTGCACGGATTGACCGGGATGTCGTTCTCGCGCGCGTTCTCACCCACAATCATGCCGGCATAAACCGCGTCCCCCGGCTCCACGATCAATCGGCCCCGTTCCTGGATCATGTTCAGCGCGTAGGCCATCGCCTCGCCGCTTTCCATGCTCACCAGCGACCCGTTCTTGCGCGCCGCGATATCGCCCCGCTCGGCGCCATACTCGTGGAACAAATGGCTCATTACCCCAACACCGCGCGTCTGGTTCACCAGGTCGGTCTCGAAACCGATCAGCCCGCGCGTCGGAATCAGCGCCTCGATGCTGACCTGGTCGCCGTGGTGGCTCATGTTCGTGATCTCGCCCCTCCGGTCGGCCAGGTTCGCCAGCACAACGCCCATCGAGTCCTTCGGGATTTCCAGAAACAGCCTTTCGATCGGCTCCAGCAGGTTGCCCTTGCTGTCCTTCCGGTAAATCACCTCAGGCCGTGATACCAGAACCTCGTAGCCCTCGCGGCGCATCTGTTCGACCAGGATGGCGATTTGCATTTCACCACGCCCGCTCACGTTGAATATGTTCGGCGCGTCGGTCTGCGCGATCCGCAGCGCCACATTCGTGCGAACCTCCTTGACCAGGCGCTCCCAAATATGGCGCGCGGTGACGAGCTGCCCATCCAGGCCGGCCAAAGGGCCGTCGTTGACCGCAAACTGCATCTGGATCGTCGGCGGGTCAATCGGGACAAAGGGCAGCGGAAGACGATCCTCCGAGTCGGTGATTGTCTCGCCAATAAACACGTCCTCAAACCCGGTCAAACCGACGACGTCGCCGGCGTGTGCTTCGGGAACCTGCATTCGCTTCAGACCCTCGAACTGGAAGATGGCGGTGATCTTGGCCGTGCTCCTTTGCCCGTCGCCGTGGATGCAGACATAGGTCTCGCCTTCCTTCACCTTGCCGCTGTGAATCTTGCCGAAGGCAATGCGGCCCAGGTAATCCGAGTAATCCAGGTTGGCCACCAGTAGCTGGAACCCTTCGCCGGCGTGGGCGCGCGGCGGCGGGATATGCTTAATGATCGCGTCAAACAGCGGCTTCATCGTCTTGCCCGGATGCTTGAAGTCCGTTGTGGCGTGGCCGTCCCGCGCGCTGGCGTAGATCACCGGGAAATCCATCTGCTCGTCGGTGGCGTGGAGCGACACAAACAGCTCCCACACCTCGTCGAGCACTCTGTGCGGATTGGCGTTATCGCGGTCAATCTTGTTGATGACCACGATCGGCTTGGCCCCGGCTTCGAGCGCCTTGCGCAGCACGAACCGGGTCTGGGCCTGCGGGCCGTCCGCGGCATCCACTACCAGCAGCACGCCGTCAATCATGTTCATGATCCGCTCCACCTCGCCGCCGAAGTCCGCGTGGCCGGGCGTGTCCACGATGTTGACGTGGTAATCCTTGTACTTGAACGCCGCGTTCTTGGCCTTGATGGTAATGCCCTTCTCTCGCTCCAGGTCCATGGAGTCCATGATCCGCTCCTCGGCCGCGATGGCCTGGTTGGCGCGGAAGGTGCCCGATTGCTTGAGCAGGCAGTCCACCAGCGTGGTCTTGCCGTGGTCAACGTGGGCAATGATGGCAATGTTCCGTATATGCTGCATAACGAATCTTCGCCAAACCGGGTTCGCATAGCCGCGCCTTCAAGCTCGCACCTGGCGAGACCCCGCGTCAACGGGGCTGCAACGACAACCTCCGATTTGGAATCAATAGGCCCAATCTGTCAGGTCCTGTCCAACACGTCAAGCCCCCGTAGAATGCCCCGTAGAATGCCTCCACACGCGCCTGCGCGTACGGCCGTCGCCGATGGCTTGACTCGCGGCGCGGTTTTCCTACTATGTGGCCCTCACCTTGAACACAGGGTGGGCATGGAAATCATCGGCGCATAATCGCCAGCGGGCTTAACGTGAGCCGCCGGGCCCTGGACGGCCTTAGTGATTTCCCAGGTTCGGAATTGATTACACATATTTATGAGCAGAATCCAAGACATACTGGCGCGTGAAATCCTTGATTCACGTGGTAATCCCACAGTGGAGGTTGATGTGACCCTTGCCAGCGGCGCGATGGGGCGCGCAGCGGTGCCCTCGGGCGCCAGCACCGGCGAGCACGAGGCGCTGGAATTGCGCGACGGCGATAAGAAGCGCTACCTCGGCAAAGGTGTCACTAGGGCCGTGAAGAATGTGCGGGAGAAGATCTTCTCCGTGCTCAAGGGCATGGACGCGCTCGATCAACTGGCCGTTGACCGCGCGATGCTTAAACTCGACGGCACGGAAACCAAGGCCAAGCTGGGCGCCAACGCCATCCTGGCTGTTTCTCTGGCCAACGCCAAGGCCGCGGCCGCGCTCCTGGGCCAGCCGCTCTTTAAGTACCTCGGCGGCCCCAACGCCAAAGTCCTGCCGGTGCCTATGGCCAACGTTATCAACGGCGGCGCCCACTCGGACGCGCCGATTGATTTCCAGGAATTCATGATCATGCCCAAGGGGTTCAACTCCTTCTCGGAGGGGCTGCGCGCCATCACGGAGACCTTCCACGCCCTGAAAGCCGTGTTGAAGAAGCAAGGGCTCTCGACCGCCGTCGGTGACGAGGGTGGCTTTGCCCCGAAGCTGGCAAGTACCGAGGCCGCGATTGACGCCATCTTGCAGGCCGTCAAAGCCGCCGGCTACAAAGCGGGCAAGCAGATCTTTCTGGCGCTGGATGTGGCTGCCTCCGAGTTCTACAACGGCAACGGCACCTACACGTTCAAGAAGAGCACCGGCAAGACCGTCTCGGGCGATGAACTCATCGCCTTCTACGTTAAGCTCTGCAATAAGTACCCCATCGTGAGCATCGAGGACGGCTGTGCCGAAAGCGACTGGACCAACTGGAAGAAGCTCACCGACAAGCTGGGCGGCAAGGTCCAACTGGTCGGCGACGACCTGTTCGTTACCAACGTGAAGTTCCTGCGCCGGGGCATTGACACCGGCACCGCCAACTCCATCCTCGTCAAGGTCAACCAGATTGGCTCGCTGACCGAGACGCTGGACGCCGTGGAACTGGCCCAGGAAAATGACTACACCGCGGTCATCAGCCACCGGTCCGGCGAAACCGAAGACGCCACCATTGCGGATATTGCGGTAGCCACGAACGCGGGCCAGATCAAGACCGGCTCCCTAAGCAGAACCGACCGGGTTGCCAAGTACAACCAGTTGCTGCGCATCGAGCAGATGCTGGGCAGGAACGTGGTTTACGGCGGCAAGTTCTAGCCCCTGGCCGGCTCAACTTACTTTGGTTGACGAATGGCTGCGCTCGCAAGAGCGCGGCCATTTACTTTTGCCGACTGCACCCGACGGGAATTGGCGGGCAGGAGCCGAGGAGCCACTCAGTTGTGCAAGGACTCAAGGGCCTTCCGGGCGCGCTCGCGCTTGGCCTGCCACTCAGCCAGGCGCTGCTGATGCTCTTGCAGCACATGCGGCGGCGCTTTGGCGGTGAAGTTCGGATTGCTGAGCTTCTGATTGGTCTTCGTGATCTCGCTCTCGATCTTCTCCAACTCCTTGGTGAGCCGTCCTTTTTCCGCGGCCACATCAATCAGTCCTTCCAGCGGCAGATATAGGTTGCCCAGTTCCGAGTGGACGCCGGGCGTGCCCTTCTTTGGCTGGTGATTCGGGTCTATCTCGAGCGCCTCGGCATTGAGCAGGAGCTTCAGAACCTCGGCCTCGTGTGGCATGACCGGCTGGGACGGCTTGAAGACAAACCTGACCTTCTTATTGGCCGGGATATTGCCTTCGCGGCGCAGATTGCGGCCCTGGCTGACGAGGTCATTTCTGGCATTGACGGCGTCCAGGCAGCCGGCGTCCAGCCCATAGTGCCCGCGGAAATCCTCATCCAGCGGTTTGGGCCACGGCGCAAACATGATGGTCTGCCCGCCCTGCGTCGCCGGCATATCTTCGTGGTAGCCCATGCCGTGCCACAACTCCTCCGTGATGAACGGCAGGAACGGGTGGAACAGGCGCAGTGCGTGGGAAAGGACGAAGTCTATGACCGCCAGGGTATTGGCGTGGCGGCCATCTTGGCCCGTGGCGCCTGTGGCCGGTTGCGTCGAGAGGACGGCCTTGCTGGCCTCAACATACCAGTCGCAGTATTCGCTCCAGAAGAAGCGATAAAGGACCTGCGCGGCTTCGTTGAAGCGGTAATCGGCGAAGGCGGTGGTGATTTCCCGGATCGCCTGGTCGAGCCTGAGCAGGATCCACTTGTCGTCGCTGGTCAGGAGGCTGGGTTGAATCTCGCCCTGCGCCTCGCCGCCCTGCATTTGCCGGAAGCGGCAGGCGTTCCAGAGCTTGTTGCAGAAGTTGCGGCCCAGCTCGACGTCCTTCTCGTCGAAGAGCACATCCTGGCCCAGCGGCGCGCTGCGCATGGTGCCGAAGCGGAGGGCGTCGGCGCCGTATCTGCCGATCAGGTCGAGTGGGTCGGGCGAGTTGCCCAGGCTCTTGCTCATCTTGCGGCCCAGCTTGTCGCGGATGATGCCCGTGAAATAGACGTTGCGGAAGGGCAGTTCCCCCATGAACTCGTAGCCCGCCATGATCATGCGCGCCACCCAGAAGAAGATAATGTCCGGCCCGGTAACAAGGTCAGTGGTGGGGTAAAACTTCTTCAGCGTCTCGGTCTGCTCCGGCCAGCCCATTGTGGCGAAAGGCCAGAGCCACGAGCTGAACCAGGTATCGAGAACGTCGGGGTCCTGAGTGAAGCCTTCCGTGATCAAACGTGCGCCGATTTGTTCGTCAGTTGAGCAGACAAACAATTCGAACTCGTGATTTGGCTTCCCGGCGTCCATGGACTCCGTTAGCTCGGCGTGAAGCAAGTCGATGGTGCTTCCAGTGCCGAGATGGAGGATTCGGAACACCGTGTTCGCGCTGGCCGCATCATGGAGTCTTACCACCTCGTCGAACGTATGCGTGCGGTTGTTTTCTGGCGTGTTTGGGAGGGTGATTCGCTTTGTCCACACCGGCACGCGGTGCCCCCACCAGAGCTGGCGGCTGATGCACCAGTCCCTGAGGTTGTGCATCCAGTGCGAGTAGGTTTTCACCCAGCGGTCGGGATGGAACGCCATTCGTCCTTCTTCGACCGCTTTGGTGGAAGTCTCCACCCCCGGATATTTCAGGAACCACTGTTCGCTCAGGTACGGCTCGATGGGGACATGGCTGCGCTGGCTGTAGCCAACGTTGTGGACGTAGTCCTCGACCTTCAGCAGCAGGCCCTGCTGGGTCAGTTCCTCGATAACCGCCTGGCGCGCCTCCATGCGGTCCATATCGTCGAAGTCCTCGCCTGCGGCCTCGGTCATCTTGCCATCGGGGCCGATGACAACGGTGAAGGGAAGCTTGTGGCGAAGCCCCATCTCGTAGTCCGCTGGATCGTGGGCGGGCGTCACCTTCACGCAGCCGGTGCCAAACTTCGGGTCCACCAGCTCGTCTGCGATGATGGGGATGGACTTGTTCTGCAAGGGCAGCAGGCACCTGCGCCCGATGATCTTCTGGTAGCGCGGGTCCGTTGGGTTCACTGCCACGGCTTCGTCACCCAGCATCGTCTCTGGGCGCGTGGTGGCGACCACCAGGAACCCGTCGGCCTTGGGCTGGCCCTTGTCATCGAGCAGCGGGTACTTCAGGTGCCAGAGGTGGCCCTTTTCCTCGATCATCTCGACTTCTTCGTCGGAGAGGGCGGTGCGAGCGGCAGGGTCCCAGTTGACCATGCGTTTGCCGCGGTAGATCAAGCCTTTCTTGTAGAGCTCGACGAACACCTTCTGGACGCAGCGCGAGTAGTCCGGGTCCATCGTGAACCGTTCGCGCGTCCAATCGCACGAGCAGCCCAGCTTCTTGAGCTGCTGGATGATGATGCCGCCGTGCTTCTCCTTCCAGGCCCAGACATGTTCCAGGAACTTCTCCCGGCCCAGGTCGTCGCGGTGCTTCATGACGCCCTGCTTGCGGAGGGTCTTCTCCACCACCGCTTGCGTCGCAATGCCGGCGTGGTCGGTGCCGGGCAGCCACAGCACCTCCTTGCCGTCCATGCGGGCCTTGCGGGCGAGGATGTCCTGGATGGTGTTATTGAGCACGTGCCCCATGTGGAGCATGCCCGTCACATTCGGCGGCGGGATGACGATAGAGTAGGCTGGTTTCGAGGAAGCGGGGTTGGCGGCGAAGCAATTATGCTTCAGCCAGAAGTCATACCACCGCGCCTCGACAGCTTGGGGTTCGTAGGCTTTCGGAATCTCAGGCATGGGTAAGTCACTTCTGCATCAGCGCGTATTCGAGACTGTCCACCAGGGCTTGCAGGCTGGCTTCGATGATGTTGTCATTAACGCCAACCGTGCCCCACTCTTTCTTGCCATCGGTGGACTGGATAAGCACACGGGTGCGCGCGCCGGTGCCGGTGGAGGATTCCAGGATGCGGACCTTGTAGTCCGTGAGCACCACCTTCCTGAGCTGCGGGTAGAATCCTGCGAGCGCGGCTCTCAGGGCCTTGTCGAGCGCATTCACCGGGCCATCGCCCTCGGCGACCGTGTGGCCGGCTTGGGCGCCGACGCGCACTTTGACTGTCGCCTCACAAACAGAGCCAGACCCTGCCCGGCGCATGGAAACGTGGTAGGCATCCACCGTAAAGGGCAATTCCGTGTGTCGGAGCGCCCGGCTGATGAGCAGCGCCAGAGACGCTTCCGCCGCCTCGAACTCGTAGCCTTCGTGTTCCAGTTCCTTGATGCGAGCAAGGATGGTCTTCAACTCCGGCGTGTCGTTGGCCACGGGGAATCCCAATTCCTGGGCCTTCATCACGATGTTGCTCTTGCCGGCCAGGTCGCTGATCAGCACGCGCCGCCGGTTGCCTACCAACGCCGGGTCTATGTGCTCGAAGCTCCGCGCTACCTTTTGGACCGCATTGACGTGCATGCCCCCCTTGTGGGCAAAGGCGGTTCGTCCTACCCAAGGCTGCCGTGGATTGTGGCGGAAGTTGGCAATTTCGTCCACGAACTGCGAGAGGTCGCGCAACTCGGCCAGTGATTTCGCCGGCATGCAGACCTTCTTCATCTTAAAGGCGATATTGGGGATCACGCTGGTGAGGTTGCAGTTGCCGGTCCGTTCACCGTAGCCGTTCATGGTGCCCTGCACATGGGTCGCGCCCGCTTCGACAGCCGCCAGTGCGTTGGCTACTCCCAGCCCAATGTCGTCATGAGTGTGGATGCCAAGACGGGTTGTGAGCTTGCCCCGCGCTGCGGCGGTAATCGCGGCTACTTCGCGTGACAAAGAGCCGCCGTTCGTGTCGCACAGAACCACTACATCCGCGCCGGCCTTTTCGGCCGCCAGCCAGGTGGCAAGGGCGTATTCGGGCTCGTCTTTGTACCCATCGAAGGCGTGTTCGGCGTCGTAGATAACGAACCGGCCGTTATCCTTGAGAAACCGCACCGTGTCGGCTATCATCGCCAGGTTTTCGTCGGGCGTTGTCCGGAGCACTTCTTTGACGTGCAAGAGCCAAGTCTTGCCGAAAATGGTGACCACCGGAGTGTGGGCTTCCAGCAACAAACGGACCTGGTCATCGCTCTGGACCTGGACCCCCTTGCGGCGGGTGGAGCCAAAGGCCGCCAGGCGGGTCTGTTTGAAGTTCCTGCGCCGCGCTTCCGCAAAGAACTCGATGTCCTTGGGATTAGACCCCGGCCAGCCACCCTCGACGTAGTGGACCCCGAACGCGTCTAATCTCTCGGCGATGCGGAGCTTGTCCATCACCGAGAAGTTGATGCCTTCGCCCTGGCTGCCGTCGCGCAGGGTCGTATCGTAGATTTCGACTTCGGGTTTCATAGCCATTCCCGCAACCGCGGGAGGGAATATTTACGCGATAGGAAGGCGGATGCAAAGGCGAAAGAAGCAACTGCGGCCTTTTCCGGGCAAAGGCGCAAGAGAAGCGGCTGAGCAACTGCGGTGTTGAATTGGCACCTCCCGACAGAAGTCTCAAGGCACCTGCGATGGGTCGGCAGCCGCGCCGTCCCAGCCCCGTCCCAACCCCGTCCCAATACCGTAGTACCTC
>DAOPPX010000131.1:0-13378 GCA_035358715.1 Verrucomicrobiota bacterium
GGTTCAACTCCATCATGGACGCCTCTCTACTCTACCGGGCTCTGCTTCTGAATCGTTACGTCGCGCCGCTTGCCTCGTTCTGGTCGCCGGCCTTGGCGTGATTCCGTTCTCCAGCGAGGGGGCTGCTGCGGGTTGGGAAGCGCGTTTCGCGCAGCCTCCGAACGAGGCGCGCATCCTGAAGATCATCCACAATTGGCCGGACCCGCCCGACGCGCAGGACCAGCTTATCCGCCTGCTCTCCGCGCAGGGCTTTGGCGGCGTGGTCTGCAATGTCTCCTTTGATCAATACCTCGAAAGCGACGCCAAGTGGGGCGCGTTCACGCGCGCGGTCAACGCGGCCAGGCAAGCCGGCTTTGCCCTCTGGCTCTACGACGAGCGGGGCTATCCCTCGGGCAACGCCGGCGGCCTGACGCTGCGCGATCACCCGGAATGGGAGGCGCGCGGCTTGCTCGCGGCCACCGCGGAATCGCAGGGAGGCCCGGTGGCGCTGGAACTTCCCCCGGGAAGGCTGGTGCTGGCCGGTGCGTATCCGGTTCGCGCCGGCCAGGTTGACCTGGCGCAGCGGGTGGACCTCGCCGGGCAGGTCCGGGATGGCCGGCTGACCTGGGCGGCGCCTGCCGGCCGGTGGCGGGTGCTGGCGATCACCGAGGACCACCTTTACGAAGGCACCCACGCCGCGGGCAATCTGCATGCCAAAATCCCCTACATCAACCTGCTCCTGCCCGAACCAACGGCGCGCTTCGTGGACGTGACCTATGGCGGGTATGCGCAACACCTTGGCAACGACTTGGGCAGGTTCTTCGCCGCCACCTTCACCGACGAGCCGTCCTTGATGAGCCTCTTCCTGAAGCCGATGCCTTATCGTCCGCTGCCGTGGGCCGCGAACCTGCCGCGCGAATTCCTGAAGCGCCGCGGCTACGCGCTGGAGACCGAGCACCTGCCGGCGCTGGTCACCGAGGCGGGCGCGGCCGGCGCAAAGATCCGCTACGACTTCTGGCTGACGGTCGGCGAACTGGTGTCCGAGAACTTCTTCGGCCAGATTCAGGCCCGCTGCCAGCGGCATCGTGTGCCGTCGGGCGGCCACCTCTTGCTGGAGGAGAGCATTGCCGGACACGTGCCGCTCTACGGGGATTTCTTCCGCTGCATTCGCCGGCTCGACGCGCCGAGCATTGATTGCCTCAGCAGCCTGCCGCCGGAGGTGCCGTGGTTCAGCGCCCGGCTCCTGAGCAGTGCCGCCGAACTCGAAGGCCGCCCGCTGGTCATGAGCGAAACCTCCGATCACAGCCAGCGCTATCGGCCCGCCGGCGATTCCCGGCCCCGGCGCACCGTGACGGAGAGCGAAATCCGCGGCACCTGCAATCGCCAGATCGTCGCGGGCGTCAACTGCATCACCAGCTATTACAGCTTCACGGATTTGTCGGACGAGCAACTGCGCCGCCTCAACGAGTGGGTGGGCCGGTGCTGCACGGCGCTGCGCGGCGGTCACCAGGTCGCGGACTTCGCGGTGCTCTATCCCGCCGAAAGCCTCTGGACCCGGTTTGTCCCCTCCCGCCATTGGACCCATGAAGCCCCCGGCGCCGCCCAAGTTGAAGGCCTTTACCGCGCCGCGGCCGAGGGCCTCTTCCATAGCCAGCGCGACTTCACTTTTGTGGACAGCCGCGCGCTCGCAAAAGCCAGGGTCACCTCCGGCGCCCTGGCGCACGGCCCGCTCCGCTGGCGCGTCGTTATCCTGCCCGGCGCGGACACGCTGCCGATGGCGGCGTGGGAGAACCTTGCCCGGTTTGTCCGAAAGGGAGGCGTGGTGATTGCGCTCGGCGCCCTGCCGGCCAACAGCGAAAGTGAGTTCCCCTCTCCGCGGGTTGCCGCGCTGGCCAGGGAAATGTTCGGCGCCAGCCGCCAGGAGGCTTCGGCGGCGCCGGAGCCGCAGTCCCGCGCGAATGCCAGGGGCGGCGTCGGCATCTTTCTGCCTTGCGGCCTGGAAGCCCTGCTGCCACGGGTCATCGAGGGCCTGATTCAGCCGGACGTGAAAGTCTCCGGGGCGAAATCGCCGCTGCGCGTCACGCATCGCCGCCTTGAGGACCGCGAGGTCTATTTCGTCATCAACGACAGCGACAAACCCTGGGCGGGGCGCGTTGAATTCGCGGCCACCGGCGCCGGTGAACGCTGGAACCCGGCCACCGGCCAGCGGGAGGAAAACCCGGCGGCTAATGCGGCCCCGCTGAGTCTCGAGCCCTACGGCGCGGCTTGCTTCCGCTTCGCCTCGGCCAAACCGCCCCGACGCTGCGCGCTGCACCAGGGAGCGCTGCCAGTTCTTTCCTTGCGCCCCGTGCCCGCTGCGGAACCGACCGCGCCCCATGGCGAATTTGTCCGCGCGGAACTCGCGCCGGACGCCGCGCAGGCCCGCGCCGATTCTCCCTTTTGGCAGGCCACCGCCGTCTTGACCAAGACCGGGGTTGACACATTTCTTTTCGCCCAATTCCAATACCCGGAGCCGCTGGACCTTGCCGCCGCCGACTGCCTGGCCATCGAAACCTGGGTGCCCGACGGGCAAACCACGGCCAATCAACTCCTGGTGATCCTCCATGAAGAGGGCGGTGGCGACTTCATTGCCTACACAGACCGTTCCCTGGCGGCGCCGGGCCGGGCGCGCACCTTTGTTCCGCTGAATCGGTTCCAGCTCGCGGGCTGGTCGAAGGATGCGGATGGAGTTCTGGACTTAAGCAAGGTGGGGGAAATCCGCGTCGGCTGGGGCGGTTACCTGGGCACCGAAGGCGAGAAGATTCAGTTCAGCCTGGCGCTGCCACAGGCCGGCGTCGTGCTGCCGCACCACAAATGACGGGTTGATGCGCAGCCCCTTTTCCCCGACGCTAACGCCGGAATGCGGAAAGACCTATGAGTGACTTGCCGGAATACGTTGGGAGTCTGCCGAATATCTGCGGCTCGGAAGCGCAAATTGAATCAGCGCTGCGCGCCAGTCGCACCCGGCCGGTCTTCCTGCCCGAGAGCCGGATTGACTTTGCCGGCATCAAAAGCGCGTTTGCCGTCGCGCTGCACATGCACCAGCCGCTGATTCCGGCGGGCGGCCCCGATCTCACCACCGCCGGGATTATCAGCAATCTCAAGCACATGCTGGACAACCCGGGGATTGGCGACAACCACAACGCCCCGGTGTTCCATTGGTGCTACAAGCGCATGGGCGAGTTCATTCCGCAGTTGATGGACGAAGGCAAACAGCCGCGCGTGATGCTGGAATACTCCGGCGCGCTGCTGCACGGCCTGCGCCAGATGGGCCTGAATGACGTGTTCGACAACCTCAAGCGCATCACCTGCGATCCTCGCTACCGGACTGCCGTCGAGTGGCTGGGCTGCCCGTGGGGCCACGCGGTGGCGCCTTCCACGCCCGTGCAGGATTACCGGCTGCATGTGCTGGCCTGGCAGCATCATTTCGCGGCCATCTTCGGCCTGGAGGCGCTGGCCCGCGTGCGCGGGTTCTCGCCGGCGGAGATGGCGCTGCCCAACCACCCGGACACGGCCTACGAGTTCGTGAAGACGCTCAAGGACTGCGGCTACCTCTGGGTGCTGGTCCAGGAGCACACCGTCGAGCGCCCCGAGAACGGCCACGGCCCCCAACGCAAGCACCTGCCCCATCGCCTGGTCTGCCGCAGCTCCGGCGGCAAGGAGGCCAGCATCATCGCCATCATCAAAACCCAGGGCAGCGACACCAAGCTCGTCGCGCAGATGCAGCCGTATTACGAGGCCAAAGGGCTCGCACGCTGGGACCTGGCCGGGAAACAAGTCCCGCCGCTGGTGACGCAAATCGCCGATGGCGAGAACGGCGGCGTCATGATGAACGAGTTTCCGCCGAAGTATCTTGAGGTCATGCGTGAATGCACCGGCTCCCACACGCCGGTGATGAACGCCACCGAATACCTCGAACACCTCTTTGCGCTGGGAATCCAGGAAAAGGACCTGCCCGTCATGCAGCCGATCTGCCAGAAGCGGATATGGGACCGGTTCCAGCCGGGCGAGGGTGCCGAGCGCCTCGGGCAGGTCATCGAGCAGCTTAAGAAGGAAGACCACCGCTTCCACATGGAGGGCGGCAGTTGGACGAACAACATCTCATGGGTGCGGGGCTACGAATCGCTGCTCAGCTCCATGGAGAAGGGCAGCTCGCTGTTCTACGAGAAGTTACTCAAGCCCGGCGTGCCGCCGAGCGATGGCCGTTTCCGCAACGCGCTCTTCCACCTGCTCTCCTCGCAGACCAGTTGCTACCGCTACTGGGGCCAGGGCATCTGGACCGACTACGGCCGCGAAATCTGCCGCCGCCTCGAGGCGATCCTGCAGCACGACGTTTGATCCGCTATTGGCTCTCCGGGGCGGCGGGCCGCTTGCGTTTGGCAAGCTGGGTGTTGAGGTAGGTGTCGGGCGGGGCTTCCCGCCAGGCGGAATACCAGAAGTCGCCCAGCAACTGGCCGGCGACGAGCAGTTGGTTTTCGAGGAAGGCCTTGCCCTCGAGCCCTTTCTCGCCTTCGCCGGAGAGCTTGCCGTCCTTTTCCATCTGGTAAAGAGGCTCGACCTGCTTGTGCTGCTCGACCAGGTAGAGCATGGCGACCTGGAAGCTCTCCTCCGGCCTGGCGGGGCGGCCGTTAAGGGCCACCGGTTTGGCCGGGCGCAGCCGGCTTTTTAGGGCCTCCAGGTTGGCGCCGCCGGTCTTGTTGAAGTAGCCGCCGTCAATCCAGCTATGGAACCTGCGGCTGGTGGTAAACCGTTTAGGGTTGTCGCCCACCCAGCCATGATGGTGTTTGGTGGTGTGCAGCGGCTGGGAGCCGTCGCCGACAAGGTGGCCCATGACGCCCATCACGTAGATGATGTTGGCCTGGGCATTGGCGATTTCCTCCGGCGTGCCGCCTGCCTCAAAAGCCTTCAAATAGGAGAAGCCGGACTTCAGTTTGCCGACTGACTCCGCGATTCCCCACGGCAGGAGCCCGACCAATTCCCGCGTGCGGTCCAGGTTTTCAGCCGGGTCGGGCTCGGGGAACTTCTCCGGGCGCGCCTTGCGGATGAGGGCGAGCTGGGCGATGAAGTCGTAACGGAACACGGGCAGCAACGCGGGGTCCAGGCCGTGGTCCGCCAGCTCCTCCACGTCCATGTAATGGTCAGGGAAGCTGTAATGCTTGAGGGGCAGGTCGGGGGTGTTGCGCCACCGGTCCATCTCGCCGGACAGGAAGGCGATCCGCTCGACGGCCGCCGGCTCGCGCACGAAGGCCGGATAGTTGGTCGGCAAAGCGGCAAGCGCCAACTGGTTGACAACGCGGTGGGCTTCGTAGTCCCAGGCCATGGCGATGCCGGCGCTGAGTTGCAGCAACCCCACAAGGGCCAGGCCGGGGACCGATTTTCTTCTCATCAACAGTAATTGGTTGTTGTGGCAGTCTAGTCCCCGGGCGGCAAAAGGCAAATGGCATTCCGGGCGGAATGCCAGGCGGGGGCGGACAGGTTTCTTACAGGACCTGGGTCCTTCCGCTCTGCGCGGCGGCTTGCTGGTCCCACCAGTCCTGGGCCTGGCAGCGGGTCCAGGGATGGGCGGAGGCGCATCGGGCCAGCGCCTCGCCGAGCGCCGCGGCGCCGGGCGGCCGCTGCGAAGGTTCCTTGGCCAGGCATTGCATGAGGAGGTCTTCGAGGTCGCGCGACACCGGGCGCTTCAAGCGGGCGGAAGGAGGCTCGGGTTCTTCACGGACCTGTTTCAACATCACCTCCCCCAGGCTCAGGCCGCAGAACACCGTCTCGCCGGTCAGCAGGTGGTAACCGACGCCGCCCAGGGAATAGAGATCGCTGAGCGCGTCCACGGCGTTCGGACTCCTCACCGCCTCGGGCGACATGTAAAGCGGGGTGCCCAGGGGGGCGTGGGCGGCGGTCAGCTCCACTTGTTCCTTGTGGTCGAGGGCTTTGACCAGTCCGAAGTCGAGCACTTTGACAAAGTCCGGGATGCCGCCGCGGCAGGTGAGGAAGATATTCTGCGGCTTGATGTCGCGGTGCACCAGGCCGCGGGCGTGCGCTTCCGCCAGCGACGCGCAGACCTGCTGCAGGATATGGATCACCCGCCCCTCGGGTTGGCAGCCATGCACCTCGATCAACCGGGCCAGGCTGAGCCCGTCCAGGTACTCCATCGCATAATAAAACAAGCCGTCGTCGGTGCGGCCATAGTCGTAGAGGGCGATGGTATTGGGGTGGGTCAACTGGCAGGTCATCTGGACCTCGCGCTCGAAGCGCGCGATGCCCATCTCGCCCGCCAGCGGGTTGAGCACCTTCACGGCCACGGGCCGCCGCATGAGGGCGTGATGCCCGCGAAACACCGTGCCGAATGCGCCGCTGCCGATCTCGTCGTCCAGCGTGTAGTGCCCGAGCCGCTTGGCTTCGAGGGAGGCCTGGCGCGCCTTCTCGTGAAAGCGCCGCGCCAAACGCATCAGCACAAACACAACCACCGCGCCGGCCGTCAACAAGCCGAACAGCAGCCAGAAAGCCAGCCGCAGGACCCGCAGCGGGGCCAGCGCCTCGGCCAGGTCAACTTCCGTCACCAGCCCCATGTTAAACTCCGGCAGCCATCGCCACGCTCCGACCACCCGCACGCCGCGATAATCGCGATACCCGCGCGTGTCCAGCCCTTCCCGTCCGGCCAGCGCCTCGCCGACGGCCCGGGTGAAGGGCAGGTCCGCGCGGTGTTTCGGCGGGCGCAGGCCCTTGCGCAGGTCCACCAGCGGATCGCGCAAATCCAGCGTCAGAAGCGATTGCGACTCGGCCGAGTCGGGCATCAGCCCCAAACGTTTCAACTCGTCGTCGAACCGGCTTTCGGAAAGCAGCACGCCGTTGCGGTTGAACGCGTAGGTTTCCGCGCTCGCGCGCGGCCGCGCCGTGGCCAGGATGCGCGTGAAGTCCCGTTCCGGGAGAATGCGCAATGCCAGGACGGCGATGACCCGCCCTTCGGCCGAGCGGATGGGGGCCGCCGCGAACATCAACGCCCGGCTCTGGCGTGGCGCGGCCGGGTCGTCAAGCGCGATTCCCGTGGCGGCGAAGGGCGGGGTCACCACGGCGGTGCCGGCGAAACAGGCGGCAAGCTGCTCGGCATACTCGGGCGGAGATTTGGCTCCCGCGAATTCCTCGCGGGCAGCCGCCAGGACGTTTAGATTGGTGTCCAGCACGGCGTAGCCGCTGAAACCCCGCCCTTCCTCCGCGGGCTTGAGATTCGCCCGCAGCTCGGCGAACTCCGGCGCGCCCGCCAGCGTCGCGGGCGAGATGCCCTGCTCTTGGGCGCGCCGCAACAGGCCGGCGGTCAGGGCGCGCACCTGCTGATCGTCGGCCAGCAGTTCGGCCTGGGATTTCATGGCGGCGGCCCATCCCCGCAGCGCCTCGGCGTTGGCGTCGCGGATAGTCTCCAGGTTGGCGGCAATCTCCGTCCGCATGGCGCCTTCCATCCCGGCTCGCAGCCACACGCCCACAAGGACCAGCATCGCCGCCGCGATGAGCGGCCAGATCCACAACTGCTGGCGGAGAAACTTCTGCGTTCGGGCGCCCGCGGCGGCCTTCGGCGGGAGTGATCCGGGCTGTTCGGGTCTGGCCATGCGCGGGAGTTAAGGCGCCTGCCGGATGCGCCGGGTCATTTGCGCCGCGATGCTTGCGGCGGTCTGCTTCACATTCTTGTCCAGGTCCCCGCCGGCCATGACAAACCGGGCGGCGGCGCCGTAGGGGGTCAAAACGAGCGTCGGGGCGGCGCCCGGTTTGTTGCCGCTGCTCGCGTCGGTGGCGACCTCGTACATGGGCCGGGGCGGGCCTTGCGACAGGTCGTCAACCGTGGTGATCACCTGCACGTCGGTCTGGCCCGAGCCGAAGCCGATCATGGCCCGGCGAAGGCGGTTGCCTTCCTGGACTTCCGTGAAGAGGCCGCGCACGAGCCAGCCCCCGGCGGGAACGGCGCGGCCGGCCGGCAGGCGCGACACGTTGAAGCCGGACCTGGACAGCTCTTTGACGAGCGAGTTGGCCATGAGGTCCACGATTTCCCGCCCGCGGGCGACCGGGTCGCTGGAGGCGCCGGAGAGCCGCTGCCCGATCCGGCCCAGGGGACCGGAGCGCCCGGAGAGCAAGCCGTCCTCGTGCTGGACGGCCCCGATCTCGAAGTCGGTGACGTAAACAGCCACCGGCTTGGCGGCGGGCATCGGAGTGAGTTCCCGCTCGGAGGTGACGCGTGCGCTCTTGCAGCCGGGTCCGCACAAGACGGTGATCGCCGCAAGCAGTCCCGCAGTTAACAGGATTTTCATATATCAGGCGGCAGGCTCAGGCGCCTTCTCAGGCGGGCGGGGTTCGGCGGGTTTGGCGCGTTTGCGTTCGGCGAAGCGCTGCAGCACCACAAAGAAGGAGGGAACGAAGAGCACGGCCAGGCAGGTCGAGGCCAGCATGCCGGAGGCGACTGCGATGCCGAGAGATTTGCGCGCGCTGGCGCCGGCGCCGCTGGCCAGCACGAGCGGCATCACGCCCAGGATGAAGACAAACGAGGTCATCAGGATGGGGCGGAAACGCACGTGCGCCGCCTCGATGGTCGCGTCGAGAATGCTCTTGCCGGCGGCGCGGCCCTCGCGGGCCATTTCTACGATCAGGATGGCGTTCTTGGCGGAGAGGGCGATCAGGAGGACGAGCCCGATCTGGGTGTAGATGTTGTTGGCCGCGCCGGCGCTGCGCAGCGCGCAGACCGTGCCCAGCAACGCCAGCGGCACCGCCAGGATGACCGCCGCCGGGGTAATCCAGCTTTCGTACTGGCCGGCGAGGACGAAATAGACGAGCAGAATCCCCAGCGCGAAGACAAAGTAGGCCGAGCCGCCCACCAGCTTTTCCTGATACGACATCGCCGTCCACTCATACTCGAGCCCCGGGCCGAGCGTCCGGTCGGCAATCCGCTGCATGACCTCCAGGCCCTGGCCGGAGCTGAAGCCGGCGGCGGTGGCGCCGTTGATCGTTGCCGTCGGGAACAGGTTGTAGAGCGAGATCAGGGCCGGCCCCTGGGTGGCCCTGATGTCGGCCAGCGTGCCCAGCGGGACCATGTCGCCGGACTGGCTGCGCACGTAGTAATGCTTGATGTCCTCCGCCGTGAGCCGCTGCTTGCCTTCGGCCTGGGCGAAGACCATGAAGTTGTGGCCGAACCTGGTGAAGAGGTTGATGTAGGTGGAGCCGAGGTAGCTCTGCAGCGTGTCGAACACGTCCCCCACCGCCACGTTCAGCGTCTCGGCCTGGGAGCGATCCACCGTGACGGAGATCTGCGGCACTTGCGCGCGGAACGGTGTGAAGGCCGATTGAATCGCCGGCTCGGCTTTGGCCGCGGCCACAATCTCGTCGGCGGCCTGCTGCAGCCGGGCGAAGTCATAGCTGCCGTCGGTCAGCTCCAACTGCATTTGGAAGCCGCCCGAGAGGCCCAGGCCCTGGATCGGCGGGGGGATCAGCACCAGGGTGCTGGCCTCCTGCACCTCGGCCAGCTTCCGGGTCAGGCCCTGGTAGATGGACCGCAGGTCTTCGCCCCGCCCGCGCTCGTTCCAGTCTTTGAGGGTGAGATACAGCATCCCGGCGTTGGCGAGCGAGGCGCTGTTGTCCAGCGGCGAAATGCCGCCGATGGCCACGATGCTGCGCGTTCCCGGAACACCGAGCGCAAGCTGCGCGACCCGGTCCATGACGCGCTCCGTGCGTTCCAGGGCCGCGCCGTCGGGCAACTGCACGGCCAGGATCAGGTAGCCCTGGTCCTCGGTGGGAATGAACCCGGTGGGAATCTTCATCAGCCCCCACCCCGCCAGCCCCACCAGCGCGAGCGCGATCACCACCATCAGGCCGCTGCGCCGGACCATGGCGCGGATCAAGCGGACGTAAGCCCGTTCGGTGGGCTCATAGGCGGAATTGAACCAGCGGAAGAAGAAGTTCTTCTTGCGGCCGGGGTCGTGCGGCCGCAGCCAGAGCGCGCATTGGGTCGGCTTCAAGGTTGCCGCGTTGAGCGCGCTGATGAGCGCGGTCACGGCAATCACCAGCGCGAATTGGCGGTACATCTGCCCGGTGATCCCCGGCATGAACGCCGGCGGCAGGAAGACCGACATCAGCACCAGCGTGATGCCGATGATCGGGCCAAACAGCTCGCTCATGGCCTGAATGCTCGCCTGCTTGGGAGTCTGGCCGTGCTCGATGTGCTTCGCCGCGCCCTCGACGACGACAATGGCGTCGTCCACCACGATGCCGATGGCCAGCACGATGGCAAAGAGGGTCAGCAGGTTAATGGTGAACCCCAGCAGCGCCATGCCGGCAAAGGCCCCCACGATCGTCACCGGCACGGTGGTCGCCGGCACCAGCGTGGCGCGCCAATCCTGCAGGAAGACCATGATGACCAGCAGCACCAATATCCCGGCTTCATAGAGCGTGTGGTAAACCTCGTTCACGGATTCCCGGACGAACACCGTCGTGTCCATCGGCACCTCGTAGCTCATGCCGCCGGGGAAGTTCCTGGCGTAGGTCTCCATCGCCGCCCGCACCCGCTTGGCGGTGTCCAGCGCGTTGGCCTCGGGCAACTGGTAAACGGCGATGCCCCCGGCGGGCTTGCCGTCCAGCTTGAAGAACTGGCCGTAAGTCTTGGCGCCCAGCTCGACGCGGCCGATGTCGCGCACCCGCGTGAGCTGCCCGCCGCCTTCGGAGGAGGACTTCACAATGATCCGCTCGAACTGCTCGATGTCCGTGAGGGCGCCCGAGACGTTCACAGTCAGTTGAAAATCCTGCCCGGCCGGCGTCGGCGGCATGCCGATCTGGCCGGCGGCGACCTTGGCGTTCTCCCGCTGGATGGCGGTCATGACGTCCTTGGGCGTCAGCGAGCGCTGCCGCATCAGCTCCCGGTCCAGCCAGATGCGCATGCTGTATTCCCCCACGCCGAAAACCGCCACCTCGCCGACGCCCGGCAACCGGGACAGCTTGTCGCGCAGTTGAATCGTTCCGTAGTTGGCCAGGAACAGGGCGTCATGCGCCTGGTTCGTCGAGGTCAGGGCGATGAACAGGAGAATGGCGGTGGACTTCTTCTTGGTGACCACGCCCTGCTGCTGGACGGCGACCGGCAACTGCGCCATGGCGGCGGAGACGCGGTTCTGGACCAGCACCTGCGCGAAGTCCAGGTCCGTGCCCACCTCGAAGGTCACCGTCAGCGTGTAGCGGCCGTCCGAGGTGCAGGTGGACTGCATGTAGAGCATCTTCTCGACGCCGTTGACCTGCTGCTCGATCGGCAGCGCGACCGTCTCGAGCAGCGTCCGGGCGTTGGCCCCGGGATAGGTGGTCGTCACCTGCACGGTGGGCGGGGTGATGGGCGGATACTGCGCGACCGGCAGCACGAACATGGCAACACCGCCCAGCAGAACGATTACCAGCGCGATGACATTGGCCAGGACAGGCCGCTCGATGAAGAATTTGGCAAACATGGGCTACTCGGGGGCCTGGCCGGGCGCGGCGGCGGCCGCCGGCTGGCCGGGGCCTGCCTTAACCGGGGCCACCTTTGCGTTCGGGCGCGTCCTCATCAGGCCATTGACGATCACCCGGTCGGCCGGGTCCAGGCCGCTGCGAATGGCGCAGCCGCCCGGGGTGAGCGGGCCCTTCACCACTCCGCGGCGGGCCACGACGTCGTTTGCGCCTACCACCAGGACGTAATCGCCTTCCTGGTCGTTGCCGATGGCGCTGTTGGGCACGACCAGCATCGGCCGGGGTTCGCCCAGCGGGATGCGCACGCGGGCAAACAACCCGGGGAAGAGGGCCTTGTCCTCGTTCTGCAGCACCGCCCGCATCGGCAGCGTGCCTGTGTCCGTGCTGACGGCGGTGTCGGTGAAGTCGAGCGCGCCGCCGTGCGGATGTCCCTCCTCGGTCTGCAGCCCAACCATCACGCGCGCCTTGCTGGTGCCCGGCTGGCGGGCGAGACCGCCCTGGCGCACCGCCTCCCAAATGCGCAGCGCATCCCGCTCGTTCAGGTTGAAGTAAACATAGATGGGATCAATCTGCTCCAGCGTGGCGAGCCTGGTGTTGACGTTCGGGCCGACGAGGTTGCCGGGATCAACCAGGCGCCGCCCAATCCGACCGCTGAACGGCGCGGTGACGCGCGTGTAGCCCAGGTTGATCCTGGCGAGCTCGACCTGGGCGGAAGCCTGGTCCCGCGCGCTGAGCCACCGCTCGACGCTGGCGGCAGACGTGGCGTTCTCCTTGCTCAATTCGATCTGCCGGTCGTATTCGGACTGGGCCTGCAGGAGCGCGGCCTGCGCCAGGCGCAGTTGTTGCTCGTAAGGCTCGGGCTCGATGACAAACAGCGTCTGGCCCGCCTCGACCAGCGCCCCGTCCGCGAAATCAGCGGATCGCAGGTACCCGGAAACGCGGGCGACAAGGTCCACCGTCCTGGACGGGAAGACGGTGCCGGTGAGGTCCAGGTAGTCAACCACCTGTTCCCAAGCGGGCTCGCTCACGGTGACCTGGGCCGGGCGCGTGTCAGTGCCCGGCTGCCGCTTTCCGCAGCCGGCAATCAGCACCGCCAGAAGGAGTGCCGGAGATAGCAGGATTGCTTTCATAGGAAAATGCATCATGGGGTCTGTTCGCTTCCGTGGCCGTTCGGGCCGGTCCCGCCGTTCGCCGGCAGGGCCGGGTCCCTCTCCGGGGGCAGGTGCTGCGCGGGCTCCAACAGCTTGCCCCAATTGGTGCGGCGGGCCATCTCGGCTTTGATTTCATCCGATACGACGTCCTGCCCTTCGAGCATTTCCCAGCCGCCGCCCAGCGCGCGATAGACGGAAACGAGGCTCAGCACGACGTTGCCCCGCGTGCTGGCGAGGGCGTCCTCGACGGCGAGCTGGGCCTGCTCGGCGGTCAACACCGTGGTGTAATCGGTCTGGCCGCCCCGGTACTGAATGGTGGCCAGGTCGGTCGAGCGGCGCGCGGCGGCGGCCGCTTTGGCGAGCTGGGCAACCGAACGCTGCTGGTCGGCGAACGCCGCCAGCCCGTTCTCGACCTCCTGCTGCGCCCTCAGCACGGTGTTCTGGTAATCAAGAATCGCCCGCTGGAATTGCGCGTCCTGCACGCGCACCTGGTTGACCAGGCGCCCGTAGTTGAAGACGGGGAACAGGAAACTCGCCCCCGCGTTAACAGCGCGGCCCTGCCAGGTGAACATGTCGCTCAGGGAATTGTCCCCCTGGTTGTTGCCGGTGAACCCGAATTCGCCCGCCAGCGAGAACGACGGATACATGTTGGCGCGGACCACCCCGATGAGCGCGCACTTGGAGGCGGCGGCAGAGCCCGCCGCCCCTGGAGTTTGGACATTCTGGAAGGCGCGACTTGGGCGAAAGGGTTTGGG
>DAOPPX010000132.1:0-13240 GCA_035358715.1 Verrucomicrobiota bacterium
GTGCGTCGTGGCCACAGTTTGGGTCACTCCGCGCGTTCGCTAAGGATTCGGGGGGAATTAGACTGACCAGAAATTGTTCTTGCTTCCGGGCGCGGCATTCCAGAGGCTGTGCGCGGGAAAACCAGGTTGCTTATAGAAGCTCTGCCTTTCCTTGTTCTGGTTCTTACCACTCTCTGCGCCCGGGCGGCGGCGCCGGTCGTCTCCAATGTGCGCGCCGCGCAGCGGTCGGGCACGCATTACGTGGACATCTATTACAACGTCTCGTCGGCCAACAGCCCGCTGACGGTGTATGTGGCCATCTCCGCCGACGGCGGCACGACGTGGAACGTGCCGGTGTTCACCACGCAGGGCGCGGTGGGGGCGGGGGTGACGCCGGGCAACGACCGGCACATCCAGTGGCATGCCGGCACCGACTGGCCCGGCCAGTTCAACAGCTCGTGCAAGGTCCGCATCACCGCCGATGACGGCGCCGCGCCCGCCGCCCCGACCGGCATGGTCTATATCCCCGGCAGCGCTTACCAGATGGGCGACACGTTCAACGAAGGCAGCAGCCGCGAAATGCCGGTGCACTGGGTCTATGTCAGTTCCTTCTTCATGGACGGGCACCTGGTCGCCCGCGAGCTGTGGCTGGCGGTGTACAACTATGCGGTTTCCATCGGCTATGGGTTCAACAATAGCGGCTCGTATAATGGCGCCAACCACCCGGTGCAGAGTATCAACTGTGTCCCATGAGACCGAGGCTGGCGCCCAATCCCAATCCCGAGGACGGCAAACCGGCTCTCACGCCGTCCTATATCCCCGCAAGCCGCGAGACATCGCGAGTCATGACGAGTGTCCCATCGCCAGCGCCGCATCGGGGATGGTATTCGCGCGGGTATATCCCGCACTGGGATCATCCGGGCATGATGCAGGCGGTGACCTTTCGTCTGCATGATTCGCTGCCGCGCGAGGTGGTGGAGCGATGGAAGAGTGAGTTGGGCCGGGGAGCGCCGGCATCCCTGCCGGCGAGTGGGCAAGACGCCGGCAAGGATGCCGGCGCTTCCAGGGGGCAGACGTGGCTATGAATAAGAACAGTTATCATCGGTGGGGGCTGGCGGCGTGGCTTGTGCTTGTGCTGGCGGGCACCTCGACTAATGCGACGCTTTCCATCGCCGCGATGCGGTTCTACCAGCTTGATCCGCCGCCGTTGACGGCGGAGAAGGCTGGCACCAACGTCATCCTCTCCTGGACCGCCATGGCCAGTGGTTACGCGCTCCAAGCCAGCGGAAGTTTGGGCAGTCCGAACTGGGCCGCAGTCACCAACGTCCCGGTTCTTTCCGGGATGCGGCAGTAGGTAACTAACTCCATCACCGGGGAAAGCCGGTCTTACCGGCTGCGGAGGAACTGATCGAGGCCGCTGACACAGGAGAGGCTCGATGCGTTCTCTACAGCGCAGTTAAGGCCAGCGTTGGCAACGGCGTGAACATCAGCCGGCGGGCGGGTAGTCGGGGGTCCAGAAGAGTTGGTCAATGGCGGCCTGGAGGGCGGCGTCATCGAGGTTCTGGCCGAGTTGCTCGCTGCGGGCGGTTTGGGCGACTTTGAGGGCGATGAGGCGGCTGACGGTTCGGAGTTGCTGGAGGCTGGGGTAGAGGCAGTTTTCGCCGGCGGGATGCGCGGTGGTGAATTCAGCGAGGGCCTGGGCGGCGGCCAGGAACATGGAGTCGGTGACGCGGCGGGCTTCGCAGATGAGGGCGCCGAGGCCGACGCCCGGGAAGACGAAGGCGTTGTTGCACTGGCCGATGACGTGCTTGCGGCCGTTGAAGAGGACCGGGTCGAAGGGCGAGCCGGTGGCCACCAGGGCGCGGCCGTCGGAGTGTTGGAGGGCTTCGGCGGGGGTGCACTCGGCTTTGCTGGTGGGGTTGCTCATGGGGAAGATGATGGGCCGTTGGCAGTGGTCGGCCATGGCGCGGAGCGCGGCGGGGGTGAAATCGCCGGGCTGGCCGGTGGTGCCGATGAGGATGGTGGGGCGGACGGCGCGGATGATGGCTTCGAGGGTGGCGGGGGGCGGGGTGGGCAGCCCGGCCAGGGCCAGCTCGTCTTTGCGCAGCGCGACTTCGCGTTTGTGGGTTTCGAGGTCGGCGCGGCCTTCCCAGACGAGGCCGCCGGAGTCAATGAAGACCTGGCGCTGGCGGGCTTCGGCTTCCGTGAGGCCGGCGTCGAGCATCGCGGTGCGGACCAGGCGGCCGATGCCGACGCCCGCGGCACCGGAGCCGGCCATGAGAAAGCGCTGCTCGCGCAGTGTTTTGCCGGTGAGGCGCAGCCCGGTCAGGATGCCGGCCAGGGCGACGGCGGCGGTGCCCTGGATGTCGTCGTTGAAGCTGGGGAGCCGCTCGGCGTAGCGGTCGAGCAGGCGGAAGGCGTTGGCCTTCTTGAAATCCTCCCACTGGAGGAGCGCGCGGGGGAAGACGCGTTTGACGGCCTGCACGAATTCCTCGACGAAGGCGTCGTATTCGGGGCCGCGGAGGCGCCGCTGGCGCCAGCCGAAGTAGAGCGGGTCTTCGAGCAGGGCGGCATTGTCGGTGCCGACATCCAGGCTGATGGGCAGGGTGAGGGCGGGATGGATGCCGGCGCCGGCGGAGTAAAGGACGAGCTTGCCGATGGAGATGCCCATGCCGCCGGCGCCCTGGTCGCCAAGGCCGAGGATGCGCTCGTTGTCGGTGACGACGATGAGGCGGATGTCGCGGTGGCTGAAGTGGGCGAGGCGCTCGGCGATGTGGCCGCGGTCGGCGGGGCAGAGGAACAAGCCGCGCGGGCGGCGGAAGATGTGGCTGTAGCGCTGGCAGGCCTGGCCGACGGTGGGGGTGTAGATGATCGGGGCGAGGCGTTCGAGGTTCTCGACCAGGAGGCGGTAGAAGAGGACTTCGTTGCGGTCGAGCAGGGCCATGAGGCCAATGTATTGCTCGAGGGGGCTGGCCTTTTGGTGGAAGTGCTCCAGCTCCAGCTCGACTTGTTGCTGGAGAGTGAGCACCGCCGGGGGCAGCAGGCCGTCCAGGCCAAGCCGCTGGCGTTCGGCGGCGGTGAAGGCGGCGTCTTTGTTCTGGGCGGGGTCGCGCAGGATTTGCTCGCCGCGGGGCTGGCGGGCATCAGCAGGGGGCTTCGGGTTCATAGGTCAATGGGTGGACATGAATTCGGCGATGCACTGGACGACGTAGCGGGCCTGGTCGTCGGCGAGTTCCGGGTAGATGGGCAGGGCGAGGGTTTCGCACGCGGCGCTCTCGCTCTCGGGCAGCGAGCCGGTCTGGTAGCCGAGGTAGGCGAAGCACTCTTGCAGGTGCAGCGGCACGGGGTAATAGATTTCATTGCCGATGTCCCTGGCCTGGAGCGCCGCCCGCAAGGCGTCCCGGCGGGTGGTCCGGATGACGTACTGGTTGAAGATGTGGCGGCTGGCCGTGATTTTGGGCAGGAAGAGGCCGGGCGCGTCTTTGGGGCGGGCGCGGTATTGGCCGCTGTCGGCGATGGGCAGGCCGGTTTCTTTGAAGAGCTGGTTGTAGCGCTGGGCGTTGCGCTGGCGGGCGGCAGTCCAGGCGTCGAGATGCCGCAGCTTGGCCAGGACGACCGCGGCCTGGAGGGTGTCGAGGCGGAAATTGCCGCCGATGATCTTGTGGTAGTACTTGGGCCGCGAGCCGTGCGCCCGCAGGCACACCAGCTTGTCGGCGCGCTGCGGGTCGTTGGTGACGACCATGCCGCCGTCGCCGGCCGCGCCGAGGTTCTTGGACGGGAAGAAGGAGAAGCAGCCGTAATGGCCGATCGAGCCGGCGCGGCGGCCTTTGAATTCGGCGCCGACCGCCTGGGCGGCGTCCTCGATAACCACGAGCTGATGCTTTTGGGCGACCTGCATCAGGGCGTCCATGTCGGCCATCTGGCCGTAGAGGTGCACGGGCATGATGGCGCGCGTGCGGGGGGTGATTTTTGCCTCGATCTGCGGCACGTGCAGGTTGTAGGTGGCGGGATCAATATCCACGAAGACGGGCGTGGCGCCGACGCGCGCGATGGAGCCGGCGGTGGCGAAGAAGGTGTAGGGCGAGGTGATGACCTCGTCGCCCGGGCCGATCCCCTCGGCCATCAGGCAGATGAGCAGGGCGTCGGTTCCGGAAGAAACGCCGACCGCGTGAGCGCAGCCTGAGTATTGGGCAATCGCCTGTTCGCACGCCTTGACCTGCGGCCCGAGAATTAGCTGCTGGGAGGCCATCACCTCGGCCACCACAGTGTCCAGTTCGGTCTTGATGGCCGCATACTGCGCTTTGAGATCCAGTAATGGGACTTTCATCCGGGCAGTTATTTCCTGCCGCGCCGGTCCTTGCAAGCTTTAACCGGCACTTTTTGACCCCCCGGGGCATAAAGAGGAAGGGGCGCGGACATTCCTGTCCGCCCGTCAAGCCCACAAACCCGGCTGGCGGGCAGGAATGTCCGCGCTCCCCCGCACGCTCTTTCATGCATGCGCCCTGCGGCGCGCGGGCATCCTGGCCGCTTTGATCGTTCGCATCGTGCAAGCGGGCAGGATACCCGCGCGCCGGCGGGGTATTCCGTGGCGGGCGTGAGAAACGCGGGGTGAGCTGTCCGGCGATTCAGGCGCTCAGCCAATGGTCCCGGTGCGCGGCGACGAAGGCATCGTCGTTGAGGCGCGGGTAGGCGGCGTAAACGCGGTCAATCTCCTGGCGCTGGCCCGGGCTGAGGCCTTCCGCCGGGTCGAGGCACCAGGTGCCTTCCAGCAGTCCCTGCCGCCGCAGGACCTCATGCAGGCCGGCGATGCAGCCGGCAAACCCATTTGCGGCGTCGAAGAAGGCCGCGTTGCAGTCGGTGATCTCGACGGCGCGGCGGAGGAGGTCGGCGGGGATGGGGCTGGCGGCCTCGATCAGGCGATGGCATTCGTGGAGGAGTTCCGCCGCCTGCCGCGTCCACACCGCCCAATGCCCCAGCAAGCCGCCCACGATGCGGCGCTCGACGGCGCGGCCGCCGGCGTTGAGGCGATAAGGCGTGAGCAGGTCCAGGACGATATTGTCGTCGTTGCCGGTGTAGAGCGCGAGGTCGTCGCGC
Organism: Verrucomicrobiota bacterium; assembly: GCA_035358715.1. Lineage (GTDB taxonomy): Bacteria > Verrucomicrobiota > Verrucomicrobiia > Limisphaerales > UBA8199 > UBA8199. Next base: position 5,074 of record DAOPPX010000132.1, read on the forward strand.
CCGGCCTCGACGACCGCGCGAACGACGTCCAGCGTCTGGTAGCGGTTGAAGGGGGCGATCTTGATGGCGGCGACGTTCTCGATCTCGGCGAAGCGGCGCCAGAAGGCGAGCGGCAGCGCTCGGCCGCCGACCGCGGCCTGGAGGTAGAAGCCCACCACCGGCAGGATATCCGCCACGGCGCGGCAGTGGGCGATCAACTGGTCGTCGCTCGCGGCTTTCATCGCCGCCAGGCTCAGCAAGCCGGCGTGGTAGCCCAGGTCGCGCAACAGGGCCGCCTCGCTCGCGGCTTGCGGCGTTTCGCCGCAGATGCCCCCGATGCGAACCAGTCGCTCCCGGCGCCCGGCATCCGCGCGGGCAAATTCTTCCGCCGCGAGCTGCAGCAGCGGCGAGAAGAGGCCGCAGGCCGGGTCGCGAATGGCGAACTGGGTCGTGTGCACCCCCATCGCCACGCCGCCCGCGCCCGCCGCGGCGTAATAGCGCAGCAGGGCGCGTTGGCGGCGCTCGTCGAGCTTGCGCCCGGCATTGAGCGCCAGCGGGCACGCGGGAATGACCAGCCCGCGCTGCAAGGCTTGCCGGATGTCGGAGGGCAGGGACACGGCTCAGAACCTCCCGTCGCGCGCCTCGAAGTGGGTCGGCTTGTTCAGCGTCGGCCCCCCCTGCTGGAGCCATGCGGCGACCCAGGCCAGCAACTGCCCGGCGTTGACCCGCGGCGGGCCCAACAGGCCGAACGCCCGGGAGGCGTTGCTCAACAGCGCAGTGGGGGATTCGGCCCCTGAAAACACGGGCGCCCGGCCCAGCAGCCGGCCCAGTTTCTCGCAGGTCTGCCGCACGTTCAACAGCTCCGGGCCGGTCAGGTTGAGCCGCAGCGGGGGCGAGGCGGCGTGGTCGAAGCAGCGCAGGGTCATGGCGTTTGCGTCGCCCTGCCAGAGGGTGTTGAACCAGCTCATGCCGAGATCAATGGGCGCGCCGGCGAGCACTTTTTGGGCAAGGTCTACCAGCACGCCGTAGCGCAGGTCGCAGGCGTAGTTGAGGCGGAGCAGCACCGCCCGGATGCCCTGCGCGCGGCTGAAATGCTCGAACACGCGTTCGCGGCCCAGGCAGCTCATCGCATACTCGCCGACCGGCGCCGGGGTATCGGACTCGAGCGACCCGCCGCTTGATGCGGGGACGAGACCATAGACATTGCCCGTCGAGAAGGCCACGATCCGGCTGCGCGGGTATTGGCGGCAGATTATGGCGGGCAGGCAGGTGTTCATCGCCCAAGTGAGCGGCTCCTGGCCCGTCGCGCCGAACTTCATGCCGGCGAGGTAGAGCACGTTCGGCGCATCGGGCAAACGCCGCACCGCCGCCTCATCGAGCAGATCGCAGCGGAGGGTCTCGATGCCGTGGTCCCGCAGCGCGGATTCGAGGCCGGGGGCGGAAAAGCGCGCCACGCCGAGGATGCGGCGGGGGCGGCCCGCGAGGTCGGAGGCGCGCCGGGCCATTCGGGCCAGGCTCGGCCCCATCTTGCCGCCGACGCCCAACACGACGAGGTCGCCCTCCAGGCGGTTGAAAGTCTGCACGACCTCCGGGGTCGGCTCGCTGAGCCGCTCTTCGAGTTGTTCGAGGTTTTGAATGGCGTCGCCCAATGCCACGGGAAAAGAAGTTAGCCCTCCCGGTGGCTGGCTTGTCAACAAGACTTGGCAATCATTGTTCGCTTTGCAGGGGGTTCTCCGGCGGCTTTCCCGGCCGGGCGGCGGTTGAGGATCCAGTCGGAGGCCTTCTGCGCGTTCGAGGCGGCCCAGAAGAGCGTGGCGTTTTGCGCCTTCAGCGCTTTGATCCAGGAGGCGAGGTAGGCCGCCGAGTCCTTCAACGTTTCGTTGGCGATGCCGGTCTCGGCACAGAGGTAAGCGGCTCCGAGCTCGGCAACCAACTCCTCCCTGGCGTAGTGGTCACCGTGCGGCGAAGCGGTGTCGAAGATGCTGAATCGGTTCAGCCTGCTCGGGTGACCGGTAGAATGGATGAGTTCGTGGAAGTGTGTCGCGTAGTAGCTGTGTTCGTTGTGGAACTGGGAGCGGGCCGGCATGCCGACGGTGTCCGTGAAGGGAGTATAGCCGCGGGGACGGCCGCCGCGCGAGCGGGAGTTTTGCATGGCAGAGACTGGTATCAAGCCAGCCGCCGGGAGCGGGGACCTGGGGTTTCCGGGTTTCCGGCGGGAAGGTTTGGTTCAGGAGGCGGATTCTGCAGCCGGGGATGTTTTCGTTCATTCGGTGCCTTTTGGATCGGCAACGCCGGCCGGCAGGGTTGCGGCGAAGAGAGGGCGGACGATCGGGGGGAGCAGGGGGTGGCTGCCGTAGCTCCAGCCAACGGATACGACCTCGACCGCAACGCATGCTTCGTGTTCGTGCGCGAGCGGGCGATCCAACTCCAGCGTGTCAGGAAGGTGCCCGTCCCGCAGCGCGATGCGCTCGCCGATGTCTCGAAGGGGGACGATCGAGAAGGCCTCAACGAGCGCGGCGGTGATCGCCTGGGCAGTGCTGCCCGCGGCAGTGCCCGGCGCGGCGGGGTCAGGGCGCAGGAGGTCTCCTTCGGGGCTGTTTCGCAGCGCGAGCAGCAGGTTGGCCACAGCGTTGGCGCGCTCCTGCTCGCGCAAGGCTTCAAGGGCGGTTTCCACTTGGGCCGCGCGGGCCTGGATGTGGCTGGTTGCGTCCAGCAGCTTGCGGATGGCCAGGTAAACTTGCCGGGGACGCGCGGGGCGTCGCGGTCTGGCGCGACGCTTGGTGCTCCGGCCTTTGCGTTTGGAACGAGGTTGCTTTTTCATGCGCATTGGTTGGCTCAGGTTGCGAGTTCGCCGGAGGAGAGGATGCCACTGTCCATTCCGGCGACGAGGTCGTCGGTTGAAGCTCCCAGGTAAGCGGTGCGGGCGGATTCCTGCCGGCGCCGGCTGAAAGCGGCCATGGCCTCATACTCGCCCAGGCGCCGGCAGACGCCTTCCGCCCAGCCGAGCAAGTGGGCGCATTGCGGGGATAAGCGCATTTGGATTTCCAGCCTTTTCTTCGCCTCCTGAAATTCCTTCCCGGCCTCCTGCTCGCGGCCGAGGCGGCGCAGCGCGTCGCCCAGCACGACATGGGGGTATCCATCCTCCGGATTGGCGGTGATCGCGCGCTTGAGGAAGGGAATGGCTTCTTTGGCTCTTCCCATTTGGACCAGGGCGTAACCGCAGTTGGCGGCGTAGGCGCTCTCCCCGGGGTCGAGTTCGGCCGCCTGGCGGTAATGGCCATAGCTCTGGTTCTTCCGGCTCAGCATGCTGTAGCAAAGCCCGAGGATGTTGTGGCCTGAAGGTGGGAACGGCTCGTTTTGCCTTTTCAGGCGCGCCTGGAGGCGCTGCAGAATGTCGAGCCCGCGCTCAGGCTCGTCGGCCAGCCGATCGAGGTTCGCAAGTTGGACGAGGTCCTGGGTCGAGGGCTGATAGTAGGGGTTTTGGAGGCGCTTGTGGGAGATGCGCTTTCGTTCCTCCAGGGCTGCGCTCTTTTCGGGGGTCAGGCTGCGGATGGCGAGCGGGTTCTCCAGCGTCACGTCCAGCGCCACCGCGGGACGGTCGGCGAGGAAAGCGCGAAAGCGCATGATCTTGTTGAGGTCAATCTTGAGCTCGACGACGACGCGCTCGCCCCGGGCGGCGTCCCTGGGCACCTCCAACGACATGGTCTGAACCAGGTGCCGGTTGCCGTCCTTGCCAGAGTAGATGGGCAGGTGGATCTTCGACATCCGTTCCTTCGGAACCCAAAAGCGGTCGGTGAACCGCTTGAACTCCCCTTTCGGCGGGAAGGGCAGCAGTGTGCCAGCTTGCACGAGCACTTCGTAGTTGTCGCCGTGGGTGATCAGGCCGAGCTCGGCGCTGACGATCGGGGTGATGGGATCGTAATCGCGGCAATGCTGGTAGAAACAACGCACGGCGGCTCCGCGGGCGACCGCGAGGTCGAGGTCTCCCTGGTCGAGGATTGCGGCGTTGCGAAAGATGTCCAGGTCGCGGAAGGCGCGGACGACCAGCGGGTTGCGGCAGCTTCCACCGTTGAGGAGGACGGCGTCAATCTGGTCCGGGCTCAACCGGGCCTTGTCGAGGGCGGCCAGCACCGGGGCGAAGAGAGAGCCCATGTAGTAGCCGTCCGCCAGCTCGATGTGGCTATGGGTGAGCCGGCCGACGAAGGGATCGAGGAGGTTCTCGAACTCGAAATAGCTGAGCTCGCCCTTGATCCTGGCGGTGCTCACCCCCGCGTCGGACAGGGCGAACGCTTCGATGGTCCAGGGCTGCTTTGGGTTGGCGAGTTTGGACTTCTGCCGCTCGAGGGCAGCCTTTTCGCACAGGCGCTCCTTAAGGCGGCAGGCCGTTTCCTTGAGGTTCCAGCGCAAGTCGCGCTTGTCCCTCTCGGACAGGGTGTCAAACTGGAGGCCGCTCTCGGCGCAGAGCCTTGGCAGGAGTACCTTGTGGACGAGGAGCAGGTCGAGGTTGTCGCCGCCGAGCCGGGCGTAGTTGCTGATGGCAAGGTTTTCGATGAGGAGCGCCAGCGGCGCGTGCTGGTCATCGCGTTGGACCCGGAGAATCGAGATGTCGCACGTGCCGCCGCCAAAGTCGAACACCAGGATGTTCCGGGGCGAGGAAAGGTCGAGCCGGTCAATGGCCTGGCTGTTGACCAGGTCAAGGAAGGCCGCATTTGGCTCGTCCACCAGGTCGCCGTCTCCCAGGTCCAGGCCGGCCCGTTTGGCGGCTTCAAGGGTGTCCTTGCGCTGGCCCATTTCAAATGAAGCGGGGACGGTGATGACGACGCGTGATTTGCGCGGGTCCTCCCCGGTGCGCTCCCTGGCGGCGGTAATGAGCCGCCGCAGGATCTCGGCCTGAACTTTGACGGGGGTGTCGAGCTTCTCGCTGACCGATTCATCGTAGAAGCGGTGCGCGCCCAATTCCGACTTGGCCGATGGGAAGATGGTCTCCCACAAGCGTCCTTTCTTCCATTTGGATTGAGCCTCGAAGCCCGCCACGACCGATTTGCCGGTGGTGAAAAGAACCGACGGAAGGCGGTGAGAATAATCCCCGGCCGCATCCCGCGGGACCCTGACCGTTTCGACATGGACGTATGGGAGCGGATGCCGCCCTTTGGGGTTGATAAAGCAAATGGACGAATTGGAGGTGCCCAGGTCAATGCCGAAGCAGTAGTTGGCGCCCGGCGGCGGATTCGCACCGGGCGTCGGATTCCGAGAGGTGACGTTGTTGTTATTCATAACGACGGCGGCGGTTGCGGTATGAGGCCATGTGCGCGGGTTGCTCGGGGTCGTCGAGGCGGAAGAAGGCCGCATGGATGACTTCGTTCTCGTGCACGAGAGCGGTGCCGCAAATGGTTGAGGGTCGAGGGGTGGGAGTTGAGGGGCCGGACTTGCTGCGATAGCGATAGTCGGTTCCGTGGCCGACGGAAGCGAATTGGCGTTCTTCGGCGGCGGCGATCTCGGCGAGGAAGGCTCTTGCCAGTTCGGAGTGCGGCGTGCCGGGTGCGGATTCGGGAGCCGCCTTCCCCTTGCCCTTTCCCCCGGGCGTCGAGGGCGGGACTTCTATGAGGGCTTCAAGCGCGTAGCTGCGGACGAGTTTGGGGTGGAGCCTGGCGTAAGCGCTGGTGAGCGAGACCATGTCAAGGCCGGCGGGCTTGCCGCCAATGAAGGCCACGAAGCCAATCTGGTTGGCGACGGACTTGAAGATTTCGTCGCACTTCTTGAGGTCCTCGTCCCGGGCCTTATAGACGTCGCTCATGGCTGAGGTGGGGGACATGCAGCACGCTTTGCGTTGGAGTTCAGCGACTTCGTCCCAGACTTCGCCCTGGTCGGACTTGTGGACGCCGAAGGCCTGTAGCGACTCGTGGACGGAGCGGGTCTTGCGGGCGCGAGCCTTGTGCGCCATGACGTTCCCGGACTCTGCAAACGCCCGGGAGGCGTAGGACCAGCGGCCTTGCTCGGTGCAACTGACGGGTATCCTGGTTTCTGAGATTTCCTTTATCAGGATGGAGGTGTTGAGGACGCGGTTCTGTTTGGCGCCGGCGAGTTCTTCACCGTCAATGAGCAGCACTGGTTTGTTGCCGCGGTTGACCACCATGAGGTCGGGAACCGATCCGGCGGCCGAGACCTCGGTGATAGCGACGCCCCAGGTGCCGAGGGCCTCCCCGAGGGTGCAGTATTGGAACCTGCCATCCGCGGGCGCGATGAGGGGCAGCACGGTGATGTTTTTGTAGGTCTGAGCTTCTCCGAACTGAACTGACTGCAACCGGCTTTGAACTGCGCTTTCCATGTCTTTCCTTTCTTTCGTGCGGGGTGGAACTCACCCAGCATTCGAGAAGTCTAACACAGGGGGGGTGACAAATAATGACACTCCCCATTACAAACTTGAGGAAAGTTTTGGAATGGGCCGGGACGCGGACTAAGCGAATCGAGCCGGGTGAAACATGGCAAATCGCCAATGGCTGAGGGCTTGAGAGCGGGGGGGTGACAAGGAATGACACCCGCGATTACAAACAAAGTGGGAGCGGGGCGTTGACGGCGGGCGGGAGAAAAGTTGAAATAGGGGGCGTGAAACGTGGTGCGCGGTGCGTGCTGCGTGCCGGGTTCCGGGGGCGCGCGAAGAAAGCGAAGGGTTGAGCGCGGACGGCACAGATTCGGCGGCTAGATGAATTGATTTATGCGAAGACCACAAACGAGCGTGTATTGCTGGCCGGCGATTGAGCGGATGATGCGGATTCACCAGCTCATCGAGAACCAGGAATATCCGAACAGCCACAAACTGGCGCGGGAATTCGAGATGAGCGTCCGGACAATCAAGCGGAATATTGACTTCATGAAGACGCGGCTGAATCTGCCGATGGAGTTCGACATGAAGAAGAACGGGTTCTACTTCACGAGGTCGGTGCCGAACTTCCCGCAGATGCCGATGTCGGAGGCGGACGTGTTCACGATGTTTGTGGCGAGCAAGGCGATTGAGCAGTACCGGGGCACGCCGTGGCAGCGGATGCTGGAGGTGACGTTCCGCAAGGTAACGGGGCAGTTGGACCAGAGCGTGCGGTTCTCCCTGGGAAGCATGGACGGCCTGTTGTCGTTCCGGCCGTTCGCGCCCGGCGATGCGGAGTTGAAGAACTTCAACCTGCTGATGCGGGCGGTGAGCGAACGGCGGGCGGTGAAGTTCATGTATCGGAACCGGGGGCAGGTGAAGGCGCAGCAGCGGCACGTGCGTCCGTATCACATCGCGTGCGTGGATAACCAGTGGTGCCTGTTTGCATTCGACGTGGACCGGAAGGCGATGCGGACGTTTGTGCTGGCCCGGTTGTCGAAGCCAGCACTGACGGGAAAACGGTTCACGGTGACCAAGAAGTTCGATTTGAATGAATATCTGCGGGGGAGCCTTGGGTTATTCAAGGGGCAAGACGATTTCGAGGTAGTGGTGGAGCTGGACGCGTTCGCAGCGGACGATGTGCGGGGGCGGCGGCTGCATTCGAGCCAGGATCTAACCGAGATGCCGGATGGCATGCTGAGGGTGCGGTTGCGGCTGGACAGCCTGGAAGAGGCGGAGCGGTGGGTGTTGGGGTTGGGCGGGCACGCCACAGTGCTAAGGCCCGAGGTACTGCGAGCCAGGCTGGCGACGGTGGGCGGGCAACTGGTGGAGAAATACGGAAGATGAAATGAAAGCGGGATAGCATGACCGCGGATCATGCGGAAGAGGCAGACGTTGATGTGACCGGAAATCCCGCGTCGCCCGCTCGCAGGATTGGCGGGTTGGCGGGACATCTCAGAGCCGATCCCTGCAGCAAGTCCGATGCAACCGCGCGGCGGTCACACAGTGGGACAACGCAAACTCGGCTCAAAACTGTCAGCCATCATGTGTTGTCCGAAGCGAGTGACTCCCTGCTACACACGTAGTTAAAGCTGGAGCCAACGGTCAGAATCGAACTGACGACCCGCGCTTTACGAAAGCGCTGCTCTACCGACTGAGCTACGTTGGCAACAGTGCGCCCGGCCGCCGATGACTCCAGGGCATCGGCTACGCGTATACTATTAACTGAGTCGGCCCCGGGATGCAAGCAAGATGCAGAGACACAAAACGCAGCGGGATTGCGGTAGGGACGCCGGTTGCCCGGCGCCCCCCGCACAGAACCCGGCGAGC
>DAOPPX010000133.1:0-13098 GCA_035358715.1 Verrucomicrobiota bacterium
CACCCTGAACAACTGCACCTTGAGCGGCAACTCGGCCCAGTATGGCGGCGGGGCGTCTGGCGGCACCCTAAACAACTGCACCTTGAGCGGCAACTCGGCCTCCGAATATGGCGGCGGGGCGTATTCTGGCACCCTGAACAACTGCACCTTGAGCGGCAACTCGGCCTCCTTTGGCGGCGGGGCGTGTTTTGGCACCCTGAACAACTGCATTGTGTATTATAACGCGGCTCCCAGCGGCCCAAACTACCACTACTGCACTTTCAACTATTCCTGCACGACGCCGCTGCCGCCCGGCCCGGGCAATATGGATGCGGAGCCGCGGCTGGCCTCGACGAGTCATCTTTCGGCTCAGTCTCCGTGCATTGGGGCTGGCAGCAGCGCCTACAGCGTGGGGGTGGATATTGACGGGGAGAGTTGGATCGAGCCGCCCTGCATGGGCGCCGACCAGTTTGTGGGGGGCCAGGTCACCGGGGGATTGACGGTGGCGATAGCGGCTGCCTACACCAACGTATCCACGGGTTTTGGGGTGGCATTTGTGGGCGAGAACAGCGGGCGTGTGAGCGCCAGCGCGTGGGATTTCGGGGATGGGGTGGTGGTGACCAACCGGCCCTACGCCAGCCATGCGTGGGCGGCGCCCGGATTGTATGAGGTTCGGTTTACCGGCTACAACGACAGTTGCCCCGGCGGGGTGAGCGCAAGCGTGTGGGTGCGGGTGGGGGCGCGGGAAGTGTATTACGCGAATGGCGCAAACGCCGCGCCGGTTTATCCTTATACGAACTGGGTCAGTGCCGCGACGAACATACAGGCGGGGATAGACGCCGGGGAGCAGGTGGGGCGGTTGGTGCTGGTGGCGGACGGGGTGTATGGGAGCGGGGGGCGGGCGGTTCATGGGCAGATGACCAACCGGGTGGTGGTGACGGAAGGGGTGGAGGTGCGGAGCGTGAATGGCCCGCTGCTGACGGTGATCGAAGGGCTTGCGGTGGCGGGGACGACCAATGGGGATGGGGCGATTCGGTGCGTGTATGTGGGGCCCAACGCGGTGCTGAGCGGATTTACCCTGACCAACGGCCACACGCGGACGGATGGCGACTTTGACAAGGAGGGGAGCGGAGGCGGAGCATGGTGTGAGTGGTCTGGGGTGATCAGCAACTGCACCTTGAGGGCCAACTCGGCCTCTGACCATGGCGGCGGGGCGTATGATGGCACCCTGAACAACTGCACCTTGAGCGGCAACTCGGCCCAGTATGGCGGCGGGGCGCATTCTGGCACCCTGAACAACTGCACCTTGAGCGGCAACTCGGCCTCGAACCGTGGCGGCGGGGCGTTTGTTGTGGTGCTGAACAACTGCATTGTGTATTACAATTCGGCTCCCAGCGGCCCAAACCACTACGACTGCAATTTCAACTATTCCTGCACGACGCCGCTGCCTTGGGGCGGGGGCAATTTCGCCGATGCGCCCCGGTTTGTGAACACCAATGGGTGGAGCAATCTGCGGCTCCAAACCAACTCCCCCTGCATCAACGCGGGCAATGACCTCTACGCGCCCGGCCTGACTGACCTGGACGGCCTCCCCCGCATCGCCGGCGGCAGAGTGGACGTTGGCGCGTACGAGTTTCAAGGCGCGGGCTTAAGCGGTTTCACCGCCTGGCTCTGGCAACACGGCCTGCCCATTGACGGCTCCAGCGACTACGCGGACACTGACACTGACGGCCACAACAACTGGCAAGAGTGGCGGTGCCAGACTGATCCCACCAACGCGCTCTCGGCGTTGCGCCTGTTGTCCGCGTTGCCCGCGGGGTCCGATGTGACGGTGACCTGGGAAAGTGTGGCCGGAGTGAACTATTACCTGCTGCGCAGCACCAACCTGTGTGCGTGGCCGCCGTTCGCGCTCGTGGCGACCAACCTGGCGGGCCAGGCCGGCTCCACCAGTTACACCGACACCAATGCGGCCAGCCTGGCCCCGCTCTATTACCGGGTCGGGGTGGGGGACTACGTTGCCCCCGGGCCGCCGCTGACGTGGAGCTTCAACGCCACCGCGCGGACTCTGCAGTTGAGTTGGAGCGCGACGGGTTTCCGCCTGCAGGCGCAGACCAACAGCCTGGGGGTAGGGCTGAGCGCGAACTGGTTTGACTATCCGGGTGGGGAGAACAGCCCCGTGGTGGTGCCGGCGGATTCGGCGGTCGGAGCGGTCTTCTACCGCCTGGCGTGGCCGTAGCAAAGCCGGCAAACCCATAGCGTTTTTGTCGAGAGCTCTGGCATCCTTTCAGGATGCATTCCGAAGCGCAATCGCCAACCGGTGGTCGTTCCCCCCTTTGCCCCGAACGACGCACCGACTACCATCTGCCAACCCTTCGGTAACGCCCCCAAAGCGCCGCTGGCAGGATTGACCCTAAAAACGCGAGTTGGAGGCGGAATCACCTCATCCACAGGGTGAGGACGAATCCAACTGCTCCATAGTTGAAATTCTGCCTCGTAAACCGCTTGATATCATATGCTCGCACGGAAACGCATACCGGGGTTTTCCGGGGTGGCAACTTCGGTTTCTAGGATTACTTGCCCGCGCGCTGGAAATAGTCCGCGGCGTCGGCGGGCCGGATGTCGGTCAGCGCGCCGGTGTAATGCCGCAGCTCGCGCGGCTGGAAAGGATGCGCGGCTATGGCTTCCTCGTTGAGATCAATGCCCAGGCCCGGGGCGTCGGAGATGCGCATCCGGCCATCCTCGAAGACAACCTTCTCGGTGCTGATCTGCCGGCGATGCGGCACGTCGGCGCTCATGGTCTCGAGCACGGTGAAGTTGGGCACGCACGCGGCAAGCTGGAGATTGGCGGCGTTGGCCACCGGCCCGCTCGGGTTGTGCGGGCAGATGGCGATGTGATTGGCCTCGGCCTGGGCGGCAATCTTCTTCACTTCCATGATGCCGCCAACATGGCTCACATCGGGCTGCGCGAAGTCCGCGCACCGCAGCGCGAAGAACCGCTGGTAATCCCACCGGCTGTAAAGCCGTTCCCCGGCGGCAATGGGCACCCGCGCCCGGCGCTTGACCTCGGCCAGCGCTTCCAGGCTGTCCGGCGGGACGGGTTCCTCGAACCAGTGGATGTCATAGGGTTCGAGAGCCCGGGCGATGCGCACCGCGGTCGCCACGTTGAAGCGCCCGTGACCTTCAATGAGAATGTCCACCTCAGGCCCCACCGCCCCGACCACGGCCTCCACGCAACGCAGCGCGTCGCGCAATCCGCGCTTGTCTATCTCCAGGTAGGCCGCGCCGAACGGGTCCCACTTCAATCCCCGGAACCCGGCGGCCACCGCCAGCCTGGCTTTCGCCGCAAACTCATCGGGCGTCCTGGCCGGAGCGAACCAGCCATTCGCATAACAAGGAATCGCCTCGCGCACCTTGCCGCCCAGCAACTGATACACCGGCACGCCCAGCGCCTTGCCCTTGATGTCCCACAGGGCCATCTCGACGCCGGACAGCGCGCTCATCAGGACCGGGCCGCCGCGCCAATAAACGTCGCGGTAGGTTTGGTGCCAGATGGCCTCGATGTTGTGCGGGTCGAGGCCGGCGAGCGTGCGCTCCAACTCCTTCACCGCCTGGGCGACGGTCTGCTCGCGGTATTCCAGGGTGGCTTCGCCCACGCCGTGCAGACCGTCGTCGGTCAACACTTTGACAAACACCCAGTTGGTCCGGTAGGCGTGGCAGAGGAAGGTCTTGATGCCGGTGATCTTCATAATCGAATGGTTCGGAATGGGGATGGTCAACAAGGGGATGCGGGCGGGGCGGCGGCGGCGCCGCCCAAATGATACTCGATTCCCCAGCTTGCTTCGGCGCCCCGGTTCAAGGTGCGCTCGAAGTAGGGCTCGAACGAGAATGTCCGGTCGTTGCCCCAAATCGGCAGGAAGCTGGGCACAAAGTCGGTTGTCACGGTCAATTCGCCGAGCCGGGGATGCCTCTGAACCGCGAGCAGAGTCTTTCCCTGCGGGTCCAAGCCGGGCTCCTGACGGCAGCCGCGCGGCCAATCATGCGCAGACTTCCGGACCACGAATCCTTCCGAGCTCAGGGAATACCCGGGGTTATCAGGCAAACTGATCGGAAAGGAGAACCGGCACAAGACGTTGTCGGAAGGAACCGGAAAGAACGGATGCGCAAACCAGCGAACCGGCAGCAAGGCGCTCCCCAGGCTGCGAATCCCGGTCCGCGAACGGACCACGCGGCCCTGGAGACTCACTGTGCGCTCCAGGTTGTAAGCCCAATCGCGGAAGGCGTGTTCCGTCCGCATGACGATGGTGTCGCCCGAGCAGCCTGTTTCCCACTTCACGAACTCGATGACCTCAGGGTTGTAGCGCACATCGAACGGCTCGCGCGAGCTGGTCCGCCGCACGCGGCCCACCCCGATGCAGGCCACCTCTCCGCCCACCGGCGCGGCCTCGGCTCCCAGTGACCGCAGAAACATGTCCGGGGCGCCCTGCCCGTCAAAGGTGTTAGGCGCCTGCGGATATTCCGGACCGGCAAACACGTCTCCGTGGCGCGCGTCCAACACCTGCCAAATGTAGCCCCCGGTGCAGTAGCGTGATCCGAGGCGCGCGCTGTCGGCCACGGGATCGAGAATCAGGATGGTGAGTTCGGGATTGCTGAGCGCGTACATAATCGGGAGGCCTGCTGGTCAGGGTTGGGGAAATGCCCGGGCCCGAACTTCGTAGAGAGCGCGGCCGATCCGGCGGCAAGCGGCGACGGTCTCCGCGTACGGGGTATCGCAAATATCGAGCAGGCCAGTCAGGTAGTTCTCCCCGTCAAACCGCCCCGTCGCGGGCTGGTCGTAGTATTGGAACCAGTGCGTGCCGATCACCGCAGGGTTCTCGAGCGCGCTCCTGACGTAGGTCGCATAGGCGCGGCCCCGGTCCGCGTGATTCGCCACCAGCACCAGCCCGGCCGGCTGCATGGGCGCGTCCACAGGCGCAAAGTGGAATTCGCCAATGAGGATGGGCCGATCCAGCCCTTCCGGCAGCCTGAGATCGGAGACTTCAGGCGCGTAGCGGTTAATGCTCACAATGTCGCAATCCTGCGCCGCAACCCGCATCACCAGCGCGTTGCCCGAGCCCGCAAAGCGGCAGCCGAGGTAGAGATGGTTGGGGGCGGCGGCCTTGATCGCTTCGCGGCACCCGCGGAAATAGGCCGCCAGGTATCGCTCGCTGAACGCCTCAAGATCGGCGCGGACCGCCAAGCGCTTTCTATCCGGAGCAACGACATTTGTTCGCAGCGCCTCCCAACCCGCAAACGCCGTTCCCCAGGCGGCGTTCAGCGCCTCCACTCGCTTGTATTGTTTCTCCAGGCCCGCCACCATCGCCCGCCGGGCCGGTTGCTCCGGCGGCGAGCGCAGCGTCGCCTCGCCCAAATAACCTGTGTCACCCCAGTGCAGTTCATTGTCCACAAAGAAACCCAGGCACCACGGATCACGGAGCGATTCTTTCAACTCCCTCCGCAGCGTTTGGTCCATAAGCCGACGCCAGCCCGGATCAAACGGGTCCGGCAGTTTTCCCCAGTTGCCCTCTGAACCCTCGAGGCGGAACTCGGACTTGCCCAGCGGCGCCGAATACACAATCGCGGTGTAAGGCGTCCGCCGTTTGCAGTAGATGCCGGGGTCGGACGAATTGGCGATGGTATTCAACCCCCAACTGGCCAGCCGCCGCTGCGCCTGGTCGCCGTAAACCGACGACCAGTCCTTGCCGTACTTGCGAAAGAGATTGGCTTCGAGAAAGTCATAGACCGGGTGGTTGTCCCTGCCCACGTAATAACGGCGCGTGGACTGCGGTTCCCGGCCATAGAAAGCTCCCAGCGGCGAGGCGGGGTCCGGCAGGTGGAAGTAGTTCTCACGATCCAGCAGCGGGGTGCCGTGATAGACGGACCCGACCCGGATCCGCGTGCCGACCCGCACCACCCCGTGCGACCAGAACAACCTGCCCCCCGGGTCCACCATCCACCACGCTCCGTTCAGTTTCTGGGTCCGGAAATAGCCCGTGGCTGCGAGCTTTGGCCCGGCGGCCCATCCGCCGTGGCGGTTCCAGCCGGCGGGCCGCGCATGCGCGGCCAGGTCGGCCTCTTCACTCCTGCGCCTTTCGCCAAACTCCGCCGGCGCACGAATCTTGTTCGGCCAATCCCGGTGCGCGTATTGGCCAAACTCATCCACCAGCGGAAACACGCGGTCGGCTGGCCAGTCGTGGAACGGCGCGGGCGTGCCGCGGGCAATCACCGGGCCGACAGCAAACGCGTGCTCGGCATCCGGGTCAGGCGTGAAAACCGAGATGGCCGTGACATCGGCTCCATTGATGCTCCCGCGGCGCGCGAAATCAGTTGGCTGCCCCACCATGGAGATGAACCGGCCATCCGGCGGGGAAGGCTTGCCGTCGCCCAGCGGCACCACCAGCCACATGGGCTCCGGGCCGGGAGAAACCTGGACCTGGAAGATGCCCCTGCGGGTTTGCACGGTTGGCAGGCTCTCGGTTGAGCTGTCATCCACTCGCAATATGAGCCGCAGGTTGTTGGTCCCACGGTTGCACACCGGCACGGCAATCTCCGCAAAGGCCTCCAGGTCCCGGCTATCCGGCGCGGGCCTCACCTTGAGGCCAACGCGGCCGGTTTCCCTGCGGGTCTTGACCTCCAGCCAGCCGTTCGTGCCCGGAGCTGCCGAGGCTCCATGCAGTTGCGCGTTGGCCGCCGGCCACGCCTTCCACTCCACCACTGTTCGCTCCGGTTGCGCAGCGGCCGCGCCCCCCTGCAAACCCGCGGCGGCCAACACCAGTGCCGCGAGCACCACCCGCGGCAGGAAATGGCGCCCTCGGTCCATCTTACCGTTCGTAAACCAGCACGGCCACCGACTGCGCGGGCAGTTTATCGCCCGGCTGGAAATTGCCGTTCACGGTGGCCCCTTCGACAAAGCGCAGCGGTTGGATGAGCTTCGGGGTGAAGGCTTTTTCGCGGGACGAATGATTGTAGGCGACAATCGCCGCGCGTTTGCCCGCCGTGTAGCCTTTGGCCAATACCCCCGAAGCGGGAGGCAGGCAGAAGTCCTGATCCACAAACCGGCCCGTCATGAGCAGGTCGGGCCAGCGATTGCGCAACGCAATCAGTTTGGCCATGTAAGCCCCATACTTCGGCGCCTGGCGCAAGTCGCCCCGGCAGCGCCAGATCTCGACATCAAACCGCCAGCCATAGAGGAACCCCCAGTTCATCCGCTTTTCGTGGTCGCGCTCATCCCGGATGCCGCGCGTGCTGAACAGGATCTCCGGAAAAGTGTAGCCGAACACTTCCGGCGCCGCCTCGGGAGTCTGCGTGGCGCCGTAGTCGGCGACATGCACAAAGTCCACGTGCCGGTCGAGGCAGTCGCTGACCTTCTCCGTGCCAAAGGCGCGCCCCGGGTGCCCGGCAATCAACGCTTGTCGCATCGCCGCCAGCATCGCGTCTTTTCCCGGGCCTTGCGCCAGGGCAGGTCCCGCGTGCGGATGCGACTTGTCGAAGCACAGGTAAGGCAACCGGCCGCCCATCTGGTCGAAGAACAGGCAATCGGGTCCGAACGATGCCATGTACTGCCCGATCTGGATCAGCTTCTCGCGCCACTCGGGCGTGGATTGACACGCGGCGACGAAGTCCCGGGCGCCGAAGTTGCGCAGGTAGGTGCCGTCTCCCGCAAACTTGTAGGCTTCGCGATACTCGCTTCCCTGGGCGGTCTTGAGGCAAATGCGCGAGCCGGTCGTTTTGTAATAATCCGATGCGGTGTCAATCAGGTGGCCATTGGCATACAGAATCACCCGCCCGCCCCGGCGCTGAATCTCGGCAATCGCCTCGCGCAGCCCCGCCGCCCCGCCCAGGTCCTCCGCCACTTCGTAGTTCGGATAATCATTGTCCATCCCGGCCTTGAACCAGCCAAAGACCATCAGCGTGGTGATCCCGTAGGGCCGGCCGCCCTCGAACACATCCACCAGGTCCTTGTAGCGCAGGAACACCTCGCCATACTGGTGCTTCATGATGATGCGCTGCCAGCCGTGCATCTGGTTCACCCACTCGGGCCGGGGCGTCTGGCTCCACCAGCTTGAATCCGCCCACCGCCGGTAGGCCCGCGCGTCGGCGTGCCAGTCTTCACGATGCAGGCGCAGGACCGAGCGCGGCGCGGTCCACGTTCCCCGCGCCAGGAACGGATAACGAACAAACCCCGCGAACAGTCTCCCCGTGTCGCTTTCCCGCGCCAGGTTCAAGCCCGTCGTCTGGAAACTCGGGTCCTCCGAAAGCAGGCCCAGCCCCTTGCCGCCGCCGTAGAGGCCAAACCAGTCCATCGTCATGGGGCCGCCCGGGTAATGGGAGCAGGCCACAACGCGCTTCTGGTCCGGCGCCATGTAGAGGGTGTGCTGTTCCTCCACATAGGCCGCCGGGTTCTTTATGCGGCGGCCAAACCCGTGCGGCAGAATGAGCGTGTCGCTCTCCGGGTCCGGCCCCAGGCTGCGGAATGGCCCCACCCAGGGAAACCAGAACTCCCCGATCACAACGTCCGATTGGTTGTTCAACTGCGCCTCGCAGGCGACCTCGTTCCCCTCGAGCGTGAAGCGCAGCTCGATTTGCGCTTTGTGTTCCGCCCCGGCATGGCGGAGCGTGGCGTAGCGCGCCACCAGCGCGTTGCCTTCCCGGGTCACGCGGGCGGACTGCGCTTCCGGCGCAATGCCGCATTCGCGGCGCTGGCCCAGCCCGACCATCATGTCAAACAGCCCCCTATCCCCGGCCAGCGTCGGCGCTTTGCCGGCAAACCCCAGCTCGAACTTCCGCCCGTCGGCCGAGAGCGACAAGTAGATGCGCTCGTTGGCGATCCGCTCCAGGCCGCCGCCCCCCGCCGTTGACGCGGGCTGTTCCGCGCCGAACAGGGCGCTGGCGCAAACCATGAAGGCTGCGGTGAGACTCGCTGACCGCCTGCGGGCCAGGCGCCCCGTTAAGCGTGAGGCTTGTGACACGTAATCATTTTTCATAGGCATTCGAGTTGTTTGGAGGACACTGTGCAATGCATGGCGATTATATCCGTTCACGCCCCCGGCTCGCGGTAGTAGTCGCGCTGGAAGGTGAAGAACACCGCAACCAGCAGCGCCAGGCCCCCCAGCAAGTACGCGCCGGACAAGACGGAAAAACCGTAGCCCAGCCCGAGGCCCTCGGCGTACGATTCCCGCAGCCGCCCCAGCAGCCAGGGCGAAAGCGAGCCGACCAGGAACGCCAGCATCGTCATGATCCCTACCGCCGAGGCGCGATGCCGCGGCGCGATCACTTGGAACAAAGCCGCGTGAGTGTTGGCCTCATAAAGGCCGCGGAACAGGCCGAACCCCGCCATGGCCGCGCAAGCCCCCGCCAGCGTGCCCGCCCGCCCCATCAGAAATATCACCGGCACAGCCAGCAGCATGGCCGCGCCCATCATCTGGGGCCGGAACACCGGGCGTGTCACCGCCACGCGATCTGAAAGCCAGCCGCCGGCCAGAATCCCCACCAACGCCGCCAGGTGATGATAGAACATCGCGAACCCGCCGGCCTTGGTCAGCGAAAGGTGGAACCGCTCCTGCAGGAACACCGGCGCCCAAACCACGTAAGCGTTATTGACGAATACAATCGCCGTAAACCCCGCCGTCAACAGCAGCGCCGTCGGCGAGCGAAACAGCACGCCCAGCGCCCGCCACACCGAGTCCCGCGGCCCCGCGTCCGACCGCGCCGCCGGAGCCGGAGCATCGAGCAGGCGCCACATCAATACCACGCCGAGCACGATGCCGCCGCCGCCAAAGGTGAAAAACGCCGAGCGCCAGCCCCAGCGTTCCGCAATGAACCCGCCCAGAAATCCGCTCACCATCACGCCGATGTAAAGGGAAGTTTGATGAATGGACAGCGCGATGGCGCGGGTCCGGGTGTGATAGGTGGCCAGCAGCGGGTAGGCGGCCGGAGCGTAGAAGGATTCGCCGCCGGCGGTGGCGACGCTGCGGAACGCAATCAGCGCGATCAGCCCGCCCGCCAGCCCCGTGCACATCGTGGCCGCGCTCCAAAACAGCAGGCAGCCGATGATGATCTTCTTCCGGTTCCACACGTCGCCCAAATACCCCGCCACCGGCATCATGATCGCCAGCGTGAAGAACAACACCGAGCCCACCAGCCCGAGCTGGCTGTCCGCCAGGTTCAGGTCGGCCTTGATGGCGGACAGGACCACGCCGAAGATGGCGCGGTCGCCCTGGTGAAAGAAGAATGCGCAGAACAGCAGCGCCAGCAGCTCCCACTTGTAGCGCGGGCGGCCCGCGGCGCTCCCGGAATGTTCGGCCCCGCCGCTCACACGTCAACGTCGGCGGGCATGTGCTGCGCCGAACATCCGCCGTCCACAACCAGCCTCGCCCCGGTAATGCTCGACGCCTGGTCGGAAGCCATGAAAAGCACCGCCTGCGCCACTTCCTCCGCGCTGGCTTCCCGGCCCAAAGGCACGTTGGCCCGGCGCCGCCTGGCCGTGGCCGAGGCCAGCACCTCCCAGCGGTCGGTGTGAATGTAACCCGGCGCCACGGTATTGACCCGGATCCCATAAGGCCCGAGATCCGTCGCCATCGAAAGCGTCAAAGCGTCCACACCGCCTTTGCTCGCCAGGTAGGCGGTTCGCTTCCGGATGGCCCGCGTCGAAACGTTCGAGCCGATGTGGACAATCGCCCCGCCGCGCTGCCGCCTCATCATCCGCGCCGCGTGCTGCGAGACGTAGAATGCACCCGTCAGGTTCACCCGCAGCACCTCCTCAAAGTATCCCAGCTCCAGCTCCAGGAAATCCGGCCCCACGCCCAGGTGCGCCGCGTTGTTGACCAGCACGTCCAACCGCTTGCTCCGCGCGGAGATTTCCCGGAACATCGCGTCCACATCGGCAGGCACCCCCACGTCGCCCGGCAAGCCCCGGACCTTCTTCAAACCCCGCCGGCGCAGCGCGGCCACGGCCTGATCCACCCCTTCCCGGGTTCGGCTGTTGAGATAGACGGTTGCTCCTTCCGCGGCGAACGCCGCCGCAATGCCCACACCCGTATTCCGGGCCGCCCCCGTCACCAGGACAATCTTCTTGCTGAAGCGCATAGAATGACGCGGCCCAGTCTAGGCCCGCCGGGCATTTGCCGCAATTGCCTTATTTCGTCATTGCCATTGCAATTTTGGACAGGCAGCCTGCCGGCTTATGAAACGGGCACCCCTGCCGCGCCGGGCGGTCGCCGTCTGCATTGACACGCGCGACGGCGCCGGGCGCAACCGGCTGCACGGCGTGGCGCAATACCTGCGCCGCCTGGGCTGGCGCATGATGCTGGTGCGGCACGGCGGCGAAGCGGCGGCGGCGGAAGTCGCGCGCCTGGCCCCCGGCGGCATCATCGCCTACGTGGCCGACCGCTGGTTGCTCCAGATGGCACGCAAGCTGGGCGTGCCCCTGGTGGATACCGCCCTCGGAGAGTTGGAGGTCGCCATGACCGTGAGCCTCGATAACCATGCCGTCGGCCGCCTGGCGGCCGAGCACTTCGCCCAGGCGGGGCTCAGGAACTTCGGCTATTGCGGCGTGCGGCAGCGGGCGGCGTCGGAGCAGCGCCGGGCGGGCTTCGCCGCGTGCCTGGGAAACCGTCCCCTGGCGGCCTTCTCCGAGCGGGTCAGCGAAGGCGAGTCGCGCCTCGAACCGCTGATGCGCTGGCTGAAGCAGTTGCCCAAACCGGTGGGGCTGCTCGTCTTTGACGACAAGCTGGGCGAGCGCGTATTGACCGCCTGCCGGTGGGCGCACCTGGCCGTTCCCCATGAAGTGGCGGTCCTGGGCATCGGCAATGATGAACTCATGTGCGACGTAAGCTGGCCCACCTTGTCCAGCATCAGCCTGCCCACGCCCCGCCTCGGCTTCGAGGCGGCGCGGATGCTGGCAAACGCGATGGTCGGCAGGAAAATCCGGCAGCCGCATCTCAAGGTCCAGCCCGCCGGCGTCGTGACGCGCGGCTCCACCGATCTGGTGGCGGTCGAAGACGCGCTGGTGAAAGCCGCCGTCCAATTCATCCGCGCCCAGGCCGGCAAGCTCATCGGGGTGGAACAGGTCGCGCAAGCGGTTGCGGCCTCTCGGCGCACGCTGGACCGCCGCTTCGCCAGGGCGCTGGGGCGGACCGTGCACGCCGAACTGGCCCGCGTGCGAATGCAAATGGCCCGCAGCCTGTTGGCCGACAGCTCCCGGCCGATTGCCGACGTGGCCCGCGGATGCGGCTACGGGACCGCCGCCTCGTTCAGCCGCGCCTTCCGTCAACACTCCGGCCGCTGGCCGTCCGAATACCGGGATGACCTGCGCATTGTCTGACGCCCCGCCGGCGGCATAGCCACAGACTTCCTTCAGCCGCTGTCAGGCCGTCCAGCCTCCAGTCGTCCATTCCCGGCTCACCTGCCCTCAGCCTGTATCCACCCGGCACTATTCAAACCTGAGCCACGCCGCCCGGTCCACGAACCAATGCAGCCTGCCCCAACGACCACAGACGGCACATAAAGACCCGGTGCAAGCTCGCGGCACTCGTCAGGCGCCCGCCCCAGCCATCCCGAACCTTCCCAGCCACCGTACCCTCCGCAGCGCCCCCAATAAGCCGCGTACAAGGGGTGTACCAGGGATGCTCATCGGGTGCTCACGCTTCAGCCCCTCGTGCTCCTGCCGTGCATCCCTTGTGCTCCCCTTGTACACGCTTCGGCGGAGCGGCGAGATAACCTTGGCGGGGGCGGAGGCGGACTCCGGAGCGGACGGGGCTTTGGATTTCGCAACTCTTGTCTTTCCAGTGGGTTGCTGGATGACAGGCTCAGGCGGAGGCGGGACAATCGCGTTGTGCGACCATTCCTGGCCTTTCCAACCGTTCTTTGTCTGGATGGTGACGATGAAGACCTTTTGCCCGGGGACCGGCTGCCCAAACCGGGCGGTGTAGAGCGCCGTGATGTCGCATGGGCCGCCTGTCGCAGGTCCCAACAGGCCCAGGTAATAGACCCGACGGTGTTTCATCCGGCCCGCGCTGCATGGCGGCTGACCAAACACCATGATCTCTTCACTGACCGTCCCGACGTTCAGCAGCAGGCGCACGC
>DAOPPX010000134.1:0-12909 GCA_035358715.1 Verrucomicrobiota bacterium
GCTTACTCGACCATCTTCTCCTCGCCCGGGTAACAATCTTTTTGAGTCAAATCGGTCGAGCGGCATGGCTGGAATGCGGGTTTTGCCGGCTTGCTCAGCGTTGCGGTTGTGGCTACGCTGCTTTTTGCTTTGGCTTGGCCAGCCAAAGCGCACGGCTACGTCGTTGAAGCGAGCGGTGCGGACCCGATGGCGGGACCGGGCCGGGTCTAGGGGACACAACCATGGCGCGAGCGGATGTCTTCGCGCCGAGAACGCTGGAATTATATGCGGGTAGCATTCGACTGCGATGAAAACGGCCTGCCGCTCAAGCAGGTGATTCTGGAACACCTGTCTGATTTGGGGATTGACGCGGTGGATCTCAACCTGCTCGGGCAGCGCAAGGCCGATTACCCGGACATTGCGCATAACCTGGCCAAACGGGTGGCGGCGAAGGAGTTTAACCGCGGCATCCTTGTATGCGGCACAGGCCTGGGCATGGCTATGGTTGCCAACAAAGTGGCGGGCGTATATGCCGGTCCCTGCCACGACGTTTATTCCGCCGAGCGGCTCTGCAAGAGCAACGCGGCGCAAGTCCTAACGCTGGGCGCGCGCGTTATCGGGCCGGAGCTGGCCAAGACAATCATCTCGGCTTGGGTGCATTCCCGGTTCGAGGGTGGCCGCTCTCTGCCCAAGGTCGAGCGGATGCGGGAGCTGGAAGGGCAGGAATTCGGGCGGGCGCCGGTTTAAGCGGGATCAGTGGGGAACGCGCAGACTGCGGCGGAGCAGCCCATTGCTGGCCGTCACACGGTATTTGTGGGGGCTGGAAAGAGCCTCGCGCCGGAACTCGCCGCCTGCGCACTGAATAATCAGTCCTCCCGCGGCGATGTCCCATGTGTGGATTTCGCGTTCGATATACGCATCAAATCGGCCGCAGGCCACGTAGGTCAGCCCCAGCGCCGCTGATCCCATCATGCGAATCTTGCGGACGCGGTGAACCAGTCCGCTGAAATAGGGCAAGGTCGCTTCGAGGCTTTCTCGCGTCTTGGTGAAACCGATGGAAACGACCGCCTCGCGCAGCTTTCGGCGCTGGCTCACGTGAATGGTCTTCCCGTTCAATCGCGCCGGCTGACCGCGGATGGCGGTCCATAACTCCCGGCAAAAGGGCTCATAGACCACCCCGACCAGGGTGTCATAGCCGTCGCGGTAATCGGGGCGGTGTGGAGCGCGCTTTTGCAGCGCGATGGACACGCATGCGTGCGGGATGCCATAGGTGAAATTGACCGTGCCGTCAATGGGATCCACCACCCAGCGGTATTCGGCGTTCGCCCGTCCGGCCACCCCCTCTTCGCCGAGCAGGGCGACTTCGGGGAAGGCGCGCTTGAGGGATCGTTCAATCAGCTTCTGGCAGCGCACGTCCAACTCCAGCTTGATGTCGTGTTGCGAAACGGATTGGGCACGTTTGGGAGCGTGGAGCTCGCGACGCATCAGGGCGCCGACGGCCTGGGCGGCTCTGGTAGCGGCAGTCTGGGCCAGGTTAAGGTTCATTGTTCAGCGGTGCGCAGGCGATTGTCCATAGCGCCATCCAGTTTGCCGGGGACTTTCAATGGAATCAAGTGGCAACGCAGTCGGTTGAATCTCCGCCGCGCTGACTTACTGCAGCAGGACCCGTTGCGCGGGCCGCAGCCTCACCGGGCCGAGGAGGCCTGACGGCACAAGCTGCGCTTCCTTCGGCCACAGCCGCCAGCTTGTGAAGGTGTAGCGGCCTGACGTGCTGGCTTTGCCCTCGATCAACCAGGGCGGCCATTGCTTGAGCGTGCCGTTCGGGTTGCGTTCGCTGTCCTCTGGCAGTTGCTCGTCCCCGATCATCCGGTTGACCCAGAGATTCACAGCGCTGACCTCCAGCGTGTTCTCGCCGGGCCTGACCGCATCGGTCACCTCCACCGAGTAAGGCTCTTTCCACAGGATGCCGAGATTCTTGGCGTTGACCTTGACGTTGGCCATCACCTCCACGCGTCCCAGGTCCAAGTACAGCCGCCGTCCTGGTGCAGCCAAATCGGGCGGCACGTCGAAGGTCGTGAAATAGGTTGCCGTGCCGGAGAAATGTCTCACGCGGGAGTCGCTGTGCTCGCTCCAGGAAATCAGCCGGTCGAGCGTGACCTGCTCCGGTGCGCCGGCCCCGGGTGGAAAGCATAGCTTCCAGGAGCCGCTGATCTCCAGCGGTTCGGGCAGCGCGCGCACCTCGATTTGGCACGTCCTGCCATTGGCGCTGGTGAAAGTGTAGGTCCCTGGCTGTGAGACCTCGGCCTGTAGAGCGCCCCCCTTTTCTCGCACCAATCTGTGGCCGGGTTCGGCTGCCACCGGCCCGGCGAGGTCTTGCTGAGCGAGGTTCACCAGCGGCGCCCCGTTCCGCTTCACGGCTGTGATGCGGTCCGTATCAAGGCCGTCGCCGGGCATGAACATGACGAAGACCGAGCCGCTGGGTTCGAGCTGAAGAGGCATCCGCACGCAGCCGCCGGACTGTTCATAAACTGCCGTCCGCTCGATCCGTCCGGTGTCCGGCCACCAAAGCTCGGGACGCCTGCCCTCGACGCGGAAGCTGCAGACCGCTGTTTCAGGATGGGGCTTCTCGTTGGCCACGAAGTAGAGGTCCACCCGGCCAATCCGTTTGTGGATGTAGCGTAGGTTTCGCTCGGAACTTCGCGTCACGTAATCAAAGTCTGGCGGCAGGCCCATTCTCTTCATCAGCGCGGCCATTGCCTCGGCAGCGGGGTAGGGCGCCCTCAGCGGCCCGCCGGGGTGGTCCACGTCTCCCCACGGCGCCATGCCCATAGCCCCGAGTTCCATCGTTGGCTGCCAATCTCCGGGCGCGTGCGGGTCCATGCGCCAGTTGTCCTGGACCGTCCTGGCCGACTCCCACTTTCCATCGGTTGGCACTTCGACGACGCGGCCGCTGCGGTGCTTGAGAATGAGGTTTCCAATCAGGCCCGCCGGGTTGGGGGTCGTGGCTCCGTTAACAGCCAGGACCGTGAGCAGATTTGTCCCCGGCGTCAGCAACTGGGTGCAGTCCATGACATAGGTGTGCCTAAAGTCATCTCCGCCCCCGGCCCGCCGGCCGTTGACCCACAACTCGAACTCGTTATCGGCGGTCATCACCATCCGCGCCGATTGTATTTCCGTGTCGCTTTCCAGTTTCAGCACCCGTCGGAAGTAGCGCTTATCGGGGGGCGCGGCGACTGCGGGATTGCCTTCCACGAACCAAATCCAGCGAGCCGCGCCAAGACTGGCGGGCGTTTCGGGTGGCGGCTGGTTCTCATGTGGCCCGATGGGCCAAATGATCCGGCCCTTGCCGGATGCCATGCTACCCGGCGTCCCGTCGCGTCCCCACAGTTGCCGGGCAAGCTGTTGAACTTCGAGGTCGCATTGCGGGTAATCGGAGAGGCTGGGGGATCTTGCCGGCGCCGGCCCCACAACTGTCGCGCCAGCCCTGGCCAACTCGCCGATCTTGCGCAGCAGTTGCGGCGTCATGGTTTCGACTTCGGGCAGGACGAGCACGCGGTAACTCATGCCGCTGGGCAGGACAAGCCGGCCGTCCTTGGTTTTCATCTGCGTGAGGAGGACTTCCGGCGTGCAGCCGTCGAAGTTGTAGCCAGGCCGATGCGGCGGGCTGCCGGTGGTGAACGGTGCGCGGAACCGATAAGGGGAAGCCTCGGGAGCAAGATAACAGATATCGGCGACGAATTGCCCCTGTTGGAGGAGGAACTGGCAGCGGGCTAGATATTCGTGCCAGGCCCTGGACTGTTCCCACCAGGTGGTTGTTCGTTCGTAATGAAGCCCCCACGGGCCCATGGACATGCCCGGCTTCACGTCGCGCCACGGCTGCAACGCGTAGCGGTGGAAGACGAACCGATTGATACCCTCGCAGAACGCCCAGTCCCCCAGCGCCTTGATACCGCCCGGATGGCCGAGCCACTTCTCCCTGCTGGTCGCCGTAAACGCCTCGGCCCCGACGATGCGCTTGCCGTAGATATGAGCTGCCGAGGTCATCTCGGTGCACCAATCCGCGCCGCTGCCAAACGTCCATGACCAGAACTCGCCCATCGGCTCGTCTGCCTGGCCAGCATAGGTCATGTCATCGCAGCAGCCGTCATACGCCTCGATGGAGAGGCGAAGCCCATGCTGGTGCGCCAGTTCGCGGAAGCGCCCGGCGTAATTCCGCACTACCAGCTCGGAGATGGTCTGTCGCAAGTCCCATAGGAACCGCTCCGACACGTCGAGACTTTGCACCACCCGCCCGGTCATGACCGGCAGGAAGGGCAGGGGATCGTAGCCACGCCGCTCCTTGAACTGCTTGCGGAAGGCCGGGGTCCAGTTCTGCGAGCCGACTTCCCAGCTATCAATGTGCGTCGCCACCAGGGTCTTGCCTGCCAGCCGCCTGGAATCAGCAATGAGCTTCCCCATCAGCCCCGCGAACATCGCGTCTGCCGCCGTGCGGCTTAACTTGTCGCACTCGAGTCCCCGGCCCTCCAGCGGCGCGGGGTGATTCTCCTTTCCTGTCGGTGTGTGGCCGAAGCGCTGGATCGTCCACTGGCCGGGCGGCACGTCCCACATCAGGCCGCCATCCCTGGACATCTGCGTGGTCAGGTCGCGTATGCCGGACTGCGGAATGGTCTGGGCGGCCGGCAACGGTTCAGGCAGCGGCTTGAACTGCACCTCTTGGCGGATAAAGGCCGCCTTGGCTTCGATGTTCTGGATGCGGTATTCGCCGGGGGTCGGGAAAGCCAGCACCGCGATGTCCTCATAATGACCTGCCACCTTGGTCGGCTGGGGTAGAACGCCCTCGAAGCGCTTCGGCCCTTCGACGTTGGTCGTAGTCCACACCACCTTCTGCATGGCCAGCGCTGGCGTGATCCACGGCCCGCCGCTGCCGCACCAGCCTGCGTCATTGTTCATGTTCACCTCCAGCCCCAGCCGTTCGGCCTCGGTCAGCATGAACGCGAACAGCTCGCGCCACTCCGGGCCGGCGAATCGCGCCGGACCTTTGGGCGCGCCCTGGTCCACTTCCATGATCAGCACGCCGCCGATCCCCGCCTGACGCATCGCTTCGAGGTCCGCCGTAATGCCTTCCCGCGTGATATTCCCGTCCAGCCAAAACCAATACACCCACGGCCTGGCCGAAGTGGGCGGCGAGACAAAGCCTTTGGCCAGGTCACGCGAACTCGCTGCATGGCCCGCCGGGATAAGAAATCCAGCCAGCAGAGTAGAGGTCAACAGCAGCGTTGCGAGGTTGGGGCGGTGTTGCATAGTGCTCTCTTTCGTTGTTGCATTTCGGGGCATTCGCTGGTGCCCGATTCTGAGCAAACCCAAGAATCGCGCGCACCGGTATCCCAGACTGAGCAGCCAATCGCGATCCGCGGAACGGTGTCGATCCCCGGGGTTGCCTCACTCGATCAAGACCTTGATTTCCGCCCAATAGGCGGCCTCGTAGGCCCAACCGGAGGGCTGGTTAACGAGCTCAATCCGGGCGGCCTTTTTGCCGGCGAACTGGGAGAGGTCCACTTCCTGCACCAGCCACGGGTCGCTGGTGGCGGTTGCCTTGCTGACGGGTTTGCGCAGCAGTTCTTTGCCGTTGGCGCGCACAATGAGGTCAAAATCGCCTTGCGGGTCGTGCCCGACGACCAGGCGCAGCGTGGTCTTCTTGCCGGCTGGCACTTTAACGCGGTTGTTCAGCACGCAGCCGGTGTGATCGTCGAGAGGATGCGTGACCAGCACATTCTGTTTGCCGCCCCACTCAGGGCGCAAGCCGGGGTCCATATCGAGGCCGCAGTTGGTGATCTGCCAGCCTGGGGCGAACTTTTCGACCGCGGGGTGCATGTGGACGGGCACGTTGCCGACTCTGATCCGGGCCATCTCGGCGGGCGTGAAGCGGCTGTTGGCAATCGGGCCAGGCGCCCAGCTCAGCTCCAGCTTGCTCGGCTGCGGCGCGCGCACCGGGATGAGAAGAACCTCCTCGCCCTTCTGGCGCTTGATTTTGCCGCCGGCATTCTTGACGACCTGACGGGCGAGCTTCTCGCACGCGGCAATCAGCCCCGGGAAGCTGTAATCGGTGTGGCTGAAGATGTTGGTCTGGTTCAGTTCCCTTGTGAAGCGTTCCGGCAGGTTGGCAAGGCCCATGGTGGTGAATAGCACCCCCGCCGAGCTGGATGGGTTGCAGTCGGAATCCTGTCCGGCGCGCATCGAAATGATGATCGTGCGATCAGGATCGCGCTGGCCCCAGAGCAGGCCCAGCAGCACGTAGGCGCCGTTGATCTTGCAGTCAATGCCGCCGTTGGAGGCCTTCTGATATTCCGGGTTCTCGCGGTATTTCTTCTGGCAAAGATGCCAGGCCTTTTCCCAGTCGTTCGGGTCGGCGCGATACCAGGCGACCAGGTCGCGGACCATCTCGGCGTACTGGCAACCGGCCGGAATGGCCTGGAGGGCGGTCTCGGTGAGCCTCACCGGGTCGCTCTCGAAGAACGCGGCGGCATAGAGCGCGCCGATAAACTGACCCGCATACATGCCGTCGCCGTAGTTCATCATGCGGCCGAACTTCTCGCCCATTTCGATCGCAAACTGCGGCAAGCCCGGCGCGATGAGGCCCGAGTAATCGGCCTCGATCTGGTAATCAATGTCATTGGGGCACTTGTTGAACC
Organism: Verrucomicrobiota bacterium; assembly: GCA_035358715.1. Lineage (GTDB taxonomy): Bacteria > Verrucomicrobiota > Verrucomicrobiia > Limisphaerales > UBA8199 > UBA8199. Next base: position 6,669 of record DAOPPX010000134.1, read on the forward strand.
TCGGGTGGCCTGAGTCGGGCGGGGCGATGCCGGCGCGAAGATTGTCCCGCCCGGCCTTGTTTGCGCACCAGAGCGGATAGCCGCTGTTGGCGAAATCCAGGCCCGCCTGCCGGATGGACGCGTTGAGGCCGTACTGTTCGAGCGTGCGCAGGAAGGTCATCTCGACGTAGAGGTCGTCCTGGCCGAAGGCGTTGTTGATCATCGCCGGTTTCCACACCGGGACTTGGTCCGCGGGGATGATCTGGTCCTTGAATTTGAACTCGGTCGGCGCGCCCCAGGTGACGCCGGCTATCTGCCCGAGCCAGCCCGCTTTCATCTTGTCGCGGTATTCCGCCAGCGGCAGGCGGCGGAACTCCTTCGCCCTTTCAGCCGCCCCCAGCCGGCCAATTGGGGTGAGCGCGTAAACCAAGGCGAGCAGCAGCAGAACGAGCCGTTTCATGCCGTCACCGTGCCCCAAACCGCTCTCTGTGTAAACAGGAAAGCGCCGCCCATCCTATTTTCCACCACTCACTCTGGCGCCTTGCAGCACTAGCGCATCGAATCGGTAAAGGTTTGCTCCGCCAGCCCAGGCAATCCCACGCAGCAGCAGAATCCGGACGTAGGGATCGTCGAAGGTCCAGGTAAAATGTCCGGGAACACAACCGAAGACGCGGCCGGCGCCAGGTTCACAAGTCCAAAACATGACTCGAGGTTGCTTCATCTCCGCGCCCGGCCTGACTGGCTCGGAAGAACTGGCCAGCACCGTGTAGCCCGGCGTGCGCGGTTCAGGTGTCGCGGGCCAGTAGGTTTCATCGTCCAGCTCGATCTGGCGTGGCAGGCCCCGGCAGATCGGGTGCTCGGGCTGCTCGATCCGAAGCCTAACCAGGCCGTGCCGATAAAACTCGAAGCCGCCGACTCCCGTCAGTATCCCCACCTCGGCGGAGGGTTTGGGTTTTGTCCAGGTGGCGGAATGGATCACTACCAGCCCTTTGCCGCGAGCGAGGTGCTGGCGGACCTGCTCTGCGTGCGGCGCATCCCAATTCAGATAACAGTAAGCCACGAGAACATCCGCAGTGTCGAATTGTTCCTGACTGGGCCATGCGTGGGCTTTAATCACCCGAACGCCCGGAGCCCCGGGTGCTTCGCTTGGAGGGGAAACCGTTTCGCCGAACAGGTTCACCGGTCCTCTGCCCCAAGCGGCTGTGCCCCCGAGCAGGCGCGCCCACCGTTCCTGCCACCGGGGATAGTCGTGGGCGTCTGTCCCGTGATCCTTCGCGTCGGCCAACAGCAGGATCGTCAGCGGCCTGGCGGAGGGCGCTGCGTCCGTGCTTCGCGCCCTGGCCAGGACCTGCTCGATTTCAATTCGGCTGCGAGGTTGCGGCGGCTGAAGCGGGGTTGGCGGCGGTGCGGCAAGGCCGCAGTGGGCCAGGCAGAGCAGCGCCGCAAACCAGAGGCGCCCGGAGGCTCTCGGCGGTTGAAGCTCGGCGAACACAGACCTGAGCCCTCGCCCGAGCCGGCTCACACTAGCGCCGAGAGATGTTCGATACTCTTGGCTGCCTGCGCCGGCGTGCCGCACTCAACAGAGAAAACGATGTCACGCGGGCATTTGCCGCGGACGATGTCAATAATCCGCGCCCAGTCGAGCACCCCCTCGCCGCAGGCGCAGCCCACGGGCGTTCCCGTCACCTTGCCGCGCTCGGCTTCCGAGTGCGACACGGAGATGTCCTTGGCATGGAGATGCACCAGCCGCGGGGCGACGCGTTCCAGCCACGCATATACGTCGTGCCCGCACAGATAAGCGTTCCCCGTGTCGAAGTTGATGCCGATGGCAGGCGACTTGACCAGGTTGTAGATGCGGTCCAGGCCGTCGGGATGGCGGGAATACTGGGCGTGCGGTTCCAGGCCGATCTTGACGCCCCGCCGCTCGGCGATGAACGCCGCCTCCTGCAGCGTGTACTTCATCAGCACGAAGTCTTCCTCCTCGGTCGTCCATTTGGCCTTGATGCCTTCGTCGGTGTTGACGACCGGCACGCCAATTTCGGCGGCGACCCGGATGGCGAGCTTGATGTATTCGCCGTGAACATCCGGCCGGCCCAGCGGCCCATGCGATTGGAGGCCCGATATTTTCAGCCCCGCCCTGTCGCACGCCTCCTTGATCCGCCATGGATCGTCAAACATTGAGACCGTGTGGAAATAGCCGGCTTCGCTCATCAGCTCCCGGCCAAAGTGGACCATCGGCTCGAAATACTTGTAGCCCATCTCCGCGGCTTTCTGGACCGCCCACTCGAAGGGCTTGTCCGAGCTGCGGGAGAACTCCGCGTTCAGTCCTACGTGTATCTTACTCATGCGCTCGTTTCCTTTCTTTGTTGTTCTTGGTTGTTATGGCCGAAGGGCATTTCAGAGTTTCCAGCCATTGTGCATTGACCGGCTCAGCCGCCTGTTGGCCTCGCGGTGGCCGGGGAACTTCTCCTTGATCGGATCCCACTTAAGCCGGGTCTCGAGCCGTGCGGCGATCTCGGCAATGAGGCCCAGGTACGAGGCCACGTGCGTCGCCTCCACGTTCGAGATGGGGTCTTTGCGGCTGCGGACGCAGTCCAGGAAGTTCTTGCCGTGGTTGAGGTCCCTGAAGGCGGCGCGGTCGCCGGTTTCCTTTTTGACCAGCACGACATCCTCGCCGGGGCCGGAAGTCTCGTACAAGTGCGTTTCGCCCGGCTGGAGTGTGGCCTGCAGCAGCGATTGCGGCTCCGCGAAGATGCCGGCGCGGCTTACGTGGACCCACCCCTTATCACCGATGAACCGCGTGCCGGTCTTCAGCTCCCGCTCGCTGCTGCAGTCGGTGAAGATCATCTTCAAGCCGCTGGCGAAGGTGAACACGGCATTCCAGCTCTCGATGTTATCCGTCAGACCCTTCTTGCGATAGACGCCCTGGCACTGAATGTCGCACGGCTCCTGCGCCAGGGCCGGGCAGCCCCAGTAGGCGATATCGAGATAATGCACGCCCCAGTTGCAGATGAAGCCCGCGCAGTAGTCCCAGATGAGATACCAGTCCGGCCACGCCACGCGCCCGGGATTGTAGGGGTTGGCGGGCGCCGGGCCACGCCACATCTCCCAGTTGAAACCGGCCGGCGCCGGCTGCGGTTCGAGGGACCCGCCATACTTGGGCTGGTATTCGGGCCCGGGGGCGGCCACCTGAATCTCGCGCAGCTTGCCGATGTAGCCGTTGCGGACCAGGGCGCAGGCCTGCCGGAACTTCCCCTGTGACCGTTGCCAGGTGCCAGCCTGGAACACACGCTTGTGCTTCCGGACTGCGCGCAGGATTTTCTGGCTTTGCTCGACCGATACGCCCATCGGCTTCTCGCAGTAAATGTCCTTGCGGGCGGCGGCGGCGGCGGTCGCGATGATCGCGTGCCAATGGTCCTGCGCCGCGATCATCACCGCGTCAATGTCCTTGCGGGCGATCACCTCGCGAAAGTCGCCGTGCGTGGTGCAGGCTTTGTCGCTGTACTGCGCGTCCACGAGTTCTTTCGCCTTCTTGCGGCGGTCCTCGTAGGGGTCGCACACCGCCACGACCCGGCAATCGTCCAGGCCAAGGAAGTTCTTCATGTTCCCGGTGCCCATCCCGCCGACGCCGATGCAGCCCAGCGTGATCTTGTTGCTGGCGCCGAAAGCCGAGGCGGGAATGATGGTGGGCAGGCTGATCGCCGCCAGGGCGGCCGCCGAGCCTTTCAGGAAGTCGCGACGTTTGATTGGGGTCTGCATGGGTGTGTTATTGGTTGAGGGTTCTTGCATGTTGTGATGATTGGGATGAGGACTTGTTGACAAGGCAACTCACGGGTTCAGCGCGACAGCGCGGGTGGCCGCGTCGGCCAGTTGGTAGTGACGGCAAACTTCTCCGGGCGAGAGCGCTCGCTTGTAGAGGGCGATTTCGTCAATCCGCCCCTCCAACGTCGCCTCTTTGTCGCTGCGGCCGCCGAAGAAGATGTCCCGTGATTTATCCGGCACGACCTCGCCCGCCATCTCCGGGGTGGGATTTCCGTTCAGGTGAACGGCCACGCGCGAACCGTCCCGTACCAGCGCCACGTGGTTCCACGTCTTCGGGGCGACGACCGTTCGGCCTGCCAGTGGACCGTATATCAGAATGCCGGGCGTGCCATTCGTCCCGCTGATCGCGAGCGCCTCGGCGCCACGCCCGAACAGGTAGCCCGTGACCGGGCGCGCGTCGTTCGGCAGGCCATTCCAGAACCAGAATTCAACCGTGTAATTCCGCCCCGGCCGCTTCAACTTCGCATGCAGCCGTCCGCCGGCAAAATGGGGGCAGCGGTTAATCGCGCCCGCTCCGGAGAAGGCCGGCGACTGCGGCCCCTCCAGCCATCGGGCCGCGCCCGGCTCATAGACCGCCTGTCGGCGCGCGCTGGCGGCATTCCGCGCGCTCGGTCCGCCCGGCTCCTCCAGCCGCCAATAGGCCAGCGGTTTGGCGGCCAGCACGGCCTGCGCGTAGGCGCCGTTCGCGGCGGCGGCCTTGCGGCGCGGCTGGCCGCTGACCTTTTCGAGCAGGCCAAGCAGCGCATCCACGATCTTGGGCTCGGCGTTGGTCTCCAGGCTGGCGGTGCGACAAGCCCAGGTGTTGTATCCCCCCAGCGGATACAGCTCCGGCGGTGGGATGTAACCCTCTTCGCCGTTGGCCAGCTCGATGTTCATCGTCGGCTGCAGCGGGCTCTGGGCCTTGATCTTCAGCCCGCTGAGCGCGAACACCTCGCAGGGCCAGATGGCGATGCCCAGGTCGCCGACGCGCAACGCCTGCAACAGCACGAGGCGGGTCGGGTTCTCGTGCAGCCAAAGCTGCTCGCCCGCATAAACCTCCGGCAGCGACCGCGGCGAACGCCCGTCGAGCTTTGCGACCAGCTCCCGCGCCCAGGCCAGCCGCTGCGCATCCGGCTGGCGCGTCGCCAGCCGCAGCGTCTTCTGTCGCATCACCAGCGGCGCCCAGTCGTGGAAGACAACCTTCCGGTAAGCGTCGGCCGCGATTTGTGCCAACTTGCCCGCGTAGGCGTCGCGTGTGACCTCGCGCTTCGGTTCGCTGTAATCCATCCAATGCTGATCCCCACTGGTGCCTTGCGACATGATGCCGACAAACGCCGGGCTCGCATCTCCCGCCCCGATCAGCGGTCCCAGCTTCTCCGCGAACGCGCCGTAATAGTCCGCCGAGATGGCTGGCGCGCCGAAGTAGTGCATCGAGTAGTTTGCCAGCACGGCGATGGGCCGACCCTCGGGTGATTGCACTGCCAGCAGGGTCAAGGCCGGATCGGAAGGCCCCGACGGCCCGACGGTGTCCGGATTCTGATGGCCCGGATGCATATTGGCGCGGATCGTCAGGTCGCCAAACGGATCGGGCAGCAGCTTGTCCGGGCGGCGGATCCACACCCGCGTATGCGTATGCTCCGGCGCCGGCGCGACGGCCCAGCCGACACGGGCCGGCCCGAGGTTTGCCACGGCACGCTGCAAGCCTTCGACGATGCGCGGCAGCACAAACGCAAGATAGTTCGTGTCAGCATCCGTTCCGAGACAGCGCATGAGCGAAGGCGTGCTGTGGGTGTGCACAGCCGAGAGCATAATGCGGTCGGTGGGGATGCTCGTGAGCTGCTGCGCGCGAGCCCTGACCGCGTCGGCGAATTCACCCGGTATAATGCACGTGTCCAGCACGCCCAGCGCCGCCCGCGTGCGCCCGTCGTCCAGCACCAGCCAGCGCACATGCAGACGGTCGTGAACCTTGTCAGCGGTCTGGGACAGGAATCCGCCATTGACAATGACCGGCAAGTTCGTCGGGGTCACATCCTGCGCATACGCGCCGGCCAGAAAGACCTTCGTTTCCCGCGCGGCACCGGCCCAGGGCGCGGCAATTGTCGCCGTCAACAACAGAGCCGGCAGGACAGGGAACCCGCCCGAGACCCGCCAGGCCCCGAACTTCCGGCCACTGCCAACCATGGACTTTAGGATTCTCAAAGCGCGTTCGCCCCTTCCTTATAGACCAAATCAGTCAAAGCGCAATACGCAAGCACTTGAAGAACCCAGGCTCATCTCAAGAGCCCGCTCCTGCCAACCCGAGCCCGCGCGGAAAGACTAAAGGCTAGAGGCTGAACCTGCATGAGGTAGCCGACCGCACAGTTCCTTTTTAGCCTTTAGCCTTTAGCCTTTAGCCTTTCCGCACGCCTCCTCTTCCCGCTCGGCCCCCAGCCGGTCCGCTGCCGATGGCTCTGCTCCCGCG
>DAOPPX010000135.1:0-12882 GCA_035358715.1 Verrucomicrobiota bacterium
CTACAATCCCGTGCAGCCAGGCTACACGCTTCGACTCCCCGCCCGCCGCCCGGGGGCGACCTACCGGCTGGCGGCCTCGGTCAAGGGACGCGACGGCACAGACTCGAACGGCATTGTGTATCTAACAAACTGGAACTGAGCGTATGAAGTCTCCCTGGTTCAAACTGGTTGCCGCCGTCGCGCTGGTCCTGGCGAGTGCGGCGGGCGCTCGCGCGCAGGCTCTCCTCGCCCCCATCCGCACCCTCGCAGGCGGCGCGGCGCCCGGAGCGGCCGGCGGCTTTGGCAGCAACGCCCGCTTCAACCAGCCCAACGGCCTGGCCGCGGACAACGCCGGTAACATCTACGTCGCCGACACCGAGAACAGCATCATCCGCAAAATCTCCCCGGAAGGCTGGGCCAGCACGCTCGCCGGCCTGGCTGGCGAGTTCGGCAGCGCCGACGGCGAGGCTGCAACCGCCCGGTTCTTTGGCCCGCAAGGCATCGCCGCCGATGGCGCCGGACAACTCTATCTCGCTGACACCGCCAACAGCACCATCCGCAAAGTGACCCCGGCGGGCGCCGTCACCACCCTGGCGGGCGCGCCCGGCCACTTCAACAGCTTCGACGGCGCGGGCGCCGATGCCCGGTTCTACCATCCCGAAGGCGTCGCCCTGGATGCCGCCGGCAACCTGTACGTGGCCGACACGTGGAATCACACGATTCGGAAGGTAACTCCCTCCGGCCTGGTCAGCACGCTGGCCGGTTTGGCCGGGCATCCCGGGAGCGTGGACGGCACCAACAGCAAAGCTCGGTTCAATCGCCCGTCCGGCATCGCGGTGGACAGCCTCGCCAATCTCTTCGTGGCCGACTCGCTCAATCACACCATTCGGAAGATCACTCCCGCCGGAGAAGTGACCACCGTTGCGGGCCTGCACGGCGTTTGGGGCAGCGCCGACGGCACCAACACCGCCGCCCGCTTCTACTTGCCCCAGGGCGTTGCGGTTGCCACCAGCGGCGATCTGCTCGTCGCCGACTCAGGCAACCAGGTCCTGCGAAAGGTCTCGCTCGCGGGCCCGGACTGGGTGGTCAGCACCGTCGCGGGCTTGCCCGGATCGGCTGGGCGCACCAACGGCGCCGGCGACGCCGCCCGGTTCTTCTTTCCCGCCGGCCTGGCGCTCGACACCGCGGGTTGCCTCTACGTGGCCGACGCGGCCAACCATTTGGTTCGCACAACCCGCGTCGTCCCGCCCACCTTGCAGCTCGCCACGCTGGACAGTCACATGGTGCTCTTCTGGCCCACCTCAGCCGAGGGGTTCATGCTGGAGCAATCATCGGCCCTTGACGCCGCAGCGGTCTGGTCGCCCCTCACCAACGGCATCGTTGCCCTCGACGACAACTTCGTTCGCACCAACAACCTCACAGGTCCCGCCTTCTATCGTTTGCACCTGCCGTAGCAGCCGCGGCGCAAGCGCAGCCGCCAGAGACCCGGTTGATTCGGCCTACTGGTAAACTGCCAGCCTGACTGATTCCGGCGCAAAGGGCTCGATGCGAAGATTGTTGACTCCCGGTTTCAAGCACCGGCTGATCTCCAGGCGCGACGGGCTGCCGATGAACCCGCCCGCGTCCTTGCCGTTTATCGTCACTCGCGCGGCGGTCTCCGGGCTGATGCCGCCCAGCTCCAGATAGACACGTGTTCCGGCCAGGTCGAACTGGGTCAGATCGCAGTGGCCGACAAACGGATCGGCTTTGGCGGGGCTCAGGGTGAGCTGGCCGCTGAGCATCCCCCAGGGCGCCGCGCCGAAGGCAGCAAGTTCCCGCGCCGCAGGCCAGGCGCTGTCATCGAAGCCGGCTTCGGTCCAATGCTCGCTTTTCTCGCTGGAGCTCTTCCAGGTCTTGTCTATCCGCTCGGTCACCGCCGGACCGGAGGCCAGCTCGACCTTCAGGCGGCCCAGCAGGCCGGCGGGGTTCGGCTTGTCGCCCGCGTTATGCGCCGCGATGGCGAGCTGGTTCGCGCCGGGGACCAGCAAGCGCGTTACATCCAGCTCCACCGGGTTGCGCCAGCCTTCCGCGCTGTTGTCGCCGTTGCCGGCCTCCTTGCCGTTGACGAAGAGGGTGAAACCGTTGTCGGCGGTGCCGATGAAAGTGGCTTTGCGGATAACGGCCCCGCTCGGGATGCTGAGCTGCCTGCGGAAAAACCGCGTCCCGGGCGGCGCATCGCGTCCCGAGCCGGTCTCCGCATGCCATGTCCAGGAGCAGCCGCGCAGCGCCGGCACCGGCGCGTCGTCCCGGGCGGAGGCGGGGTCCGGCGGCGCGGGGGCGGGGTCGCGCGTCACCGCGATGGTCCGGAGCGCCACGGCGCTGCCGGGCTCCCGTCGCGGCGGCAGGTCGCGCGCCTTTGGCTGGAACACCAGCAGGACGCTTTCATTGGGCGCCAGCGTCAGGCCCAACTCGACTTGCCGGCCTTTGCGCGAGAAGGGCAGGGCGGTGATCTCGTTGCGCATGGCGTCCCAGCACTCAGGCGTGCCGTCGGCGGTGATGCGGAAGCGGAAGGTGCGCGGCGCGCCTTCATGATTCTGGTTGGCGATGAAGAACACGTCCCGGCCCGCCTTCACCCGATGCAACACGTGCAACCAATGATCGGTCTTGCCTTCGAGCACTTCCAATGTCGGGTGGATGCTCGCATCCCCGGCCAGCACTTGCTGGAGTTGCTCGGGCGTGGGCTGCGCCGGCAGCAGATAAGAGCGTCCGCCGGCAGGACTGGTTTTGCAGGCGGCGAGGCCCGGCGCCGGCTGGCCCCAGATGGCTTCGCGCAGCCGCGCAATGTCCTCCGCCGTCTTGCCGAGCGTCGCGGATTTGGCGGGCAGGAAGCCGTGGGCGAGCACCACGCCGCCGCGGTCGAAGAACTGTTTGGCCTTGGCCAGCGTGGCGTAGGGAATGACTTCCACCGGCGGCACGAGGAGCACGCGGTAGCGTTCTTCGCGCAGCTCGAGAGTGGCGCGGCTGATCTTGGTGTCCTTCTCAAACACCTCGTACGGCAGCCAATCGCAGTCGTAGAGCGCGTCCTGCAGGTTCTCGCTGATCTGCTCGGGCAGGATGTGTTTGCCGCAGTGCGCGCTCTGGCCGAGGTAGAGCAGCGCCACCGGGCAGACGTGCCTGCCTCCGGTGAGCATGAGACTCAAGCGGCTGGTGTAGTCGGCGAAGACGCGGTAGAGCGGCCAGCGTGGCTCGAACCCGCCGTTGTAGAAATAGGGCGGACAATCCGTGTCCTTGGGCGCGCGCGGGTTGAAGGAGTGCGGGATGAGGAAGTTGACCCCCGACACTTGCATGTGGTCGGTCCACCACTTCATTTCCGGGTAGGTAAGGTCCTGGCCGCGCGCGCCGAAGATTTCGACCATGGTCACGTCGTCCGGTTTGCCGTAGACGTGGCTGATGGAACTGCCCAGCTTGGGGGTCTGCCAGCAAGGAACATCGTTCGCCGCGCGCCGGCCCATCGCGAACTGGGTAAAGACCGCGTCAATGCCGCCCATGTGGCCATGCCCCTGCAACCGCATCATGTCCCCAGCGCAGAACTCGCGGTGCTGGTAAAGGTTGGAGTGCTCCATGAAATGGCCTGTGGACACGACGCCGCGCTGCCGGCACCACCGGGCGATGCCGCCGTACATGGTCCGGCCCCAGGTCTCCGCTAGGGCGTCCAAGTACTGGTAGCGCGCGGCCGTTTGCTCTTCACCGGCCAGTTCGGACTTGTAGGCGACGTAGGCCTTCTTCCAGTCCACCTTCCAGTCGGCCAGCACGCGGTTGACCTCGGTGCCCCAATCGCCGGGCGTCTCCGGCTCGTCGTAGAAGAAACCGCGGATGGTCTTTCCGAAATCGGCCGCGTAGCGTTCGAAGTGAGGCTGGTAAACGGTTTGGAGATACCAGTCCACGCAATCCTGGCTGGCGCCGTCCACGGTCAATTGCGAACCACCAACCTGGATGAGGCCGGGGGCCTGCTCATGAGTGAACTTGAAGATGCGCCATTTGCCGGCGGGAGCCTGCCAACGAAGCTTGCCTTCACGGATGTGGGGTGCGAGATCCGCCAGCGTGTCGCCTTCCACCTTGCCCTCGGCGTTCAGCCGCCCTGCAACGGTGGCAATATACCAGTCGCCGCTGTAGCCCTCCGCCTCGAAGAGTCGGGGACCTTCGGCCTCAACTGCCGCCACTTGCAACCGTTTGGCAGCATAGCGGGGCGGTACTTTCCCGGCCACCGCCTGGCTCGGCCACCATTTCTCGTCAAAGATCCAGAGCTGGAGATTGTGCCGCTTGGCCGCGTTGAGGCAGATGTCCAGGTCGCGCCACCAGCCAGGACCCAGCCAGTCATTGTGCGGGCGGGATTCCGTGGTGAGGCAGCCATTACCGCCCTCGGCCACCTTGGCCACGTACATCTCCAGGCGTTCCTTGCTCTCATCGCCGTGCAGCCAGAACAGCGGGCCGGTGAGACGGCGCGCTTCCTGGGGCAATTGGCGGAATTGCTGTTCCAGGGCCGCCATGTCCGACCCGGCGGGCCGGGCTTGGGCCTGAGCCGCCAACGCGTATCCTGTGGCCCCCAAGAGAACCAAGGTTGCTGCGCAACAAATCCGGGTGAAATCAGTCGTCGGCATATTCATGAATCGTTTCAATGGGCCCCATGACTCCAGACAATGGTCCCGGGATCAATGCGAATCTTTCAGGACCCGCGCAGGCTGCGGACAAAGACGGAGCGCCGACTTGCAGTCGGCTTTGCGTAGCTGAAGACCTGTAGGGCCCACTTGTGCCGAGGAGCATTCTAAGCCGACTTCAAGTCGGCGCTCCGCTAATGGCGCCTGATTGGGCGCGGAATAGGCTTGGTACCAGTAGCCAGATCTGCCAGGCTCGGGAGAAGCTGCGAAAGGAACAGGTTCGGCTGATTGGGCTCTTTCAGCCGGAGGGCATACGCCGCTTGCGCATTTGTGGATGTGAATGTGAAGCGAAGCTGCCGCCGACGCCACCCCGGCGCCGAGCGGCGCTACTCAGCGGAACCGATGAAACTTGCCTCAGACCTCGGGCGCATGGGAACGGTGGGCGCATTAGTTGCCTTTTTGGCGTGGTTGATCTTGGGTGTCCCGCCCGGTGCCTCCGCCCAGTCGGCCCCCGCCATCTCCGCCCAGCCGCAGGATCAATCTGTTTTGCAGGGTGCCAACGTGGCCTTTAGCGTGCTTGCCTCGGGGCAGCCGCCGCTCGCTTACGCTTGGTATCACGATGGCGCTCCTCTGCTCGATGACGGTTATCATACCCGGGGAGCGGCGTCCTCACAGCTCATCATTTCAAACGCCCTGACAGCCGATGCCGGCTCGTATTGGGTCACGGTCTCGAACCGGCACGGCATGGCCACGAGCGAGGTGGCGATCCTTACTATCCTGCTGCCCCCGAGCATAGCTACGAATCCGCCCAGCCAGATCGGCGTGCTGAACAGCAACGTGACCTTTGCGGTGACAGCCACCGGCACAGAACCGTTAGGTTGTCGGTGGCAGAAGGACGGCGTGAACCTGCTCGACGGTGGGCGATTCAGCGGCGCAACAAGCTCGGTCCTGGTGATCGCCACAGTCCAGACTAACGATGCAGGCTCATATCGCGCTGTCGTTACGAATGCCTATGGCGCCGCGACGAGCGCGGTGGCCACGCTAACGGTGGTGTTGCCGCCTGTCATTTTGCGGCAGCCGCAGCCTCAGGACGGAGTCGCGGGCCTGACCGCGTCCTTTGAGGTTGGCGCCAGCGGCACGCCGCCGTTGGGCTACCAGTGGAAAAGGGATGGCGTGGATATTCCGGCGGCCACCGGCGCGACGCTGGTGCTGTCGGGCCTGCAAACTAACGATGCCGGTTTGTATTCCGTGTTGGTGTCCAACGCCTATAGCGCGACCATCAGTGCCAACGCCCCGCTGACTGTCTCGCTCCCGGCCTGCGCCGAAGCCCCGGAGGGCATCGTAAGTTGGTGGAAAGGGGCGAACACCACCGATTACGTGGATGGAAACTACGTCGGGGCACCCACCCGCTTTGGCCCCGGCCCAGGAATGGTAGGGGAGGCTTCCAACTTCCAGGGCGGCGTTGACGGGATCAGTATCGGCGACGCCGATAACCTCAAGTTCACCAACTCGTTCAGCATCGAGGGCTGGATCAATATCACCGCCTATCCGGCGGCCAACGCCGGTGCTCCGGGCGCCGTAATCTTGATACGTTCGGACGATCGTTCATGTTACGACCCCTACTACCTTGCTGTCACACCGGCTGGCCATCTCCAATTTCACATCGAAGACGCCGCGCAGACTCCGCCGTGCGGCCAGAGCCTTGACTCCGTGCCGCTGGCCATGGGGAAGTGGTATCATGTCGGCGCGGTCTTCGACGCGGACGCCGGCGGCCTGATGATCTTCACGAACGGCACGCTGGCGGCCCAGGCCACGACCAGTCTCCGCCCGTTCCGGGATTTGGATCCTCAGCTTCACCCGGGCGTGGGCATTGGCAACTACGCCAACTGGTCGGGCTCGGCGCCATTTAACGGCCTGATTGACGAGCTGGCCGTTTACAGCCGCGCGCTCTCGGAAAGCGATATGCGGTCCATCTATCGCGCCAGCTCCGCCGGCAAGTGCGCGGTGCGTCCGGAGATCACCCAGCAGCCGATCGGCGGCGAAGTGCTCGTCGGGCAGCCGGTTTCATTCCAAGTTACGGCCGCCGGCAAGTTGCCGCTGATCTACCAGTGGCAGAAGGACGGCACGAATCTGGTGAACACCGCCCGCGTAACCGGGGCGGACACTGCCCAGCTCACTATTTCCGGCCTTCAGACGAATGACTCCGGCGGCTACCGGGTGGTGGTGACCAACAGTTACGGAACCGTGACCAGCGTCGTAGCCACGTTGAGCGTAATCACTGACCCGCGCATCACGACCCAGCCCACGGACCAGCGCGTCCTGTTGACCCATGCCGCCGCCTTCGCGGCGATCGGCGCGGGAACCGAGCCCCTGTACTTCCAATGGCATCTCGGCGGCGTCCCGCTGGCCGATGACGGGCGGATCACCGGCGCGACCACCACAACGTTGGTGATTCAGAACGTGCAGTCCAACGACGTGGGCGGCTACACGCTCGTTGTCAGCAACACGCTCGGCACCGCCAGCAGCGCGGTCGCAAACCTGACGCTTGCGACGGTGCGCTATGTGAATGCCGCCAATCCGGCGCCCGCGCCGCCTTACACCACCTGGGCCACCGCCGCGACCGCGATTCAGGATGCGGTTGACGCGGGCATTCCTCATGACTGGGTGGTCGTCACCAATGGCGTTTACCAGACCGGCGGACGCGTCGTGGCCGGCGTGAAGTGGAATCGCGTGGTGATGACCAACCAGGTGACGGTCGTGGCGCTCAACGGCCCGCGCGTGACCACGATCCTCGGGGATGTCCCGCCCAACCACCACTACTATGGCACCCGCTGCGTGTGGCTGGGGAACGGCTCAACGCTGTCGGGCTTCACCCTTTCCGGTGGTGGAAACTATCTCGGCCATTACCAAAGCAGCTTTTACGACGATAACGGCGGAGGCATCCGATGCGAATCGTCCAGTGCGATAGTCACCGACTGCATTATCAGTGGAAATACCGGCTGCGCCTATGGGGGCGGCGTCTATCAGGGCACACTGGTCAACTGCCTCTTGCACGGCAACTCCGCCCGGCAATCCTCCTCCGCAGGTCAGGGCGGCGGCGCTTATGTCAGTACGCTGGTGAATTGCACCATTGTTGGCAATTGGGCCGGCTTGGCTGGTGGCACCGCCCATTGTAACGCAACCAACTGCATCATCTTCCACAACTCGACCGAGTTGAGCTCGGTCCATACCAACTACCTTGTCGGCTACGGGACCTTCGCCAGTTGCTGCACAGAACCGCTCCCTCCAGGCAGCGGGAATATTACCAACGAGCCGGCTTTCATAAACCTGGGCGGCGGAGATTACCATCTGGAGACGAATTCTCCGTGCATTGACGCCGGGGACAATGCGTTTGTGTCGGGCAGCGGGGATGTTGAGGGTGCGCCGCGTGTCGTGGGCGGGGCTGTGGACCTGGGCGCTTACGAACGGCAGCACGCGCCCTGGATTGTCGTGCCGCCGTTTAGCCAAAGCGCCATAGTGTTCAGCAACGCCGTGCTCACGGCGGCCGCGGTGGGAGACGAGCCGCTGGCCTACCGGTGGCAGAAGAACGGAGTGGATCTGGCTGACGACGGGCGAATCACCGGCGTCTCCGCTCCTGCAGTCGCGATCTCAGGCATCGGTCTTCAGGATGCAGCCGATTATCGCGTCGTTGTCACGAACCTGCTCGGCGCGGCGACCAGCTCGGTCGCCACCCTCACTGTCATCGGCCAGCCGATCATCGCGGTTCAGCCGGCGAGCCGGGCTGTGCCGGCGGGGACCAACGTCAGCTTCAGTGTAAGCGCCTCCGGTCTGGCGGCGCTCTCCTATCAGTGGCGTTTCAACCAGGGCGAACTGGTCGGGATGACCGGCTCCTCCATCTCTCTAACCAATATCCAATCCGCCAACACCGGCGATTACGACGTGATCATCACCAACATCTACGGCGCAATCACCAGCTCCGTCGCTACGCTCACCGTGTTGCCCGCCGTCCCGACGATCACAACGCAGGCCGTCTCGCGAGTCGCGTCCGTCGGGCAAACCGTTTCCCTCACGGTGGCTGCCAAGGGCTCGGAACCACTGTCCTGCCAGTGGCAACGTAACGGCACCAACCTGGCTGGGGCGACCGGGTTTTCGCTCAGCTTGACCAACGTGAACGCCGGCTTGAGCGGGAGCTACCGTGCCGCCGTCAGCAACGCAGTCGGGGGTGTCTTCAGCACCAACGTCACGCTGGTGGTTTCTCCCGTCCTCCTTTGGGGCGTGAACAACCGGGACCAGGTCCAGGGGGTCTCGGTGGCGATTCCTGCGTCGGCGACCAACGTGATTGCCATCGCGGCGGGGCATTGCACCTTCCCTTATCCTTGCCTGGCCTTGCGGGCGGACGGCGCCCTGGTGGGCTGGGGCGGCGTCGGCGCGGTCCCTTCCAATGCCGTGGACATCGTGGCCATTTCGAGCGGCGGACCGGGGTCGAGCAAATACGACAACAACCTCGCGTTGCGCTCGGACGGCAAGTTGGTGCACTGGTATGGCACCACCATCCCGGCTCTGCCGGCAGCGGTTACCAACGGTACCATCGTTGCGGTAGCCGCCGGCGGAACGCATCAACTGGCGTTGCGCGACGATGGCACGGTCGTTGCCTGGGGCAGCAACTCCTACGGCCAAACCAACGTGCCGCCCGCGGCCACCAATGTCATCGCCATTGCGGCGGGCGAGAACCACAGCCTCGCCTTGCGCGCCGATGGCCTGGTGGTGGGGTGGGGACGGAACAATAACGGCCAAGCCAACGCCCTGAGCAAGGCGGTAAACGTTGTGTCCATTTCCGCTGGTGGCAGCCAGTCGCTCGCCCTGCTGGCCGATGGGGCGGCCGCTGGCATCATCATCACCAACGATCAAGCCCGGTCGCCCTACTATGGCCCGCCGCCGGCCGGCGCCACCAATCTGCTGGCGGTTTCCGCTGGGTCCATGTATAGCCTGGCCATCCGGGCAGATCGAACCCTCGTGGGTTGGGGACTGACCAACTATGCCCAACTGCAAGGTCCACCGTATGCGACCAACGTACTGGCACTGGCCGCGGGCGGCGCCCTCAGCCTTGGCCTGGTGTCCGACCCCGCCGCGCCTCCGATCCTGCCCCGCATAGCCCGGCCGCCGCTGGGCCGCGCCGTTATGGCCGGCCAGGACGCAGTGTTCAACGCGCTGGCCGTAGGCGGGCTGCCGCTGCGTCACCAATGGTATCGGAGCGGCACGGCCGTGGCGGGACAGACCAATGCCTGGCTCGCTCTGGCCGACGTGCTGCCCGGCGACGCCGGCGACTACCAGCTCGTCGCGCTGAACCAATTCGGCTCAGCCACCAGCGCCGTGGCTGCCGTGACGGTGAGCATCCCGCAGCCGCGGCTGGAATCGCTGAGCCTGGCCGGCAACGGGTTCCGCTTCAGCTTCCAGAGCATCGCTGGGGTCCTTTACATCGCCGAATACAGGGACCAGGTGACCCCTGGCGCGTGGACCGAGCTGGAGCGGCGTTTCGGGGCTGGAGGAGTGGAACTGGTGACTGACGCCAACACAGGTGGCGCGGGGAGGTTCTACCGGGTGCGGGCTTTGTACCCACCTCCACCGCTGCTGAGCACCGCGGCGTGGGTGGACAATACCATGAGCTTCGGCTTTCCAACGGCGGACGGGGCGATCTACGTTGTGGAATACAAGACCAACCTCGCTGACTCCGCCTGGCTGGAGTTGTCGCGCCAGGCCGGAACCGGCGCGCCCATTCTGGTGAACGACCCCAGTCCGCCCGGCCCATCCCGTTTCTACCGTGTCCGCGTCGAATAGCGCCGCCTTGCACCAGCCCGCTGATGACCTCCAAGGAACTGGTTGGAGGGACTCTGGCGGTCAAGCCCGTGCCGCGCGCGCGAGCCGGTCCGCTGGCGGTGCCTTTCTGCGCGCGCCGAGCCGGCTTCGCGTCGCGCCAACACAGCACCAACGCCCGGACACTGGCGGACGCGCAAATCTGGAGCCGGAAAGACCTCGCTCACGCACCGTACTCGTGCACTTGGCGCAGCGACGCCTTGACCCGCAGCGCATTCCTAAACAGCCTGAGGCATGACTTGGCACTTCAATCGAACAGAGGTTTTCCCTGGCGGTGCGATCCGCCGCGTTGTAGTAGGCTTCACTGTCCTGTGGCTGGTGATGCTCTCCGGCGGCGCGGCGTTGGGTGCGGGCGCGGATGACTCCCGGTTCGAGGGCAAACACTACCGCGGACGCGGCGACGTCGAACACCTGCGGCTGCTCGAGACAGCGCGGCGGATGTTCGAGCCGGACCCGACCCTCCAAAACCTCTCCATGCTTTACGAGCCCAAGTGGAACGGCCTGGTCGAAGGCCCCACCTGGGACGCGTGGTGGATACAAAACTCCTACGGCACCACCTACGCCATTCTCCCGCTCCTCCAGGAGCCCTTTGTCACCTTCCTCCAAAATGCGCAGGACTTGTGGTTCGACCAGATGGGCGACGGCAAACGCGTGGGCGCCAGCCCGCCCCTTGATTGGGTGGCGCCGGACGGCTGCCTCTGCGACGCGGCGCGGCCGGGGTGGATCGTCTATAAGCAGGGCGACGGCCGCACGGCGATTCACGATTGGGGGATGGAGTTCACCGCTGCGGGCATGCTCTTGCAGGCGGAGCTGCTCCTGATCAGCCGCGATACCGACGCGATCACCCGCTACCTGCCCCGGCTCGAGCGCTGCGCCAACTTCATCGAGACGCGCCGCGACCCGGCCAACAACCTGTTCCTGGCCGGCCCGGCGGGCAACCTACTGGCGCCCAGCTTCGCCGGCTGGAAACGGCCCGACGGCACCTACGACAAGGCCTACCTGACGGGGCTGTCGGTGACCTGCATCGCCGCGCTGGACCGGCTCATCGAGCTGGAGATACTCGCGGGCCGCAAAGAGCAGGCCGCGCTCTACATGCACTGGCGCGAGCTGGCGCGACGCGGCCTGCCGCTGCTCACCACCGAGGAGGGCTACTTCGTCATGTCGCTCGACCCGGACGGCGTGAAGCACGGCGTGTTCGGCGCCGAACGCCACGGCTACTTCGAGGCGCCGCCCAACCACGACGCCATCGCCTTTCGCGTGGCCGACGACTCCCAGGCCCAGCGCATCTATCGCAAGATCGCCTCGCTGCCCGGCCTGCGGCCGCATGACTTCATCCTGCCCAACTACCCCTCCTACGACGACATGTACGAAAAGCCCGAGGGCCTTTGGGCCTACGGCACCTGGGTCAACGGCGGGCATTGGTCAACCTGCGAGGCACGCATGATGCTGGCCTACTACCGGCTCGGCCAGTTCGAAGACGCCCGCAAGTCCATGCGCCGCCTGCTCTCTTTCGCCGAGAGGTTCCGCATGGATAACCCCCTCACCAAGTGCGGCAGCGACGTCTATCAGCCCAACGAGCCGGTTAACCTCTGCTACGATAGCTTCGGCCCGGCCGCCGCTTTCATGCGCGGCCTCTTCGAGTACCTTTACCGCGCCGATGGCCTCACCCTGATTCCGCACGTGCCCTCCGGCATCACAGAGCTCGATCAGCTCGACCCGGCGCGTTTCGGACGCAAACGCATTCTGCTCTCCACCATCGGCGTCGGCCCGATCACGGCCGTCAGCGTCAACGGCCGCAAATGGAAACAGTTCGACCGCGAATCAGTCTTCCTGCCCTACAACAAGACGCCGGATTTTGCCAAGGTGCGAATCGTGCTCGGAGAAGCGCAGGGCAGGGGGCGCGCGCCCGCGCGACCCGACAAACCCTCAGCGACCGAGAATCAAAGCTCGCTAGGACGCTCGTCCTCGCTGGCCGAGGGTCAATCTCCGTTCGGGGATCTCGCGGCGCTCGAGATGCGGGCCGCCCGACTGCGGGATTTCGAGCGACGCCTGGCCGCGGCGGGCCTCGATGCGAGCTACGAAGCGGCTCATGCGCGCCTGGCTGCCCAATGCGTGGCAACGGCGGGCCGGCGACGCCAACTAATCCAGAGCGGCCAAATCAAGCCCCTCGCGGGCCCCAGCCAGGCCGCCGCAGATCGCCAGTATGTTCAGGCCGCCGCCCGGCTGTGCGACGGACTGGAAGCGGTGCTGGCCGGATACGAGAACTCAGCCGGCCGCAAGCACCGTCAGATCCACGCCGCGTGGCTGAGGTCCAGCCCCCAGCTTCAAAACCGCGATCAGTCTGCCCGGTAGAGTAGAGAGGCGTCCATGATGGAGTTGAACCGACCGCAGTTGTCAG
>DAOPPX010000136.1:0-12648 GCA_035358715.1 Verrucomicrobiota bacterium
CGGCACGAACCTGGCCGGCCAGACGAGTACCACCTTGACCTTGGGCAGCGTGCAGACCGCTCAGGCCGGCTCCTACACAGTGGTAGTGACCAACGCGGCGGGCAGTGTGACCAGCCAGGTGGCGGCGTTGACGGTGCTGGTGCCGACTCGCATCATCTCCTTGAGCGGGGATTTGGCGTTTGGGGATGTGTTGGTGGGGAGTTCGAGCAACCGGGTGCTGACGATTACCAATGCGGGCAACTCGGCGCTGAGAGTAACCAACATCACCTACAGTCCCCCAGGAGTGTTTGGCGGAGACTGGGCGGGAAGCATCCCCGCGGGCGGCTCAACCAACGTGACGGTGACGTTCTCCCCGACTGCCGCGACGAGCTACAGCGGCACGGTGAGGGTTAACAGCGATGCAACCGGAGGCGTCGATACTATGAGCTCCTCTGGCTCTGGCGTGCCTTGCGACCTTGTGGTCGTCAACACCAGTGACTCCGGGGCGGGATCGCTGCGGCAAGCCATTCTGAACGCCAACATCTGTGGGGGGGGAATAGTCGTCTTCTCCAACGTCAGTGGCGCGATCACGCTGACCAGCGGGGAACTGGTGATCAGCAGGAATGTGAACATCATTGGGCCGGGCGCAACCAATCTGGCTGTTAGCGGCAACAATGCAGTCCGTGTCTTTAATATAAGCTCCAATGCCATCTGCGGCGTGTCTGGTTTGACCATTGCAAACGGTGCCGCTACCTGGCCGTCACATGGAGGAGCCATTTACAACGCAGGCTTTCTGACTCTATCCGACTGCACCATATCGGACAGCCACACTTCGAGTGGCTTTGGTGGTGGCATCTATAACGCGGGTGTTTTGGTTCTTAACGGCTCGACACTGACCGGCAATCGAGCTAGTGGAGGCGACGGCGGAAGAGGCGCAGGAGGCGGGGGGGGTGGGGCAGGCTTGGGTGGAGCGATCTATAGCATGGGCCCAAACGTCGCCATGACAAACTGTACGTTCTCAAGGAACGAAGCTGTTGGCGGAAACGGTGGTTGGACTTCGGGTGGCAACAATACATTTGGAGGCTATGGTGGCGGACCGACGGGCGGCAACGGCGGAGGCCTGTGCGAGCCCGGGCAGAACGGCGGTTACGGTAGCGGCGGTGGTGGTGGCGGAGGATGGTGGGAGACCCCCTACGAGACGATTTGCCTTGGTAAGTCGGGCGGGAACGGTGGGTTTGGGGGCGGGGGTGGAGGAGCAGGGGATTACATTGGCGGGGCCGTTGGTGGGACTGGAGGCGACTTTGGTGGGGATGCCAACAATCAAGATGGCGGCGGTGGCGCTGGGCTTGGGGGTGGCTTTTTCGTCGAAAGTGGCGATGTAACCATCGTCAACTGCACATTCACTCAGAACGGGGTAACCGCCGGAGCAGGTGCTCAGTCACTTGGCGGAGCCATCTTCCGTATGGGTGGCATTGTGCGTCTCTTGAACAGCCTCATAACCGGGCAGGCGGGTGGTTGGGGTACTTGTGATGTCGTCGGAGGTGTTTACAGCCTGGGCCACAACCTTGTCAGTGACGCCTTTTGTTTCGATGAGGGTGATTGCGATCTTGTGTTTGTGGATGCGTCTGCCTATCTTGGCGAGTTACAGTACAGCGGGGGGGCTACGCCGACCCATCCACTACTTTGTAACTCACCTGCCATAGATGCCGGCACGACCACCGGCGCGCCCGGCTTCGACCAGCGTGGCGTGCCACGTCCCCAAGGAACGGCAGTTGATATCGGAGCGTTCGAGTTTGTGCACCTGCCACCGACGATTGCGGCCTCGCCTCAAGACCAGACGGTGTCTGTTGGAGACACGGCCACCTTTACCGTCACCGCGTCGGGAACACCACCCTTGTTCTACCAGTGGCGTTTCAACGGCACCGACCTGGCCGGCCAGACCACCACCGCCCTGAGCCTGAGCAACGTGCAGACCACTCAGGCCGGCTCCTACACGGTGGTGGTGACCAACGCGGCGGGCAGTGTGACCAGCGCGGCGGGGGTGCTGACGGTGGTTTTGCCGCCTGCTCCAGTATCGGGTTCCGTGGTTGCGTGGGGTGGCAACGCCAAGGGGCAATCCAGTGTGCCCCCGGGCTTAACGGACGTAGTGGCAGTTGCGGGAGGCATCGATCACAGTCTGGCGCTGAAAACGGATGGGACCGTGGTCGGCTGGGGCCTGAATAGCTATGGGCAAACCAACCCGCCAGCAGGGTTGAGCAACGTGGTTGCGGTTGCCGCGGGATGGGACACCAGTTTCGCCCTCAAGCGGGACGGCACACTGGAGGAGTGGGGGTGGGACGGCGATTATGGACTGAAAGCCACAGCCGAGGCCTTGACGAATATCATTGCGGTTTCCGCTCTCTGGGACTGCGGCATGGTATTGAAGAGCGACAACACTGTTTTCGTTTGGGGAAAGAGCCGTTACGGGGAGACCAATGTTCCTGCCGGACTGGCCGATGTCGTTGCCATCTCGGGCGGCGGCCAGTTCTGTATGGCGAAAAAACGCGACGGGACGGTAGTCGTTTGGGGAGGCAATTACACCGGCCAAACGAATGTGCCCGCGGGATTGAACAGCGTCGCGGCAGTTGCCGCCGGCAGTTATCATTGCCTGGCCTTGAGGTCGAACGGCACAGTGGTCGCATGGGGCGACAACGCTTACGGACAGACCAACGTGCCGCCGGATCTCACGAACGCAGTCGCGGTGTCGGCGGGGGGCAGCCACAGCCTAGCCTTGAGGGCGGATGGCACGCTGGCGGTCTGGGGCCGCGGTGATCTCGGCCAGACCAACATACCTCCCTGCCTTCACAGCGTTTTTGCTATCAGTTCCGGGGGGGGCCATAATCTGGCGCTGGTGCCAGGCTTCTACCCGATGAGGTTCTCGGGCGTGGACTATCTGCCAAACGGGCAGGCGCGGCTGACAGTGGACGGTTTGGCGGGGGATGTCTATCGCGTCCTGGGATCCAGCAACCTGCTCGACTGGCTGGCGATTGGCACCGTGACCAACGCCAGCGGCACGGTGACATTTACCGATGCTTCGGCGCCCAACTTCAACCGGCGCTTTTATCGGCTGGTGACGCCGTGATGGGAATTGGCCGGCTCGCGATGCTGGTGCGGTTGGCGGTTGCCGTGGGGTTTGGTTTTGGGTAACACCCTGCAAGCAGGTTCGCCGACGGCAATGGATGACCAGGCTGAGCCCACGCAAGATACGCCCGCATCCATCGTCGTACTGGCCAATGACAGCGCTGCCGAACACAGTCCGCCAGCAGGGCGGGCAAGAACGTGAAGCGGTTTGGCAGCAAGAAGGAGCTGTTCGCCGACCTGGGCTTGTGAGGACTGTCACGCATAGCGACTTGTTGCGGTAAGCCCGCAGAGTGCTTGCCTCCGTGAACCTTTTCACCTCCTGGCGCACTTAATGACTTGAAGCCGGGACGCAAAGCCGGGAACCATAGCCGGAGTTAGCGCCGGGCCGCCGGGGTGACTGCGAATCACGACATTGAAACCTCACGCAGCGACGCCGAGCTGATCGCCGCCATCAACCGCGGCGACGCAGCCGCCTTCGAGGTCCTGTACTACCGCTACCGGGATTGGGTGAGCGGGCTGGCCTGCCGCTTGACCGGGGACAGCGATGCCGCGCTGGATGTGCTGCAAGAGACCTTCCTTTACGTCCTCAGAAAGTTCCCCGGCTTCCGCCTCACCGCCAACTTCAAGACTTTCCTCTACCCGGCCGTGCGCAACCTTTCCATCGCCGCCCGGCGCAAGGCGGCGCGTTACCAGGCCACGCCGGCCGAACTGGAGCAACTCGAGCACGCGCCCGCGCCCCCCGTCGCCGACACGGAGGCGGCTGACCTGCAACTCGTCCTCGGCGTCCTGCCGGAAGAGCAGCGCGAGGTGCTGCGACTCCGCTTCGTGGATGAACTGAGCCTGGCGGAAATCGCCGAGGCGATGGAAATCCCCCTGGGCACCGTCAAATCGCGCCTGCACAACGCGCTCCAGACCCTGCGTCAGGACGAGCGCACCCGGACTTTTTTCGAGCCGTGAACCTTTTGCCCCTCGCGCGCACTTAACCTTATGAACATGCAAAAGCCGGATAACAACCAGCGCCACGCCGAGGAAGCCGTCGAAGCTCCGGCCCGGCTGGTCGCCGCGCTCAAGCGCCTGCCGCAGGAGCCACTGTTCATTCCGCCGACGCTCAACGAGGCGGTGCTGCGGGCGGCGCGGAGGCATTTGGAGAAGCCGCGGCCAGAGCGGGTTGTGTGGCTCCGGTGGATGCCGTGGGCGGCGGCGGCGGCCATTGTGTTGCTGGCGGCGTTGCCGCAGCTCATTAATCGGCACAGAGCGCAGCCGGCCGGTTATTCCGCGCTGGCTGGCGGCGACCTCAACCACGATGGCCGTATGGATATTCTGGATGCCTTCGCCCTGGCGCGGCAACTTAAGCAGGGGGGAACCCCAGACCTGCAGTTGGACCTGGACAAGGATGGGGTAGTGGATGACCGCGACGTGGCAGCCCTTGCCGCGCGGGCGGTCAAACTGGAGCAAGACGCACTCCTATGAAGAGGTGGCTCACTATCTTCTGCTTTGGCCTGGCGGCGGGGCTTCTGGCGCAGCAACCGGCTCCTGAGGAAAGCCGCAGTCGCTTCGGCGCCGTGGATATCTACGTGGATTCCGGAAGCACGCCGCTGGCCGCTTACCAGCTCGAATTCGCCGCCACCAACGGCGTCGCCAGGATCGTCGGCATCGAAGGCGGCGAGCCGGCCGCCTTTCGCGAACCGCCGTTCTATGATCCCAAGGCGATGCAGCACGAGCGGGTGATCCTCGCCAGCTTCAGCACCGCCGCAGTCGCCGACCTGCCCACCGGCAAGACTCGCGTCGCGACGGTTCATTACCAGACCACGGACACGCAGCCGCCCCGGTTCGAGCTGAAGTTTCAAACCGTCGGTGATGCGCAGGGGACCAAAATCTCTGCCCAAGCCAGCTTTATGGAAAGGAAGATGCCATGAGACCTAGACCGAAACGCCAGCCGGTAGGGACGCGTTCCACCGCGTCCCTGACTTCGCCGAAGAATGATGGGACGCGGTGGAACGCGTCCCTACCGGGCTCGGGCGCTTTGGCGCTCTGGGGCATTCTCTGCTTCGCCCTGCCGCTCTGTGTCGCAGTGATGGTGCTCCCTTCAGGGTGCGCCAAGAAGCAGTCCGGAGCCACCAGCCCTTTGCTGAACGCCCGGGCTGTGGGCTATGGCGGACCACTTCTCTCCGGCCTGCGCAAAGACGCCCGTTCCGCCTTCGCGGCCCTCCCCGCGGACAGCGATGAGCTCTGGATTCTCGCCCGCGGCGGCGGCGACGCCGTCGCGCCCTCCGACGAAGCTCCCGGCAGCGGCGCGCTCATGGCCAAAATCGAGGAGAAACAGGTGCCGATGCCGCTTAAGCACACCGACGTGCGCGCCTCCGTCAGCGGCTACATCGGCGCGGTCGAAGTCACCCAGCAGTTTCTGAATCCCTACTCCAGCAAGATCGAGGCGGTGTATGTCTTCCCGCTGCCGCACAACGCCGCGGTCAACGAGTTCATCATGACCATCGGCGAGCGGCGGATTCGCGGCATCATCCGCGAGCGCCAGGAGGCCGAGCAAATCTACCGGGAGGCCCGGCGGCAGGGGTATGTCGCCTCGCTGCTCACGCAAGAGCGCCCCAATGTGTTCACCCAATCCGTCGCCAACATCGAGCCGGGCAAAGAGATTGACGTGAACATCAAATACTTCCACACGCTCGACTACGCGGACGGCTGGTATGAGTTTGTGTTCCCGATGGTGGTCGGGCCGCGCTTCAATCCGCCCGGGCTGACCAACGGCATCGGCGCCGTGGCGCGCGGCGCCACCGGCATCTCCGGCCAGGGCACGGAAATCCACTATCTCCGCCCCGGCGAGCGCACCGGCCACGACATCTCCTTGAAGGTCGAAGTGGACGCCGGCGTGCCGATCGAGGAATTCGAGTGCAAGACGCACCAAGTGACCTCGGAAGCCATGACCCCGGAGCGGCTTGTGGTCACGCTCAATCCTACCGACAGCCTGCCGAACAAGGACTTCGTCTTGCGCTACCGCGTCGCCGGCCAGCGGATCAAGTCGAGCTTGCTGACGCACCGCGACGAGCGCGGCGGCTACTTCACGCTGATGCTCTATCCGCCGGAGGAGTTGGGGGCGCTGAAACGGCAACCGCTGGAACTGGTGTTCGTGCTCGATTGCTCGGGCAGCATGTCGGGCCGTCCGATCGAACAGGCCAAGGCTGCCGTCGCGCGCGGCTTGCGCCTGTTGCGGCCGGGCGATTCGTTCCAATTGGTCACCTTCTCGATCACCGCCTCCCGGTTGGGCGATGCGCCCCTGGAAGCCACGGCGGAAAACGTTCAGCGGGGGCTAAGTTACCTGAGTTCCCTTCAGGGCGAGGGCGGCACGATGATGATCGAAGGCATCAAGGCCGCGCTCGACTTCCCGCACGACCCGCAACGCTTGCGCTTCGTCTGCTTCCTGACCGACG
Source organism: Verrucomicrobiota bacterium (assembly GCA_035358715.1). Classification (GTDB taxonomy): domain Bacteria; phylum Verrucomicrobiota; class Verrucomicrobiia; order Limisphaerales; family UBA8199; genus UBA8199. Next base: position 6,540 of record DAOPPX010000136.1, read on the forward strand.
GCTACATCGGGAACGAGGCTGAGATTCTTGGCGAGATTCATCGGCGGCTCGGCGCCTCCCGCATCTTCAGCTTCGGCATCGGCTCCTCGGTCAACCGCTACCTGATGGATCACATGGGCAAGGCCGGCCGGGGCGCGGTGGCCTATCTTGGGCTCAAAGAGAGCGCGGCGCGGATCATGGAGGACTTCTTCGAGCGCATCAGCCATCCGGCGCTCACTGATCTCCAGATTGACTGGGGCGGGCTCCAGGTCAGCGAGGTCTTCCCCCGCGCGCTGCCGGACTTGTTCGTCGGGCGCCCGGTGATCCTGACGGGCCGGTTCGCCGGAAATCAGGACACCGGCGTGCGCGTCCATGGCCGGGTCGGCGACCAGCCGATGCAGGTGGTCATCCCCACAACCCCGGCGGAGGCTGCCACCCACCAGGGCCTGCCCAGCGTATGGGCCCGGATGAAGATCACCGCCCTGGCCGACCAATCCACCCGCCAGCCGGACCCGGACCTGTCCCGCCAGGTCAAGCAGGTTGCGCTCGATTACAGCCTGATGTCCGCCTTCACCGCCTTCGTCGCGGTGGACTCCTCGCGCCGCACCGAAGGCGCGCAAGGCACCACCGTGCCGGTCGCTGTGCCCGTGCCGGATGGGGTGAAATACGACACGACCGTGGAGGAGAAGTAGTCGCGACCTGCGCCTCGCCCAGGCGCGGCGCCGCGGACCAGAAGCAAGTCGAGCGCCTCAAGCAACTGTCGTAAGAAGCCGACGTCGCGGAGCTGGTCCAGACGTGCTCCCAAGTCGCCCTGGCAGAGCATAGACGACAGGAGTTGCTAGTGCTTGCTTGCAGAGATTAGCGATATCGCCGCGTGGGGGCACGCGGCCTACAAACCTCGTGTAGGCCGCGTGCCCCCACGCGGCGGGCTGTCTATCGCTTATTTGTGCAATCAAGCACCAGAACCCGGCCCGCGCTTTCGTGCTTTCGTTGTTGAACCCAGGCTGTTGGCCCGAAACCGCCCTGCCCAAGCGCCGCAGTTGACCTTCGCTCCAGAATCCCATAGTGTTCATCAGCAATGATTGTTCCGGTTGCGAAGATCCAGGTGAGGAAGGACGAAGACGGTGTCTGGATTGCCAAGTCCAGGCTGCTGCCCGGCTGCCACGCTCACGGCGGCGACCGCGGGGAAGCGTTGCTGAGGTTCCAGGAAGCCGCCAAAGCTCACTTGGAAGCCCTGCTCGAAACCGGGCGCCCGATCCCGGCCCCGTTCCGAGACAGGTTCATTCTCGCGGCCTAAGCATGGGCAATTACCCATCCCGGAACTGCCGGCAACTCGAGCGCCGACTGCGTGAAATCGGCTGTGAGCTGGTGCGAACTTCCGCGGGCAGCCACCGCCACTACTCCAATCCGTTTCACCCCGACCGGCTGATTACCTTCGCTTGGCATCCCGGCGACGTGCCCCGCGGCATCATCGCGGACATTATTGAGGACCTCGGCATTTCCCGCGACGATTTCTACTTCAGGAAGGTCTGACACCACCACCTTTGGCGAGTTCGAGAGTGCGGTGGCTGGCGGGGAACGGGGCTGACACCGCTTTCGGCGAGCTCGCGCAACAACGGGAACCCCAGCCGCCAGCGGTAAGGCTCGCAGCGCCTCGCGTCGCCGCGTCCCCAGGAGCAAACGGGCCGGGACTGAGCCCGGCCCGATGTTCCTGATTATCCGTCCAACTCGCTACGGTGCCAGTCTGACACCGTAGAACCTCTTGGGTTCGTTGCAGGATCCCCAGTCCGCGTAGTAACAAGGGTTGCCGTTCAGGGTGTTCGTCGCCAGCGGTGTCCAGGTGTCGAAGTTCGTGTTGCCGGCGTCCGTGGTGTACTTCAGCACGTAGCTGGACCCGGACTGGCCGGAGATGGTCAGGCCCGCGATCATGCAGATGCCCACGCAGGCGTCATTCAAGTTTGGGAACCATCCACCCCCACGGCAGAGCGAAATTGCCGGCTTCGAGCGGCCGGGCTTTGCCGGCGTGCAGCACCACACCACGCACCAGCGCGGTCTTGCGCTTCAAGGAATCCCGAAAGGCGCAAAGGCCGGAAGTGTCACTTGCCGTCACTTGGCTGCCCATCTTGAACTCCAGCAAAACCCACTGGCCGTCCTGCTCCAGAACGAAGTCCACTTCATGCCCCGCGCGGTCCCGCCAGAAATGCAGCTTGCGCCTTTGTGGTTGAAGCGCGCGCCAGGTTTGGAGGGTTTGGAACAGGGCTTGCTCCAGCCAGAAGCCGGCATCGGCGCGTTGTGCCAAGGCGGCGGAGGACTGAATCCCCGCAAGCGAAGCGGCGAGCCCGCAATCCGTCCAGAGCAACTTGGGCGCTTTGACGAGCGCGGCCGTTGGGTTGGTGGTCAGAGGCCGGAGGCGGGTGACCAGGCAGCCGGTTTCGAGCAGATTCAGGTAGCGATGCGCGGTGGGATGACTCAGCGCGGCATCGCGGGCCAGGTCGGCCTGGTTTAGCAGTTTGCCCGTCCGCTGCGCCGCGAGCGACATGAGGCGCTGGAAATCCGGCAGGCTGGAGACAGCGCTCAACTGGCGCAAATCGCGTTCCAGGTAGGTCTGAATGTAAGCGGCAAACCACAGACCCCGATCGGCTTCGGAGTCAATCTGCAAGGCTGGCGGGAATCCGCCGCGCAGCAACCAGGCCGGCCAGTCCCCCGGTTCGTCCGGCCATTCCCGCCAATCGAAATCGGCGGCAAACAAACGATCCAACGGAGCCAAAGCATTCTTGCGCTCCTGCCACTCGGCGGGACAAAACGGGGGCAGTTCCAGATAAATCGCGCGGCCGGCCAGCGTGTCGGCCACGCGCTGCAGCAGCAGCAGGTTGGCGGAACCGGTCAGCAGGAAGTCGCCCGCCCGGCGGCGCTGGTCCACGGCGCGCTTGACCGCCAGCAGGAGTTGGGGCGCCCGTTGGACTTCGTCCAGGGTCAGCGGACGCGCCGAGAGCAGTGAATCCGGATCGCGCGCGGCCTGATCGAGCACGCCGAGGTCATCCAGCGTAAGATACGCGCGCGCGGGATCAAACAACCTGGTCAGAGTGGTCTTGCCCGTCTGCCGCGCGCCGGTGAGCACGCTGACGGGAAGCACCCGGAGGGCCGCCTGGAGGTTCCGCGCCAGCCAGCGCGGTTTGATGTTGTTCATACCGTGGAATAAATCATTTCACGGCATGAAATGCAATAGGCAATCTCCTTGCCTTCGGCCCGGAACCGGCTAGCATTCGCCCTCCCCGCCAAAAGCGCGGGGCGCAAACAAGCTTTACGTATGAAGAGTTATAACATTGCAGTCATCGGCGGCGACGGGACGGGGCCGGAAGTGGTCCGCGAGGCGGTCAAGGTCCTCGACGTCGCCGCGGAGAAGTTCAAGCTCAAGCTCAATTACACGGACTACGACCTGGGCGGCGACCGGTATTTGCGCACGGGCGAGGCGTTGCCCGACAGCGTGCTGGCCGAGCTGCGCAAGTTCCCGGCCATCCTGCTCGGCGCCATCGGCCATCCCGACGTGAAGCCCGGCATTCTCGAAAAGGGCATCCTGCTGCGCACTCGCTTCGAGCTGGAGCAGTACATCAACCTGCGCCCGGTCAAGCTCTACGACGAACGCTTCTGCCCGCTCAAAGACAAGAAGCCCGAGCACATTGACTTTGTGGTCGTGCGCGAGAACAACGAGGGGCTCTACACCGGCTCGGGCGGGTTCACCTACAAAGGCACGCCCCACGAAGTCGCGTTGCAGGCGAGCATCAATACGCGGCCCGGCGTCGAGCGCTGCCTGCGCTACGCCTTCGAGTTCACCCGCAAGCGGAACAAGGACAAGAAGCTGACGCTCTGCGGCAAGACCAACGTGCTGACCTTCGCGTTCGACCTCTGGGAGCGGGCCTTCCACGAGATCGGGCAGAAGGATTATCCCGATATCAAGCGCGACTACGCCCACGTGGACGCCACCACCATGTGGTTTGTGAAGAACCCCGAGTGGTTTGATGTCATCGTGACCGACAACATGTTCGGGGACATCATCACCGATCTGGGCGCGATGGTGCAGGGCGGCATGGGCATCGCCGCGGGCGGCAACATCAACCCGAAAGGCACGAGCATGTTCGAGCCGATCGGCGGCAGCGCGCCCAAGTACACCGGCCAGGGCGTCATCAACCCGCTGGCGGCGATCTGCGCCGGCCAGATGATGCTGGACTTCCTGGGCGAGACCCAAGCCGCCAAGGCTATCGAGGACGCCGTCATCAAGATCACCCGCGAGAAGGTGAAGAGCCTGGCCGCGGGCAAGATGGGTTACACTACCTCGCAGGTGGGCGACCTGGTAGCCGGGGCGCTGTAGGCTGGAATCTGCCTTGGGCGCGCCCGCACATGCTCGACGCTGCGCGGGCGAGCGCCAATTGTCCTCTTCGTCGTCTTTGCCACTGTAATCGAGGCTCTTCTCCTCGGGGCGCATCTGGTCAGAACCACAGTCGCCGAATCGCCCTGGGCCGGAGCGCCGACTTGCAGTCGGCTTAGAATGTCCGTCGGCACGAGCGGGCCCGACGGGTCTTCGGTCACGCAAAGCCGACTGCAAGTCGGCGCTCCGGTCGCGGTGTCGAGATGCGTTCCCCCTTGGATTTCGAGTGCGATTTGATTGCCCGGACCCTACGACCTCCGGTAGGGTAGTCGGATGATCTGGAAAACTTTTCTACTGGCATTGGGCCTTGCGGCTCTAGGCACTGGGGCGGAAGCCCAGGACGTTTCGCTGCGCGTTCGCACGCCGATTCGGCTGCCGGACCTGCCCGGCTACGTGACGCTCAAGTGTGATTTCCACATTCACACGGTGTTCTCGGACGGGTTGGTTTGGCCGACGGTGCGGGTGGAAGAGGCCTGGCGCGAGGGATTGGACGCCATTGCCATCACCGATCACATCGAGTACCAGCGGTTCAAGGCGGACGTGTCCACCAATCACAACCGCTCCTATGAGATCGCGCGCGAGGCCGGGGCCGACCTGAATGTCCTGGTCATCCGGGGCGCGGAAATAACGCGCCAGATGCCGCCGGGCCATCTAAACGCCCTTTTCCTGAGCGATGCCAACGCGCTTGCGGTTCCCGACTGGTTCGACGCCCTCCAGGCCGCCCGAAAGCAGGGGGCCTATATCATGTGGAACCACCCGGGCTGGGCGGCTCAACTCGTTGACCAGCGCGCGCAGTGGTTCCCCGAGCACACGCGGATCCTCGAGGCAGACCTGATGCACGGGATCGAAATCATCAACGGGGGGGAGTATTACCCGGAGGCGTACGAATGGGCCATTGCGAGGAACCTTCCCATTCTCGGAAACACCGACATTCACCAGGCCATCAACCTGGATTACAATGTTCAGGGCGGCGGGCAGCGTCCGCTGACGCTGGTCTTTGCCCGGGAACGCACCGTGGAGTCTATTAAGGAAGCGTTGTTCAACCGGCGCACGGCGGTGCTTGCCTCCGGAAAAATCTTCGGCGAGGCGCGTTTTCTCACGCCGTTGTTCGAGGGCTCGGTGCAGGTGCCCAACGCGGCTCCCCGGCGGGAGAGAACACTCCTCCAACTACACAACGACTCCAGCGTGGATTTCCTTCTCGAACGGGCGGCCAAGCCCGAGGGCGTTTCCATCCCCGAGAGGATCACACTTTGGGCAGGCAAGACGGCGCTCGTCGAGGTGCGCGGACTCGGCAAGCTCCCCGCGGCCATAAGCCGGCTGGACCTTTCCTGGCGGGTGACCAACCTGCTCACCGCCCCAAAGACGCCGCTGACGGTCAAACTCGAGGTCCCGGTCGCCGCCCCGGCTCCGGCCAAGAACCGGTAGCAACGCCCGCCGGGCGCAAAGGCCAGGCGCCCGAGAATCAATCACCGCCCTCACGAGGGCGAACAGCGCTCGGTGAGAGTATGACATTCTCACGCCCCTTTTCCTGTATCGTTAACGTTGGCAGGTTGAGCTGGGTGGCGGGAGTCAATTCGCGCGCTTCGGTGCCGCCTCCAGGCAGACGCCCTGCCGCCCAGCCGCACCCACCGTTCCCCGGCCCCCCGCCCGCTTCTGCCCGTCCCACCCCCGTCCCAATACCGTAGTACCTCTAACCCCGGGTTAGAG
>DAOPPX010000137.1:0-12458 GCA_035358715.1 Verrucomicrobiota bacterium
GGTCGTGTTCAGCCCCAACCCCGTCGCCGGGCTGGAGATAGTCAACGACGCGGAAGAGGGCGTGCGCCTGCTGCTGAACGTCGGGACGGTCAATGAAGACATCATGGTGTTTGGGCAGCCGCCATGCAGCGCGGGCCGGATGAAACACCGTCGGGTCTATTACCTGGGCCTGTTGGGACCGGCGACTGGCGGCCAATGCGACATCACGGCGCTCTACACCGCCCGCTTTGGCCAGCCGGTCCCCGGACAGAAGGTCTTCATCGTCACCATCCAGACAAAGAACGGCTGGAAAGGCCAGGAATGGTCGCACAGCGCGATTGTCCCGCCTCCGACCGAGCCTGTCATCCAGCAAGCCACTGGAAAGGCGCGAGTTGCGAAGTCCAAAGCCCCGTCCGCCCCGGAGACCGCCTTGGCCCCCGTCAAGGCCATTTCGCCGCTCCGCCGCGACGTGTACAAGGGGAGCACAAGGGATGCACGGCAGGAGCACGAGGGGCTGGAGCGTGGGCACCCGGCGAGCATCCCTGGTACACCCCTTGTACACGGCTTATTGGGGGCGCTGCGGAGGCTGGTGAGGCTGGGGATGGCCGGGGCGAGCGCCTGTATGCTTACAAGTATGGAGTAGCCACAATCAGCCGCCGCAGCGGCCGCTGTTGGGCGACGCGGCACGACGCTCGTCTGACGGGACCGACGGCGACTGGGGTGTGAGCATCATCCACCGGAGCACCTGGTCGGCTGCGGCTTGGGGAGACGTGCCCAGCACGTTATGGTCTCCGCCTCCCAGTATTTTGTACTCACGGAGGCTGGGGCAGTTGCGCTTCAGCCAGGGGCCGACGCAGCACCACGGCACGACTGGGTCAACCAGGCCGGTGAGACCGTAAACGGGCACGGTGGTTTGACGAGCGACCGGGCGGGGATCGTTGTGTGCGATCAACCGCAGGCGGTGGACAGCGGCCTGGCGATCCAGTTCCGTCCGGCGCGCAATGAATTCGTGGAGGCCGGCCAGCGTTTCAGGCGAGTGGCGGTAGCGGAAGCGCGCCACCCTGGCGTAGCCGAACATGAGGCGCGTCAACATGGCCAGCGAAAGGCCGCCACCGATTCGTTCGGCCAGACGCACGCCCCAGCGCATCGGATGCCGGACAAAGCCGCCGGCCAGGATCAGCGCCTCGGCTTGAAACCGGCTCCGCGCGACGAGGCTCCACAGAACTTGTGAGCCAAATGACTCGCCCAGCAGCCAGCCGCGCGCAATCCCCTGCCCGGCCAGCGCCGCCTCGACGGCTTGGGCGTAGTCCGCCAGCGACCAGGAGAGCGTGCGCGGGTAGGTCATTTCCACGAATCGCACCCGGCCGCCGACCGCGCGGCGGAAACCGCCGACCAGCGTCCAGTCGCCGTGCAGTCCCGGCAGATAAATCAGCGCCGGGCGCGCGGCGTCGCCATGGACACGCAATTCGAGGTTCCCGGTCATCAGGTTGACATGTGGTGCGCAGGACAATGACGGGCGTTGCGCCGCCCCCGGGCGGCTCACGCATTGTCCGGCCAAGGCATGGGACCGCACTTCTTCAGCCGGCGCAACCAATTTCGCTGTCCCGGTTACTGCCCAGCTCGGACGCAAAAGGGGCAAGTCCTTGCGTTGATTTGCCCGGCGGCCCACCGGGCGTGCTCCGACACCAGGGGCTCGGCGTCATTGGCCGCTTTGTGCAGGGCGGCCAAGGCCCGCTCGTCGCCGGTGTTGCCCAGGGCGATACAGACGTTGCGCAGCAGGCCGCGACGCCGCGCGCGCCAGATGGGCGTGCCCGCAAAGCAACGTTTGAAGCCCGTTTCGTCCAAGGTCAAGAGCTCCAGCAAATCCGGCTGGGCAAGATCGGGGCGCGCATGTGCCTTCATGATCTGTCCTTCCCGCGCGAAGCGGTTCCACGGGCATGCGAGCAGACACTCGTCGCAGCCAAAGATGCGGTTGCCGATTGCCGGGCGCAGTTCGAGGGGGATGCTCCCCTTCAATTCAATCGTCAGGTAGGAGATGCAGCGCCGCGCATCGAGTTGGAAGGGGGCAGTTATCGCCGCAGTCGGGCAGGCGTTGAGGCAGCGGCGGCAGGAGCCGCAGCGGGCGCGCTCCGGGGGATCGGGCTCCAGGCTCAGTGTGGTGATGATCTCGGAGAGGAAGAACCAGTTGCCAAGCCGGCGGCTGACGAGGTTGGTGTGCTTGCCAATGAAGCCCAACCCGGCACGTTGGGCCACGTCACGCTCAAGCACCGGGCCGGTATCCACATACCATAGCGAGCGCGCGCCGGCACCGCCCAGTTGGTTCACGAAGTCCGCCAGCGCCCTCGACCGCTCGCCCAGGATGTCGTGGTAATCGCCGAAGCGGGCGTAGCGGGCGACGGTGCCGGCTTCCGAGCCGGCATCGTGGTAACTGGCCGCCAGCGTGATGATGCTCCGGGCGCCCGGGAGCACCTGCTGCGGGTCGGCTCGCCCCCGCGCGGTGCGTTCGAGCCAAGCCATCTGGCCGTGCCGTCCTTCGGCGAGCCATTGTTTGAAACGCGGGAAGGACTCCGGCGGACCGGCTGCGGTGACGCGGCAGTCGTCGAAGCCCAACTCTCGCGCCCGCTGCCGAAGCGCCTGCTTCATCGGTGGGCTGACTGGGCCATGCGGAACTGATGCAGCACGTGCTGCATGACCTCGCGCAGCGAGCGCATCTCCGTGTTCACGAGGACATCCGCCTGACGATAACAGGGCTCCCGAACAGCCAGGAGCTGACGAATCTTTGCCAGCGGATCAGGCTCGTTCAACAGCGGCCGGTGGCTGTGGCCGCGCGCGCGCTCCCAGATCGTCTCCGGCGATGCCCAGAGGCAAATCACCAGCGCATGCGTCTTGAGGCTGGCCAGGTTGGCCGGGTCGGCCGGCAACCCGCCCCCGGTGGCGATGACCGTCTTATCGCGCCGGGTTAGCTCCTCGACGATCCGCCGTTCCCACTCGCGAAAGACCGGCTCGCCGTCCTGGGCGAAAATGTCGCTGATCCTCTTCCCGGCGCGCGCCTCGATGACATGGTCGGTATCCAGAAAGGTGAAATGCAACGCATCCGCCACCATTCGGCCCACGCAAGACTTGCCGGTGCCCATGAATCCGATGAGGGCCAGGTTGTGGATGGAGCGCGTGCCAGTCATGTCTCAGGCCTCGCACAATTTCTGGATGGCGGCGACGTTCAAGACGGCTTTGGGGACGAAAGAGCTCACCTCCACAAACTCGGGCAGCTTGGAGCCGTCGGCGCTGCGTTCGGAGCAATGGTCGTTGTCGCCCCAGGGGCCGAGGCCGTCGAGCGTAGGCACCGCATTCCAGATGAGGTTGGCGTCGCTCAGGCCGCCGCGCTCCTCGGAGTTCAACGCCAGGCCAAGTTCATCGGCAGTCTGCTTCCAGAGCTGGAACAGGCCGTCGGTGCCCGGGTTTCGCGGCCAGGGGGCGGATTCGGTGAGGATTTCGATCTGGACCTGGCAGGCATAGCCATCGGCTGGACTGTGCACCTCGCCCGGCCCGGCCAGCGCGAGCAAGTCCCCTTTGGCCTGCGTGAAGACCTCTGAAGTGAAGGAGCGGAACTCCCCCTCCGCCACGGCCTCGTGCGGGACACGGTTCAGGACTGTTCCGCCGCAAATCGTGCCGACATTGACCGTGAGGCCGCGCTCATAGTTCGTCAGGGCGGCGATGCGCTGCACCGTGCGTCCGAGTTGGACAATGGCATTGGCGCCATGAGCGTGTTTGCCCCCCGCGTGCGAACCGCGTCCGCTGACCGTCGCCCGCCAGGTCCCCCTGCCCTTGCGCGCCACGATCAGCCGCGCGGTGTTGCCGGCGCGCCCTTCGGATTCGAAGACCAGCGCCGCCAGCGTGCCAGCGCCGAAGTGCGCGCGGCACACATCGCCGAAATCAGGCGAGTAACATTCTTCGGAGGAGTTCCATATCAGTTTCCATGTGATGTCCTCAAACAGCTTCGGTGCGTGAGCCCGAAGGGCGGAAAGCACGAGCCAGATCATTACCGAGCCGCCCTTGATATCGTGCGTGCCGGGGCCGAAGATGCGGTCGCCCTCGAGCTGCCAGCGAAAGTTGTTACGCGCCTCCTCTTCGGGCGGGAAGACGGTGTCGAGGTGCGAGATCAGGGCGACGCGCTTTTCCGAACGCCCGCGCCGCGTCAGCACCAGATGATCGCCCCAGTCCCGGTTGGCCGAGGGAACATGCTCCGCGGTGAAACCCAGGGGCGCAAAGCATTCGGCCGTGAACCGGCCAAGCTGGTTCACGCCCTCGCGGTTCCCGGTGAAACTGTTAATGCCAACCATGCGCTCCAACATGTGCAGCGCGGCAGGCATTTGGCCCTCGAGGAATTGGGGCAGCGGTCCAGTGTTCTGCATGAAGAGAAGGTGGCGAGAAATCCTGCGGAGGTCAACCATCACGCAACCCGGGCACAGCGATGGCACGAATCCCGCGGTGAGCCCGCCGGCCGGGGAACCGACGCGCTCCGGCACGACCGCGTCCACGCTATCCTGCTGCGCGCGCAAAATCGCGGCGTGCAATGCCGGCAAGGCGAGTGATAGTCTGCGCCCTATGAGAACGCTGGCTATGGTGTGCCTGCTGGGCTGGAGCACAGTCTCGACTTCAGTGGCCGCGGAACAGGCACAACCTCAGGTGGTCGGCATTATTGCCGACGGCAAGAGCGACTGGCGGATTGTCTGCCCGCCGCCGGCGTCGCCGGGTGTGAACTGGGCGGCCAGAGAGCTGCAGAAATACGTCCGGCAGATCAGCGGCTGCAAGCTGACGATCGTCCAGCGGACTCGCGGCAAGCCGGCTTTGGCCGTTGGCCTGCGCCGCGAATTGTCGCCGGATGACCGCGCGGCGCTGCCACCGTCCGCGCCAGGTTATGACGGGTATGCGATTGCCGTGGTACCAGCGACCCGCAAGAGCCCGGCCCGGATTGTGATTGCGGGAGACAACACGCGCGGGGTGATCTACGGCGTCTATGAACTGCTGGAGCGGATGGGCTGCCGCTGGTTCTACCCTGCGGCAGATGCCGCCGACCCGGAAATCGTGCCGGAACGGGCCACGCTCTCGCTGCGCGCGCGCACGTGGGCGGCGGCGTCCCCGATGAAATACCGCATCTGCAACGGCAGTGAATGGTTCTTCGAGATGGAGGCCGCCCCGGCCCTCAGGCAGCTCGATTGGGCGATGAAGGCGCGCTACAACGCCATGGGTTGGCAGGCTGACACGCATACATCCCTCGATATCCAATACCAGCAGCTCGCCGAGGGCGGCCTGCTGGCCGAGCTGGCGAACCGCGACCTGCTGCTGCACGGGCCGGCCCATTGCTTCAATCTGCTGCTGCGGGGCGAAGATTACCTGAAGACCCATCCCGAGTGGTTCGGCCTGCGCAACGGCAAGCGCGTGCCGCAGACCTTCGCGGGCGCGCAGTTCTGCTGGTCGAACCCCGAGGCGCGGAAGCAGTTCACAGACAATGTCGAGGCCTTCGCCCGACAGGCCAGGCAAATCCACATCCTTTGCCTGGTGCCGTTCGACGGCGGGCAGGCTTGCGAATGCGAGCCGTGCAAGAAAGCCGGCGCCAGCAACCTGCTGATGTTGTTAATGGGCGAGGTCATCGAGCGGCTCAAAACCTGCCGGCCAGACCTGCTGGTCGAGACGGTCGGCGGCTACGGGCCGATGACCGATCCGCCGGAAGCGGCGCAGATTCATCCGCGACAGCGCGTGGTTTGGGCGCACTGGGGCCGCAACTACACGATGGGCTACGACGATCCCCGCTATGATCGCAAGGACAACCTCGCCAAGTGGCGGCGCGCCGCGCGGGGCGGCATCACGCTTTGCCAGTACTACACGGATAACTTCGCCGAGCCGTGGGTAATGTCGCCATTCACGGTAGCCATAGAAGGCGATAGACGCTATTTCCGCCAGGAGAAGATTGATTCGGTCTATATGTTGATGTGGCCGCGCGGCTATTGGTGGAATCACGGCCTGAACGGCTACCTGGCAGGCCGCTGTTTCTATGACTTCTCGCTCAGCCCCTACGACTTGCTGAAAGACTACGCGCGGCGTTACTTCGGTCTGGAGGCCGGGCCGCTGCTGGCGGAGTATCTCGAGGCCTGGGCCCGCGAGCCCGAACTGTGCTACCGCATCCGCGGCGATTCACGCGACCAGGACCGCGCCAAGCTGGCCGAGCAGCGCAAGCGTCTGCTTGAGCCGGCAACGCATCTCGCAGCGAATGATCAACCGCTCGCGCACCGGGTTGGCAAAGTCGAGAAGCTGCACACGCTCGCCGAACGACTGATGGAGGTTCACCGCCAGCGGAGTGAAATCCAGCGTCTTCGCCGCGCAGGCGGGTTCGACGAGGCCCGCACGCGGCTGGAACAAGCGCGGGCATACACGGATGAGGTGCTGGCGCTGTTCTACACGCTGGCCGACTTGAAGCTGGGGTTGATCGAGCGGCAGGAGGTCCCAACCTTCATCACGGCCAACGTAAGGAACTGGCTGGAGGACGAGGCAAAGGCGATTGCGGCGGGGAAGCGCGATTAGACACCGATTGCACAACCTCGAGGTCGAGGAGGGCGAGCGTCCCCACGAGCCTTGATTTCCTCCAGTTTCCGGAGACGTTCCGGCTCGCGGGGACGCTCGCCCTCCCGCCGATTGCGTGGATGCACGCGCGTCAAATGCTTTCCTCGGCGGACGGCATCGTCTATTGTCACCCCCCTTATGAAGACGCTGACAACTGTCTTAGCCCTGGCTGCGCTGGCGACTTTGCCCTGTGCTTGCACTCAACATGGGCCCATTACGGCGCATGCTCCGGTCAAGACCTACCGCAACCCGCTGCTGCCCGAGCGCGAGATTGCAGATCCTTTCGTCCTGCGGTTTGACGGCCAGTATTACCTTTATTCGACCACCGACGGTCGCGGTTACGAGGTGTTCGTGTCCGAGGACCTGGTGGACTGGAAGAACAAGGGTCGGGTGTTTAGCGATCCGCGCGGCGGGGATTGGGCCCCGGAGGTATTTCACAACCGGCGCGGCGATGGCAGGTTCTACCTCTACTACACGGACAACATCGGCGGGCCAAGGCGCGGTCCGCTGGAGAAGCAGATCGGCGTGGCGGTGGCGGACAGCCCGCTCGGCCCGTTTGTTGACAAGGCAGTGCTGGCCACGCACTCAATTGACGCCCATCTGTTCCAGGACGACAACGGCAGGCTCTTTCTCTACTACGTGGATTTGACCGGCGGTTTCAAGATCATGGCCCAGCCAATGGCAGATCCGATACGCAAGGCGGGCGAGCCGGTGCCTGTCATCCGTCCAACCCAGGACTGGGAAAAGCGCAGCGGCGAGGTGACGGAGGGGCCATTCATGTTGAAACACAAGGGCATGTATTACCTGATGTACTCCGGCTCCGGTGCCGACTCTCCGAATTACGGCATTGGCTACGCGACGTCCAGGTCGCCCACCGGTCCGTTCGTGAAGTACGCCGGCAATCCCATCGCCCAGCGCGGCGGCAATGTGTCGGGGCCAGGGCACCATTGTGTCGTGGAAGGCCCGGACGGGAAGCTCTGGATGCTCTACCACCAGAAGTGGAACACCGAGGTGAACTGGCGCCGCTTTCTCGCGCTTGACCCGCTGTGGTTCGACAGCCGGGGCGTCCTGCACGTGAAAGTCACTCGCGACACCGACCAGCCGGCGCCCGCAAAGCCCTTCAGACAGCGGAAGACGAGGTGACAGGCCTTGGATTACCGGGACAAGCCAGAACTCCGCCGCCGTGGCCTGCAACAGTCCTCGAAGCGCGGCGGGGTTTTCAAGGTGGCCTCCCGCTCGTGTATGCGGCCGGGCTGGGGCGAGGCTACGGTGAGACGCGCTTCAACTCGTCCTTGATCTCAGCAACGATCTTCTCCAGGCGGCGGCCGTATTCGACGTAGTTCTGGCGCATGGCGTCCTCGTTGGCGGCTTTGGACTGGGCGTCGTGGAAGACGACAACCATGTGCGGCTCGATGGACAGGCCGGCGTCGTAGCCGCGCGACAAGGCGTCTTTGAGAATGTCGCGCACCTGACCGCGCCCTTCGCCGGGCCAGTTGTAGTCTGCGTCGTTCTTCGCGGGGTTCCAGGTGGCGTCCTTGATGTGGATGTGGGCGACGTGATCGCGCACGTGGGTCCAGAACTCCCACGGGTCCTGTTTGGGCCAGGGTTTGGGCTTGGAACGGTCGGGATTGAAGATGGGGTTGGCGGTGTCGAAGACCCACTTGAGGCCGGGGCACTTGTCGAGGAGCTCGAGGGCGTGCTGCCAGCTCATGCCGCCGTAGTTCATGCAATTCTCGTGGACGGGCTGGAGGCCGGCATCGAGGAAGCGATCCGTCACTTCTTTCACCCGGCGGAAGACCTCGGCGGGGATTGTGCACTCATCATCCCCCGGCTTGAAGCTCATGATGCGTACGTATTTGGCGCCTGCGCGCTGCATGCGCGGGATGGCGCGCTTGACCTCGGCGAGGGTGATGTCGAAGGGGTCGCCCAGCTTCTTGGCCCAGTTCATGATGGTGGAGCCGAAGCAGTAGGCGCCAACGCCCGCCGCCTCCAGCTTGCGAACGGCGAGGTCGAAGGCCTCGTCCGGAATGTCGTGGAAGTTGGCCTTGGCAAAACCGGGGACTTCGACGCCCCGGGGCTCAAGCAGTTTCCAACCCAGTTCCTGTGTGGCCAGAATCTGGCCGTCTATGCTGTTGGCGCCTTCGTCACCGATGCCCATGTATTTCATAGTTACCTCCTGAAGGACTTCGTGAAGTCCTCATTGGTGATTGCCACCACCTTCTTCTCCACCTTTGATGCCGCGATCAATTGGCTCAGCTTCTTCTCGTAGTCCGCGCTGTCCATGGGCAACTCCACCGTTTGACCAAGGAGCGAGGAATAGAGAATCACATTGGCCAGCTCGACGGAATAAATGCCCTCCGCGCCCGGCGTAATCAGCGGCTCGCCGTCGAGGATGGCGTTGATGAAGTTCTGCATAAGAACGGCGTGGCCGTTGGGAGAGGGGCCGAAGGGGATTTCGACGTTCCAGACCTCGGGCTTGGCAAAGCCGAGCCTGGCCGTGCGGCTGAACTCGATCATGTCTGACTCGTTGCGCACCAGGGTAAGCTTGTCCGCTTCGAGCAGCAGTTTGCCGCGCGTGCCAACAATCTCGAAGCGGTTGGTGCCGGGGGACTCGCCGGTGGAGGAGACGAACGTGCCGGTCGCGCCGTTCGGGTATTCGAGGTACGCGGAGACATTGTCCTCGACCTCGATCTGATGGAAGCGGCCGAGCTGGCAGAAGCCGCGCACGCGGGCCGGCATGCCGAGCAGCCATTGCATGGTGTCGAGGTTGTGGAGGCATTGGTTGAGCAGCACGCCGCCGCCCTCGCCCTTCCACGTGGCGCGCCAGCCGCCGCTGGCATAGTAGGCCTCGGTGCGGAACCAGTCCGTCATGATCCAGCTCATGCGCACAATCTCGCCCAGCTTGCGGTCCTGAATCAGCTTGCGAATCTTCAGGTAGCGCGGCTCGGCGCGCAGTTGGAACATGGCTGCAAAGACCAGCTTGGGCTTCTTCCTGTGCGCGGCGATCAGCCTCTCCGCGTCGGCCTTGTGTGCGGAGATGGGCTTCTCGACCATGACATGCAGGCCCTGCTTCAGGGCGGCGATGCCGAGCGTCGTGTGCTGGTAATGGGGCGTGGCGATGATAACCGCATCCACCAGGCCGGAGCGAATCAGCTCCTCGCCGTCGGTGAACGTCTTCAGGGGCTTGTATTGTTCGAGCTTAGCCGCCGTGGCGTCGGAGACGGCGACCACCTCGGCCCGGCTCACCTTTCCCGCGCTGAGGTAGCCGTAATGGTGTTGGCCGATGTTCCCCAGGCCAATGATGCCCAAGCGCACTTTGTTCATGCGCGAGAGTCTAGCCGGCAGGGTCCGTTTGCCCAGCAAATTCAAGCTCGCGCATGCTTGCTGATCCGGTCCTACTTGAGGAGGAATGTCAGCAGCGGCGCGAAGATGAGTGCCGGCAGGTAATCCGTCACCTCGATCCGCCTGATCTCGAAGATCAGCAGCGCCACGCAGAATACCAGCAGTCCGCCCACGGCGTTTACCGAATCCACCAGCCCGTGCGCTTCCAGGAACGGCCGCAGATACTGCGCGCACACGAGCGTGATCGTGCCCTGAAACGCCAGCACCGGCAGCGCCGACATCAGCACCCCCCAGCCAAACAACAGCGCGAAGCCCATAGTGCCCAGCCCGTCCATAACTGCCTTCACCGCCAGCGGGTAATAGTATCCGCTCAAACCGTCCTGCAAGGCCCCGAGCAGGGCCAGCGGCGCGGCGCAGTAGAGCGCGGCGCAGGTCTTGAAGCCATCGCTCAGACGGCCCGGGTCGGCGGGCTTGGTCGCGGCGATGCGCTCCCGGGCCTCCCGGCCCAGATGGTTTGACATCTTCTGCAGGCGCAGCAAACGCCCGGTTAGTCTCCCCAGCATCAGGGCGAGCACGGCGATGAGGAGTTGCTTGAGTATTTGCCACAAGGACCCGTTGAGGCTAACCCACGTCAGGCGCAGGCCGTAAAAGACCGTGAAAGCTCCGAGGGCAACCTTCAAAAAGGACTCACGCGCCGGCGAGAAAGGCTTGCGCCGCACCAGGCCGACGACGCCGCCGATCAGGATTCCCGCGACATTCAGGGCAGTGCCGATCATCCATGGCATGGTAGAGGCCAAAGCCCGGAGACCAAAGTCGAAAGTCTTGGCACGCGGAGACGCTTGGCGCCCCGGAGAATCAGTAGGCCGGCCACTCCCCCGCAGGACTGTTTTGCGAACCAGGGTGCGGTGGCGAAATGGATTGCGCCCGCCTGGTCAACGCGACACATTCAGCAACGAGCAACGCGGGACGGGCGGGACGCCCGGCCTGCTTTGGAAATGGACAAAAAGGTCACAATCGCACTGGTCGGAACCGGGATGTTCGGCGGCGACGTGCACGCGCGGACCTACGCGGATTTGCAGCGCGCCGGGCTCAGCCCACAACTCGGGCGGGTGGGGCTGGACGGCTGGGCGCGAGACTTCGCGCCGATCAGGTTCGAACTGGTCGCGGTAGCCGCGCATACGGAGAAATCCGCCCGCCGCGCCCGACGAAACTTCAAGCATTGGACAGGTCACGCGCCCAAGGCGTTCGCCGGCCG
Organism: Verrucomicrobiota bacterium; assembly: GCA_035358715.1. Lineage (GTDB taxonomy): Bacteria > Verrucomicrobiota > Verrucomicrobiia > Limisphaerales > UBA8199 > UBA8199. Next base: position 11,192 of record DAOPPX010000137.1, read on the forward strand.
GAAGCCGTGGCGGGACATCCTGCGCGAATTTCCCAACCTCGACGTCATGGCGGTAGCCACGCCGGACCCGTTGCACGCGGAAGTCATTCTCGCCGCCTTGCGGGCCGGGGTCCATGTCATCACCGAAAAGCCGATGTGCCTGGACATCGCCGAGGCGGACCAAATCATCGAGCTGGCCCGGAGGAAGAACCGCATCGTCGCGGTGGACATGCACAAGCGCTACGACCCGGACCACGTGCGCATTCGCGAGGAGATCAGGCAGCGCATCGGCGCGCCGCTCTACGGAGCGGCCTACCTCGAGGAGCCGTTGCACGTCTCGACCCGCACCTTCAAGTGGGCCGCGCAGAGCGACCCGTTCAGCTACGTTGGCACACATTGGGTGGATTTGATCTACCACTACTACCGCAGCAAGCCCGTGTCCCTGACCGCGGTCGGCCAGAAGCGGCGGCTGGTGCGCGAGGGCATCAACGCCTACGACGCGGTGCAGGTGCGGGTGGATTTCGCCAACGGCATGAGCATCAGCTTTCACAATAACTGGATCACTCCGCCCGATTTCGAGGGGCCGGTGAACCAGGGCCACGAAATCGTCGGCACGGACGGCAAGGTGGAGAGTGATCAGCAATACCGCGGCCTGCGCTGGTGGCACCAGGGCGGCGGCAGCCGCACCGCGAACAACCATTTCACGCGCGACGTGAAGCGTCCGGACGATTCCGCGGTCTATGTCGGCTATGGTATTGACAGCCTCACGGCGGGGCTGGCGGCGATCTGCCGCGTGAAGTTCTTTGGCGCCAGCCGCGCCAGCGTGGCCGGCCTGTACCCGACGGCGGAAGAGGCGCGAATTACGGTGGCCATTGTTCACGCCGCCCGCATCGTGCGCGACCTGAATTTCAAATACCTGCGTGCCGGCAAAGGCGCGCCCGTCACCGCGCATTTCGGCAAGCAGGGGATCACCATCTTGGACCCGTATAGAGCGGGTGGGCGAAAAGGATTTCAACGGGTGTACCAGAAGGCGATCTGAGTCGCCGCAACTGCGCTGCGCCTGCGCATGGATGCCCGTTCCGCGCGCGGACAGAAAGTCGCTCAGCGTTTACGCGGGGCCGGGCGCATGGCCGGTCCGTCCTCTCCCCGTCTCACTACCGTAGTACCTCACCACTATTTACAAGTTAGTAAATATGGGGTTCACCCTCTTCACCATTAAACTTGTTTATGGACGGGCATGTCTTCCGGGCATCTACCGGGCCTTGCGTTTGCGGTCAAGGCCAGCGTA